>JALSOQ010000001.1 GCA_026986375.1 Archaeoglobaceae archaeon
CTCTCAACAAGCCTTCCGTTAACGATGTCGTAACCTTTTTCGTGAAACTTGACGTGATTCGCAAACCATTCTCTGCTCATCGGATACTTTTCAGTGTCAAGAAAAACTATCAGATCGAACCTGTCTTTTGCATACTCGTATATCTCCTGCCTCGCATCTCCAACACCCACCCCTCTCTGCTTTATTATCTTGAATTTGATCGAATACCGGCTTAGGAAATTTTCAATTATCTCCGGAGTTCTGTCTTCGCTCGAATCTACGAACACTATTTCGTCCGGAAGCTTGGTCTGATTAACGATCTCCTTCAGAAGTTTCTCTATGGTGTCCTCGTTGTTCCTCGTGCATATTCCCAAAGCTACACGCATCCCATGGAATTGATTTTAAACGCTTTAATAACTCTTCCTTATGAGAGTTGCCATAGCGCATTGGAGCGTTAGGTCTTGGGGCGGTGCAGAGTATCTGATAACCAAGGTTGCGGAGTGTCTTGGCGTAAAGAGGATTTACACACTAAGAAAGTTTCCGGATTCGGATAATCCCTTCGGAAATGTGGAGTTCGTCGAACTTTACGGCGATTTAAGTCCGCTTAATAGAATCATGCTCAAAGCCATGGGAAGAGCTTGGGAATATTTCATTTGGGAGAGCATGAATCTAAGGGAGTATGAGGATTTCGAAATCCTGCTAACTTCCGGTTCCACGGCGAGAGCGATAATAACCCCTGAAGATATTGTTCACGTAAACTACTGCCACTCCCCTCCGAGATGGCTCTACGATCTATATCACGAGAGGATTAAAAGAGCGAAGCTTAGATTTCTTTACAACATCATCCTTTCGAGGTTGAGGGTGTTGGACGTTGCTGTGGATAGAAGGGTCGATTACTACCTCGTCAACAGTCCCATAATAAAGAGGAGGCTCTGGAAATACCTTAAGAGGGATTCGAAAATTCTTTATCCTCCTATAGAATTAAGGAGGTATAAGTTCAAGGAGTTTGGAGATTTTTATCTGTATCTGGGCAGGCTCGATTACGAGAAGGGTGTCGTTGAAATAGTTAAGGCTTTCAAGGAGTTGGGAGAAAAACTGATATTAGCAGGAGGAAAGGGGACCGCATATTCTGAAGTTATAAAGCTGATCGAGAACTCAAAAAATATTGAATACGTCGGTTTTGTTTCGGAAGATGAGAAGCTGAAACTTTTGAGCGAGTGTAAGGCTGTGGTTTTCAACGCGATAAACGAGGACTTCGGAATTGTTCCTATAGAGGCGAACGCATCTGGAAAGCCGTGCATATGCGTTAAAAGCGGTTTTCCCGGTTTGTTCATTAAGGATGGCGTAAACGGTATCCTGCACGACGGTAGCGTTGAAGGAATAGAGAAGGCCGTTGAGAGGTTTGAAAGCATGGATTTCAATCCTGACAAGATCAGAAGCTTTGCCGAAAAGTTCGACGTATCCGTGTTCGAAAGAAGGCTGAAGGGGTATTTGCAAGAGTTCTACGAAGACTTCAATTCGAAGTTGGAAGAGGACTACTGACAAAAAGGATTTTTAAGGGTTAAATGTATCGTTAATCGATGAAGGCTTTGATCTTATCGGGTGGATATGGAACTCGTTTAAGACCTCTAACGTATTCTCAACAGAAACAGCTGATTCCGGTTGCGAACAAGCCCGTTCTATTTTACGCGATAGAGGATGTGATAGAAGCTGGAATAAAAGACATAGGGATAATCGTCGGGCCGAACAAGGAGCAGGTTATCGAGACTGTTAGATCTGTCGATTGGGATGCGAACATCGAGTTTATTTATCAGGGAGAGCCTAAGGGTTTGGCGCATGCGATTTTATGTGCTGAGGAATTCTTGGATAACGAGGAATTCGTGATGTATTTAGGAGACAACATACTGAGAGATGGGATAGTGGAGCACGCAAAAAGGTTTAAAGAGCTGAATCCGGATGCTTTGATTTTGCTTACGGAAGTGGAAGAACCTCAGCGCTTCGGAGTTGCAGAATTTGATGAAAAAGGAAGGGTGAAGAGGCTGATAGAGAAGCCAAAGGTTCCTCCTTCGAATTACGCTTTGGTCGGAGTTTACTTCTTCAAACCTGTGATAATAGAGGCCTGCAAGAACATAAAGCCTTCATGGCGCAACGAATTGGAAATTACGGATGCAATTCAATGGTTAATCGATAACGGCTATAGGGTTGAAGCTTCGATAGTTACGGGGTGGTGGAAGGATACTGGCAAGCCAGAAGACATTCTTGAAGCTAACAGGCTCGTTTTGGATGAAATTGAAGAGAAAATCGATGGATTGGTCGAGAATTCGAGGATTATGGGCAGGGTTGTGATAGAGGAAGGAGCTAAGGTTATGAACTCAGTCGTGAAGGGTCCTTGCATAATCGGAAGGAATTCGAGGATCGTGAACTCTTATATCGGGCCATACACATCGATAGGTAGGGATTGCATCGTTGAAGGAACGGAGATCGAAGATTCGGTTATAATGGACGGAAGCGTTATAATGAATGCGGGGAGGCTCGTAGAGTGTCTGATAGGTAGGAACGTTAGAATAGTTGAGGAGAACTCGAAGCCCAAGGGATATAGGTTCGTTTTGGGAGACAATTCGAGCGTGGTGCTATGAGGGTTTTGGTTACGGGCGGTTTGGGATTCATAGGGAGCAACTTCATCAGGTATTTACTTGAGAGATATTCGGACATCGAAGTGATAAACTTAGATGTTATGAAGATCGGCTCGAATCCGAACAACCTTAAGGATTTAGAGAGTGATGAAAGATACACTTTTGTTAAGGGAAACGTAGCAGATTACGAGCTCGTTTCCAAGCTTGTCAGAGATGTGGATGCAATCGTTAATTTCGCAGCCGAAACCCATGTCGATAGAAGTATATCGAATCCGGAATCGTTTCTGAAGAGCAACGTCATCGGAGTTTTCACAATACTCGAAGCGATCAGAAAGGTAAATCCAGAAGCTAAGCTCGTTCACATCTCCACCGACGAAGTTTATGGGGATATCGTGAAGGGATGTTTTAAAGAAGAAGATAGATTAAAGCCTTCATCTCCCTATTCTGCAACGAAAGCCGCTGCAGATATGCTTGTTTTGGCTTGGGTTAGAACATATGGCTTAAACGCCTGCATTACGAGGTGCACGAACAACTACGGTCCATATCAGTTCCCAGAGAAGTTGATTCCCAAAACGATCATCAGAGCAAGTATGGATCTGAAGATTCCGATTTACGGAACCGGGAAGAACGTCAGAGATTGGATATACGTTTTGGATCACTGCGAGGCAATAGATTTGGTTATGCGGGAAGGAGAGAAAGGGGAAATCTACAACATATCGAGCGGAGAAGAGAAGACGAATTTGGATGTCGTTAAAACGATTCTCAGCATAATGGACAAGGATGAAAGTTTGATCGAATTCGTCGAAGATAGACCGGGTCACGACTTCAGATACAGCTTGGATTCTTCGAAGATCAGAGAAGAGTTGAACTGGAAGCCTAAGCACAGCTTCGAGGAGGGGATTAGGAAAACTGTGAACTGGTATCTCGAAAACGAGTGGTGGTGGAAGCCTTTGGCGGATGAGAAGGTTCTGCATCCTACCCCTTGGAAGTTAAAGTGGTAACGGTTAAGTAATTCCACTACTAAAAATTTTCACCATGACGTCCGATGTGGTGATGATAAAAAATCTGGATAGGCAGGGAAGGGTAGTGCTGCCCAAGGAGTGGAGGGAAAAATACGTTAAGAGGGGAAAGGTAGTTCTGAAAGTGGAAAAAGACAGGATCGTCATAGAACCGTATGAGTTGGCGGATCTAACGGAATTCTTCGATAAGATCGAGGTTGACGTAAAATCGGATCTATCCGAATGGAAGTCGGTTAGGAGGGAGCTGCTTGAGGTTCGTTGATGCGAGCGTGTTCGTTCACGCATTCATCAAACCTAAGAGAGAATTGAAGCCCCACGAGGTTAGGATAAAGGAGTCCGCGAAGGCGATAGTTAAGAGGATAAGCGATGGCGAAGAGGTCGGCATAACCGTCGTGCAGTTGGCAGAGATAGCGAATCTGCTGGAGAGCTATTTACCGCTGAAAGACGCTTTGAAGGTCGAAGAGTTTTTGCTGTTGTCCGGAAACGTAAGGGTTTTCGATGTAACGAAGAAAGACTGCTTGAAAGCTTTGGAAATCGCTAAGGAGAAAGATGTTGGATTGAGCGATGCGATAGCTTACGTGATAATGATGAAGAACGGCGTAGAGGAGATATATTCGTTCGATAGCGATTTCGACAAGCTTGACGTGAGAAGGGTTATGGAGTGATAGCATGCCGTTCGAGTTCGTCCGTTTGAGCATTCCGGATGTAATTCTTATAAAGCCGAAGGTCTTCGAGGACGAGAGAGGTTTCTTCATGGAGACCTACAAGAAGTCGGAATTCGAGAGGGCTGGGATAAAGGGTGAGTTCGTTCAGGACAACCATTCCAGATCCAAATACGGAGTTTTGAGGGGTCTGCACTTTCAGAAGGAGCCTTATGCTCAAGCTAAAATAGTCAGATGCGTTAGGGGTGTTATATACGATGTCGCAGTCGATTTGAGGAGGAATTCGCCGACTTTCGGGAAGTATGTGGCGGTAATACTATCGGAGTTCAACAAATACATGCTGTACATCCCGAGAGGATTTGCCCATGGATTTTTAGTTTTGAGCGATGAAGCTGAGGTGATCTACAAGGTCGATAACGAGTATGCCCCAGAATACGAAAGTGGTTTGATATGGAACGATCCTGACGTGGGAATAGAGTGGCCGATCGACAATCCGATAATCTCACCAAAAGACCAGAAGTGGCCAACCTTAAAGGAGCTAATCGAGAGAGGAGAAGTCTTCTAAACGCTTAAATATTTGTAATACACAAACGTAATACATGGATGTAATTAGCGTGAGGGTTCCGAGGGAGCTCAAGAAGATGATGAAGGAAGTAAACATCAACTGGAGCGAGGAGATAAGGAAGTTCATCGAGAAGAGGATTAGGGAATACAGGAGGTTAAAGGCGTTGGAGGAGATCGATTCGTTGCTTTCCGACATACCCGAAGCTGAGGTCGGAATTGCCAAGAGTTACGTGAGGGAGGATCGTGATAGCAATTGATGCCTCTTCTCTGGCCAAATACGTATTGAGAGAGGAAAACTGGAGAGACGTCAGGAACCATTTGCTAAACGAACCTTACTCCTTAAACTTGGCTTTGGCAGAGGTCTCGAATGCGATATGGAAGCATAGCGTGTTGTATGGCAGAATTTCAAGAGAACAAGCTAATAAAATGTTCAAAGCGTTGGAAAAGCTTAGGGAAGTAGTCGTCTTCGAACCCTTCGAAAAATACTTGGAAGATGCGGTAAAAATCGCCATGGATAAGAACATAACGGTTTACGATGCCTTGTATATAGCCCAAGCGAAGAAGATCGGAAAACTGCTCACGAGCGATGACAAGCAGAGAAAGATTGCGGAAGAGATCGGTATCGATGTTATATTTATTGAATGAGGTGGTATTATGAGAATTTTCATCACTGGGGGAAGCGGTCTTCTGGGAAGCAAGGTTGCAGAGATTGCACTGGAAAGAGGATACGAGGTTTATTCTGGGTATAATAACCACAAGCCTGAGTTCGGCGAGCCAATTAAGTTGGATTTGACAGATTCAGATAGCATTATTAGAGCGATCAAAGACGTTAAGCCGGATGCTATCGTCCATTCCGCAGCATTAACGGATGTCGATAAATGCGAAGTCGAGAAGGAGCTTGCCTACAAAATAAACGTTGAAGGAACTAAGGTTATAGCGGAGATG
>JALSOQ010000002.1 GCA_026986375.1 Archaeoglobaceae archaeon
CTTATCTCAAGAGTCACCTCACAAAATTCTTTGAGGTTCTCCCTATTCTCCAAAACTTTGATGAGATAGATAGGTTTACCTCCAAAGTATTTCCAAACTTATTTCATCGTCGCTAAAACCGTATTTTCTCAGAAATTCCTTAGTTGTTTCGAAATTGAAGTCGTCTACGATTATGTAGTCAGCTCTGCCGTGCAACATAGCGGTATTGTAAATCCTCTCAACGAACAGAATATCGGATGTTAGGCAAAACACATGACAGAGGTGCAGCTCCTTCGTTAGCCTTATGAAAAAGTTGAAGAGCTTGTAAATAAGCATACCGTCGATCCTGATATCTTTAATAACCTGTAGTTCGTCCAAAATTAAAATCAGTCTCTTATCCCTTGCAACCCTCGATATATACTCTTCAAGGAATTCGAAAACATCTTCAGTCCTCTTTTTGGTGAATATAAGATCTATCACGTCTTCTGGAACGGGAATGCCTTTCATGGATAAAAACTTCGTCGAGGACTTGACGATACCTTTTAAGATTTCTTCCAATCGTCCGCTCTCAAATCTGAAAAGCATCCTTACGAAATCGTGATAATCCGTTATGAACTTCCCCCTCAAATTCACGTAAAACACGGCAAAATCTTCGGGCAACCTTCTGATGAACTCTTGGATCAAAGCGGTTTTGCCCGAATTTATCGGTCCGAAGATGAAGTAGATCGTGTGAGGCTCGAATTCCGCAATTCTCATGAGCCTCTTGAGTTCTTTCTCTCTATCGTGGAATTCCAATCCGATCACCCATACAGTTCCCGATTAGTATCGTTGATCAATTCTTGCAGGCCTTTTCCTGAATGAGGGATACGAAATCCTTGGGTGAGCTAACGCATTCCAATTCGTCTTTCATGACGAAAACCACCGAGTCCACTTCCGCCTTAACTTTCTTCTCGACGATGTAAGCCGCCTTAGTTTCGAGGACTTCCGAAATCCTGCCCAAAATCGAAGCCCTCCTGTCTATCTCCCTTACCTGCCTAACTCCGGTAAGTATATTCTCATCGTCGGCCTTCGAGACCACATCGAACGGTGCGTGCTTGATCGGATAGACCTTAATGCCTATCACCCTTAACTGCTCTATTATCTTCGCCTCCTCCCCGCTGAACTTCGGCTCCTTCCCCTCAACATCCTCATCGCTCACGAAGTTCAGGATGTCTATGGCCTTTATGACGTAGGTTCCGAGGATCTCCTCTATTTTCAAGGCGGTTTCGACCGTAGTATCTATCCCTTCTTCGTATTTCTTTACCGTCCTCCTCGAAACGCCCAAGAGCTTGGCCATCTCTCCCAAAGAAATTCCAAGCTTTTCCCTCATCTCCTTTATCTTCTCGCTGTCCAGCTTCACGTAATAACCGCCGGGAGCGGAGTAAACCATCGGCGCTATACCTTCTACGACGAAATCGTAAAGCGTCGCCGTATTTATGACGGGGAGACCGTGCCTGTTGTAAACAACACCCCTCTCCAAGAAGTCGAACTTGAACTTCTCACCCACAACGATGGGGCTCGCCTTGAGGAGCTTCGCGATGACCTTCATTTCTTCGGCCATTTCGGGCTTGAGAGAATCTATGTTGTAGAGAACCTTGAGAAGGAGGATTACATCACCCCTCCTCGCAACTATGTCGAAACACCTCGGCTTAGTCTCGACTAAGTCCGTAACTACAAAACCGGCCTTCTTCAGGATTTTCACGACCGCCTCAACTATCGCGATCTGTTGCATTTCGAAATTTAGATCGTATGTATCGTATATAATCCCTTCGAAAGATCGGTTAGATTTATATTTTTAATTTCACTCGAAAACTTATGCTTAACGCCGTAATTCTGGGTATAATTTTGGGGATCGTGAGCGGGTTAACTCCGGGTATTCACGTAAACACTTTTTCCGCATTCATCGTCTCATACTCCGCTTTGCTACGAAACTTTTTCACCCCCGAGGAACTCGCAGTAGTTGTTTTCACAAACGCGATAGTCCACACGTTCCTCGACATCCTTCCCTCGATGTTCTTGGGCGTTCCGGATGAAGATACGGCGATAGCCATCCTTCCCACCCACGAACTCGTTTTGGACGGAAAAGGAGTGGTCGCCACATCGATCTCAGCCTATTCGAGCCTACTTTCCTTTATAATCTCTCTACCGATATTCCTGCTGTTCATGCTCTTACTAAGTAAGGTGGAATCGTATCTGGTGGCGATTACGCCCTTCCTACTATCGGCAGTTTCCGTTGCGATGATCGCCGGAGAGAGAGGTGATGTTTTCGGCGGGTCGCTGTCCGTTTGGAGGAAGAGGGTAACGGCATCTCTAATTTTCGTTCTATCCGGACTTTTGGGATTCTTCACGTTCGATAGAGGGGATGCAATCCTGCTACCGCTTTTAACCGGGCTATTCTCCTCACCCACTTTAATCGTCTCGGCGTTGAAGGGGTCGAAGATTCCACCGCAAGAAGTTTCCCTCGAACTTCCGAAAGTTAAGGATGTCTTTTCTGGAAGTCTCGCCGGAGCTTTGGTTTCTCTCTTCCCGGGGATAAGCTCCGGAATAGCCACGGTAATAGCTTCCAACCACCTGAAAGATGCTAAGAGGATAGTTTCGGCAATAAGCTCCGCGAACACTGCAAACGCCTTACTCTGTTTTGCGGTATTCTTTTCTATTCACAGAGTCAGGAGCGGTGCGGTCGGAGCCATTCAAAAGTTGGGAGTCGGTTTGAGTGTTTCGGATTTCCTACTCGTAGGATTGATTTCCGCATTGGCCGGAACCGTATTGACGTTGCTCTTCGGCGTTACGGCCGGCAGGGTAGTTTCGAAGGTCGATCAGCTGAAGCTTTCTTCCACGGTATTCGTTACGCTGTTGGTTTTGATATACGCTTTAACGGGATCGTTCGGACTGCTGGTATTCTCCGTAGCAACTCTGATAGGATTGCTAACGGTAATCTTTGAAGTTAGGAGGATAAACTGCATGGGTTGCCTGATAGTCCCTACGATCTTGCTTTACCTTTCAGCTTTTCGGATATGAGCTCCGCAACCCTCTTCCCGCTCAAAAGCATTCCCCCGAATATCGGCCCCATCCTCGGAAGGCCATAAACCGCCGCAACCGCCATTCCCGTAACGAATAGCCCAGGAAAAACTTCCGAAGTTCTCTCAACGACTCCTTTTTCTCCCTCTTCGGCGTGCATGAACCTCTCTCCTTTTATTTCGAGCCTCCCCGCCTTCTTGGCCACGAGCCTGCAAACGACCGCATCGTGTCCGGTAGCATCAACGACCGCCTTCGCCGAAATCGTCATAGGATCGACGTGCAGACCGCTCATCTCAACCGCGCTCCAGTTTATCACCAGTCCAGAAATCCTTCCGTTCTTTATCATGACGTCCTCGACAGTGGTAAGGTTAAAAACGCTGACACCCGCCTTAACCGCCTTATATATCAGGGTGCCGGCGAGCTCTATCGCATCGACGATGTAGTGGTTCTCGTCGAACTCCTCGTAGGATATTCCGAACTCATCCAGAACGTCGAGTGCGGACTTTTGAACGACGACTTGGTTGAACATCATTCCTCCTCCCCAAATTCCTCCTCCCAAACTGAGCTTCTTTTCGAAAATCGAAACCTTGAAACCCGATCTGGCCAAGTAGTATGATGCTGTCAACCCGGAGGGGCCAGCACCAACGATCGCGACGTCGCACTCTATCCCTTTCAGAAACTTATCCATAAAAGAGCTCGCTATAGCTTTCGTTATCTTTATCTCGTCTATCATGGCCTTCTTAAATTCCAAAAGGTTAAAAACGTTATCCCCTCGTTATCAGTTCCGGTTTGACATCCGCCTTCACGGGTTTTGGTATTTTACCGACAAATCCAACTACATCACCCTTAATCACCAACGCCCCTTCTATATATTTTTTCGAATTTTTCCAGAACGATTCCAGCGTCTTTTCTACATCGGTTTTACCGAAGTTCTGCTTTATCTCGTTACCCAAGGCTGTCGCAAACGCATCCGCTACGCAAGCGTCTCTAGCGAAAATAGTAGCTGCATCGGCAAATCCAAAGCTTATCGAATGCCCTATAGTCCCGCTCGAAGTGCAAACGGCGTAGAATCCTTTCTTCTCAATCAAGAAACCCAGCTTCGTCGTATAGGTGTAAACACCAACTGTTATCGGTCTGTCCAAGAACATCGCTATATCTCCACCGTTATCAACGACCGCAAAGTTTGCACCTTCCTCAACCATTCTCTCCACTGCATACTGAGCGATCGCCCCCGCAACAGCCGCCATTGGCCCTACACTTGCGAGCTTCGAAGCACGGCACATCCTTCCAACGATATTTCCATCGCAGTCCATCGGTTCGAGTGTCACGTAGAAAAAAGGATCTCTCTTGATCTTATCTTCTATCTCTCTCCTCGCCTCGATTATCGCTTTTACTGCGACTTTGTAGAACCTCTCCTCTTCCGCTAATATCGTTACATATGTTTCCTTGTAACTGAACTTAAACCTGAACATTCAACTATTTCTTTTTCGCTTCGTTTATCTTTGCAACGATTTCATTCAGGTAGTCATCCCTAATCTTTACTTTCTTTAGGTCCATCTTGATCCTACCAATTTCGTTCGACATCTCCTGCAACCTTCTGTTGAAGTCGTTTTCGATTCTTGTAATTCTGTCTCTAAATTCGTTAAGTTTCATTAGACTTTCGGAAACATTAACGATAAGTCTTTCCAATTTCGTCTGAATCTCCAACAGATTCTTTCCGTTCTTTTCGTCTAATTTCTGTAATTCGTTCTTTAATTTAATCAATTCTTTATATATTGTATCACAATCATGAATAATTGTATTTAATTTGCTCTCCGTATTTTTGCTCAGTCTATTAAAGTCGTTCGTCAATCCCGAAACGGATTTGGACAGTTCGTCGAATCTCTTTAAAACGTTCGATTCGAGCACAGAAATACTCGATATTACATCATTCTTGGACTTCTCGAGTTTTCGAGAAAATTCGTCCAACTTTTTTGAGTTATACCCGATGGCGTTTTGAAACTTGACACTCATATCCACAACGCTCGAATCCAGTCCGTCTATCTTACTTTCGAAGATGTCCAACCTACGTTCCACATCTTCTACGGAAAGTCTGAACGTATCTATCGTCGCTTTCAACTCTTCTCTAAAGCTCACGAACTCACGGCTCAACTCTTCCATTATTGCGTTTTTTATGACTTCTGCAAGTTTGTTTATATCCACTACCATCATTCACTTTCACCATTATGATGATTGTTATTATAATATATAAGGATTTCTATAAGGTAAAATATATTATTAAGAAAAATGTATAAATTTATAAATTTTTATAGTTAATTATATATTTAAAATTATTTTAGTTTATTAATATTATTTGAAATATTATCCATATTAAAAATAAAATATAATAAATATTTAATAAAAATACGTTTTAAAATCATTCTAAAATTTATGGAATCAAAATTTTTCGGTAAGCCAAAAATTACTAAATCCGGCAGTTTAGTTATTCCAAAATATCTCGGAATATCGTAGTTGTAACGCATCTAAGCTTGGTTCGTCATAAAAATCGTTTCGAGTTGCGGTTGGACTACATA
>JALSOQ010000003.1 GCA_026986375.1 Archaeoglobaceae archaeon
TGCTTGGAAGTATGCCCGACAAACGCCATAAACCTCAACGCTAAACCCAAAGTAATCGAGGACTCCTTCGGAGCAGTCGTAATAGCTACAGGATTCGAGGGGTTCGATCTTAAGAGGATAGAGGAGCTTAACTACGGTCATCCGGACGTTCTGACGACCCTCGAATTCGAGAGGTTGCTCACGAAGGGATTCAAGAGGCCTTCCGACGGAAAAACGCCGGAAAGCATAGCTTTCGTCCTTTGCGGAGGTTCGAGGAGTGAGGACGGAGTTCCCTACTGTTCCAAGATATGTTGCTCCGTAGTTATGAGACTCGCGAACAGAATAGCCACTCTCTATCCCGATACCGAAATAACGATCGTTTACAGAGATATAAGGACTCCATTCAAGCTTGAGGACTTCTACAAGATGGTGGAGAATAAGGGCGTGGAATTCGTGAGGGGAGAGGTGGAGGAGATCACTTCCGAGAACGGGAAGCTGAAGGTCAAGGTTTTCGGTGAGAAGGAGGAAGTAGAGGCGGACATGGTAGTTTTGGCGGAAGCTCTCGTTCCCGCGGAGGCTCAGCTGTTGAAGAAGCTGGGCGTTTTAACCGACAAGTTCGGATTCCCCGTGGAATTCCAGCCGAGGATAATAAATCCGAACGAAACTTACGTCGATAGGGTTTTCGTCGTGGGAACCGCCAAGGGGCCTGAGATAGTTCAGAACTGCGTAGAATCCGGAAGTGCCGTAGCCATGAGAATTTACGAGGCTCTGAAGGATGGAGAAAAGAAGCTCGACAAGTTCGTTTCATACGTGAACAAGGATCTCTGCTCCAAATGCGGGTTGTGCATATCCATGTGCCCGCATTCCGCCATAAAGATGGAGGATGACGGGGCGAAGGTGGATTCGGCGTTCTGCAGGGGATGTGGGCTCTGCGTTTCCGTCTGTCCGAATCATGCCATTCAGCTGATGAACTTCGAGGACAGACAGCTCATAGATCAGGCGGAGGTTGCTTTCAAGCACGCCAATGAGGGGGAACCCAAAATCCTCGCATTGCTCTGCTACTGGTGCTCCTACGCTGCGGGAGATCTGATGGGGGTTAAGGGATTGAAGCTACCGGCGAACTTCAGGAGTATAAGGATAAGGTGCTCGTCATCAGTGAACGCGGGAACGATCTTGGAAATCCTTAAGAGAGTTGATGGGGTTCTGATTGCCGGCTGTCCTCCGAAGAACTGCCATCACGGGCACGGGAACTACGTAACGGCGAAGAGGATCAAGCTCATGAAGGAGGCGATGAAACAGCTTGGGGTTAATCCCGAGAGGTTGAGGTGGGAGTTTATCGGTGTGGCGATGTGGGGGCCTCTTGCCAAGGCCATTAAGGAGATGACGGAGAGGTTGAGAGCATGAAGGTCATCGTGGATTGGCTCGCTTCGTGCGGGGGTTGCGACGTATCGATATTGGATTTGGGGGTCAAGATACTCGACGTCGTTAAGGAGTTCGAAATAATATACTGGCCGGTAGCTCTGGACTTCAAGAAGGAGGATCTTAAATCTTCCGAAGCGGACATAGCGATAGTGAACGGAGCCGTTAGAACTTCCGAGCAGGAGGAGCAGTTGAAGCTGATAAGGGATAAGGTGGATGTCCTCATAGCATACGGATCGTGCGCATGCTTTGGAGGAATTCCGGGACTCGGCAACCTTTTCAAATCTGAGGATATCCTGAAGACCGCTTATGTCGAAACTCCCTCTACGACGGAAGGAAAGATTCCGCAGGAGGTTACGAAGGTTGACGGATTCGAGTTAACGCTGCCGAAGTTCTTGGAAGATGTAAAGGCGTTGGACGATGTGGTGGACATCGATTACTACGTTCCGGGATGTCCCCCTTCGCTTTCCACCATAGAGGAGATGGTAGAACTCATGCTGAAGCTGAAGAAAGGAGAGAGACCGGAAAAGAAGGTTCTCGCATCCGACAAATCCCTCTGCTACGAGTGTCCGAGGAGTAAATCTTTCCTTAGACCTCCTACCATAAACCGCCCGCACGAAGTGGTTGCGGATGAGGAGAGGTGCCTGCTCGAACAGGGGATAATCTGCTTGGGATTCGTTACGAGAGGCGGATGCGGTGCGAGATGTGTTAGGGTAAACATGCCGTGCAGGGGGTGTTATGGAAAGGTTCCGAACGCCTTCGACTTCGGAACGGAAGCGATCACCGCCATAGCCATGGCGGGGACTGGAGAGGACTACCTTCCACCCATAAGGATCACCGAGGCGGTGGACAGGATTAAGGATGTGGTCGGGCTGTTGTATCAGTTCTGCTTACCCAAATCCAAGCTGGGTGATCTGAAATGAAGAAGATAGAGATAAATCCGGTTACGAGGCTCGAAGGTCACGGTAAGGTCACGATAATTTTGGACGACGAAGGAAACGTAGCGGATGCTTTCTTCCAAGTTGTAGAGTTTAGGGGGTTCGAGAAGTTCTGTGAGGGAAGGCACGTCGAGGAGTTGCCGAGAATAACTCCGAAGATATGCGGAGTTTGCCCCGGAGCGCATCACATGGCCTCCACGAAAGCGTGCGATGCGGTATTCGAAGTGGAGCCGACGGAAACCGCTAAGATGCTCAGAGAGATATTCTACAACGCCCACGTAATCCACAGCCACATGCTACACTTCTACGCCCTTGCCCTTCCCGATCTACTGCTGATTTCCGCGGATCCGAAGGACAGGAACATCTTCGGACTTCTCAACGTTTTGGGGAGGGATGTAGTTGCTGAAGCTTTGGAGTGCAGGGGTTACGCCCAAAAGATTCAGGAGATACTCGCCGGACATCCGACCTATCCCGTTTTCGGTCTCCCGGGTGGCGTATCCAAGCCACTTGAGGAGGACGACAGGAAGAAGATAGAGGATATGGCGAAAAAGCTCGTAGAATTCGGAAAGAAGGGACTCGAAATATTCAGAGAGAGGGTTTTGAAGAACGAGGAGATTCTGGAGCTCGTAAAGGAGAGGGACGTTTACTATCAGGAAACGAACTACATGGGGATGGTGGATGAGAATGGGAACGTCAACTTCTACGAGGGAACCCTCAGGGCCGTGGATCCCGAAGGAAACGTGATCTGCGAGTTCGAAGGGAAGGACTACCTAAATCATATAGCGGAGCACGTCGAACCTTGGAGTTACGTTAAGTTCCCCTACCTCAAGGAGATAGGGTGGAAGGGGTTCGTCGACGGAAAGGAAAGCGGGATATACAGGGTAAACGCCCTCGCGAGGTTGAACGTTGCGGACGGCATGGCAACTCCTCTCGCCAACGATGCGTTCAGGGAGATGTTCGAATTCTTCGGAGGAAAGCCCGTTCACAACATCTTGGCATACAACTGGGCGAGGCTGATAGAGATTCTCTATGGGGCGGAAAGGATTCTTGAGCTCGTTCAGGATGAGAACGTAACGCGGAAGGATGTCAGGAATATTCCTAAGAAGAGGCCGGGAGAAGGTGTTGGAGTTGTGGAGGCTCCGCGTGGAGTTCTGATCCACCATTACGTTACCAACAGTCAGGGAATAGTCGAGAAGGTTAATCTTATAGTCGCTACAGTCCAGAACAACCCGGCGATAAACCTTTCGATAAAGAAAGCTTCGCAGAGACTGATCAGGAACGGGAAAGTCGACGGAAAGGTTCTGAACATGATTGAGATGGCCATAAGGGCTTACGATCCTTGCTTGGCCTGTGCGAGCCACGCTTTGCCCGGAAAGATGCCTCTCGTAGTGGACATATACTGGGGAGATAAGCTGTATAGGAGGCTCGTTAGAAATTAAATTTTTTCATAAATCTTCAACTGGCTAAGCTTTTATTCCCAACGGCTCAATTCACGCGGGATGCTGATAGGATTTTCAGGGGCGTGCAATTCCGGAAAGACGACGCTCGCGAGGGTTCTGGCTGAAGAACTCAGAGGTATGGGATACGATGTAGCGCTCGTGGAGGAAGTGGTCAGGGAAGTCTTCGAGATATACAGAAGGTGCTACGGATTCGAGAGTTTGGAGGAGTTGAGGAAGAGCGACAAACACTTCCAGTTCCAGTTCGACGTCCTAAAAGCTCAGATCGAAAAGGAGAACGTCGCTTTGAATGAATCGGAAATCGTGCTGAGCGATAGAACGGTTTACGACAACCTGTTCTACACGGTCTTCTGGAATTCGATGGATTGGAAAACCCTCAGAGAATACGTATCCCTCTTCAGAAGTTTGGGAAATAGAAGATACGATCTCGTGTTCCTCTGCAGACCTCTAAGGAATTGCGAGAAGGACGGATTTAGGGACTACGATCTCAACTGCGTTGAAATTCAGGATCTGGTGATAGAACTGCTCGTGGATAGGGAGAATATCGTTGAAGTCCCCGACATCGGGTTGGAAAATAGGGTTAAGTTCTGCCTCGAAGAGCTCAGGAATTATTTGGACTGAACCTTCGTAATCCCGTATCCGACGTATATTATCTTGTCCGGCTCCAGCGCGTCTATCACCTCCTTTCTGTGAGTAACCACGACGAGGGTTATTCCCGCCTTCCTCGCTATCTCCCCCACCTTCCTCGCAACCCTCATAGCAGTGAGGGTATCTAAATGGGAGGCGAATTCGTCTATCAGTATCAGGCTCGGCTTTTCGGCCAAAATCGACGCTATCTTCGCTCTCTCCTTCTGTCCGGTGGAAAGCTCTCTGTATTTAGCCCTGTAAAGGACGGCGTCCGACAACCCGGATTTGTTCAGAATTTCGACCGCAACGTGCAGATCACCCGTTTTTTCGTAAACGTGTTCGAGGATACTTTCATCCCCGAACTCGGGCTCGAACTCCTGAGGTATCAAAACTCCCACCTTCGCCTTCGGAGCTTCCACATCCCCCGTTGTCGGCTCGAATTCGTAATCCGTAACCGCACCGAGTATGAGCTTCAGAAGTGTAGTCTTTCCGGCCCCGCTCGCTCCAACTACCGCCACTATTTCTCCCGGATTTATCTCGAAGTTCGCGTTTCTTATAACCTGCCTCTCTATAACTCTATGCTTAACACCGAAAGCTGAAAGCAACTCCTGAACCTCCTTATCGAGCTTGGATACGTCGAGGTCGTTTACGAAAACCTTCGAAACGTTTCTGAAAACTATCGGTTTGCTCAAGGGCTCTACCTTCCCGTATTTCGATACGCAGAGCCTTCCCTTGTGTTCCTTAGCAACTTCGTCGGTTTCGAAGAACTTCTTTAGATACCTCTCCGCCTGTTCGGTTAGGGGATAGTATAGGACGGGTCTTCTGGATGCCGTATCCCAAACGTATTTGAACCCGACCTTCTCGAAGAACGGATTGAACCTCGCCATCTGGGCTATCGTCTCCACTAAATGCTTTCTCTTCTTCATCTCCGGAACTCTCCTCTCCTCTATCCACTCTATCGCAAGCTTGACCGCCAAAACGCCCAGTCCGTCCGACCTGTAGTCGGGATGAACTACGACCCTCGCTATTCTCGAACAGGCGGTGTTGCTCCTCCTCATAGCCTCCCAACTCGCGATCTCCCACAGTTTCTGCCTCGCAACCTTTCTGCTGAACTTCTGCCTCAACTCCTTGAACAACTTCTTCATAACCAGCTCAGGACTGTAAACGGGGTGGAACCAAGAGTATGGAAAGACCTTCTCCCTTATGTTTCTGATTATCCTACCGTCCGGCATTCTGCGGTGCATCAGAGGTATGGGCGGATCGACTCGAACGTATGCCACTATTCTTGGCTCGAACTCCTCTCTGTTTAGCAACTCCAAAATTAGAAAGCGAGATGCAGGAGTAGAGCCTTTAATCTCCACTATGTGAACGTCCTCGCTTCCACAATTCGGGCATTCCCTCTTAACGTTCGCTTCGAACATATCCTCACAACTGTCGCAACGCCATAGGGCTATCTTCTCCTTTTCGGATGCGTAGTGGTATTGTTCCAACTCCGCTATAGCTTCGAAGTCCGATTCGAAGACCGCCTCCCTCGCTTTAATTCTGTATTCGTATAGGACGTTCCCGAACGGGCTGAACCTCGGCGACGTAACCTCCTTGCTCCAGTAAGGCCAAACCTTCACCTTATCCTTCCCGTAGAATCTGAACAGTTCGTAATCGTCGAAGAAGAGGATTAAAGATCCCTTTATCTCCTTCGGCTTGGACTTCACGACGAGTTCAACTTTATCCCCTTCGAAGAGCCACTTCGCCACTCCTGCTGTATAGAGGGTGTAAGTTCTCCCGTTAACCTCAACGTCGAGGGTTCCGAACCAGCGGTGCTTGAACTTCGGAATTTCCCTCCCTACGATTTTTCCGATCATCTGAAAAAATTCCGAGCGAACGTTTTTTAATTTGTCGCGACTCAATAGAATTCGTTTATGAGAGGGTTGATAGTCAGAGAGCCATACGCCTCGCTGATAGTTAGAGGGGAGAAGGTTTGGGAGATAAGGAAGAGGAGAACGAACGTAAGAGGGGAAGTTCTCATAGTATCCAACGGGAGGATTTTGGGGAAGGTTAAGATAGTGGACGTCTTAGGCCCCTTCACTCCCGAAGAACTTGCGGAGCATTCGGACAAGCACAGAGTCAGCTACGAGGACTTGAAGAAATACGCCGGAAACTGCAAGCTTTTCGCTTGGGTTTTGGAGGGTGCGGAGGAATTCGAAAGGCCGATAAAGGTCAGAATTCCGAGGGGAGCTCAAGTTTGGGTCAGATTCGAGAAAAGTTTTTTATAAAGCATAACGAATGCTGAAGTATGGAGGAAAACATAACGAGGATCGGAGTGAGTCTACCGAAAAACCTCCTAAAAGAGTTCGACAGCATAATAAGAACGAGGGGGTATTCTTCGAGGAGTGAGGCGATCAGAGATGCGATAAGGAATTACATAATGGAATACAAGTGGCTCGAAAAGGAGGAAGGGGAGATAGTTGGTGTGGTGAACGTCATATACGACCACCACGTCAAAGGCGTTAGCGACGCGATAATATCCCTTCAGCACGACTTCTTGGACGTCATAACCACAACCCTACACGTCCACCTCAACAAAGACTACTGCCTCGAAATGATACTCGTAAAGGGAGACATGAAGAGGATAAAGAAGCTCATCGACAAGATAACGACGCTTAAGGGAGTATCGAACGTAAAGCTTATAACTGCTTTGAGGGATTAAGTTTACACGATTGATGTGTTTTTCGGATAAAGTTTAAATACAGAATTTAGCAGATTAACTATCGAAGCGGGGTGGGGTAGCCAGGTAATCCCGGCGGGCTCATAACCCGCAGATCGGCCGTTCAAATCGGCCCCCCGCTATTTATTGCGTATTTTTTCTGGGTTTCAGACTATATAACCTGCAAATTCGCTTACCAGCACTTGTTATCGAAGAACTCCTTAGTTCGCGAAATCTTGCCTGATGTGTTATCTGTTTATATACGCTGTGTGAGTCTAATCGAGTTCATTCTGTTAAAGGGGTCGCTTTCTAACTAAACAATATATAGCATTAAGCGGAATCGGTTTCATGGAAGAGCTTCTAAGGCTGGCCTCGGTAAAGGCCTATGAAATGGATTCTAAGGATGAGATGGACTCCGAACTTTTGAGTCTCGCTTTTGAGAAAGGAGTTATGGCCGTGACTATTCCCGAGGATTTGGGCGGTATGGGAAAAGATTTGCCCAAGCTGTGCGAGGTTGTAGAGGTGTTGGCCAAAGTCAACTCCGGTTTCGCTTTGAGCGTGGCGGCCCATCACATGGTCGTAAACTGCGTTAAAGATTTCGGAAATGAGGACTGGCTTAGAGCACTAACTAAATCCGTAGGAGCTTTTGCCGTAACCGAGCCACATTCTGGAAGCGACGTTTCGTCCGTCAGACTTAAGGCAGAGCGTAGGGGTAACGTATTCATCTTAAACGGAAAAAAGACAATGATAACGAACGCGATGTTCGCGGATTACTTCATCGTTCTGGCGAGGGTTGAAGATAAACCGACGGCGTTTTTCGTTGAGAGGTGCGATGGAATTGGGACGAGCAAGATCGAACTGATGGGAATGAGAGGTAGCGGGATAGCGACTGTAAGATTTGAAGACGTCGAAGTTCCGAAAGAGAACGTTCTTTTGGATGTGGGGAAGGGGTTAAGGGTCATACTATCCACCCTTTCGAAGAGCAGAGTAGTTTTTTCTGCTTTGGGATTGGGAATAGCGGAGAGATGCTTAGAACTGGCGGTTAAATTTGCGAAAGAAAGGGAAGCGTTCGGCAAAAGCATCATCGAGTTTCAGGGGATAAGATGGATGCTTTCCGAAGTTTTTGCAGAAATAGAAGCTCTTAGATCGCTCATCTACAGAACTGCAACCGAAGAGGACATAGCAATGCTCAGTGCGATGTGCAAACTTTTGAGCGCAAGAACGGCTAAGAGGGCGGCGGATCTAGCTGTCGAGATTTATGGAGGGCATGGAATGATAAGGGGATCTGCCGTTGAAAGAGCATACAGGGATGCGAAGGCTCTGGACATCGGAGAAGGCACGACGGAAATAATGAAGGAGATAATAGCGAGGTATCTTCCCGGTAGCTAACGCGGTCTATCATCGGGAGCGAGCACTCACTCAAGACCGCTGACCCCACCGGGATTGTGCCATGTCGGGGTTGCCCCGGATTCATTGACGGCCTATACCTAACTCCTCCGGGGACCAATCGACATGGCTCTGTCGCCCCAAGATCGCAGGGAGCTTCATCGGGTGCATAGCACTCTCCACCCCCTCCCCGACTTGGGGCTGAAATAATGGTCGCCGGAATGTTATTTAACGTTGCGCTTAAATCGAAAATATATTTTAGTTAAATTAATAGTTAAATTAAAAACCAAAATATTAAATTTGGCTGTTACAATAAAATAGTCAAAATTATATTATTTAACAACTAAATGATCACAATGAACGAAAAGTTAAGAAACATCCTCAAAGAGCTCGGATTATCTAACAGAATTGACGTTTTGCGTTTTTTGTCGTGTAAACCTCTCAATCTCGTTCAGATACATAGACACTTTAGGGAAAACGGTTGTAACATATCCATGAGCGGGTTGTCGAGGTGTCTGAACGCTTTGCTTGGACTCGATCTCGTGGAAAAGTTCAGCGACGGGTGTTACGGAATAACGGGTTTAGGTTTGTTATTTTTGGACGTTGTGTTGAGGTTGGAGAGGATAGTTACCATAGAAGAGCTCGTGGATGCTATAGAGCTTATGAGCGTCCTTCCGGCGGAGCTTAAGATAGGTCTCGCGAATCTATCTAAAGCCAGAGCGGAGCACGATGTTTATTCAGCAATGAAGGAAGTGCTGGCAGCTCTTTCGAACGCCGATAGTTACGGAAAGTACATATGCAGAGCCATGGACTGCGACACAGTCAAGAATGTCGTCGAAAATTGTATAAGAGGTGTGCAATTCAGAATAATATATTCGAGAGAAATAGTTGACGACAGAATCGAAACGATAAGAGGTCTTGCAGATTTGAAAAAAATCGAAAAAAATCTGAAGATAAAGGTTCTCGACCTACCTCTCCAGCTAGGTGTAATAGACGGTAGATTTGGGTTCTTTCAAATCCTCAAGTCGGATAAGGCGACTCCCGTTTTTTTATCCAACGACAGAGATTTCATAGAATGGGTGGAGATGGTTTTCGATCACTTCTGGAAGATCGCGAAACCAGTTAAGCTCGACTCTTGTCGGCAATAGATATCACCTCGTCGAGGACGTCGAAAGCCTCCTCAAGCTCCTCCTTTTTCGCTATCAGCGGGGGGCGATCATCAGATGATTACCCCATCCCGGTCCGGTAACGTAAACCCCCCTCTCCATCGCAGCCTTCGAAATCTCCTTGATTATGGACGGTCTTCCCTCCATGAAGTCCTTTCTCGTTACGAAAGGCTCCTTGGTTTCCCTATTCCTGACGAACTCTATCGTCCAGAACATTCCTATTCCCCTTACATCTCCTATCGAAACGTGCTCTTCCTTCATCTCGTTCAACCTCTTCGACATGAACTACTCCATCCTCTTAACGTGATCGAGCAGATTCAGCCTCTTGAACTCCTTTACAACCGCCGGAACTGGAGCCAGGCACATAGGATGGTCGGAATAGGTGTGCCCGTGAGCGAAGAAGTTCTCTTCGAAGAACCCGTATATCTCTTCGGTTGTAGCTGTGATTCCCAGTGGCATGTAAGCTCCCGTCGCTCCCTTTGCGGTTGTTATTATGTCCGGCTTTAACTTGTAGTGGTTCACGGCGAACCATTCTCCCGTCCTTCCCCAGCCCGACATGACCTCATCCGCAATGAGCAGGATTTCGTATTTCTCGGCTATCTCTCCAATTATTTCATAGTATTCCTTCAGGGGAACTATGATTCCGTTCGTTCCAACCACCGGCTCGAATACGAATCGAGCAACGTGCCACTCGTTCTTCAACACGTATTCCAAATACCTCGCACACTCGAAATCGCATCCCGGATATTCTCTTCCAAAAGGACAGCGGTAGCAGTATGGATCGGGAGCGAAGATTACACCCTCTATCGTGCACCTCACCTTCTCGGCGAAATATCTCCTCGGATCTCCAGTAAGGCTTATCGATACCGCTGTGGATCCGTGGTAGGAGTGGTAACGCGATATTATCTTGTATTTTTGAACATCCTCGCAATCTTTATAGCAGCTTCGTTCGCCTCCGTTCCTGATGTGGAGAAGAAGAAGCAGTTTAGTGGCATTACCTCTTGCAAAGCCTTCACGGCCCTCTCCTTAATTTCGCAGTCGAAACCCGGTGCGATGTATGCGAGCTTTTCCGCCTGCTCCTTTATCGCCTCTATCACCGCCCTGTTTCCGTGACCCAAGTTCGAGCACATCAGCTGGGAAGACATGTCGAAGTATCTCTTGCCGTTTTCATCGTAGAAGTAACAGCCTTCCGCCTTAACTACCTTCAAACTCTTAACGTTCTGTCTGCTCCAAGTGTGATAAACGGGCATTCAAACCACCTCCAGCCTAATACACCCGTTGGGACATACGCAAACGCAGAGCCCGCAACCGTCACACTTTTTTGCATCGACTTCGGGATAGCCGTTAGTAACCGTTATCGCGTTGAATCCACCGTCGGAGCATGACTTAACGCATGAGTAACATTTCGAGCAGTTCTCTGTATCGATCTTTGCAATCTTCTTCTCCTTGGGTAGCTCCTCGAAGCTAACGATGCTCTTGAGAGCCAGTCCGACGACCTCCGAAACTTCTCCGTATCCCTTTTCCTCCATGAATTTCCTCAGCCCGTGGATCATGTCCCCTATTATTCCGAATCCTCTGAGCATTACTGCGGTGCAAACCTGAACGGTGTTAGCTCCCAAAAGCATGTATTCCAAAGCGTCCCTCCAGCTTGAAATCCCGCCTATGCCGGAAATCGGTAAGTTCGTGGCTTTGGCTATCTCCGCAACACATCTTAAGCCTATGGGCTTTATCGCCATTCTGGAGATACCTCCGAAAGATGTTTTTCCCGACACGTTCAGAATCGGATTCATGCCGTCCAAATCGATGCCCACGAATCCCAAAACCGTGTTTATCGCCGAAATTCCGTCCGCTCCTCCTTCCTCCGCCGCTCTCGCTATTGCGGAAATGTCGGTAACGTTCGGAGTCAGCTTGGCGAGAACCGGAACGTATGCCACATCCTTGACCCATGAAACCACATCCCTAACCATCTCCGGATTCTGTCCTATCGCCGCTCCCGCCCCTCTTTCAGGCATTCCGTGGGGGCACGAGAGGTTCAGTTCGAGCATGTCTACCCCGGCGGATTGAACCTCATCCACCACGCTCTGCCACTCCTTTTCGTCGTAAGTTGCCATCACGCTTCCTATCAGAACCCTGTCCGGCCAAGTATTCTTTAGGCTCCTGATGTCCTTTATCCATTCGTCTAAAGTCCTCGTCGTAACGAGTTCGATGTTCTGCATGGCGACCACTTTACTTCCGCACTTCAGCACCGCCAAACGGGGAGAGACGTTCTCTATTTTAACACCCCTTCCGACTATGGTTTTGGTGACGGCTCCACCCCATCCCCTTTCGAATCCCTTGGAAATCAGCTCCGCGTTCGCCGTCGGCGGGCCGGATGCGAGTAGGAAGGGATTCGGAAAGTCCACACCGCACATGCTAACTCTCAAAGAATCACCCCCCTCAAAGTCATGTAAATCTCCCTAACCTCCTCAAAAGTCGGAATTCTGACGTTGTTCCTCAGCTTCTCCTTGTTGGCCATTACATCCCTCGCAAAAGCCTCGCACTGCTCTTTACTCAGCCCTTCGACCTTCTCCGGAATTCCTAATAATCCTATCAGCTCTTCAAGCTTCTTTATCGCATCCCCTCCCAAAACCTCCGACATCCTCCTCAACTTCTCTTCGTAATTCATCAATCGCAAAACGTGAGGGAGAACGATTGCAACTGCCATTCCGTGGGGGATACCGAAGTTTACGGTTAGGGGATAGCTCATAGCGTGAGCCAAACCGGTTGGAACGGAGTTTATCTCAATACCGCCCATGAGGGAGCAGAGCATCATCTTCTCTCTGCTTTCCCTGTCGGGGTTTTCAGCTACGATGGGGAGGTTTTCGAACCCTATCCTTATCCCTTCCAAGGCTATGGCATCTATTACCGGATTCGAGTAGTATCCGATTAAAGCTTCGATGCAATGGCTCAGAGCGTCTAAGCCGGATGAGATCGTAACGGATTTCGGAAGCTTTAAAGTGAACTGGTGATCGACTATGGGGTTCAGCGGACGTAGTCTTTTATAGACATACGTCCGCCTTGGGACACATCAACCTCAGCTCCCTCAGGGTTCATCGGGAGCAAGTCATCGGTCTCGTCCCCTTTCAGGGTAACCCCACTCCTTCTCAGGATTGGGAGGATAAACTCCTCCCAAACCCTCATCGAAGAAGGAAAACCCCACATCCTTAGGTAGAGGTTTATTGAAGCATTTAACTGTCTGTTAATAACCAAACCACACCTACACTCAAGAACCTGCCCCTTTCGGTGCTTCATTTTTCCACCACATCTGGGGCAGGTCTTTATGGAGTTACGAGGATCTAACAATCTTACATTAGCTTTGTAACTCATTAGGGCTATTATCTGCTTCCAGTTTTGTTTAGAGATAACCCTGTTATGAGTTTTTCTTTTAGTGAACATTCCCTGCTTTTCTAAATCTTCGAAACCGTGTTCATAGTCTTTAAAATTCTCCGCAATCTCAGTAGTTAACTTATGCAGAAAATCACGAACCCTATTTCTGTATCTTTTGGAATATTTCTCCATTAGCTTTTTTGCCGTCTTTGGTTTTGTCTTGCTCAATCTCTGAATTCTTCTCCTCTTATTCTCGTAAGTTATGTGCAAAGTGTAGAGAGGTTTTAAATCGAATTTAATCCAACCCCTATCACAAAAGCTATCCATGCTAAGCAGATTTAAATCCCAAGCAATTTTCTTTGAAGGATTTGGTGGAGTGTGAGGCTTTCTGAACGTTATAATTAGCTCATCTTCCTTCAGGATTAACTCCCCCAAATCGCAACCTTCAACTCTCTTCTTAAACCATACCTTCGTCAAATCAAACTCCAAATAAACTTCTCTCGGCTTAACAGTAACCCTAATCTTATCGTTTCTGTAGACATATAGAGTTTCCTTAACTCTGACGAATTTTCTCTTAACTACTGGCTTTACTCTCCTCCTTCCCTTAAGGTAATTCCTTTTCCACGAGTTTAGGATTGAGTAAGCTGTCTTTATCGCCGAATCTACGTAGTGGGATGCATAGTTCCAATTTTTAAGTAAACAATTCCTTAAGCTTCGCTTAAATTCTTTGGACTTGGGAATTAACGGAATCAATCTCTTACCCTTTTTCTTCCATTCTATATTATCCCATATGACATCTATCGCCTTCTGCAAGAGATACCTATAACTACTCAGAAAATTCTTCACATCGTAGTTGTGCTTAACCTTATAGCTAACAATCCTGTATGAGTTTCTTTGCACCTTCTACCACCTTCTTATACTTATGCGAACGCATACCGTATAACTTCCCAGCGAAATGCGAGATTATGGTAATCAAATCTTCGATTAACTCTTCCTGTGGAGTTTTTTCCTCCTTGTTTATCACAACTATTTCAGTCCCATAGCTTTTGAAGAAATCTTCGAGGATTTTGAATCCAAACCTCGTTAACCTGTCTGGATATGCTATTATAACCTTAGAGACTTCTTTATTCATTACCATCTTCAGCAGTTTCTGAAAGTTTCTCCTGTTTTCCTTTAGTCCAGAACCTATATCTTTGAGAATCTCTACGTCCCATCCTCTCTCCTCAGCATAACTCTTTATCAACTCTATCTGCCGTATTTTCTATGAAGTTTCCAGCTAGGCATATACAATCCCCCCTACCAAATTTAGTATACCCGCCACTACCGCCCAATCTACAAGACTTAACGCCAAATCGAGCCTAAGGTATGGGACAGTCTTTCGTAGGACGTCTAACCGTATTACGAATACCCGCGTTTTATCGAGCGAACTGAGTTGTCTTATAGCTTCGCGAATTCGAGATCTCTCAACCGAAAACGGAAACACAACGAACGCGGAGTATGCATTGTTGAGTTTATTTGCAACGTAAACTAACGAGTCTCCACCTCCCCCGCCTAATCTGGCGGTCATTATTACCCAATTGTAATCCGAGAGTTCCTTCACAAGTTCTCTACGCTCGGAGTATTCGTAAAAAATGACATTTTTCAATCTCATTTCGTCGTTCACGTAGTAAAGCATTATGTCGTCTCTATCTTTGATATTCTTAACGATCTTAGCGATTATGTTCGTTCCCGCTCCTCCGAAACCAACAACGGCTATGTTAGAACCTACAGACTTATTGCAATCAAACATCTTGAACTCCACCTCTTTTCTCTTATTTTTCAGATTTCGTTTGAATTTAAAGCTTAAAAAGGTTTCCTCGGGTGTCCGCCGGTAAAATACCAGCGGACACAGGTGTAACACGTGGGGAAAATAACACATGTTGATGTAGCCGCCGAATAAAACCCTATTATAAAATTTTGAATTCTTTTCAGGATCTTATTTAGTACATCACACAAGTAACCAACCTCAAACTACCCAAAACAAACTGACCATACATAAGGTGTGTAGTTTGTTTTAAGGTGTGTAGTTTGTTTTTAGGTAGAATATGGCACCAAGACTGAGGAAATGTTGGAACTTAAAGATGTATAAGGATGTACATTGGAAAGTAAGATAAAGACTTTTCAAAACGACAAATTGGATTAAGCTCGTGAACTACCCCGCCCTTACCAGTAGTTGCCAAAGTGCAATATTTGGCAAATAAATAAAAATTTAAAGCCAATTTTGAAGAAAGATTGCCCTATTTAGACAAACCTAATTGCCAACTCATCCACTGTAAAGTGCGAGGCTTTCTTAACGACTTTCTGTAATTGACTTAAATGTGAATCCTCATTTTTAAGAGTCCAAAGAGCTTGAGGTCTTACATCGAAAGATATAAAAAATCTTACACTTTGGAGTGTTACAGGTGATAGTGTAATGAAGAATCCGTTCGTTTACGGTAAGATAGTAGGAAAAGAAAACTTTGCGAACAGGAGGAAAGAGCTGGAACTCGTAAAGAACGCCATTTTAAGTGGGCAAAACGTCATAATATACTCACCGAGGAGATACGGAAAAAGTTCCCTCGTATACAACGCAATTCAAGAGTTGGACGTCGTATCCATTTGGATAGACTGCTACGGAATAATTTCGAAGAAGGAACTGGCGGAGAAGATTGCTACCGAAGTCGTTCGAAACTGGAAGGCTAAGAAGATCGTGGAAGTTATAAAAGGGTTGTTTAGGAACGTTAGACCGAAGATAAGATTGAGTGAAGACGTAGAAGTAGAATTTTCGTTGGAGGAAGAGGATAAAGCGTTTGAAGAATCGTTAGAGTTGCCTCAAAAGTTGGCAAAACGTCTAAAGAAAAGGGTAGTAGTCGTTTTCGACGAGTTTCAAGAAGTTGCAGAACTAGAAGAGGATGTCTTACCCAAGATGAGAGCTACGTTTCAAAGACATACGGATGTTTGTTACGTCTTCGTAGGTAGCAAGAGGGGTATGATGGAGAAGATTTTCCGCTCAACCTTAAGCCCATTTTACAACTTCGGAATGCACGTAACTCTCAACAAAATCCCAAGAGAGGAGTTTAAGGAGTTTATAAGAAAGAAGTTCGAGAACAGCGGTATTAAAATTAATGATGACGCTATAGATAAGATCCTCGACGTGACTGAATGCCATCCCTACTACACTCAAATGATCTGTCACAGACTTTGGTTTAACGCTTTTGTCGGTAATAAGAGTGTTAGCGTTGACGACGTCGTTAGAACGATTGAAGAGATAATACACGAGGAAGCAGACGCCTACGTAACGATATGGGACGAATTAACACTCAGCCAAAGAAAAGTTCTCGTAGCGTTAAGTAAGGGTGAAACTGACCTGTATTCAGCCGAGTTCCTTCAGAAATACGGTTTCAAAAGAGCATCAAACGTTCAAGTGGCTGTTAAAGGTCTACTAAGAAAGGAGATCATTAATAAAGTTAAGGACAAATATGTGGTTTCCGATCCCTTCTTTAAGTTGTGGATCCTCCGCAGACATACGTCCTCTTAAGCCAATAGTTCTTTGGAGACAATTTCTCCATCGTGTCTTACCTAACCTTTAGTGGATTTATCCCTTGAGGTTAGGTAAGAATCTCCGATCCATTTTATCTTATCCTCACCCTTAATCTTCTTGAAGTGTTCTATTTCTTCTCTCATTCCCTCCATAATCTCATCTCCGAAAACCCATAACTCATCACAGAACTCTAACAGCTTCTTATTCATCTCTAAAGCTCTTTTGCGATCTTCTGGGTTGTGATCGTCCATGAACTGGCTAAAGTAAACGTGAGGTGCTATCGGAATGTATCCCATATCAACGAGCATTCTGCAATACCTCTTCGCCTTCTCTATGTTCTCTTGCTTTCCCTGGAAGGGAGAGCAGACGAATATGACCTTCATATCTCTATCACCAGCTTCAACTCTTCTACTCCTTAAAATCTTAATTTTAAAATGTCTTGGTTATAATGAAAGCTCATGGATATGAACTTTCTCAAGAAGATCCTAGAAGACGTGAGAGTATGAGCAAGATGCAATTCCTGCCTACTTAAAAAGTTCAGGAATATCAGGATTCTATTGAAAAAGATTAAGAGTAACAAGTAGCAAGGGTAGGGTGTGAGGATAACGAAGAGGGAGATAGTGGCGAGGAAATGTTACAAGATATGTCAGAAGGTTCTACCGTAGTACAGTAGTAAGAGGGGGCCTAAGAAGTACGAGTTTTGGCAGTCAATTGCCATGTTTCTGTATGGAATCATCTACAATTTGACGTATAGGGATTTGGAAGAAGAGTTTTTGGTAAGTGAAGTTTTAAGGTCTGCATTGAACCTGAAGAAAGTTCCTGACTATTCGACGATATGTAAAGCTGTGAAAAGGCTGAAGGAGGAAGATTTGAAGAACCTGTTAGAAGAGAGTGCCAAGTTGTTGAACGTGAATTTAGATATCTTAGCAATAGATTCCACTGGGTTGAGAGAGGATAATTCGAGTTTCTATTACGCTAAGAGGAGTGGGAAGAAGAGGAAGAGCTGGACTAAGATGACGATAGTCGTTGATTACGATTTGCAGGCTATC
>JALSOQ010000004.1 GCA_026986375.1 Archaeoglobaceae archaeon
GCGTCAACAAGACCGCCAGCGTTAACAAGGTATCTAATTACGTGATCAGCGGTCTGAACTACACCGCATTGGATGTCAACGTTACAGGACTTGCTACGAACTGGACGACGCTCTATGTAAACATCAACGGTTGCAATGCGGAGATCGTTGGTGTAAGTGTTCTGAAGAATGCCACTGCTATAAATGTTAGTGAACTCTCAAGTAGCTACTCGGCTACATCCGCCAAAATTATAGCAAAGATAACTTACAATAAAAACTATACGTCGCCCAGCTGGGTGTTAGTTCAGCTAAAGGTATTCCCGAAGACAACTGGAACGTTAACGATAAAGGCTCAGGCCTATAATAATACTACACTTGTCAACGAAACTAGCACAACTATAAATGTAGTTGCTTCTGATACTGGCACAAACTTACCGATCGACAACATCCAGCTCAAGTATTACAACGGAACGAGCGTTAAATACATGATCAAGTTCTCGCCGGCGAGCGACTACAAGTATAACCAGTATCCGAAAGTTATCCAATACGACTACGGCAACGTGATAACGCTCGACGTTTATAACTATCAACCGAACACCGATTACTACACGACCATAAACATAAAGAATTTGGATAACGGTCTAATCGCTAAGTCCTTCACGATGGGTAAGGGAGTAACCTATGCACAGTTCACTGTTGACACGACCGAGCTCGGTCCTGGCAACTACACGATAATAATAACCAACGGACCTAACTCCGAGTGGAACATTTCCGATCCGAATGCACCGACAAACGCTGGTGCTCACATAATATACGTCAAGTCCGTGTCTCCAGTAGTATCTATAAGCTTGATGAACCCGAGGACTCCGATCGCTATGGGAGACATCGCCAAGTTTAAGATAAAGGTTCAGGGATACGTCGGTAAGGTTACGGTTAAGGTCTACGGTCCGTTCGACAACTCGCCGATAACGAAGTATCTCTACTTTGGCGGATCCAACGGAACCGAGCAGATATTCCTCGTTGATACGTCCAACACGACTGAATTTAAGAACGAGACTTCGGGAACTTGGAAGATAAAGGTTATCGCGGGTAGCACTGTTGCTACTGAGAAGTTCGAAGTTGCAGATGTCAGCGTTAGTGCCACCGTTCCGAGCATGGCTTATCTGTCCCAGACGATAAAGCTTAGCGGAACGACGAACATAGCCGAAACCGGATCGTCGTACGATGCTGGTAACGACAACTACGTTTACATCTATGTCTTCACCCCCAACGGAACTCTGATCAAGTACGAGAACGGAGTTTGGAAGATTACGAACCTCAAGAATGTAAACCCTGAAACCGATCTCAATAACTGTTCATACAAGGCTAACGTTAAGTCAAATGGAGAATGGGTTTGCCCGTATGACCTCAAGCTCAGCTTGAGCTGGCCTACTGGTGCGTATAGAATCGATGTTGTAGCGAGAACGATCAGTAGTCCGAATGCACCAAGTTCGATGTACGATCACGAAACGTACTATCTCAACGTTAAGAAGCCAAAGATCGAATGGAGAATGGACAAGCTGACGTTTACCAATGGTGAGAGCATAAGGTTCAAGGGTATTGCAACGGTCAGTTCTGGAACGTTAGTCTACATAACGAGCACGAATGTAAATCTCAAAGACTTGCTTGAAGAAAATGTCGGTAGCTATATAACCGTTGCTGTGGGAACGGGAGGATCCTGGGTTTCAGATGAGTATCATATAAGTCCGAGCGCTGCAAGAACATCATACACGCTCGTTGCCTATATAACTAAGGACAACAAGTATCATGAATACACGTCAACCGATGTCCTGTGCTCGGCTTATGTGACTATAACCGTCGTTAAGGCGACAATAAATGCAACACTCTCAAGGACTGTGCTGGTCAGGGGTGCGGATGTAGTTCTCTCTGGATCCAGCCCGATTAGCACGCTGTACATCTACACGGACAAGTCGGGTGTGTTCGATAACGTTGCGAAGCTTCCAGACAAGTCAGAGTGGGACGTTAAGAACTATCCGACGATGATCGTAAAGACTGGAAGCAATGACCAGTTCAAGATAACGCTAACGGTTAGCAAGACTGTTGATTCCGGCACATACACGCTATACGTAATCGCCCCTGCGAACAAGAGTCACATCAACTTGGGTACTGATGCATATGTTCAGATACCGGTCATTATACAGGACATAGGATTCGTGCACGTACCCAGTAAGGTCGTCGTGACCAGAGGAGGACAGGTCGATGTTTACATTGCTGTAAACGCTGAGCCCGATACGGTAGTCGTTGCGGCATATAAGCTTAAGGGGCATGGTGTAGATATAGACACTGGTAACCCACCGGGCTTCCACGGATTCAACAAGTTCAGCAAGTGGAATGAATCCAATGGAATATACTGGATGTTCGTAACGATATATCCGTACACGAACAACTCATGGCTGTTCCCCTCATGGAAACCAGGACTTAAGGTGTTGCCAGTAGGTCAGTATGAGTTCACGATTAAGCTATACAAGAAGCAGGGTAGTGAGACCAATCCATACTGGGAAGAGGCTGACAGCGTTAAGATACCGTTTATAGTGCAACCCGTAAAGTTGACTGTCGATGTTCCATCAATAGTAAAGAAGGGAGACGACATCGTAGTCAAGATCAAGGAGAACAGAGTAGGTGAGAGAACATATGATCACATCTACGTTGTCCTAGACTTAGGCACGAAGCTAAGGAAGTATGAGTCTATATCATTGAACAAGAGCGGAATGGCCGTAGTAAGAATACCAACGAGCGACATCGATCCAGGAACTTATAAGCTCTATGTTAGGGATACACTCGGCGACGATGGTCCAAACGACATGTGGTTCACGAACAATATTAGCACGTATTATGATGTGCCACCAACCGATAGCTGGGCAAAGACATTCAAAGGAGATAACGACATTCTCGTGGTCAAGGAGGTAACCATCTCCGAAAACGTAACTCCAATGCCCACACCAACACCTACACCTACGCCCACGCCAACTCCAACGCCCACGCCTACGCCAACACCGACACCAACACCTACACCTACGCCCACGCCAACTCCGACACCGACCAAGACGCCCGTAACCACCAAGACGCCAGCTAAGCCAACTCCGACTCCAACGAAGAAGCAGCCCGGCTTCGAGGCAGTGTTCGCACTGGCCGGACTAATAGCGGTAGCCTACCTCCTCAGGAGGAGGCAGTAATTTCCCCAAATTTTTCCTTTTTTCTTTTCTTTTTGTTCTGTTGTGGGATTACACTTCAACGAATTCGTCTATAAACCTCTTGTAAATCTCGAAAGGATGTAGGTGTCCTCGATATCTTCTCGTTCTTACTGTAAAAATTCAGGAAGTCTTCATTGATCTTCGAAAGCTCCCTAAACAATTTGGTCAGGCTATGGGTTTTTCGGAAAGTATCCTAACTCCTTCGCGAGTATGTATTTCGTATAGAGTTGCAACGCCTGCTCGATGTGAAATGCCGCCAAATCGTAAATCCCCTCCCTCAGAAAGTGTTTTGCCGCATTGCTCAAAAACACTTCCACATCCTCCCTCATCGCATGATCTTTACCGGAGCAACTATTTTAAACCTCGTCCAATTCTGGTTATGGAAATTCCCGCCATGTTGAGAAATTTGGGATACGTCAGTGAAGATATAGAGGAAAACGTCGAAATCGTCCATGCGATTCTGAAACATCCTATTAAGATAGATTACGCCGTCCTTAAGCACGAGGGCGGATACGGAATGGTAATAAGATGTGGGGATATTAACGAAGAATCTTTGAAGGAGCTCTGCGGTATCTGCTCCCTGATAGGAGCACTTTACGGCATCCTTACGGACGGCAAAGACTTCGTCGTGATAAAACCGAAGAGTGGATACAGCTGGGAGCGAATCGATTACATCCCTTCGAAGATAGAGCTCGAGGAGGAGTTGGGAATTAAGAGGCACACGATAATAGCTATCTCCTACGACGAATACGAGGCTAAAGTCGACGACGTGAGCTTCGTCGTTGACAACAGCAGATACGTTTACTCCGACATGGACAGGGATGAGGTCGTTGTAATCCATCCGAACGCCAAGCTCATAAGATGGCTCATCGATAGGAACGTTAGGTTCAGGGAGTTCGGGGAGGAGGATTACATGAGACTTTTGGATCTGGATTAGGCAAACGTTTAATACTTTCCCGTATCATCCAGAATCATGCTTCCGATGAACGTAAAGCAGATGAAGAAGATGATGAAGCAGATGGGTATAGACATCGAGGAGATAGACGCGGAGGAGGTCATAATCAGGACTTCGAGCGAGGAACTGATATTCAAGAATCCGAACGTGACTAAGATCACCGGCAGGGGAGTCGAGATGTTTCAGGTTATGGGTAGCTACGAAGTCGTGAAGAGAAAGCCGGAGATAAGCGATGAAGACGTGAAGCTAATAATGGAGCAGGCGAACGTCGATGAGGAGACCGCGAGAAAAGCCCTCGAAGAGGCTGGAGGGGATTTGGCCGAAGCTCTGCTGAAGTTGCAGGGATCATGATCGAGCCGCCCGTAGTTTTGCTCAGGGGTAAGCACAGCTTCTTGGTGGAGAAGTTCGAAGGTCAACTCCACACCCATCACGGAATCATAAACTTGGAAGAGCTCAGGAACAAGAACTACGGAGACGAGATAGAAACGCATTTAGGCGTAAAATACAAGATACTACCTTTCAAACCCGCGGACTTCTTCAAGCACTTCAGGAGGAGCGCAACTCCGATAATGCCTAAGGACATAGGTGCTATAATAGCATACACCGGCTTAAGCCCCGATTCACTCATTTTGGATGCAGGAACCGGCACCGGTATGCTCGCGGCCTACCTTGCCTATTTCAACAAGTTCGGAGAAGTTATTACCGTAGAAAAACGCCCGGAGTTTGCTAAAATCGCGAGGAAGAACTTCAAGCTCGCAAGACTGAAGAACGTCCACCAGATAGTCGGAGATGTCAGGTTCGTGGCGGAGGGCTTTAAGAAGGAGTTCGATCTCATAGTTCTGGACATGAAGGACGATGTCGAATTCATTCCGAAGGCCAAGGAACTGCTGAGGGTTAGCGGGTATCTCGTCGTCTATAACCCCTACATAGAGCCTACGAGAAGGGTTTACGAGACTATGATCAAGGAGGGGTTTAGGGAGGTGGAGAGCTTCGAGTTGATTAGAATCGACCTGGAGCACAAGAGAGTAGGAACCCGTCCGTTCACGAGGGTGTGGCATACGGGTTTTTTGGTTATAGGTAGGAAGGTGTAGCTTTCAAGGTGTGAAATTTCGATTTGCACAACTTATTTAATAAGCGGAATTCCTCTCCTCTTGTGGGTATGGAAGATTACGAGAAGGAAGTCGATGAACTCGTTGGCGGTTTGAAGTTCGAGACGACTGCGGAAATAGAGGTCCCCAGGAGGTTGATAGATCAGGTTATCGGTCAGGATCATGCGGTGGAGGCCATAAAGAAGGCCGCCGCTCAAAGAAGGCACGTCTTGCTCATCGGTTCTCCCGGAACGGGAAAGTCGATGCTCGCGAAGGCGATGGCGGAGCTCTTACCGAAAGAGGAGCTTGAGGATATTTTAGTGTTCCCAAACCCGAAGGATCCGAACCAGCCGAAAATAAAGGTAGTTCCGGCCGGAAAGGGTAGGGAGATAGTCGAAGCCTACAAGGAGGAGGCGATGAAGAAGGCTCAGGCGAGGAACTTCCTCCTGATGATGCTCGTCTTCATGATCATCGCATACACCCTCCTCCTCAGTCCGAAGGACTTCATATGGGGCATAATAGCCGCCATACTCCTCTTCATGGTTGCGAGATACGCGATGCCGAGGGAGGAAAGAAACGTTCCTAAGCTCTTGGTGGACAACGCGGACAGAGAAACCGCCCCGTTCGAGGACGCTACCGGTGCACATGCTGGAGCTCTTTTTGGCGATGTAAGGCACGACCCGTTCCAGTCGGGAGGACTCGAAACTCCGGCACATGAGAGGGTTGAAGCGGGAGCTATCCACAGGGCTCACAAGGGAGTGCTCTACATAGACGAGATAAACACCCTGACGATAGAATCCCAGCAGAAGTTGCTTACCGCGATGCAGGAGAAGAAGTTCCCGATCACCGGCCAAAGCGAGCGTTCAAGCGGTGCTATGGTTAGGACAGAGCCCGTTCCGTGCGACTTCATATTGGTTGCGGCTGGAAACATGGACGCTTTGATGGGTATGCATCCGGCTTTGAGGAGCAGAATAGAGGGTTACGGTTACGAGATATACATGAACGACACCATGCCCGACACGCCGGAAAACCGAAGGAAGTTGGTTAGGTTCGTCGCTCAGGAGGTAGTGAGGGATGGAAGGATTCCGCACTTCGACAGATACGCCGTAGCCGAAATAATAAGGGAGGCGAGGAGGAGGGCGGGAAGGAGAGGACATCTAACTTTAAGACTTAGAGAGCTTGGCGGGTTGGTGAGGACTGCAGGAGACATAGCGAAGAGCGAAGGTTCGCCGGTAGTAAGGCTTGAACACGTTTTGAAGGCCAAGAAGATAGCCAAGACTATAGAGGAGCAGTATGCGGACGAATACATCGAAAGGAGGAAGGACTACAAGCTCTTCAAAACGGAGGGTGCGGAGATTGGAAGGGTTAACGGACTCGCGGTGATTGGACATTCCGCCGGAATAGTCCTTCCAATAATAGCGGAGATAACTCCGGCTTTGAGCAAGGAGGAGGGAAGGGTTATAGCGACCGGAAGGTTGCAGGAGATAGCGAGGGAAGCTGTTATGAACGTTTCGGCGATAGTGAAGAAGATCATGGGGAGGGATATATCCAACTACGACATACACGTTCAGTTCGTCGGAACTTACGAAGGTGTAGAGGGAGACTCCGCAAGCATAAGTGTAGCTACAGCGGTTATTTCAGCTTTGGAGGGAATTCCGGTGGATCAGAGCGTTGCGATGACAGGAAGTTTGAGCGTTAGGGGGGACGTCCTGCCGGTGGGCGGAGTTACTCAGAAGATCGAGGCGGCCATTCAGGCCGGATTGAGGAAGGTGATAATTCCGAAGGACAACGTGGACGACGTTTTGCTCGATGCGGAGCATAGGGGTAAGATAGAGATAATACCCGTTTCCAAGATAGAGGAGGTTCTGGAGCATTCCCTTGTTGATTGCGAGAAGAAGAGACAGCTTTTGGAGAAGTTCAGGTCAATGCACTAAGTGGCAAGCTACGAAGTGATTTTTTTCGACCTCTACCATTTCCGGCTCTTCCCTTCTGCATACATCCTTCGCCAGCGGACATCTCGGATGGAGTCTGCAACCTTTCGGCGGATTTTTCGGATCCGCTACATCTCCCTTGATCTCGAACCTTATCCTCTTCTCGAAGGATGGAACGGCGGAAAGCAGGGCTTTTGTGTATGGATGCAGAGGGTTCTCGATTACGGAATCCACGTCCCCCATCTCGACTATCTTACCCAAGTACATCACCGCTATGCCGTCGGAAATCAGCCTCGAAACCGAAAGATCGTGGGATATGAAGAGCATGCTCAACCCGTATTCCGATTTGAAGGACATTAGCAGATTAAGTATCGATGCTCTGAGGGAGACGTCTATCATAGAAACCGGCTCGTCCGCAACCACGAGCTTTGGCTTTAGAATCATCGCCCTCGCTATCGCCACCCTCTGCCTCTGTCCTCCACTCAACTGCCACGGGAACCTCAAATAAAACTCCTCTGCCGGAGTAAGCCCGACCCTTTCGAGCATTCTAATGGCCTCATCGAAGGCCTCATCCCTATCGAACCCGTGGACTATTAGGGGTTCCGTTAAATGCTCACCTATGCTCATCTTCGGGTTTAGGGAGGCGTAAGGATCCTGAAATATCATCTGAACGAACCTCCTGATCGGTTTCCAGTCCACAACCTCCTTTCCCTCGAAGACTATTCTCCCCTCAGTCGGCCTTTCGAGTCCGACTATTATTCTCCCAGTAGTGGTTTTCCCGCATCCGCTCTCTCCTACGAGCGAAAGAACTTCCCCCTTATCCAACCCGAACGATATTCCATCGACTGCTCTTACGAACCCCTTCTTCCTCAACAGACCGTGAACGGGGTAATACTTTCTCAGGTTCTCAACCTTCAGAAGCATTTGCCCACCTCCAGCATCTAACGATCCTGTCTCCCAAATTTACCGTAGGAGGCTCCTCTCTCCTGCAAACGTCATCCGCTAAGGGACACCTCGGATGGAACCTGCAACCCTTGGGAGGATCCGTTAAATCGGGCGGATTTCCGGGCATTGGCTTTACTTCCTTCTTCATCCACAGATCCGGAATGGAATCCATGAGACCTTTCGTATACGGGTGCAGAGGATCCTTAACAATTTCAGAAGTTTTCCCCATCTCCACGAGCCATCCGGCATACATCACCGCTATTCTGTCGCACCTCTCCGAAGCTAACGCGAGGTCGTGGGTTATCAGAATTACAGATTTTCCCTCCCTCTTTATCCCCTCAAGTATGTCCATTATCCTCTCCTGCACTATAACGTCCAGAGCGGTCGTGGGCTCGTCGGCTATGAGTAACTTGGGATTCAGAGCTATCGCGAGGGCTATCATCACCCTCTGCCTCTGCCCTCCGGAAAGCTGGTGCGGATAGGATTCGACTCTATCTTCCGGCAGACCCACCTTCAGCAGTAGCTCCCTCACCCTCCTCATCGCCGTCTCCTCATCCACATTCTCATGCTCGGTTATGGTTTCGACGATCTGATCCCCTATCTTTTCTAAGGGATCCAAGCTCGTCATCGGATCCTGAAATACCATGCCTATCTCCTTGCCCCTAATCCTCCTCATCTTCTCCTCGCTAAGTTCGAGCAGGTTGACGCCGTCGAACAGTATTTTACCCCTAACCTCACCCTGAACGAGCCTTATTATCGAGTATGCGAGCGTCGATTTACCGCAACCGCTCTCTCCAACGATTCCTACCATCTCACCCCTGTCGATGCGGAGGGATACTCCATCGACTGCTTTGACCGTTCCCTTCTTGGACCTGTAGTATACTTTGAGATCTTCTATTTCGAGAAGCATCAGATCTCCCTCCTGAGATACCTCTCGCTCAGCCCCTCTCCTATCAGCGCGAATCCCAAGGCGAGAAGCATCACCATCAGACCGGGAAACGTTATCAGCCACCAGTATCCCGCCGGGAGGTATGGTCTTCCCGCGCTTAAATCGAATCCCCAGTCGGGCGTGGGTGCGGAAACTATGAATCCCAAGAAGCTCAGTCCGGCTTCCGTCAGAATCGCATCCGCAACGCAGAGCGTGAAGACCACTAAGATTGTGGGTAAAACGTTCGGTAGGATGTGCTTCCTAATTATCCTGAAATCCCCGGCTCCTATCGTTTTGGCCGCCTCCACGAACAAAGCGGATTTGAGCGATAGCGTTTGTCCCCTCGTCATCCTGTAGTATGTAGGAACGTAAACCACCGCTATCGCTATTATCGCGTTAAAGACGCTCGGCCCGAGCATGGCCGCGATCGCTATCGCGAGTATAAGGCTCGGGAACGCGTATATGCTGTCCATTACCATCGAAAGGACTCTGTCGAGTTTTCCACCGAAGTATCCGGAAATTAACCCCAAAGGAACCCCTATGGCCATGGAAAACAGCGTTGCGGAAAATACTACTTCCAAAACGACCCTCGAACCGTAAACCACCCTCGAAAATATGTCCCTTCCCAAGTTGTCCGTTCCCATTATGTGTTTGAGTGATGGAGGTTTTAGAATGTCGTTGGTCATCTCAGTCGGATCGTATGGGGCTATGAACGGTGCGAATACAGCCATGAAGACGATGGACGCAACTATGACGATTCCCGCCCAGATCATCCACTCCCTCGCCTCTGGCAACCTTACGATGTTCATCAATACCTCACCCTCGGATCGAGCAGAGCGTATATCACATCGACTATCAGGCTGATCATAGCCACGAAAAGGGCGTAGAACACTATCACACCCTGAACTGACGTGTAGTCCCTATACTGTATTCTCTCAAGAAGGAAAGTCCCGATTCCCGGCCAAGAGAACGTAGTTTCGGTTAGAACCGCTCCGGCGAGTAATATCGCGAACTGCAATCCCATCAGCGTTATTATGGGTATGAAAGCGTTCTTCATCGCGTGGAACGCTATCTTTCTGTTCCTTACCCCCCTCGCCCTATAAGCCCTTATGAAGTCCTGATTTAGAACTTCTATGAGGTTGTTCCTAACGAGCCTCGTGTAAGCTCCGGATAGGACTATTCCGAGCGTTAAAGACGGCAGTATCAGGTGAGCCAAGGCGCTTTCGAGCGATCTCCAGTGCATCGTCAGAATGCTGTCGAGGACGTAGAGTCCGGTTATGTGCGGTGGCTCAAGACCGGGATCTATCCTCCCTCCTATGGGGAGGAGGTCGAGGTAAACTCCGAATAGCATCTGAAGGAGCATTCCGAACCACGGGATGAATAGGGTGTATGCGATTATGCTGTAGAGCCTCATTCCCGTGTCTATCTTGCTTCCCCTCCTGAAAGCTGCAATCGATCCTGTCGTAATACCCAAGAAAACGCTTATTGCAAACGAGAAAATCGTTAGTTCGAGCGTAGCCGGAAATCTGTCCATTATCTCCTCTATCACCGGCCTCCTACCCCATATCATCGACCTACCCAGATCCCCCCTTATGACGTGCGAGAGGTAGTCTATGTATTGCTCCCAGATCGGTTTGTTCAGTCCGAGTTCCGCTCTTAGCTTTTCCAGAACTTCTGGCGGAACCTTCTGTCCGAGCATAGCGACGATGGGATCTCCGGGCAGAATTCTGAGTATGAAGAACACGAGCGTTAGAAGTATGAACACGGTAGGAATGACGAGTAAAGCTCGCATTATGATGTATTCTTTAAGCGATCCCATTTTAATCCCGCAAAAACATTCTGTTTAAAACGTTTTTGGTGGAAATTATAAAAATTAATTAAAAAAATAAAAATTATTGTTCAATTTTTTCAAGCGTCCAATACCTGAGTATCATCGTCGGATCGAGCTCAATTCCCTTTATGTTCTTCTTAGCCACCACGAACAGCTTTCCTTGGACGAGCGGTATTATCGGAACGTCTTCAGCCAGAATCTTCTGAGCTTCCTCGTATAACTTCGTTCTCTCCTTGATGTCTGTTGTGGTGGCGGCCTTTTCGAGTATTTCGTCCATCTTCGGGTTGGAGTATCCGTTTCCGAGCCACTTGTTGCTACCGCTCTTTAGGAATGGCGTCATGTAGTCGTCGGGGTCGAGGTAGTCCGGATACCATCCGAGCAGACTCATCATCATCACTCCCTTCCTCTCGTAATCCACGAACGTCGACCACTCCGCGCTCTTGAGCTGAACTTCTATTACTCCCGTCTTCTCAAGCTGCTCCTTTATCACTTGGGCGAGGTCCTTTTCTGTGTCTCCGTAGTGCGTTGGCGTCCACCAGAGAACGAGCTTGAGCTTGTGATGTTCATCGTATCCTGCCTTCTTCAAAAGCTCCCTTGCCTTCTCTATGTTTCCGTCTCCGTATTTCTTGAAAACGTCCAAATGGGACCACATTCCCTTTGGTATCAACGAGTATAGCGGTTCCACTGTTCCCATGTAAACCCTCTCCGCTATGTCCGTTCTGTTTATCGCGTAGGCGATTGCCTGTCTAACGAGCTTGTTGTTCGTCGGGCTCATGTTGAGGTTGAGGACGAGATACCTTATGAACGCTCCCGGAACCTCGTAAACCTTGACGTTCGGATCCTTCTTGAGCGTCATTATGTCCACTGGAGAGAGCGTTCTCCAAGCTATGTCGACATCCCCTCTCTGAAGCGCCAGCCTGAGCGTCGTCGCGTCCTTGTAGAACCTTATGACTATTCTGTCCGTCTTCGGCTTTTCGAAGAAGTATGGGTTCGCTTCGAGTATGAGCTCCTGATCTCTGACCCACTTGACTATTCTATACGGCCCCACTCCTCCTGCAGTTTGATCCGGGTCTATCTTATCCGGATCGTATTTCGGACTGACCGGGAAGTATGGAGGTGTTGCTACCAAAGCGAGGAAGTATGAAACCGGTTTCTTTAGGTCGAACTCGACGGTGTATTTGTCCAAAGCCTTTACGTCCTTGACGAAGTCCGTTACGAGCCAGGAGGGATCTCCCTGTATCTTCATGACCCTCTTTATCGACCTGACGACATCGTATGCCGTGCATGGCGTTCCGTCTGCGAATTTGAGATCCTTCCTCAGGTGGAATATGTAGACGGTTCCGTTATTCTTTATCTCGTAAGATTCAGCCAAATACGGTTCCAGCTGAGTCGTTCCGGGCTTGTATCTCATTAGTCCGCCCATTATGTTGTTCAGAACCTCCCACGTGTAGAAGTCGTATGCGTTCGCCGGATCAAGCTCGGTTATCTTGTCAGTAACTCCGATTACTATTTCCTTGGACGGCTTGGGTGTCGTTTTCTCGGAAACCTTCTTCTCAGCGGCACATCCGGCAAGTATCAGTGCGAGTGCCAACAGTAGAACGGACAACCTCTTATCGGGCATAGGATCGTTAGAGGTATAGATGCTTGATAAAATTTTCTTTTAAGTAATTTAAATTAAATATATTTTATAAAATTTACGAATTAATATTCTTCAAAATCCTCCTAACCTCTTTAGCCTTCTCTATACTCAGATCTATGAGTCTGTCGAATACCTCCTCCTTAAGCAGGAATGGACCGCTCTTCTGTATCGAAACGATGTTGTCGTTCTGATCGGTCGTAATCGTAATAGTGTTCTTACCTATGCTCAGTTCGTCCAAGCACGGATCCACCAAGATTTTGTCCTCGAAGACGAGAGATGTTATCGCCACCGGCAGGTCTTTAACCGCCAGGGGAAAGTCCTCTCCGACTTCGAAACGCTCCGCCGGAACGGTGGTGTTCATCAAAGCGGCTATTGCAGCTAAAGCTGAGGCGTCCATCAGATTTCCATCGTCGTCGAGCGCCCATATGTCTATGAAGATCACCCAAACCTTCTCACCCTCCTCTATGCAGAGCTCCTTTAAATCTACAGCTTCGCTGTGCCTTATTCCCCTATCCACGACCCTCGCAAGCTCTATCGCGTTTTCATCCGGCGGACCGGGTTCGAACGTTGGAGATGCTAAGGGGACGAGTTCCGCGTTCGTTATTATTATCCCCTGATCCGGAGTGTCAGGAAACGGCTCTCCGGGTTGCATCTTGACTCCGGCAACCACCATAGTGTTGCCCAACTTCACCAAAGCCGATCCTTCCGCTTTCGCTATCAATCCCGTCTGAATCTCTATTGGCCTTATTTCGTCGAACTTCCTTCCGTCTATCCTCTCTCCGTCCCTTATCTTGGATAGGACGTAGTCCTTCTTAATCTCCATCAGTATGTCTTCGGGCATTACTCCATCACCTCTTCCTCCTTCACGTATTTCTTCATTATCGCCTCCCTCTGAAGCTTGTATATCTCCATCGCACCCTTCTTGGCCAATTCAAGAGCCTTCCTGAGCTCCTCGGCCGTAACCCTTCCGTCCATCTGCAGTAGCGTTATCGACTCTATCTTGCCGTTTCTTATCAGGAAGGCGAAGGGTATGTCCGCCTCGCCGTAGTTGTCCTCCTCCTTCATCGGATCCAAAACCAGAACTCCATCCACCTTCGCTACAGCGACTGACGTGACGATGCCCTTCATGGGTATTCCGGCATCCACCAGTGCAACGCTCGCAGCGTTCAAGCAGGCGGTTCTGCTTCCGGCATCGGCCTGCAGAACTTCCACGAATATGTCTATCGCCGAACGGGGAAACAGCTCCTTCATTATAACCGGCTCCAGAGCCTCTCTGCTGACCTTGGATATCTCTATGCTCCTTCTATCCGGCCCGGGTCTCTTCCTCTCCTCCACGCTGAAAGGGGCCATGCTGTATCTGTATCTCACTATGGCTCTGTCCGGTTCCTCCAAGTGTTTTGGATGGACTTCCCTCGGCCCGTAAACCGCCGCGACCACCTTATTCTTACCCATCTCTAAGTAGCAGGAACCGTCGGCCCTCTTTAGAACTCCGGCCTCTATCTTGATCGGCCTGAGCTCTTCGAAACCCCTTCCGTCTAACCTTTTCCCATCGACTATTAACTTGATCTCCTCCATACAATCACCCTTGATCTTCGGAAACTTCCTTCTCCTCCGGCTTTTCGAGTCCCATCTCGACCTTCCTCTTCTTAACGAACTCGGTGATTCTGTCCGTCAATCCTTCCGTATGCGCCTCCTGCTCTATTATGTATATGGCCTCCTCCGCGATCGAAACCTTCCTCCTATCCCCGTTGAGCCATATAAGTCCGTTCTGACCGACTATTATCTGAACATCCAATTCGGATTTGAGGAGTTTTATCATGCTACCCTTCTTCCCTATAACCCTCGGAACCCTCGTCGGATTTATCGCGACTATCCTTCCCACCCTTATAGGCCTGCAGAGCTTGTCCTTCATCGTGAGAGTAACCTTCATCTTCGGATCTATATTCATTACCTTGGCTATTATGGCATCTCCGATGTCCAGAACGTCGTTCGGCTTTCTGTTAGGTTTCATCGCCGGATTTTCAAGAACGGGCAGGAAAGCTATGTATGGGGAGTTTATGTCGACTATCCACCCGTTGGCGGTCACCTCCCTTACTATCCCTATCACCGTATCTCCTACGGAAGGGATGTATCTTCCCTTCAGCGGGATTATCCTCACTCCCGTGTCGGTTTTGTCGAGCAGGCCAAGAACCCTCGCATACACCTTATTCCCTTCGACGTAAGTTCCCGGACCTGCTGTTTTGGGATTCGTAGAAACTAAATCTCCCGGTAAAACTATCTTCCTGCTTATCATAGCTGTATCCTCCTAAGGATTTTGGTTAAAGCCTCACCCTTCGCAACCTTTCCCAGAAGATCCATAAGATCGCCGTGCATTCCGGCGGGAATCCTCATGACGCATATCCAGCTACCGTCCCTCTGCCACTCCTCTTTCGTTACGTTTCCGAAAGAATATAAAGCGGATACAGCTTTTCCTGCGTATTCCGGTGGAATCTTTATTGCAATCTCTATCTCCTCGAACCTCAGCGGGAGTATCGGCTTAAGAGCCTTGACTATATCTTTGATTTGAGCCTCGACCGACTTGAATATGTCTATGTGAACCTTCGCCTCCTCCAACGCCCTCTCTATCCTCGCCGGCGGGTGAGGTGCTCCGGTTCTCGGATCCACCGCGTTCCTCCTTATGAACTCCACTATCTGCCTTCTCTTCTGTTCGAGCATCTCCTTCCTCTGCTCGGCGGTTATCTGCACCTCCCCTTCGATTATTATCGTCCTGACTATCTTTCGGATGTCCGTAGTTCCGAAGACCTTCTGAAGCTCCTCCTTCGAAACTCTCTCCCCCTTCCTCGCGTCCTTGAAGACCTCCTCTATCGCCAGCAATTGCTCGAAATCTACCTCCTTTCCCTCCTTCAAGTCCCTCGCCAAATAAGGATCGACCAAAACCTCGAATACCTCTCCAGCCTTCCTAAGCCTTGCGATCACTGCCTTCTCTAAGGAGACCATTGTTAATCCCTCCTTCACTTCTTGAGCTCTTCTTTAATCACTTCGTTCGCCTTCTCCACGTAGGGCTTGATCTCCTCAATGCTCAGGGATTTGAAAAGCCTGTCTTCAACCCTAACCAAACCCACCTCCACACCTTCCGGCGTTAGTTCGCTCTCTATCGCCTTTCCCAAAGCTATCATCGCCTTGACTATTGCATCATCCAAGCTCATGTTCTCGTCGTATTCCTTTTCGAAGAACTCCATCACGATGTTCCTTCCCGCTCCTATTGCCGTCGCTTTGTATTCCAGCAGAGCACCGCTCGGATCCGTCTCATACAGACGGGGCTTTTCGTCGACTCCGGCGATCAGCAGAGAAACTCCGAAAGGCCTTACCCCCCCGAACTGCGTGAACTGTTGCTTGAAGTCGCATATCCTCCTCGCGAGCTCTTTAACGCTTATAGGCTCGTCGTATGTGAGTCTGTTTATCTGAGCCTCGATTCTCGCCCTCTCGACGAGCACCCTCGCATCCGCTACCAATCCAGAGGTTGCCGCGCAGATGTGGTCGTCTATCTTGTATATCTTCTCTATCGTGTCCGGTTCGAGCAACCTGCTCGCAACCCTCCTGTCCGCAACCAACACAACTCCTTCCTTCGTCTTCACCCCTATTGCCGTTGCTCCTCTTTTCACAGCCTCCCTCGCGTATTCGACTTGAAACAGCCTTCCGTCCGGACTGAATACCGTTATCGCCCGGTCATATCCCATCTGAGGCAGATGCATCTCTTAACACCTCCAGATACTTCTTTCTACACTTTTTAATTGTTCCGCTGACTCCCAATATCTTCGGAATTACTCGGATTTCTCCCACTCTGCTTATTAGCGTTAACGCTACCTTGACTTTCTTCAAGGCCTCTCTATTGCACCTCACTATTCCCCTCCTCCCGTCGAACATCTCAAGCCTTATGTCGCAGTGGGCCGAGCCGATCTCTCCGAAGAGGCTCAGCATTGAATTCCAGAGGGCGGATAAAAATTCTCCGCCGTCCACTACACCCTCGCAGATGAGCTCGAATGCTACGTATCTCTTCTTCCTCTTCAAAGCCGGAGGAAGTCCCTTCATGCTACCACTTCGAAAGGATTACGGATAAAACGAATATCAGCAGTATTAAAACGAAGAGGACGAGCAGAGCGAGTTTCGCGATTTTATCGACCCTCCTCTTCTCCTCCGCAGTCACGAACTCCACTTCTATCTCCTTCTTGCACGGCTTGAACCTGTCTCCGGCGAATCTCACTTCGATTTTCCTCCTGCCCGTGACGTTCGAAGAATACCTGAATT
>JALSOQ010000005.1 GCA_026986375.1 Archaeoglobaceae archaeon
AAATTCTATAGGATCAGAAAACTTTGGCAGATCTCCGGAATCTTTGGAATTTGCTGTCTGGTTTTTATCGAAATCTATCATCGTGCTATTTGCCCTCTCTGCTCATTCGACCACATGCTTGGTTTGATTTTGATAGTCATTAGTCGTATTTAAGGTGATAAGATGAAAATGTGGAGAAAAATAGCTAGTGTGGTGTTGGTTTTAGTAATGCTCGGAAGCGTAGTGGGTCCAGCGTTAGCGGTAAACACCGCAAAGATGAAGCCAATAATAGCAACAGAAAGGTTGGAGCTGCATAAGAACATAAACATCATAAAGATTGATCCAGCACTCAAAAATGCAACACCTTACTGGATAATCATTGCCGCTGGTAGTATGGAAAAGAGTAGATATGTGTCCACATAACCGACAAAGATAAATTGGGTAAGGATTTAGGTATTAATTATGATAAAGGTAGAGGAAATAGTGAAGGAGCTAAAAGTGTTTGAGAGGAACAAAGTACCGTTAGAAATCAAGATATTGGGCATAGCTATTTATATTCAAATTTCTTCGGTGAGGAAGACTGCTAAGATTTTATCGGAGTTCCATCCAGTTTCGAAATCAGCTGTTCACAAGTGGATTAAGAAGTTTGAGGAGAGATTACCGATAGTAGCAGAGAAAAAGCCGAGAAAACTTATAGCAATAGACGAAACGGTAGTTAAAGCTAATGGAGAGAAATACTACGTCTATGCAGCAATAGACGTTGAGAGAAATGAGTTAATTCTGATGAAAGTTTATCCTTCGAGAAATTATTTGACTACCAAACTCTTTATAGCAGAAGTTCTCAAATACTGTGAGAATAAGCCTAAGTTCGTTGTAGATAAAGCTCCCTGGTTGAAAAGAGCTTTAGAAAGTCTTAGACTTGATTACGAGCATCAATCCTTTCGGTAAAAGAAGTAAGATAGAATCCGTATTTTCTTCGCTGAAACAGAGGATTAGGATCTTTTTCTGTTCAATTACCTGTTTGAAGCCCATTAAAAACTGGAATCTGTTCTGTAAACTCTTCATGCTCTATTACAACCATTTGAGGTGGTGTCCATGTTAAAGTGGACACATCTAAGGGGTAGAGCAGGAGTGTTTTTATTATTTCACCTCCACTATACTAACTCTCAACAGAATTCTCAGAGCGTAGCAAGCAATCCTGATGAGGAGTCTTGTTACAGCCGTCTCAACCAAGAAGCAGGGAATTCTATCACCGAACCAGTTAGTTAAGCAGAAGAATCCTTCGCAAATTCCTCTTCTTTTATACTTATCTTTATCGAAGATTTTGTCCCTGATTCTTGCACCGTAGCCTTTAGCTCTGTTTTTCCGAGGTTTGACGATGGGGAGATAGCCTCTATCGACGACGGTATTCAGAACTTTTCTGCTGTCGTAAGCCGCGTCAGCGTAGAAGTATCCCTTCCCTTTAGGCAGACCTTCGATAGCTTTGCTTTCGTAAGTCGTTATTGAAACGGAAACGGGATAGATCGTACAGTTATACCTCGTTATCGCGTGTATTTCTATCCTCTCCCCTTTTTATTCGTGAAAACGGTTGAGTCGATGAAGGTTTCTGAATATTCGAGCTTTTGAAGCTCTTTTAAAATTGCATTAATAATATCTTCCATGTAAGGAGCCAATTTCTTCTCCCAGAAGTGTAAAACTGTGTGGTCTATCCTTACTCCAAGTATTTGCTTAACCCTTAACCTCCGCAGCTCTTAAAGACAACTTCTCAAACTCCTTTATGATCAAAGCTTTGATTATCGTTTTTATATCGTATTTTCTTGGTTTTGGAATATTCATTGCTCCTATGTCTATGCTGATGGAGTCAAAGATCATTAGGATGAGTTCTATGTCGTAATTCCTCGTATCCCACCTCTTGAGCATGTCGTTTCCGTTGTAACCATAACCATTTTAAATAAGTTTTGCTGATGAATTATATTAATTGAAGTATTGAGATTAAGAGATGTTAAACACACTCCCATTTTAACTCGTTTTTCGACGAATTGCTGAACTAAAAAAATAAATTTAGCTTATGACTATCTTATTAACTCCGTCGATCTTGAGGAATTCGTCAACGAGCCTACCCGGAATCTTGGTTTCCGTGACTATGGTTAGCTTGGATTCGACGCTCAGTTCAGGATCTTCGGCGAGTATGAACCTGATCGATATTCCCTCCCTCGCGAGTATCGAAGTAATTCCCGCCACTATTCCGACCTTGTGGCTTTCTGCATAAACCTCCAAAACTCCGAACCCCAAGATTCTCGCAACCTCCGCTATGTTCGCAACCGGTTTTAGTGATGAAAATACCTTTCTCAGCTCTTCGTCACTCTCTATGTTCTGTATGGCAGATACAATGACCTTTCTATCCACGTTCAGGGCTTCCGCTATTTTAGTTGGAACGAGTTCTATGTCGCCACAGTAAGCCTTCCCGTTCCTAACCGCTATCCCCAACCTAAGGAATTCTTTTGCGACGACTATCTGAGACGGATACCTCTCGAACTTCTCCCTTATCTTCTTCCACATCGTCATGAGCTTGGGCCGAGAAAAGATATAGTTTTCCAGACGTATGATATCTTACTAACGTTTAAGAGTTAGATCGTAAAATTTTCTTTTCTTTTCGTAAATAAATTTTTATATTGGATCCTTGAGTTGTGTCCGATGGGCGTGATCTACGACACAACGCTTAGGGACGGGGAGCAGACTCCAAACGTTTGTTTCACACCCGAGCAAAAGTTGGAGATAGCTATGATGCTCGACGAAATAGGTGTAGACGAGATAGAGGCAGGATTTCCGATAATATCTGAGAAGGAGTTCGAAGCAGTTAAGACCATTTCCAATCAGGGTTTAAACGCCAAGATCTTTGCCTTCTGCAGAGCGAGGATGGATGATGTGGATACGGCCCTAAAGTGTGATGTCGACGGAATAGTCGTGGCTACATCTCTGAGCGAGATACATCTAAAGTTCAAGCTCAAGAAGAGGTTTGAAGAGGTTTTCAGTCAAGCTTTGAAGGTCGTCGAACACGCGAGCGATCACGTTTTCGTATCCTTTACGACCGAAGACGCCACGAGAATGCCAGTAAGAGTTCTGTTGGCGATCTACGAGCGGGCTTTGGAGCATGGGGCAGAAAGAATCCATCTTTCCGATACAGTCGGAGTCGCAACGGCCGAACTCGTGGAATGCTACGTTACAGCTTTAAAGAGCTTAGGGTGCGAGTTGCTTTGTCACTTCCACAACGACTTCGGGTTGGCTACAGCGAACAGCATCAAGGCTCTGATGAGCGGGGCGGACAGAGTTGCGGTGACCGTTAACGGATTGGGAGAGAGGTGCGGAAACGCATGCTTGCAGGAGATAGTAATGGCCCTCGAAATCTTATATGGATTTCATACGGGAATAAAGCTCGAAAAGTTATACGAACTTGCAAAGCTCGTGGAAAGGTATTCCGGAATTCCCATTCATCCGCAGGCCCCGATCATAGGTGAAAACGCGTTCACACACGAAAGCGGGATACATGTTGCCGGAATTTTGGAAAATCCCCTCACGTATGAACCATACGAACCAGAGATGATCGGAAGAAAGAGAAAGATTGTTCTTGGCAAGCATTCTGGAAGGAAGAGCGTCGAATACAAGTTGAAGGAGCTCAACATAAAGGGTGACGCTCGAAAGCTTCTGGGGCTGGTTAAGGCGATTAGAGAGGGGGGAGTCCCCGTTACGGAGGATTTGATTAGACTAATATGTGGAGGTGATGAATATGGAAGATGACTCTTGTTTTGTGGTGGGGTGTAAGGGTAAGTTCTGCTTTCCGTGCGTGAACGGCGTTTGTCCATATGGTAAGGATTTCATGATGGAGTGCTATCCCAAGCTGAATTTCGAGCAACAGTTCCTCTTCGACATGCTGTTCAAGTTGAGAGCTAAGGCTGTGAGAGCAGTGGAGCCCGCTCTAAAGATCATCTGACATAACTTATCTGAAAAATAAAATTTTATATTACTTTATCGATTACAAAACCGAAACCTAATCGCCTTTCCTCTTGAAGTATTCGAGTATCTCTATCGGAATTGGAAAGACGAGGGTGTTCGCCTCCTCGGCCGCAACCTCGTTTAACGTCTGCAGGATTCTCAGCATCATGGCACCCTTACTCCGCTCCAAAATCTGAGCGGCTTCAAGCAACCTCTGTGCCGCCTGATACTCTCCGTCCGCTCTTATTATCTTCGCCCTTCTCTCCCTCTCAGCCTCAGCCTGCATCGCCATTATCCTCTTCATCTCCTCGGGCAGTTCGACGTCCTTTATCTCCACTGCGGTAACCTTAATGCCCCATGGGTTCGTAGCTTCATCTATTATCTGCTGTAACCGTGCATTCAGCTTCTCCCTTTCGGAAAGGAGTTCGTCCAGTTCCGCCTGCCCTATGACGCTCCTCAAAGTCGTCTGGGCTATCTGGGCGGTAGCGAACATGAAATCTCTAACTTCTGTCACAGCTTTTTCCGGATCAACGACTCTGTAATACACGACGGCGTTTACTCTGACAGTCACGTTGTCTTTAGTTATAACCTCCTGCGTTGGGACGTCGTATGTTATCGTTCTGAGATCCACCTTGACCATGCTCTCGATTACGGGGATTACGAAGAAAAGTCCCGGCCCTCTCGCCCCCACGAGCCTCCCGAGCCTGAATATCACTCCCCTCTCGTATTCCTTAACCACCCTTATCCCTGCGGCGATGAATCCGACTATTACCGCAACTAAGCCTGCTATTAGAATCCAAAGTGCGGATATGGGCATGTTCGGGTTTGGCTACGGCAACATATAAACCTTCTCCTTAACGTTAAAGATCATTCGTATTTCGTGGTGGGTGTTATCTCCCCAACCAAATTCACTTTAACGAGCTTCTTCGCCTCCTCCAAGTCGTAATTGCCCAGCAACCACATGACCTTGACCAATGCAACTTCCGGCAACATGTCTTCTCCCTCTATAACTCCGGCTTTTAGCAGATACCTGCCAGTGTCGTAAACCCTGTCGCATATCCTACCCCAAAGGCACTGCGAAGTCATGACAACGAGACTGTCCTCCGAAATTCTCCTTATCGTATCGATCCAGTCCGTGGCGACATGCCCCAATCCCGTTCCCTCCAAAACGAATCCCCTGTAGCCCTTATCGTAATAATACTCCAAAACGTCCGGCTTTAGCCCGGGGAAGAACTTTATCAAAACAACTTTGTCGTAGAGTCTGTCTCTGAGCTCAAGTTCTCTCTCGTTCCTCCTAAACCTCTCCTCGACGAACCAAGCGATCTCGCCGGAAGGATAGTCCACCTTACCCAAGGGAGGGAAGTTTATCGACTTGAAAGCGTCCCTCCTCGAAGTGTGGCACTTCCTAACCTTAACCCCTCTATGGATGTAACAGTAGTCGTCGCTCGTGGTTGCGTGCATCACAACCACCACCTCTCCAAGATCGGAGATCGCAGTCTTAGCGGCGCAGAATAGGTTCATCGCGGCATCGCTCGAAGGTCTATCGCTACTCCTCTGAGCTCCCACTAAAACAACCGGAACAGGAGTTGAAAGCATGAAGGCCAAGGCTGAGGCTGTGTAATGCATCGTATCGGTTCCGTGGGTGATTATTATCCCGTCGTAGCCCTTCTTTATCGAAGAATAAACTTCCCTCGCGAGCTCTATCCAGTTCTGAGGCTTCATGTTCTCGCTGAGGATGTTATACAACAGCATGGCGTCTACGTTGCAGATGTCGAGAAGTTCGGGGACATCTCCGGCTATCTCTTCAGCCGTGAACTGGCTCGTCACCGCTCCGGTCCTGTAATCGACCTTGCTCGCTATCGTTCCTCCCGTCGATATTATCTTGACGCTCGGAAGTCCTTCCCTCCTTTCGAGCTTGGGCGTTGGGAAGGATATCGTTTTCTCCTCAACAACCTCCAAGATCTCGTAATCCTTAAAACCGACGTTGTAACCGTTGTCGAGCTTCAGAACGAGGCAGTCCGTGAACGAGGGCATGACTATTCCTTCGAAAATTCTCCCCTTAGCCTTAACTCTTACCCTCTTTCCAACGATATCCATACGCCGAATTTTATCGCCCAACTTTTAAGGGTGTCGAGCCTCGAATCATCGATCATAATGAGGACTGGAATTTTTTGAGTTTATTGAAAAAAGAAAGATTTTTATTAATTAAAGATCATTGCAGTTGTATGGGTAAGCTCCTCATAGTTCAAACGAAGATTCCCCACGAGAAACTGGAGATGCTCAAGGATAAAACGGGTAAGAGCACGGTAAAGGACGCTTTGAGCGAGGCCGTTTATCACTACCTCTACTGCCCCCTCGCGAACAGAATAGACGAAAGCATAGAGAGAAGCAGGAGGGGTAGGAAACCTTTATACGTTAAAGAATTCTCCCAGAACCATGGATCTGAGTAGGGAGGAAGAGAAATTACTCGAATCCGATAATCCGGCTGTGGCGAAGTGCATGGAGATCTTAGTAGCCTTAGGTGAGATTTTCGGTGCCGACAGACTTATTCCGATTGTGTCCGCTCACATATCCGGAATATCCTACGAGAACATAGGGGAAGAGGGTTTGGAGTGGTTGAAGAGTCTGAAGGCGAAGGTTAAGGTCAAAACTACGGTAAATCCGGCCGGAATGGACTCGGAAAGATGGAGAGAGATGGGGATAGATGAGGATTTTGCAAGGAAGCAGACGGAAGTCCTGAAAGCTCTGGTCGATTTGGGTGCCGAATTGACCCTCACATGCACTCCATATTACGTTTACAAACCCAATTTCGGAGATCATTTAGCTTGGGCGGAATCTTCAGCTGTGGTTTACGCCAACTCGGTTTTGGGTGCTATGACGAACAGGGAAAGTGGAATAAGCGCCTTAGCTTCCGCTATAATAGGAAAAACCCCTCGATACGGTTTGCATGTTAAGGAGAATAGGGCTCCGACCGTTTTAGTTAAGGTTAAGGAGGACCTAAACCCGTCCGCGTTGGGAGTCGTTTTAGGGAGAGAGTTGGATGGGATTCCGATTTTCGAGTTCGGGAGGAAGCTGAGGGATCACGAACTCAAGCAGTTGGGAGCCTCACTCGCATCAACCGGAAACGTAGCCATCTTCCACGTGATCGGCCAGACTCCAGAATGGAGGGACTTCGAAATTCCGAAGGAGAAGTTGGAGGTGGACGAAGCCGATGTTAGGGACGAATGCGATCCAGACTTGATAGCGTTGGGCTGTCCTCATCTATCATCGGAAGAGATCATGGAGGTTTTGAGATTCGTCGAGAGAAGAGGAAGGCCAAAGATCTCGGTGTGGATATTCACGTCCCGCCACGTTTACGAGGAGATGAAAGAGGTCGTGGAAAAGTTGGAGAGGTGCGGAATAAAGGTATTCAGAGACACATGCATGGTGGTTTCTCCGGCAACCGAAAAGTTCGAATGCGTTATGGTAGATTCGGGTAAGGCTTTAACTTACCTTCCGAAGCTCAGGGGGGTTAAGGCGATGTTCGGGACTACGGAGGAATGTCTGAGGAGGGCGTTCGAATGAGGATCAAGGGGAGGGTGATATCGAAGGGGGTTGCGGAAGGCGTTGCAATAGTGAGCAGAAAGAAGTTCTCGTTTTTGGGAGACGTCGATGTTGAAACCGGTATCGTGATTGCGGAGGACAGCGACATCTTAGGAGAATCGATAGCCGACAAGGTCTTCGTCTTTCCGACCGGCAGAGGTTCAACCGTTGGAACTTACGTTCTGCTCAGAATGAAGAAGAAGGGGACCGCTCCAAAAGCGATAATAAACGTCGAAACCGAGCCTATAATAGCGGTCGGGGCGATAATAGCCGGGATACCGCTGATGGATAAACTCGAAGTAAATCCGCTCGAAACGATTAAATCGGGTGACATCGTTAGGGTGAACGCTTTAGAGGGATGGGTTGAAGTCCATGGAGATCGAAAGGATTAAGGAAAGACTCGAAGAGGACTTCATAGTTTACGATTTGGAGGTTTTGGAGGACGGAGTTAGGTTCTACCTCCATCCCAAGCGTGAGATCGGTAAAGATCTGAAGCTCTTCCTAACCGAGCTTTCCGGGGAATACCACGTCGAATTCAGGGAGAGATACGGGGAACTTGTTTTGGAGGTCAGGAGGGCTAAGAAGGAAAAGGTGTGGATAAACGTCATTCTGCTCATCGCGACGATATGCTCCACGACGCTCATGGGAGCTACGATGTTCGAAAGGTTCGACATTTTAGGCGGATTCATGTTCTCTCTTGCCGTAATGTTCGTTTTGGGAAGCCACGAGATGGGGCACTACTTGGCGGCAAGAAGGTGGAGAATGAGGACTTCCCTTCCCTACTTCATCCCGTTCCCGACGATAATCGGAACTCTGGGAGCGATAATAAAGCATAAAGGCCCCATTCCGAACAGAAAGGCTCTATTCGACGTGGGAGTTTCCGGGCCTCTTGTAGGAATAATAGCTTCGATCATAGTGATAGTTATAGGACTGAAGATTCCGTTCAGGCCGGAGAAGGTTGGGGAGTTCATGATAGTCCTGGGAAGTCCTCCCCTCTTCGAAATCATAGCGAAGCTCGTTGGATACGAAGGAAAGTTCATACATCCGATAGCTTTCGCTGGCTGGGTGGGGCTGTTCGTAACCTTCCTGAACCTCATTCCGGTCGGGCAGTTGGACGGAGGGCACATAATGAGGGCAATGATAGGGAAGAAGGCGGAATTCGTATCCAAAATTATGCCGGCAGTTTTGATAACGGTCGGTTTCGCCGTCAGCTACATCTACGACGTTCCCGACTCGATATGGGTCTTCTGGGGCTTGATAACGGTGTTCTTCGCCATGCAACCCCATCCAGAGCCGATGGACGACGAAACTCCTTTGGACGGAAAGAGAATAGCTTTGGGCGTTTTAACGTTCCTGGTCGGTCTGATGTGCTTTACTCCCGTTCCTTTTAGAGTCGTAACATAACCTTTTCCTCCTTCTCGCAACCTTAACTTCTCCCGTTTCCTTGGAAATTAGCTCGTATAGAATCGCCTTCTCCTTCGGCCTTAAAATCCTACCCAAGCGCTGAACGAACTCTCTCGAAGAGCCCGTTCCGCTAACTATTATTCCAACGTTTGCATCGGGCACATCTATACCCTCATCCAACACCTGACTACTAACTATAGCCCTAAAAACACCCTCTTTAAACTTTTTAAGTATGATTTCTCTTTCCCTCCTGTCGGTTTTGTGCGTTATGGCGGGAATCAAAAACAACCTCGAAATCGCGTAAACGAGATCGTTGTGCCTCGTGAAAATAATAATTTTGTCGTTCTTGTGCTTCTCCAAAAGCTCCTTCAACTTCTTAAGCTTGTTTTTGGAATTAAATGCTATTTTCCTCGCTTCCTCCCAAGATTTCAGAGCTTCATACGCCTTCTCATCGAATCCTGTCATCATTACAATCCTTTTGAAATCCTCGACGTTTTCTATCCTTATACCCTTGGAAACTATAAAATCCTTGAAAATCTTTGCCCTTTCTTCGTATTTCCTTTTTTCCTCCTCGCTAAGCGGAACGAATACCTTTCTCACTTCGTATTCTGCCAGATACCTACCCGCCAACTCGTCCGGCCTCATTTCAAAGACTATACCCCCTATCAACTCCGGCAGGAGGTCGTGCAGACCGTCTTCCCTCTCATAAACGGCAGTCAATCCCAATCTATAAGGGGCTATGCTCATTTCTGCTATCTGCCTGTAGCTCTCCGCGGGAAGATGGTGGCATTCGTCGGCTATGAGAAGTAAAAATTTGTCTCCCAAGAGTTCCGCGTTTATGTGTGCGGAATCGTATGTCGTTACCGTAATAGGCCTTAGTTCCTTCCTCCTTCCCGAAAACTCGCCGACGTAATCTCCGAAAATCGAAAGCTTCTCCTTCCACTGATCGAGCAACGCGAGAGTGGGAACGACTATTAAGGTAGAAACGCTTAACGTTCTGATTATTTCCAGAGCAACGTGCGTTTTTCCGGCCCCTGTAGGCAAAACCACGACACCTCTCCTATCGACCATCCACCTTTCAATGGCCTTACGCTGGTAGTCTCTCAGCTCTATTTTAGCCTCGAAAACCGGAGCGGGGATCACATTCTCGGTAACCCTATCCTCAAACTCCACTCCAGATCTCTTCAAATATTCGACAATATCCCTATATTTCAACGCTAAAGCACGATAACAACCACTTCTTCCGTCCCAAACCGCGTGAGGAACGTGAACGTTACCCTCAATCCTAACGGTTCCCCTCTCGTATCTCAACCTCGCGAACACTGCGACATGGAGATAAGAAGATATAACTCGGTTTCGATTTTATAAAAATTTAAATTGAAAAATTATCTTCTAAACAATGCAATTACAACTTACTCGGAGCCTTTTTTTCAGCCTTAAATCCCTTAATGAAACACACGACCGAGCTAAGACCCAGTATTACAGCACCTACAAGGCTTGCCATCATTGGCGCCAAAGATGTTGCCGCCTTAACAGTAACATAAACTGGAGTGCACATCCTTTATCACCAACTGGATCTAATAAGACATCAGCTTAATAAAATTTACGCCCCGCGCAGTAAATTATATATACATTCACACCCACCTTAGTGAGGGGGTCAGCGATGTGTGCTCCGGCATCGGTTACGGCTTTACATCACGTCGTATCTGTGAGTGTATTTCAGGCATACCTTCTCAGTCACATGCTTGGAATCGGTGGCCTGATTGGAGCTTTGGCGTTTTGCTTTAAGGATGGAATATCCAAGGTCTTAGCAAAACTGAAGTCTTAAAAATTATTAATTTAAAATAATAATAATTTTTAGGAATATTATTTTATGGGGGTAGGGAAAATTTGCTATCGAGAATCATAAGGCCTGAAATACTGCAGGTGGAGTCCACCAACGACTGTTTTATGAACTGTAAACCTTGCATGAGAAAGTATTTGGAAAGGCCAGTAGGATACATAGATTTTGAAGACTTTAAAAAGTTGCCCCTCAGCAGTTTTAAAGAAGTGTGTCTTCATGGATGGGGTGAACCACTCCTTCACCCCAAGATTTTTGATCTTGTGAGGCATGTTAAATCCCTTGGAATCAAAGCAAGTATGGGGACGAACGGATTTCTCGTGGACAAGTATATAGATGAGATATTCAACAGCGGTTTGGACGAGATTTCTTTCGGAATATACACTTTTAACGGAAGAGAAAAAGCGATTGACAATTTAGAACTACTGATTAAAGAAAAGAGGGAAAGAAATAGCAAAATAACGATTTTCGTTGATATAACAATCTTCAAAGACAATTTGGAGGAGATTCCGAAGCTCGTTAAGAGTTTCGTTGATATGGGTGTAGATGGAATAGTTTTACATAGGCTCTTCAACGTTTACAAGGTCGATCCGAGTGTGGAGTATATATCAAAGAAGGATGAAAAAAACTTATTTAAAGAAGTAAAAAAAATAGGTGGGAAGAAAGTTTACCTTCCAACCAAGCATATAAAGCCGTGCAGAATCGTAATGTATACGATGTTCGTAACATGGGATTGCAAACAATGTCCGTGCGTTTATCTGAGTGAAGAATACATCGGTGATGCGAGAACGGATTACGAAACAATGGTAAGTAGGCATATAAAGTTCATTTCGGGGATGAAAAAACATGAAGTCTGCAGATTTTGCTTCTGGTAGGATTGAGAAAATTTTAATATCAGTTATATCAGCATATATAATCTTTTTATTGCTAACGTATATTAATTTAAAACCCCTACTCGATACGATAATACCACTCAACGCTCCATTTAAGTGCATATCTGTTTTGGGTGGTTTTTTAATAGTATTTTGGGTTGCTTTAGCATATAAGTTGTGTGGAAAAGGTTACGGAATCATGACGGCATTGCTCGCCATCTCATTCTGTCTTCTCGTGAGTCCATGGTTCGGCGTCATAAATCCTTACTGGTTCAGTGCCATTGGTTTCATTTCGTTTTTAGTTCTCGGCATCTTAGTGGAGCACGTAAACGGAGGTGTTGCAAATTTAGCGTGCACGACAATTAATTGGATGGGAGTCCTGATTTCTGGAATAGTAAAATTCCATTTAGTCGATTTTGCTATTCTCGGAATGATCGCATTTCTTTCAGGATATGCGGGAGATCTGGTAGCAACTTTAATAATAAAATATGTAAAATAAAAAATATTTAATGTTCTAAAACTCCGAAGTAAACCGGAATTCCTCCAACTTTCAGCATCTGCTCGTATATTCCCTCTCCAAAGTTCTTACCGTATTTGTCTTCGAACATGTGCTTCCATCCAACCAAGTCCTTGTTGGAATCTATAACATTCTGGAACTTTTCGAGAGTGTCCTTAGCGAGTTTAAGGTACGTCTCGTTTCCAGTCATCTTGTACATCTTTACATACAATCCGGATAGTCCTATGTAGGACAGGACGTAGTAGTTTCTGTGGGCGACCTCTCTATTCGACATCCAAGGATTGTTCATCAGATAGATCAGATCGGCCTTAGCCTTCTCGAAGTCTTTCATGGTTCCGTTCATACCCATTTCAGACTTTATTATACCGATATAGTAGTATGCCAAAGCCCTTTCATAGTATGATCCGGGAACTTCCGCCGGGATTTCGGGATTCGTTATGTGATCGGTCATCGCCTTAATGTCTTTCTCCAACATCTTCAGACTTTCATCCATATACTTCTCACCGAGCTTCGTGTTGTTGTGTTTCATGTAATAATCGCCGAGGTAGAAGTATATCAAAGCTTTAAGCCTCGCAGCCTCACCGTAGTAATCGGAGCTCGGACCGAACTTAGTAATTATTTCGTTGCAGTATTCAAGAGATTTGTTCCACCATTTCATCATCTTTTCGTAGTTGTTGCTCTTGTAGTATGGATAACCCAAGTAGAATGCGGATATTGCTGCTGGCATCAAGCCCAAATCGCTCTCCCATTCTTTATGCTCTAAGAACTTCATAGATACCCAGTATGCACCGCTCCAGTTTCCAAGATCTATAAGTGCCCAAGCCAAATGCTCGTACGCGGTATCTATCGGGTATGTATAGAATGCTTTCCAGTACCACTTGGCGGCAAGCTTTGGTTCGGCCATCGCCAAGTATGTTCTCGCTATGTTGGTATATAGAGCTGAGAGGCCATACTTCCCCGAATACTTAAGTATTTGATCGGAGTAGTTCAAAGCCATGAAATCGTACTTTAGGACTAAGTTCTTTCTCAAGGTGTAGTTGTCCGCGTAATCGTAGTATATAGCTCCCAACTGCTGGTAGGCCAAACCCTTTAAGTTCGGAAACTCAGCAGCTTTTTTAGCATAATAGGTAGCATTTTCGAATGCCCACTGAGCCCAATACATCCAGTTGGCCATCTTCTTGTTCCCGTGCTTCAGATACCATGGTATGGCCTGAGTAAACTTGGTCTGATTTGGGAACTTGTAATAGTGGTGGAAAAATCCGTCGTTACCGTATGCGACCGATAGCTCGTAGTAGGCGATACCCAGATTCGGATCGAGTTTTATGGCTTCATCCAAGTATTTCTTAGCCATTAAGAAATCGTGGAGAGCTTGCTGATCGGCCGGCCCATTATCGGCAAAAGCATCTAACTCCTTTTGAATGTATACATTTGCCATGTTGACATCTTCGATCGCTTTGTTTACCCTCTGCCAGTTACCGTATCCGTAAGCACCCAGTGCAATAGCGATCGCCAATAAAACAACTCCAGCTAAGATAAGACCTTTCGAAGCCATAATACAATACCCCCCTCTACTTAATACTTAATAAGACGAACTCCTAATTTTTTTTAAATTTTTTGCTATCCGCTTACGATCACGTTGGAAAATCTTATCGAGGGCGATATCGTGTTCTCAACCTGCCTTACATCCTTACCGAAAGCCTCTACATTATTCAGCAGTTCGTAAACGTTTCCGTAGATCATCGCCGATTTTACGGGCTTTCTCTCTCCTTTCTCAACGAGAAAAGCGTTCATGCATTCCAAGCTGAAATCTCCACTAACAGGATTGGAAGTATGGGCACCTATCAAAGCGTGAACCACCAACGCGTTTTCTTCCAAGTCATCATCCTCGTTTCCGAATTCCAAAACGATGTTCGAGGGTGATGTGGTAGGGTAGAGATCCTTACCTCTCAACCCGTTTCCGGTAGGCTCGATTCCCATCTCCAACGCGTGCCTGAAGTCGGAAATATACGATTTCAGAATCCCCCTATCGAAGATTACCTTCTCCTTAGCCTCCACTCCCTCATCGTCGAAGCTAAAGCTCATTAGTCCGTATGGTATCGTCGCATCGTCCACTATCGTTATCTCCCCAATATAATTCCTTCCTATCTCCGTGAGCGGGCTCCTACCTTTCAAAACGTTTTCGGCAAAGAACGCAGGATAAAGAGCGTAGCTCAGCAATTCGTGAACCGCTATGGGGGACAGAACGACATCGTATTTTCCCCTATCTATCATGCCCGCATTTAAGGATTCCATCGCCATCTCCGCAGATCTTCTGCCGACGAACTCGACATCCAACTTCGAAGTCCTACTTTGATCAAATTCGAACGCGCTACTGTTTTCCACAACACATTCCAGAAAAACCTCACAGACCGTTAGCCTTTCCTCCAAATCAGCCCCACAAGAGTTCAAGAGTTTTACTTTCTCAACGCTCGCCTCTACATGTCCTTGCGATGGATTTACATCGCCTACCTCCTTAGCTGAGTTAATCATCGCCTCCGCGAGATCGATGATCCATTCCGTATCGAGTTCCGCAACCTTAGAATCGTATAATCCTTCAACTACTCTCTTCCTACCTTCCGGAAAATCTTTGAGCTTTTCCTCCGAAATCCTGGCGACCTTTAAAGCTCTCTCACATAGATCTATCGAAAGCTTCGAAGACGTTGCAAATCCAACTTTTCCATCCACTATAACCCTTACGGCGTAATCTACATCCTCGGAAATTTCGATCATTTTTATCCTACCTTTCTCTATTTCGACGGACTTCGATACGGTTTTCGTAACGTATAACTCCCAAGCGTCCGCGTTCTTCTCCAAAAAATCCACTACGTCCATTCAGGCACCTCCGACCAGGGCCCTAATTAGGGCGGGAGGAGATCCATCAGAAACGGGAACGAGTTGACCGTTTTTACCGCAGAATCCGGGATCGAATTTCAAACCCCTTCCAATTCTTATGTCCTTCAAAACTTCGAGCGTGTTTCCGCTAAGAGATACATCCCTTATCATCTCCTTTATTTCGCCGTTCCTTATGACGTAACCGAACTGAGCGTTGAACTGGAAGTAACCCGTCGCAGGATTAGTCTCTCCCCCTCTCGATCCAATTAAATACACTCCCTCCTTCACCTCCTCGAGCAGTTCATCGAAGCTGAAATCGCCCTCGTCTATGAAAGTGTTACTCATCCTGACAAGAGGAAAATCTAAACCTTGCGCCCTCGCGTTTCCCGGATTTCCGTCGAGAATTGCGGAAGTTTCACGAGAATGAAGAAAACTCTTCAGAATTCCGTTTTCTATTATGGCCTTCCTCTCCGCCTTAACACCCTCATCGTCGAAGGGATAGAATCCGAACTCTCTAAGAGTGGGATCGTCGTAAACGTTCACACATTCGTTCGCAACTTTGCTTCCAATCTTATCCGCTAAGACGCTCGAACCCTGTAAAACGTGATCCGCCTCTACGGCATGCCCAAAAGCTTCGTGGATAAAGACTCCTCCAAGCGATGAATCGACTATTACGTTCATCTTACCGGACGGAGGTGATTTCGCATTTACGAGATTTCTCAAAACATCCCTAACATCTTCCGCCATCTTCAAAACTTCGTCGCTGAGAACTTCAAAACCTGCCGGCTTAAAAAGCCTCTTAGAATAGAACTGAAGTGTTTTTCCTTTTCCTACCGCTTGAACCATAATTCCAATGCGGGGAACCTCGTAGCGAACTTCGACCCCGCAAGAATCCTCGTATTCCGAAAGCTTAGAGTTTTCAAAGTAAACCACCTTTGTGCTAACGATGAAATCGTCCTTCATCCACCCCTCCAAATCTCTCATTAGTTCGATTTTCTCTTCTATCGGAACGTCCTCAGGATTTATTTTTGGTTTTAAATAGAATTCACCTTCCTTAACTCGCACCTCCGAAATCTTAGCGTTTCCTCTCAGCTTGGCGTTTTCTTCCGCCATCCTAACTCCAACGTCGTTCGGAACATCTTTAGATGTCGTGTATATTCCCCAGAATCCGTTTTTTAAGACTCTAAATACTTTTCCACAAGATTCATCGCATTTTACCTTCTCTACTCTACCATTCTCCAAAGATATCGTTAGAGATTTCGTCCTGATAAATCTGACATCGTAGAACATGCTACCACCTCAGAAGGCTTATCAAATTCTTTATATCCCTAACGGACTGCTGAATGCTCCTCTTCGATTCTATCGAAACGACCTTCGGGAGCAACTTCAACGCCGTGAACGTCCTACCCTCCTGAACCGCCCTCACGAATTCGTGCTCTACTTCGATCCACCAGAACTCCTTCAAAACCCTTTTCTCATACTCCTCCAGCTTTTCATCCGATAGACATTCGTAGAAGATGTATGCACATCTCAGGGAAGGAGCGTTTCCCTCACCACCTCCGCTGACACATCCGATCGATTCACCGACTCCGTAAATATTTCTGTAGACTATAGGCCTACATTTTGATGGAGGGAGCATCCTTATCTTCCCCTTACAGTAGCATTCTTCCTCTCTCTCCTCTATACCGTAAACCTCCCTCAGCTTCTCGACGAGCTCTATCGCCCTTTCGTAGCTCTTATCTCCCGCACCTATGTGCCATCTATCCCCCAAGGGGAAGGCCCAAGCGTATCCCGTTCTCCTCATCTGAATGTATATGTTCTCGTCCAAATCGTGTTTTTCAACAGTTTGAACGGTGTAGTATATGCTGTCATTCTCGATCTTAGGTAGTATGGCTCTGCTGTGCCCCGTAGCGTCAACCACGATATCCGCCCTGCCGTCACCGAAGTTCAGATTGCTCCAGACCTCCTCTAAAAGTCTCTTCCTATCGAATATGTAGACGTTTCTATTTTTTAGAACTATTTTATTGTTTATTATTACTTCCTTGGGTTTAGACAGAATGAACTCATCCAAGTTTATCCCTATGCGCTTGTAGAGCTCTTTCGCCTCGTCGTATGCTATACCCCACGCACATCTGCAGTCTGGTTTTTTTCTGACATCGTAAATTCTGGCTTTAAATCCATTTTGATGTAGGAGCTCGCATAGATAGCTTCCGGCTATTCCGGCACCGTAAATCTGAATCATCGAATTGGATTCATTAGAAGGGTTTTATATGTTATGGGCCCGGAGGGATTTGAACCCTCGACCGCCCGGTTATGAGCCATTAAAAACAGAAACAATGAGATTTTCGGAAATAGACAAAGAAGATTTCTGGAAATACTTGATAGAGGAACGAAAAGTGAGTATTAAATGGGCAAAAGCCGTCGTTAGAGTTCTTGAAAGATATGTCGATGAAATCGATCTTGAAAGTCTGAGAAAAGCATTCTACGATTGCACGAACAAGAAAGACTTCGTCTTGGCGGTTAGGGATTTGATCCATTATTTAGTCGATCGAAGAAAAATGGACAGATTAACGGCATTAGACATCCTCGAAGCTCGATTTCTAAAGCCGATAAAGTCAAAGAGAAGAGAAATCTATCTTAAGGATTCTGAGATCGTTGAGGGTTTAAAGTTGATCAGAAACAAATGGGATACCGACACCGTCATGCTCTACAAATTCTTATGCTACACAGGATTGAGACTGGCTCATGCCGTCAGAGCACTTGAAACGTTTGATAAACGCAACTTAGAGATATACGGTAAGGTTGCAGTTTATCCAATGAGCCATGTTGTGATCGGAGAGGAGAAAAAAGCCTTCATTGCCCTCATGCCGGCAAAGTTTGCTAAAAATCTGAGACCTCTAAAGCATATGCTTAAGACACCCTCATGGAACGATAGAATTAATCCAAGAAGATGGAAACCACCTGTAGATTCAAGAATTGACGCAAATGCTATTAGAAAGTGGCACATGAACTTCTTAGTAAGGCATAAGATCGATTCTGCTTTGGTCAATTTTATTCAGGGAAGGTCTCCTGAAGATGTTGGAAGTGCAAGGTATCTTCAAAAGAGGGAGAGGGCAATAGAGGCATACGCTGAGGTCGTTGATAGATTCCCAATTTAACTTAACTTTCAATTTTTGCTATGATTGGAACTTAAAGCAAAAGTTAGTTTCACGTTCCTGAGAGTTGAAAGTGTGCTATGATATGTCATACATCAAAAACTTTTTAAAAAATTTAAATTTCTTTACAAGATCCTGCGATTGAGAAATTTCGCAAAAATGATATATAGGGGTAAAACCATAATAATGATAATGAATATGGTGGTTGGTATGAGGTTAGAAAAATTAGCAAGTTTTATAAAAACATTAGAAGATTTGGGTATTTACAAGTTTAACATTGATGAATTTGATAATCGGCTTATGCTACAGAAGTTAGTCTATATTAGTAAATTCTTTGGGATTGATTTGGGATATAGTTTTAATTATTATCTTAGGGGACCATACTCACCTGAACTTGCTGATGATTACTTTAGACTTGCAGAGTTAGATTGGAATGCTTTAAGGGAGAAAATTCCAAAAATTACAACACCAGAATTTGAGAAATTCGTTAACTTTGTGAGAGGGAAGGACATAGAATTACTTGAAGGAATTGCCACGGGTTTAGTGTTCTGTAAAAAGCTAAAAATCATGAATTATCCATATTCAAAGATAAGAAAGTTGCTACCAAAGCTTATAGCGTCTAGAAAACCTTTCCTTGAAGATAGATCTGAAGAGATTACAGAGATTATCTTATCTGAACCTAACTTTGCTTAAATCGTCAATAATTTTTAGATTATGTGGTCTATCAATTTTTTCTTCAATTTCATGTATATATACTGCCTCTTGCATTCTGCCATCCGTCGTTAGAAGTATTTTCGAATCAAAGTCATGTAAGGCTTGGGATAGGACTAAAGAATCTGTAAAATCTAATTGCCTTTCACCATAATCTCCGCTTGATATCTCGTAAGATAATATTTCTTTGGCCGTTTCGATAATAGAGTGAGCTTTGTATTTGGGGATTGGTTTAATATCTAAGCTATGCTTACGAATAAAGTCCGATAGCCAAGACATAGCAGGATTTAGATTATCTGAATAATATTCTGAAATTACCATACAAAACTCCCCCACAACTATTTGAGGAACAATTACATCATATTTCCTAACATATCTGCTTTTTAATATATCTAAATTGCGTTTTGCTAAATCTCTTATATCTGGTTTTAATTTTCCAATATGTAGTTCAAGTTTTGCCCAATCAATCAGCATATTCGTATCAATATACATTGCTGGTCGATCCATTATTTAGGAGATCAAATTTGCATCTATTAAAATTTGTTATTAAAATTTGTTCTCAATTATACATTTGTTAGGTAGAGACTGTCAAGACAAAAGATTAAAATAGAATTGGTTAATATTATCTATGCAAGGTTTTATTGAGGAATTGATTGAAAGAGCTAAGAGATCTAAGGTATTTAAGAGGAACAAGAAAAGTTTGGAGGTTAAGATATTAGCCGGACTATTATATTTCTTTGGGCTTTCTTTGAGGAGGGCGAGTTTATTCATGTCTTTATTTGAAGAAGTTTCACATGAATCTGTTCGTAAGTATTATCACAGGCTTAAGTATATTTTAAAGCAACCAAGAAAGAAGGGGAGGAAGTTTATAGCTGTAGATGAGACGATTATTAGAGTAGGAGAAAGAAGAGTGTTTGTATGGGCAGCAATAGACGTGGAAACGAGAGAATGTTTGGCTATTTGGGTTTCTATGAGTAGACACCAATTTATCGTTTCTGAATTCATAAGATGGTTTTAAAATATTGCAAAAATAAACCCACGTTTATCGTCGATAGAGGTGTTTGGTATAAGAATGCTTTCGAAAGAATGGGTTTTGCTTACGAAAATGAAAAATTTGGAAGAAGAAACACAGTAGAACAATTTTTCTCGCTGCTTAAATCAAGAACAAAAAGATTCCACAACAGATTCCCAGAAAATAAAGTCCAATTCAGATCAACACTTAGCTGGATGAAATCATTCGCTCTATTGTATAACTTAATAAATTGCTACTATAAAAATATGACATCTTGACAGTCTCCACCCTTTTACAGAAATTTATTGCTCTGTTGAAAAAAGATAGGTAGCAAGGGTAAGGTGTGAAGGTAACGAAGAAGGAAGTAGTAGCAAGAACTTGTTATGAGATATGTCAGAAGGTTTTACCACGGTATAGTAGCAGGAGGGGCCAAAGAAGTACGAGTTCTGGCAGTTGATTGCCATGTTTTTGTACGGGATATTGACGTATAGGGATTTAGAGGAAGAGTTTTTAGTGAGTGACGTGTTAAGGGAAGCTTTGAATTTGGAGAAGGTTCCGCACTACTCGACGATATGCAAAGCTGTGAAGAGGCTGAAGGAGGATTTAAGGAAGTTGTTGGAAGGAAGTGCCAAGTTGTTGAACGTGAAGTTAGAGGTTTTGGCGATAGATTCCACGGGATTGAGAGAAGACAATGCAAGCTTCTATTACGCTAGGAAGAGTGGTAGGGAGAGGAAGAGCTGGAGAAAACTTAATTGTAGATTCTGATTCGCAAGCTATCGTATCTTCTAACGTTAGTATAGGACCAAGTAACGATGGTGTAATTCTGAGGGAAATGGTAGAGAGGGGAGATATTCCTTCCTGTAACGTCTTACTTGCAGATTCGGGTTACGTAACTCTGAACATCACTTACTAACAATTTTAGTAGATAAAAATTGTTCTATCTACCAAGTAGATTAAGAAAGTTTTATATACCTTTTAAGCCAATGCTTTATTGGTGATGTAGGTGTGGGAGCAGTTGTCTGACGTTGAAAATTGGGTTAAAACAAGGTATATAGTTCTCGTCAAGGAGCTTGGAAACAAACCGTTCAGGTTAGAAGACGCTGAGAGGGTTTTGAAGAGTGCTGGGATAGACACTGGAAACGTAAAGGAGCTTTTGTCAATTCTAAGAAAAAAGGGATTACTCGAAGTTGAAAAGGATCCTAATGATTTTAGGAGGAGCATTTACAGACTGCTTTTTGTCGATGAAAAATCGGTAAGTCCGACAAGAGATAAGCTATTCAAAACGCTTAAGGCTGGAGCAGATCTCATAAGGGGTGGAGTCGATTATAAAGTCCTCCTCGTCTTCCTGTTTTACAAAGCCTTGAGTGATAAATGGAACGCTCTTGTTGAGAAATACATTAAAGAAGGATTTACGAAAACTCAAGCTTATCTCCTCGCGAACAGCGAATACTACGTTCTTTACGATGAAAACGAGCAAAAGCTCCTAACTTGGCATGAGATAACGAAGAGTAGAGAGACAATTACCGAGCTTGCTAACGCGTTGACGAGGATTTCGAGGCTTAACGAGAAGCTTTCCGATTTGGAGAAGCTCGTTGAAGTTCTTGGGCTGAAGGGGTTTATAAGCGAGGACAACTTGCATACAATCGAAAGCATAATTCAGATATTCAACAGCCTCGATTTCTCGAAAATACCCTACGATATAATAGGAGACGCCTACATGTGGGTTTTGAACTACTTCGCTCCTCAGAAGGCTAAGGAAGGTGAGAACTACACACCCATTGAGATAGTCAGGTTGGTCGTCAGCCTTTTGGACATCGAAATAGGGAATGGAGAGGTGACGGTGCTGGATCCAGCTTTAGGTTCTGGTAGTATGCTCATAGTTTCCCGCGATTACGTTAGGGAGAAGTATGGAGAGGAAGGTGTGGAAAAGCTTATGCTCTATGGACAGGAAAGAAATGAGATAATGGGAGTTATAGCCAAGATGAACTTAATTCTCCACGACATAAAGAACTACGAGATTTACATCGGTGATAGTCTGGCTAATCCAAGATTCCCGCAATGCGATTATGTAGTAGCTAACCCGCCGTGGAATCAGGATTACAACGTAAACGGACTGATCGAAGATCCGAAGGTTAAGAAGATTTACACCCAGTTCGTTAACGTTCTCCCTCCAAAGAATTCAATGGACTGGGGATGGATTCAGCTCATGCTTTACTTTGCTAAGAGAAAAGTCGGAATCATTCTTGACAACGGTGCTCTGTTTAGGGGAGGGAAGGAGAAGAGGATAAGGGAGGCGATAGTTAGAAGGGATCTTATCGAGGCTGTTGTTTTACTTCCTGAGAAGCTCTTCTACAATACTGGAGCTCCGGGAGTCGTTATAATTTTCAACAAGGAAAAGCCTGAGGATAGGAAGGGCAAAATCCTGTTCATAAATGCGAGCAACGAATACGAGAAGCATCCAGAGGTTAGAAGGCTGAACAGGCTTGGGGAAAAGAACATTGAGAAAATCGTGAAAGCTTACAGAGAGTTTAAAGATGTCGAGGGTTTTGCAAGGGTTGTTAGCATTGAGGAGGTTGCAAGGAACGACTACAACCTGAACGTTACGCTCTACGTAATGCCTATTGAGGAAGGTGAAAAGATAGACATTGCTAAGGAGTTCGGAGAACTGAAGAAGATTGAAGCGGAGAGGAACGAGGTAATGGCTAAGCTTGACGATTACATTAACGGTATAATTAGAGCTTTGGGTGAATAGTATGAGCAACAGAATTTTGAGAGCTTTTTATTCTCTTTTCTTTATTCCAGGAATGATGACAGGAATATCTATCAAAACAGGCGTAGATGTTAGTGAATTCGGAATAGCTTCCTTAATTTTAGAAACTTTCTGTAAGGTGTTACAGTCACCGGCCTGTGTATTTCCACCAATTCTTTCCTTGGTGGGGATTTTAATGACAATAATTCCATTTGCATATTTCTTTTTCACAGAAAACATTTTTGGTTTAATTCTGGGAATTTTATTCTTTATAAGTGGACTTCTTTTAGTCTTCATACCCAATATCGCTGTTTTCATCTTTTTATTCTCTGTCTTAACGTTAATTATTTATCCAGAGGGGGTGAGTATATGAGTGTTGACTTCTACAAGGAGACCGAGTTTAAAGAAGTGGATTTGAACGGTAAAGTTGTTGAGATTCCGAAGGATTGGGAGGTTGTTAAACTAATTGATTATGTTAATGTGCTCAAAGGTTTTGCTTTTAGTTCTAAATTCTTTAACGAAAACGGCAAAGGAATCCCAATAATAAGAATAAGGGATTTAGGAAAAAATAAAACAGAAGCTTATTATTCTGGTCCGTATGACCCGCTATATATTGTGGAGAGTGGTGATTTGCTGGTAAGCATGGACGGTGAATTTAACATATATATTTGGAAGGGTCCAAGGGGACTCTTAAATCAAAGAGTGTGTAAAATTTGGACTAAAGATGCAATGAAATTAGACAACATGTATCTTTATTATTCATTGAAAAAACCGCTTAAATTCATTGAAGCTCAGACCAGTCAAACAACAGTTAAACATCTCCTTGATAGAGATATAGAAAGGATAAAAATCCCACTTCCACCCCTCCCAGAACAACAAAAAATCGCCGAAATTCTCAGCACAATAGACAAAGCGATAGAGCTAACCGACAAGATAATAGCGAAGACTGAAAGGCTGAAGAAGGGATTAATGCAGGAGCTACTCAGCGGGAGGATTAGGGTTAAAGTTGAGAACGGTAGGATTAGCTTTTACAAGGAAACTCAGTTCGAAAATGCTGAGATTGGCAAGGTTCCAGAGGATTGGAAGGTTGTTAGGCTTGGAAATTATGCAGATGTTATTATGGGACAATCACCACCATCTTCCACCTATAATACAGAACAAAATGGTTTACCATTTTTGCAGGGGTGTGCAGAGTTTGGTGAAATTTATCCAAAACCTAAAATTTATTGTTCAAATCCAATAAAAATAGCAGAACCTAACGATATTCTTCTCTCAGTTAGAGCACCAGTTGGTGAAGTAAATATAGCACCGTTTAAATGCTGTATCGGTAGAGGATTATCAGCCATCAGAACTAAAGAAAATAAGCTACATTATATGTTTTTGTTTTATTATCTCAAATTTAATGGTAAAGTATTCGAAAAAATCGCAACAGGTTCAACCTTTAAGGCAATTAAGAAAAATGATATTGAAAACCTACAAATCCTGCGCCCACCGCTCGAAGAACAGAAGAAAATAGCTCAAATTCTATCAACTGTAGATAAAAAACTTGAAATCGAAAGAAAGGAGAAAGAAAAGCTTGAGAGGATAAAGAAAGGACTTATGGATATTTTGCTAACTGGGAAAGTGAGAGTGAGAGTATGATCTCAGAGATTGACCTCGAAAAGAAGCTAAAAGAGCAAATAAAGGTTATAGCCGATGAATACTTAGGAGGAGATTTGGATTATAAAGTGCTACTAACACTTCTCTTTTACAAAGTTTTGAGCGATAAGTGGTTAGCGAAGGTTGAAGAATATATGAAAGAATTCCCTGAGACACAAGCCTATATCCTCGCAAATAGTGAATACTATGTCCTTTACGATGAAAGCGAGCAAAAACTCTTAACATGGCATAAAGCTGTAAAAGAGAGGGAAATCTCAAGCGTGATAAACAATCTTTCCAGAATCTTGAGATTAAATCCAGAGTTTGACAAAATAGATGTATTAGTGAACAATCTAAGAACTTTTACCGCTCCAGAGTATATAGAGAGACTAAACGGAATTATCAATGGACTTAGCATGATCGACTTCTCCAAAACTCCATCCAAAGTTCTAAACTCCTTATTTATGTGGATGCTCAGCAATTATGTTCCTGAGGAAAAACCAAAAACAAAGGAGAAATCAGAGAAGAAAGGAGAGGAATTTCGAGTTACTCCTCCTGAAGTGGGCATGCTACTAGTTAAACTTCTCGATATAGAACCAAATTCCTCTGTTCTAGACCCCGCATTAGGTTCTGGGAGTTTTCTCGTCTATGCTTACAGGCATGTTGAAGAAAAATATGGAGATTCACAAATCATGCTTTATGGGCAGGAAATAACAAAATCGATAGCAGCCATAGCAAAAATTAACCTCATTTTGAACGATATAAAGAACCATGAGATTTTCGTTGGAGATAGTTTATCGAATCCGCAATTCAGCAATGTCGATTATGCTCTTACGGATCCAAGGTGGAATCAAAAATATCCTGTAGAAGAATTAAGAAATAATCCAAAAGTAAAAGCAATCTATACCACATACGTAACCGACGGATTTCCGCCAAAGAATTCAATGGATTGGGGGTGGATTCAACTCCTATTATACTTCTCTAAGAAAAAAGCTGGGATAGTAATCGACAACGGAGCATTATTTAGGACAAATACCAAAATAGAGAAAACCATAAGAAAAGAAATCGTGGAAAGAGATCTTATCGAAGCAATTGTCCAACTTCCTCCGAAAATATTTGACAAAAGTGAAAGAACAGGAGTTATAATTATATTTAACAAAAATAAACCAAAAGAAAGAAAAGAAAAAATTCTTTTCATAAATGCGAGCAATGAATATGAGAAGCATCCAGAAATTCCTGCTATGAATAGACTCGGTGAAAAGCACATTGAGAAGATCGTCAACGTTTATCGCAAATTTGAGAGTATTGACGGATTTTCGAGAGTTGTAAGCCTTGATGAGATTGCTAAGAATGATTACAATCTAAACGTCACTCTTTATGTAATGCCAGTTGAAGAAGAGGAAAAAATCGATCTTGAGAAAGAACTGATTGAACTTATAGAATGTGAAAAAGACAGGAATGAACTCACCTCAAAAATAAAAGAAATAACTAAAAATATTGTAACAGCATTGAAAGGAGGATAAGATCATGCCCCTCCAATCCGAAAGTGCAGTTCACGAAGAGATAAAGAAAAAACTCATCGAAATCGGATGGAAAGACGGAAATGTAGAACTTAAAATACCTGAGCACACCTTAATTGAACACAACTACATCCCCGAAATCGTTGAGAAAAAAGTTAAGGAAATAAATCGAGACAAATTTTCGAAATTAACGAAGGAAGAGGAAAGAGAAGTTATCGAAACCATTTTCAACGAACTCAACTCTGGAGAAGAGAGGATTCTCAACTACCTAAAATACGGCGTCAAAGTTAATGTTAAATCTGAAATTCTTACGTTTCACCTAATCGATCATGAGAACGTAAGGAAGAATTACTTCTTCTTCCTCCATGAAGCCAAGTTTAAGGGATCTCCAGATAACATAAAACCCGACTTCACCTTATTCATCAACGGAATTCCCGTGGTGATAATAGAAGCCAAATCCGAATCCGTTCCTTTCTCCCATTCCCAAGCTTTGAAAGATATAAGAACTTACGAGATGTATTCTCCCGATCTCTTCAGATTCGTTCAGTTTGGAGTTGCTTACGGTGATGAGAAACGTTACACTCCAACGCTACCAAACTGGGACAAGAAAGAAAGGGATAGCTATTCATTCAATTGGGACGATATCTTCGATCTTCTAAAGCCCTCAAGGGTTGTCGAATTCATCAAATACTTCATATTCTTCTGGAGACCAAGGGAAGGAGAGAAAAAGAAGCTTATGGCAAGGCTGAACCAGTATAGAGCCACGATAAAAGCGATGAAAAGAATAGAAGAACACATGAACGGGGGAAAGAACAGAGGACTTATATGGCACTGGCAAGGAAGCGGTAAAACTTTCACGATGTTCTTCATAGCGAACTACTTCTTAGATCGCTACTACGACAAAAACCCGGTAATCTTCTTCGTCGTGGACAGGCAAGACCTCGAAAGACAGCACGACGAAGTTCTGAAATCCGTTCAGGATGAAAAGTTCAGAAGTCTCTATAAGAAGATCGAAAGTATTGAAGAGCTTTGTAGGATTGTGGAAACTTTAAAGGAGAGCGAATTTTCATCCAATATAATCCCAAGGGGAATTTACCTAACGACGATTCAAAAGTTCCAGAGAGGAGAAGTTTCAGATGGTTTAACGGAAAAAGCTGATGAGGAAGCATCTCAAAAACTCTACGGTTTATTGCTCAAGCTCTCTAAAAGATATCTGGATTTCTTAAGGAAAGAAAAACCCGAAGAATACGAAAAGATAATTCAAGAGATTTCTAGGTTAGGCGATAAGGACAAAGAAATTTATCTCCTCAAACTTGGAGGGGTAAGAAGTAGGAGTATTCTCTTTTTAATAGATGAAGCTCACAGAAGCCAATACGGGTTGCTGGGAGCGATGAGAAAGAAATGCTTTCCAAACGCTGTAACGTTTGGCTTCACAGGAACGCCGATATTCAAAGATGAGAGAAACACGTTTTTTGAGTTCTCCTATCCAAACGAGGGAGAGTATTATTTGGATGTCTATTTCATCGGAGATTCGATAAGAGACGGTTTCACGTTGCCGATAGTTTTCGACGTTGTAAAGGAGGGAGATGTCAAGGCTGAAGGTGTTCAAATAAAACTCAGCGAGGAAGAAATAGCTGGATTTATCAGAGAATACATGGAAAACAAAGGAAATATCGAAAGATTGCTCGAAGCTAAGATCACCCAGAAAGATATCCGAAGATACATAACGAAAGTTAAGGTAATCCTCCTAAATCCTGCGAGGATAGACAAGCTTGCAAAGTATATCGTCGATAGGATTGAAAAGGATACGGAGAACTTCAAGTTTAAAGCAATGGTCGTAGCTGTTAATCGATTAGGTTGCGTGAGATACAAAAAGGCTTTAGACAAGTATCTTGTTGAAAAATTCGGGGAAGAAGCGAAGAATTGGGTAGAAATAGTAATGACATACAACTACAAGGAAGATGAGAAGGAAATTCTTGAATACATGGAAGAATTAAAGAAGAGAAGAGGCAACAAAGATTACAACGAGATAAACAGGGAAATACAGGACGAATTTAAAGAAAAGGAAAATCCGAGGATTCTTATCGTAACGGACATGCTATTAACTGGATTTGATGCTCCCCAGCTCAAGGTGATGTATTTGGACAAACCGCTCTACGAACACAGACTTCTGCAGGCAATTGCAAGGGTTAACAGACCCTATAAGGACAAGGAGTTCGGGTTAATCGTTGATTCCGTTAGATTGATGGAGCATCTAACGAAAACTATGGCGATATACAACCTTTTAGCGGATGAACGTCCAGACATTAAAAAGGATCTTGAACTCAACTTAATGAGATCGATAGAGCAGATGTTCTCAGAGTTCAAAATTAAGTTTGAACAGCTTAAGAATGAACTGAAGAGTTTAAAGGTTGGAGATGAGGATGTAGGGATAGATCTCGATGCGGTAAAAGAGGCGTTGAAAACTGGAACTGGGAAAGAAGACATCCTTGCAAGGATAAAGATGCTCGCGATGTTACATACAGAAAGCGTTAGCCTATCTGCAAGAGTTATAAGACTTGTGAATGAGATGGGCACAATTTTAAAACTCTATAAAGCTCTGGGAGCGTATCCAGAGAAGATCGTTTACGTTGATGATATTCAAGCGCTTGCCTACCTGTATTACAGATTAAAGGCAATCTTACAAGGAAAAACTGCAAAGCTTGGAAAAGAGTTTTGGAACGAGTTGCTATCCTACATTCACAATAGAACGATCGTTGAAGAGTTCAAGGAAATAGGAACGGTAAAAATTGAGCCTGAAAGGGTAGAAAAGCTGATTTCTGAACTTGCAGTCAGCGAGGAAGAACTTAGAAAGAGGATAGTAAACGAGCTTGCCGATTACTTCTTCTTTATACGGAACTTCGTAAGGGAAAGGATGCACGATCCCGTCTATAGGCAAATAGCTGAGAGAGTCGAGAGGTTGCGGATCGAATGGGTTACGAGAGCTATAAACACCAAGGTGTTCCTAGCAAAACTTAAGGCGATTGAAGATGAAATTAAGGATTACGAGAAGAAAATAGCGGGTAAGCCATTTTCCGATAGGTTAATAGAAACCATTAGCTATTACGTTAAGCAGAAAGCAGGAAAAGAGGTAGATTTCAAAGATACGAGAGCTTATCTGAACACTCTCGCTTCAAAGAAGTCAAAAATCTTGCCTCAGCAAGAAAAAGAATTAAGAACTAAAATTTTGATGGACTTGTTCCGGGCAGGCGTTGAAAGAGATGCAGTAAAATTGGCTGGAGAGCTTGTAGATTACATCAAGGAGGAGTTTGATAGGTTATGGAGAGAAAGCAAGTGATAAGAATATTCAGAAGCGTAGTAAAAGAACTTGGAATTGAGGGTGTTAAAATTAGAATAACTCCGATGAAAAGAAAAGTTGCGTCTTTCTCGTTCAAAACTAAGACGTTAAGGCTGAACAGCAACATAATTGATCTCCTCAACGAGGAACAACTAAAATTTATAATCTTTCACGAGCTAATCCACTTTAAAGTAAGAGACGTTAATCATGGGTCAAAGTTCCATGAAGAACTTGAAAAGTATTACGATAAAGAAAAAACTGAGCAGATAGAGCTTGAAATTATCAAATCCCTGATATCAACCTTCTCATAGTGAAAGAACTGAAATCTTTATGAATTTGTTAGCTCAATCTATTTATTTTTATAAATACTCCTCCTAAATACTATCCTTTTAGTCGTATAGAAGAGTATGTTGAAGAAAGCTACTGAGAACTTCGAGAAACTATTTGCCAAAATTAAGGAGAAATTTAGGAGCAAAGATGTTGAATTATAATAGTACTTAATATAAGTTAGTTCATAAATCATCAATATAATCCAATCTTGTAAAATATTAGACTAAGAACAGCCATAATTCCACTTCCAGAAATATTTGGATACGCTGATCCAGAATTACTTTCTCTGTTCCAATCTTGTATGCATTTGAGGCATGAGTTTAGCAGTCTTACCTGACATTAAGATTGGAATAATGACCAAAGGTTAGGTAAGATAATCAGCGGGATGTGACTTCTTGAGGTCTGTTGTATCTGGTAGTTAAGGGTGTAATCCCAACATTAGTGTGCTATGGTTTAGCAAGATTGTCAAGCTGTGGCAAGTTCAATGTTGCGGGGGAGGCGTTCGGCGGGCGGTAACTGGGGGGTTTGAGTTTCTGGGAAGCTTCAAACTCACGCATTTATCACAAGCTCTAGAGAAAACGCAACCTAACCCAAACTATAACAAAGTTTACGAACTTATATCACGATATACCAAAATTACCGAATCATTCCATGACAAAAGCATAGAGAGGTACAAAATATTAAAAGCGTAAATAAAAGTTATATACAGGTGAGTGTAAGCTAATACTATGGTCAGAAGACTAGATGAGAGAGTTTTAAGGGTTACTACGAAAGTTTTGACCGAAGACAGGATGAAATCCACAATTCTAAAATATCTGTATGATAAAAATGATGCGACAAAAACAATGGATGTTTATGATGCAGTTTCAAAGGTTGTAAAGGTTGGAAGCTATCCAAATTTTGTTAAGACCTTAAAGATACTTGAAAGGGATGGACTCATTGCCAGTATCAAGCCTCTTGGCAATAGTAAATCTCTCTACTGGGAGCTGACAGATTTGGGCAGAGAAATTGTTGAGAGAATGCTTAAGCTTGAAGAACAATCGTAAAAAAGACTTAAGCATTTCGATTGATAATTCTTATTCGTATAACACTCTCCTTATAGCCGAATTCACTTATCAGAACCAAGAATTCACCATCATGTATTGAATACCTTCCCTTTTCCACGTATTCTCTGATCTTTTCTAGCTCCATTTCACGTAAATCGTCCAAGATCTGGATAACCGTTCCATCTGGCAATGTAATTACATTTTTCTCAGTTATTTCGTCCGTTTCCTCTTTAGTTTCAGCCTCCTCAGATTCCTCTCTAAGAAAATGATCTAACGAAGGTAAATCGCTTATCTTTCTCGTTCTCTTCCTTTTCCTATCATTCTTGGGCTTAACCACAATCTTTTCCTCGATTGGTGGAGTAAATTCGAAAGATTCTTCTATTTCCTTCTTTTCTTCCCTTACCAACTTATGAACTTCCTCTGGCCTATAAATCACGTCATTTTCCAGATCGTAAGCAAAAATTCTTATCTTAACCTTTAGATAATACGGAAGCTCCTCGTACAGTTTTAGTACTTTTTCGAGCTTATCTATGGGGATCCAAGTGTGGATCTCCATGAAATATTCGACACTTTCTTTCGTCCAGTTTCTCCATAATTGAGTTGGACATTTATCCGGTGTTGTAGTATCGATTTCAATGGCAATCGCTCTGAAGAAATCCAAATACCCTTCTGAGAGGGGGACAGCTATCAAATCAGGCCTCGGCTCTCCAACCAATTGTTTGGCGATGTCAACGCAGTATCCATTAGCAATGTAGAATTCAATAGCTTTTTCAGCTATTTTCCTACCTTCCTCAGACTTCGTGATCTTATCTATATTCTTGTGGAAATAGTACAGAACGGGATATGGATCCTCAAGAAATGTAGTGCCGAATAAATCTTGTGAGTTCTTGCAGATGTTCAGCAGATCTTCAAGTCCTTTAGAGTGTTTTGCTCTATAGAGCAAATGCAATGAACGTTGCTTCGGTAATCTGAACGGACTGTTCATATACTTCAAAACAGGATGACCTACTCCTTCCAGTATATCATCGCTATCATCTTGTGGAGCGTATTTTTCAGTGGTGATTTCTTCTCTTATTGGCTTATATGGAAAGTCATCGATTTTTATTAATGTCATTAAATGCGGTGTCATATTAAGATTAAATACTGCCATGCCATTGTTGGACATTAGCACATCCTCAAATGCTTCAATTCCTTCTATCAACCTTCTAACGTATTTATTCTCGACATGTAAGAGTATAATTGGATTAAATACGAACAGATATGCCAAATCCTGCAGATATAGCAAAGTCTTTTCGGATAGCTGTTCAATGCGTGTGTTTGCAAATATGAAGGCTATGTTATCATCTAAGAAGGAATCTCTCAGTATTCTTTCGAATATCTCAGCTCTTCTTCCAAGTGTGTATACTATGACTACGAAAATCCGTGACGATTCACCTCTTGATACTGATTCAGACCAGATTCTAAACAGAACTGCTGTAAATATTCTATATGCCGTTTCCTCACCCAATTCTGATTCAGGAATGGAGAATAATGTTACTTTGCCGGGTTTTAGTATCTCATCGAGCGGAATCGTAGTCTTTGACGTTATTCTTCTCAGTATCCTGTTTTCTGCATAGGGCTTTAGTATGTTGAGTAAAAATGAGGACGATTCCTTCGGTAACTCTCTAAAACTTATCATTTGCTCGTAGAGCTTCTCATCTTCGACACATACCAATCCTTCTCCAGCTAACTTGAATAGCCTATACAGTCTCGGTAATCCAACCGCTCCCTTATCGTAGAGTATTTTTACGGTGTTCTCAAGTATGTCCTTGATTCTTTGATCCCCAATATTGGTGCAGAGGATATCCTGCAACCTATTTACAACAATAGATTCTGCCTTGTCTTTACTGGATACTTTTGGTAGATCTAAGGGATTTACTCCAAACGGTGAGTCAGTTGGGTGGAGATATAAAGAATCGGGAATTTCTTTTGCAATCTTTTGTGCAATCTTCCCCTCCGTATCTAAAACTATTACCGCTCCTTCGTTACGTAAGTTGTGCACAAGAATCCTTAATAATTGCATCGGATAATATCGAAATCCAGATGGACTCAGTATGTAGCAATAATAGAGATCGTCAGCAGGGATTATAGCATCATTACCATCTATCCATTTACCGATTCTAAAGCGGTTCTTTGATGATCTTATCAAAGGTTCCAAGTATTCTTTAGACGCTAAATAGTTCTCAAGCGCTATTAGATACTCTTCCGATATCGGAAGACATAACCAAGATTTAAGACTTTTATACGTGCTTGTCAATCTTATCTTTTTTCCAATCTTAAGTTTAGAGTTTGGAGATTCCAACATTTTTAGTAAATCATCCCAAGTAACTTCGCTTAATTCCCATTTAATGTTCACAGTTGCATAATCCTTAATCAAATTCATCATACGTAATCTTCCCGCAAAATCTCTTGCGGCAATAATTAGATCAACGAGAACTGGTATATCTCGTAGCTTCATCTTTAATCTTTCCAACTCTTCATGAATTTCTTGCTCTTCGTCTTCATCCTCTGTTCTTTCCACCTTCCTCTCTAGCACTTTAATTCTGCTATCTATGACCTTATACAATTCCTCATCATGCTTTACGTTGATGATTACTACCACACCTTCCTGCTGTATTTCGTTTATTACTTCCTCGAAATTCTTGATTTCAAAATTGGATAGAATTGAGTTCTCTGCCACAGCTCGTGCAATGTGTATGTTCCCTCGCTTAAATAGCTTAAATGGTTGGTCGTTTTCATAAGATTCAGCGTTAAGAACTTTACGTAGCTTGTTTAACCAATAGTTATAGTCTCTCAGTGTTATAGCTGGAAAAGAATTCCAAATTTCACAAACCTCTTCCCTAGATAGGATCAAAGCTTTCAATACCCCATTCTCAACAAAATAGGCAATTGATAATCTATCTTCAATTCTCAGCAAATCTTTCCTACTGTTCACATGTACATATTAAAACCTTGTAGAATATATAATTATCTCATAATATATATTCAGAACTGTAAATTAAGTGGGTTTTATTAAAATTTTTTAGTAACCCTTTCTAAATTCATAACAATCTTCTTCTATTTACCTTAGCTCTGCGAGATGGAGGAGCGTGAGCTAGAAACTTTTGATAAAACCAATATCCAAAATCCGGGAGTGTTCCGGAGAAAATAGGTTCTTGATTCTCAAAGCTTACGTAGGGATTTGATCGGACAATCTCATTAGTATCGAATTCGTAAAGTTCAATTCTGCTGTTGCTAAACAAGATATACAGAGGAACGTCCAAAGCCTTGGCAACCTTCTTAAGAGTTACAAGCTGGTAACCTCTTATCCTTCTTTTGGGACTATGCTTTTCTTCGATGATGCAAACTATACGATTGCCAACTTCCACGATGTAGTCGATGTTAGTTATGACTACTGCAGATCTCTCCCTGTAAGGAGCTAAGGCAAGGTAAAGGGTATTCTCGATGTAATTACCGCAAAACGGGCATCTCAACCGTTATCGCCTCCAATAGGAATTAGAAATCCTCTATTTTCATCATCTAAAGCCTCGAAATCTTCTATCCGCATTCTGAAGACCTCATTAGGCTTAGCTTTGTATTCTTGCCCGTTTACTTCGATGTGAATGTAATCCAAAGCCCGAACCTGGATGTATTTACCATCATCCGGTTTGTCATTCCAGGCATGTTCAACAAACTCCTTGTAGAATTTGGGCAACTTTCCAAGCTCTATGAGCTTCAAAATCCTTTCTTTTATCTCCTCAGAATATCCTAACTTCTTAGCAACTATTTTTACAAAAGCCTCCGGTTGATCATAATCTGGAACTGAAGGGGCTATGAGTTTGTAACATGCCAAAATCTGCTTATCGATTTCATCAAGCTCGATCATCTTATCCTCAGTCTTCCCGTCTTCGGATCCTTGATCGGTTGATTTGTCTCCTTCGTCTCCTACAACCTCTTCAAAGTCTTCTCCCTTTAGAAACTCTATAAATTCACTTATTGGTAATCTTATCGCTTTAACAACTCTATTCTTTGAGATCCTAACGTCACAGTATCTCCAACCGAATCTTTCAGCTAAGGATTTGAGAGAATCGATGTTTAAATCCTTCAGAATTTTCATAACGAAGGTCGTGATGATTATTTCATCCTCTCTCGCAAATGCCCAAGGTAAAAACTCTTTCTCAAGTAGTGCTCTAAGCCTGATCTCTATGTCATTGATTGATTCAATGTCTGCAAGGTTCTTGGCATAAATTTCGATCTTAGAAATGTGTTTAGAGTATTCGTTATTGATATCTTCCAAAAGTCTTGCTCTAATTTCTTCATTGATCGTTTCATTAAGTTCCTCTTCACTTTCGCCCTCGTAGAATTCGTTAACCCACTCTGGAACTTCCAAGCCTGCAAACTCAAAAGCCTCCCTAAGAAGTTCAGTAGCTAAGCTTTGCCAATTCTCTTTGAGTCTTTCAGGATTCTCCGAAATTTTGCTAAAGACAAAATAGCCCAAAAATCTAAGATCTTCAAGTCTTGGAAGGACATCCTCCTTAAATCTTTCCATCTCCTCTTTAGAGATCCTATCAGAATGGGAAAAATGAATACCGAAGAATCTTTTTCGGACTGCTTCATCTAATGGTAGGTGTGCGTTCATTGTCATGAAGAAAGGAGCGAGGGAAGGAATTTCGACGTAAACACCATGAGCATGCCTTCCTCTAACGAAACGATTCTCAACTGCATTCTTGTAGTCTTCTAAAAGGTCTTTATTGTTGAAGATTCCCTCGACCTCATTAACTACAACCGGGAATGTAGTTAGGCTTCTAAGTCTGCCATGCTTAGCTTTGGTATCGGCTTCACCTCCTCCTCTAACTATTCTTCCTTCTTCCGGAGGGTTCCAAATTGATAGGACTATTTGAGCGCCTATTGTTGTTTTTCCGGTGTCCCTTGCTCCGTAAGCAACCATGTCTGGGAAGTGAACGACTACCGTTCCTCTGATCTGTTTAATTGCATAAGCAAAAGGAGCGATCAGACCCCATTTGATCATAGTCGTGAATCTCTCTCCAGCTTTTCGATACCACTTAGTCCTAAGTTCATCTAAAAGTTTGAGGGATTTAACCAAATCTTCTTTGGAGAAGTCCTCAGGTTGCCACTTAACAGCCTTAATCTGTCCATCAATATAGTAGAAGCCTGGCTTTTCGAGTTCCCTTCTGATTTCAGCCTTTCCTTTCCTAATGAATGCCGTAATGATCGAGGATAGAGCATCCCTTAAGAGGCGGCTATGCTTAACAACACCCTCAGCCTGCAACCTTGAAAGAATGATGTCTAGCTCGGCTGGGCCAATTGTTAGGTTCCGGAATCCTTGGAATTCGATTTCAAACTTAGTAAGTCCACCTAAAGGATCCTCATAAACAATAACCTTAACAGGGCAAACCTCAGCTACAATCTTCTCATAAATGATTCTTCCGTTCTTATCCTCAAATGCTCTCGCGATTATTCCCTTTCTAGGATTAGCAATGTAGTAAGCCTTCCTTTTGAAGTCTATTAGTGAAAATATCGAATCTTGGAAGGGAGATGATCGACCTAATAACTCTTCAAGCCTTCTGATTAAGTCTAAAGCTCTTTCCTCTCCTAATAGAGTTTCTGCTATCTCTTGAAGTCCTGTTTTGCCTTTGAGATCCTCTTTCGTCGGAGGATTTCCTCTCAGCCTGTAAGTTCTATCCAAAACGTAGATCCTATGCTTTAGCTCCTCGTCCTTCTCAGCTAGGAGTTCTACAATCTTTCGAGCGGAATTATAACGTATTCCGGCCTTCTTAAGCCATCCCGTTAAGTAAAGTATGATATAATTCCTATAGCCTTGTCGATAAATCGGTCTGAGGATATTAACAATCTCAACAATCTTACTTTCCTCTAATTCTCTCTTTTCTTCCTCCTTAATTTCAACTCTTTGGATTTTTCTCTTTTTACCTTCTAAAAAGCTAATAAGGGTAAGATATTCCTCCCAAGTTAGTTCAGCAATCTTATCAGGCTTGTTTACAAATCTGTAAACCTTGCCCGAAGGATGAGGAGAAGGTGGAGCCACAACATAACCGCCATTAGCTCTTATATCTACTCCCGGTCTGATACCTATCCTATTAGAAAATAGATCATGATCGGGATCCACAACCTTAACATAGTGATGGTAACCTTTACATGTTTCAACAATCCAAGTATCTAAGAGCTTAGCATAGAGATCGGGATATTTTTCCTTTAATTCAGCTAAAACTTCTTCTCTTACTTCTTTAGAATCGAAATCTATGACCGCTAAATTGTCTGAGCTCCTACCCGTAACTATTGCAATTCCAAGCTTGTTTTTCCCTCCTCTTAAAGCTGGAAAGTTAGGATCCTTAAACCAATTCTCAATCTCCTCTAAAGTTGGACATCTTTGCTGGAACTCCTTCCATTCAGTAGCCGCTACCTTATTACCTTTCGGGTTATCTTCTGAGATAGGAACAATTATAACAGGAATGACGCTAAATCCCAGTTCAAGGTAGTATTTAGCCCAACTATATAAGTCTTCCATTCCTTAACACCTCTCTAAGCTTGCATTTTTTAGTCATAAAATCTCCACAGACAGAAGAGTCAGAATAGCAGGATGATGGCAAGTCCGAAATGTTTATTATCAATAGTATCCTCTCCCTTTTAAGGGGAAAGGGCCAGGACATTTGAATTACACCTCTTTTTATTTTTTAACTTTTATTATCAAGCTTAACTCCTAAGAAATCGGCATAATGTTCCAATGCTCTTCTAATTATTTCAGAGGTAGATCTATGAGCAATTGGTTTAAAATACTCTTTTTTGAGGATTTTTTCAATTATTTTCGCGTGTTCTGGGTATATTGTTACATTAAGCTGAATTATACCATAATCTTTTGGAGTTCCAACCATACTTAACACCTGATAAATTACTTAGTGCATACTAAGTAATGGTTATCAGAACATTTAAATCTTTCGTTAGGCTAAGTTACTTAGGGGATGTTATGATAACAGGAAGCGGCACTAAAAGGAGAATTCTTGAACTCCTTGCTTCAAGTGAACGAGGATTAAGTTGGAGGGAGTTAAAATCTGAATTAAAGGTCTCAGATCCTGTTTTAGCAAAGCATCTAAAAAGACTTCTTGAGGAAGGATTAATTACTGAAGAAATTGATAAAGAGGATAGAAGGATTAAAATCTATAAAATAAGTGATAAGGGTTTATTCCTACTAAAAAAAGATATTTTGACAGCATACTTTTTTATGCTCATTTGTGAGAGATTTGCCTATTATAGTGCAGCACCTCTAATGAAATATCACTACAAAGACGAAAATATAAAAAATATAGATAAACAAGAATTAGAAAAAGAAAAAAAAGCGATAATTGATGGTTTTGGTCTGTTTATAAGAGACCTCATAATTGAAGGTCTTGCAAGAAAAGATGATACTTTCTTAGCTTTGCTTAAAGCGTTAGAGTTATTCAAGAAGTATATTGGTTACGAATTTAAAAATAAAAATTATATTAAAGAAGAGTTTACAATTATAAAACAAATAGAGTGTGTGCCTCCCGATCAACTATTAAAAGAAACACTAACAAAAATATCTGAAAACGCAAGTTATTCTATCATGGATATGTTGGGTGCTAGAAAAAATCCAAAATTCGTTCATCAATATATTAAAGCGTTGGAAAATATAGGTCCATTCTTAAGGGAGATTATAGGAAAAACTAGAAGAGAATTTTGGTTTGTCTGGTAGTGCAACCTCTCAAAAAATTTCTCTTTCTCCAAAGTAATATCTCCAAAATTAAAATTCAATACATGCACAATAAGGTAGCACGGTAGCACGCTATATATGCAAACCCTTAATTTTAAATCACAAACGCTAAAGTCGATGCTACCGTGCTACCATGCTACCTCCACAACTACATGTAACCTAAAATTCATGCTACCCATGCTACCGTGCTACCCTTACAAAAAACATAATTATCTAATTAATATTAATGATTAAAAATGAAAAATTAATTATTGCAGTAAAATTATCCAAAAACTTTAGAAAAATTGTTTATATCCGTCAAAGCTTTAGCCGACTTAGCAGGGCGGCAACCTTTATTTTTATTTTTGATCAAGAATCATTATGCCGAGACGCAAGGAGAACAAAACATTTCTACACCTCTACATCGATAAAAACGTTCTAACCAAAGCTAAGGAATTGATCCCTAATTTATCGGAATTTGTAGAAACGAAGCTCAGAGAATACATAATTTTAGCTGAACATGGATTAACACAAAATATTAAGTGGGCCCGGAGGGATTTGAACCCTCGACCGCCCGGTTATGAGCCGGGCGCTCTGACCTGGCTAAGCTACGGGCCCTCTGTATCGTTATGGCGTTGAATGAATTTAAGCTTTATGCTACACATAACCCTTCAACTTCTCGACGCTTTCGTATACCTCTTCAAGTATTTCCTTCTCGAGAGTTTTTACGAGCACACATCTTTCCTTTTCCTCCAAAATTCTGATCAGTCTCGAGAAGTCCGAAACGATCGCCTTGGCCTTTTCAGGATCTTGTAAGGCGAAGGACATCCCTACAATCCTTCCGAGCATTAGAATGGCAAAATGCAACCTATCTCCCTTGTATTTGCTTTTCAAGTATTCGATAGCCTCCTCATCGCTCATTTTCCTTCTAATTATTTCGACGATGTCCGCGGTCACTTCAGCAGCTTCCTTGGCAGTTAGCCCGAACATCCTATACAGCACGCCCATCGTTGATAAAATCCCGATTTTCGAATTAAGAATTTCGATACCACAATTTTTTTAAGTTGAGTTTAGAAAGCGGGAGACATGGGTAAGACAGGTAGTGTAACGTGGGTCAAGATAAAGAACAGGAGAGGAGGATACAGGTTGGTTCCCACGAAGTGGCAGAACTACAAGAAGCCCGGGCCGAACCAGAAATACACTTCGGACGGAAAGAAGAGGAGGAGGATTCCGAGGAAACCGAAGTCGATATTAGGCGTTAAGAGCTAAAACGATCTTTTTTACTTCATCGATGTTTGCGTCGGTCTTGAACCCGAATCCGGAGTAGTGGACCCTCGAAGCTCTGAATCCCGCTTTTCTTAGCTCCTCAACAATTCTCAAAACCTGAGGAGGAGATACTTTCAACATCTTAGCCAAGTGATGAGTGGTGTATGCGAAGGGAACATCTATCTCATCCAGAATAGAACGCAAGAACTTCTCAAGCTTTTCCTTCACGGAGTCGGTGACTTCCATCTCGTCAACCCTTTCTATCATCCGAGTTACGAAGTTCTTGTCGTGCAGTTCTCCGAGCCATAGTGGACCTATCATTTTAAATTTTCCTCCGCACTTACACCTTTCGAGTGAAGAGCCGTCCATCGGCACCCATTCCCTGTTCCCGCATTCGAAACAGTAGAAGAGGTATCCCACCTTTTCGTATATCTTCCCCGCCAAGGCAACGGACCTCCTAAGCTTTAAGTGAACCCTGTAATAATGTTCCTTGGCCCAAGAGACCAAAACTTCGATAGCTTTGTCGTATTTCGTCGCTTCCCTTACTATCTTCCCTATTAGAGTTCTCAAACCCAATTCCGGATAAAATTCCGTCTTCTCGGCGTAGATGGCATACTTCCTCAATCCCGCAACGGGAGCGGAGCCGCAGAGCGCCGCAGTATCTGTTGCGGTAACGCTCAGGTATTTCAAAGCGGAAACGCATGCAGTGTCTATGAACTCCGCGGGAGAGCCGAACGGATCCAAGTCGATGTGAGTGAATCTGTTTTCCCTCATCAGAGCTACGGCGTCCCTGTTGAAGACCTCCGCCTCGATTCCGTTCAACTTCAGATTCTCCCTTATCAATTCGACCGCCTTAGGATTCTTATCGTTGAATGTGGGGATGAATCCAGCCTCCAAGCGAGCCCTTATTCCCCTAACGCCCGTCGCTGACAAAGCGTCGAGAGATCTGACTTTTCCTTCCGATTCGGAAATAACCTTGTAGGCCAAAACGTCTAAGTGCCTGCAGAACGTCATCTTGGGATTGTAAAAGACGCCTTCGGCCAGCTTTATCTTTGCCTTACCTTCGACTATCATCTCCGAACCTCCTCACTATCTCCTCCGCAACCTCATCCCTGTTGTCCTCGGTAAGGATGATAACCTCGAACTCGGAACGAATTCGCCTTAAGAGGGGATGCTGGGATTTCATGTGGATAGTGAAGAGGAGATTATCCCTTCCCATAAGCCACTCGACGGCTTTGACGAACCTACCGCTCTTCAACTCCATTGGCCCCACTTCGTCCAAAATAACGAGATCCGCATCTCCGTAACTCTTTATCCTTTCGGCGAACCCGTCTATCGATTCGAGTATGACGCCGTATTTTCCGACCCTAACCGGACTTTTAAATCCGACCTTCGCCAGCCAAGCCTCCTCACCGCTTTCGAGATCCACGAGCTTGAACCCTACTCTAACTCCCCTCTCCCTAACCTCCTTAGTAACGAATCCCCTCACGTCCATGGAATCTTTCAGAGCGCCGTAAACCTTCAGGCAGAGCGTAGTCTTGCCAATCCCCGGCCTTCCGGTGACGGCGATCTTCACGTTTCCGACTTTTCGCCGTCGTTCTAAATAGCTAACGGAAGATTTTGGAGAGACAATCCGACAATATTCCCGCAACGCTCACGTGGCTTACCGGGCTCAGCACGGTATCTGTTGCGGCTATCCCTTCCACCCCGCATTCGAGCAACTTTCTGAGCGCGTCGCCGGCGAGTATGGCGTGAGTGCATGTGACGAAGACCTTTCCACATCCGCCCCTCTTCAAAGCCTTCGTGGCCTGAACGACCGTTCCACCCGTCGATATTATGTCGTCCACTATGAGAACGTCCCTCCCCTCGACTTCCTTTGGAGCGGAATCTATTATCACGTTCTCAGCATCTATCCTTATCTTCTGCAAAGCTATCCAATCCAATTCCAAATCTCCCGCTACTATCTTCGCCCACCTTACCGCCTCCTCATCCGGAGCCACGACGATCGGATCGTGCATATCGAAGTTCTCTTTAACGAACTTCGCGAGCTCGTGCATCGCTGTAAGCTCAAGGACTTCGAACCCGAAATCGGTTTTGACGTGGAAATCGACGACGACCATTCTGTCCAAACCCGCGTTTTTAAGCAGGTCCGACACGACCCCCAAAGAATCCGCCTCACCCTTTATACCAAACCTCCCCCTCGAATACGGAAAGTATGGAAAAACGCCAGTAACGGATTTTACACCGTAGTCCTTGAGAGTTCTTATGAGAAAGATGGTCTCGATGAGCATATCGTTCGGATTGTGTGCGAAGGAGTTTACGATTATCACATCCTCACCCTCAACATCCGCGGAAATTCTGACGTATTTCTCACCATCCGGTAACTTCTCAAGCTGTGCGTATCCCAGCGGAAATCCAGTAATACGGGAAATCTTTATTGCGAGAACACCCTGCGTTGCTGGAATTATCAATGGCATAAACCTTCTTCAACTGAAACGGTTATAACGTTTATCACCATTTATATACCCCCTCCCCCCTTTATTTCCTGTGGAACACAGTAGGTGTATAATGGAGTATATCAAAAACGGATGAAAACAAGTTTTAAACAAGGATGGTTAAAAACCATGAACATTACAAAAAAATGTATGATGCAAAGGCGCTGTAGTATACTAAGAACTTGTAGAAATTATTATTGAATTGAATTTTAAAAATAGATCTTACCAGCTTCCGGTGGACATTCTTCAATAACAATTGAGAAATTATTTAGTTTTTAATTTATAATATATTTATTTTTATAATTTGTTATTATAATTATAACGATACTTCCCTATAATTGTTTCTAAAAATAAGTTATTTAAATTTTGCTGAAAAAATGCGTGTAACGATGTATTATGTCGGTTAGATGGGATGCGAAAAATATTTCTGAGATTTATTACGTTTTTCACGATGCCGTTCACAAGTGGATTAAAGAGAATTATTGGGATAAAACTCCTTGACTTGTTAAAGCTTTGGAGAGCCCAGAATAAACGAAATTCTATCTAATCTATTTCTTCAAAAATAAAAATTATATTTAATCTTTAAATTATAATATTTATTAATCTTAATTGATAAAAATTAATTTTTAATATAAAATAAATAATTTGCTTCAAACTCTTTTATATTTTTAAATTTTTAATTTTATCTAAAATATCTATTAAATCTTTAAGAATATTTACGAAATCTTTTAATATTTTAACATCTTCAGTCGTTGAAACCTCTTTTAAACGATTTGCCAGAATTCGTATTGTTTCTATTACTGCTTCCTCTACATCGGAAGTGTGCGATACCTTAACCTCTTCCTTTTCAACCTTTGTATCTTTTGGAGCATCTCCTTTCATCCTAACCACTGCATCTCTTCCCTCACCCACTATCTCCGCCTCTCTCTTGCATACTGGGCAGATTACCTTACCTTCATACTTAAAAAGGGGAATGCCACAATCTGGGCAGTGATATGCAAGCATTTTTGCACCCTTATACAGTAATTCCACAGCTTCCGAAATTTTTTTATCCTCCACGTTATCTTGTCAAACGATTGAGATATTAAAAACTTGCAGTTCTGCGGGGTGATGCGTATGTCCGAAGATGTGTTGAGTAGCGTTTTGGAAGCGTTGGATAGAATAATTCAAGACGACTCCGTGCCGAGAAATATTAGGAAGGCTGCAAGCGAGATTAAAGACAGCCTACTGCATGGAGAGGATAGCTTGGCTGTAAGGGCAGCTACTGCAATCTCTATTTTGGAGGACCTTTCGTCAGATCCGAATTTACCCATGCATGTCAGAACACTGATATGGAACGTCTCGAGCTTGCTTGAGAGAATTGCAGTGGAAGAGTAATCGTCAACATCCACGCGAAACGAATTTTATAGTTTGATTAATAAATTTTTTAAGACGCTCTTTTACGACATAAGTTCTGGAGATTTCCTTTACAGCGAAATAATCTTCAAATATTTCAGTAAAAGGCAGATATTTCCACTTTGAGAATTTTTGCATTTTCCGTTTTGTTCGACCCTATTCATTTCGAGTTCCACAGGAAATAAAGGGGGGAGGGGGGTATATAAATCAACCTCTGAACACTTCCCCGAATTCTGTTATGTCCTTCTCCGAGCTCAAAAGCTCCTTCAAGACGTTTACGAGCTCATCTATTTTCACTCTAACCTGTTTCGTCGTATCTCTGTCCCTAATCGTCACCGTTCTATCTTCGAACGTTTGGTGATCGATAGTTACGCAGAAAGGTGTTCCTATCTCGTCGAACCTTCTGTATCTCCTTCCTATACTCCCCGAATCGTCGTATTCCGTGTATATTCCGGCGTTTCTAAGCATCTCCACGATTTCGAGTGCAACCCTTTCGAACTCCTCTTTCGAGAGAAGGGGGAGAACGGCCACCTGCACCGGAGCCATCCACCTCTTGAGCCTCAAAACCTTCCTCTCCTCCCCATCAACGACATCCTTATCGAACGAGTGCTCCAGAATGACGTAGGTTATTCTGTCCAAACCGAAGGACGGCTCTATAACGTGCGGAATTATCTTCTCTCCCTGAATAGTTTCCTCCACTTCCTCTATACTGAAGAAATCCCTGCTTACCTCTATTTTCTCTCCGTCCACCTCCACCTCCACTTTCTCGACATTTGCATCCTTTACATCCATTCTTTCCAGAGCTTCCGCTATAGCCTTTGCCTTCTTCCTGAAAACCGGTCCGAGTTTCTTCAAATCCGGGACGATCTTTAGCTTCTTTACCTTTATCGGCTCTTTAAACTGAACGAACACCCTCAAATCCTCTCCGCTGTGCTCCATGTGCCTTTTCAGATCGTAGTCGGTTCTGTCAGCAATTCCGACTATCTCTATCCACCCGTAACTCGTCAGAGCTTCGGCATCCCAGCAATCGGCCGCGTAATGCGCCTTTTCGTCGTCCTTGTGCTGTCTGAACCTCAACCTCTTTTCATCTACTCCCGCTTCGATCAAAAACCTCTTTGTCTTTCCTATGAAGTATGCCAAAAGTTCGTGGGCTATAATTCCCCTCTCCACCGCCTCCCTTAGCGTTATCTCGTGTTCGTTGTCGAATTTGTCCACGAGCCGGACGACTTCGTTCTCGTATCTCTTGAACTGCGGGTGCGTTTTCTCTGCAGGGTGAACGAAGAATTCGAGCTCAGCCTGATTGAACTCCCTGAGCCTTATAACTCCCTGCCTCGGACTTATCTCGTTCCTATATGCCCTACCTATTTGAGCCACACCGAACGGGAGCTTTCCTCTAAAGTAATCCAAAAGCCTCTTGAAAGCTATGAATATGCCTTGTGCGGTCTCCGGCCTCAAGTATCCCCTCTTTCCCTTTCCCGGTCCTATCGATGTCGTGAACATGAGGTTGAAGTGGAACGGTTCGCCGAACTCTCCCCCGCAGTCGCATTTCAGCCCGTAGATTTCAATTATCTCCTTTACCGCCTCAATCGTGCAGTCCGCCTCGATGTTCAGTTTCTCCTTTATGTAGTGATCCGCTCTGAAGACCTTCCCGCACTTCTTGCACTCTATGGCAACGTCGGTGAAGGATTCCGCGTGACCGGACGCTATGAAAACCTCCTCAACGTTCACGGTTGGAGTATCTATTTCCACGGCCCTCTCGTTTATTACGAAGAACTCCCTCCAGAGATTTTCGAGCCTTCTCCTCAAACCGTTTCCTAAAGGACCGTAATCTATAAATCCCGCCATTCCGCCGTATATCTCGAACGACTGCCAGAGAAAACCCCTCCTGATGAGCATCTCCATAAGCTCGCTCATGCGATGGCATAATCGCAATCTTTTTAAAAGACTTTTTGGGCGATCTTCTAAAGTTTTAAAAATCCATGAGATTCTATTTCGAACATGGCTGGATTCGAAAGCTTATTCAGAAAGATTACCGACTACAAGTGGGAGCTTCCTAAGGGTTACAAGCCGGGAATGAAGGTTCCGGCGATATTCTACATCAACCGTAAGCTCATGCAGATATTGGAGAGGGATGCCGTGGAGCAGGCTGCGAACGTTGCCACGATGCCCGGAATTCAGGTTGCGAGTTTGGTTATGCCCGACGTTCACGTCGGTTACGGTTTTCCGATCGGAGGTGTTGCCGGATTCGATGCCGATGAAGGCGTCGTAAGCCCTGGAGGGGTAGGCTTCGACATTAACTGCGGCGTCAGGCTTATTAGAACGAATTTGACCGTCGATGAGGTTAGACCTAAAATTAGAGAGCTTATAGACGAGCTTTTCGTTGCGGTTCCTTCTGGTGTTGGGAGTGAGGGTAGGCTGAGGGTCAGCGACAGGGAGTTGGACGAGGTCCTTTTGGAGGGAGCCAAGTGGGCGGTTGAGAACGGATACGGATACGAGAGAGACTTGGAGCACTGCGAAGAGAACGGGGCGATGGAGGGGGCTAAGCCGGAAGTGGTGAGCAGGAAGGCGAGGGAGAGAGGAAGACCACAGCTTGGAACTCTTGGAAGCGGAAACCACTTCTTGGAAGTCCAGTATGTGGAAAAGATCTACGATGAAAAAGCCGCTAAAGCCATGGGTCTCTTTGAAGGACAAGTGACGGTAATGGTTCACTGCGGTAGCAGGGGTTTGGGTCATCAGGTTTGTTCGGATTTCTTGGTGGTTTTGGATAGGGCGGTCAGGAAATACGGCATAAAGCTACCGGACAGACAACTCGCGTGCGCTCCGATAAAGAGCAAGGAGGGGGAGGATTACTTCGGCGGAATGGCCGCAAGCGCTAACTACGCTTGGTGCAACAGGCAGATAATAACCCACTGGGTTAGGGAGACTTTCCAGAAGGTCTTCAAGATGAGCGAGGAGGACTTGGGGATGGAGTTGGTTTACGATGTAGCCCACAACATAGCCAAGTTCGAGACTCATAGGGTGGACGGTAAGAAGTTGAGGGTGTGCGTTCACAGGAAAGGAGCTACGAGAGCGTTCGGCCCCGGACATCCAGACATCCCGAAGGATTACAGAGATATAGGCCAGCCCGTCCTGATTCCCGGTAGCATGGGGACTCCGAGTTACGTTTTAGTTGGGACGGAGAAGGCGATGGAGGAAACCTTCGGCTCAACTTGCCACGGAAGCGGTAGGGTGATGAGTAGGGCAGCTGCTAAAAGGAGATTAAGAGGAAACGTGGTCAAACAGAAACTCGAACAGAGAGGGATATACGTCAGAGCAACGCACGGAGCTTTGCTCGCCGAGGAGGCTCCGGAAGCTTACAAGCTGAGCGACGATGTCGTCGATGTAGTCCATAGAGCCGGAATATCGAAGATCGTTGCGAGGTTGTTGCCCTTGGGTGTTGCCAAAGGTTGATGTAGTTTAGATATATTTTAGTTATTATTTTTAAAATTTAGAAATCTCCAAATATACTACTATATTAATTTTTGGGATTACTAATTTACGAGAACAGAGATTGATTTAAAGAAAGATTTAAGGCATCTGCGACTATGACGTAGATTTATGAGATTAACTAAAAAAGAACTGATATCATTGATTACATTGAGCATTATGGTAATCCAGCTCTTTGTACATTTTCACAAACATGCCGATCTGGAAGTTCGGGATCTTAATAGTATCCATTACTCTCATTTTGGAATGCCCGCTAAACTAAGGTTCTATATAATTAATTATGGAAACACGGTTGCAACCATCGATAAAAGTAAAATTTTGGTATTTACTATCGTTGAGGGGGAGAAAGTTCCTCTTTATAAAAGCTATTTTGAGCTCAACTTGAGTAGGAGTTCTGTGGAACCTAACGATGAAATAACAGTTGAGCTCAAAATAGAACCATTTGGCGATATACCTCAAATAAGAAAGTATGCCATTGAAATACCTTATGAACCGGGAAACAAGTATTTATATAAAGAATTTATAATTTATTGGATATAAATTTATAAATCTAAAAAATTCTTTTAACATCGACCTTGTCAAAATCGCTATCGTTCGAAAGAATGGTATCTATACCGTTTAGCTTCATCGTTGCGTAATGTATTGCATCCTCAAATCTCAACTTTTCGAAACCCATTGCAAAGTTCAGCACTTCTTGAGTTAGAGGTAGAATAGTTATACCGATCTCCTCCAAGATCTCTGGAATGTTTCTAAGCTTCGTCAACGCGTGCAACGTGCATAGATCGTCTAACTCCTCGAAATATCTCTTCGCTTTCTCCCCGAATCCGGGATGGGCGGTTAGGTAGTAGTAGATCACGTTGACATCCACGTATATCACAGTTCATCCCTCACGGCTTTAAGCGTTAACTCTTCGGCTTTCTTTTCGATTTCTTCCACCGTTAAATGTCTGTCAACCTTAACGATACCATAATATTTCTCTATCTTCTTCCTGATCGGTCTTAAAACAATCATATAAAAATAAAACGTCCGGTTAAATTGCCGTTTCAGTTTTTTTATCGAACAGAACTATTTTCTTAGGTTTTAACCGAACCTTATCACCGAACTCGAACCTCCTATCTCCGGGCACTATCACCTTCACCATCTCTCCTTCAACCGATACCGTTACTATCTGCTCTCTCCCCAAGTGCTCGACCGAATACACCTCTCCCTCTATACCCTCTCCTATTTCCACGTCGTGCGGTCTGAATCCAACTATCACTTCTCCTCTAACGCTTTCGTATTCCTTTGGTAGAGGGATCGTGCTCTTCCCTATTCTAAGAATTCCCCTATCGGCAAAGCCGTTGAGGAAGTTCATCGGCGGATTTCCTATGAAACCTCCCACGAACTTGTGCCTCGGCCTCTCGTATATCTCCTCCGGCGTTCCTACTTGCAATAGCCTTCCGTCCTTTATGACAGCAATCCTATCCGCCATTGCCAAAGCTTCCGCCTGATCGTGCGTCACGTAAACGGCGGTAATTCCCAGCTTCTTTTGCAGCCTCTTCAACTCCGCCCTGACCTCTATCCTAAGCAGAGCGTCCAAGTTGCTAAGGGGTTCGTCCAAAAGCAGAACGTCCGGTTCTTTAACGAGCGCTCTCGCTATCGCAACTCTCTGCTGTTGTCCACCGCTCAACTGCCACGGATACCTGTCGAGGAGGTTCTCTATCTTCAGCATCTCCGTCACTTCCGCAACCTTCCTTCTTATTTCTCCCTTCGCCACCTTCCTAAGTTCGAGCGGGAAAGTTATGTTTTCGAAAACGCTCATGTGCGGGTAGAGGGCCCAGTTTTGAAATACCAATCCGACGTTTCTGTCCTTGGGCGGAAGATCCGTGACATCTCCGTCGTCGAAGTATATCCTACCCTTCGTAGGTTTGTAAATTCCGGCTATGATGTAAAGTAGCGTCGATTTTCCGCTTCCGGAAGGGCCTAAGAGTGCCATGAACTCCCCTTCCTCTATTTCGAGGTCTATCCCGTCCAGAGCTTTGAAATCTCCGAATTCCTTCGTTATGTTCTCAAGCCTTATCCTAACCACCGCAATCACCCCTTTAAACCTCCAGAATACCCTTGCAGAAGGATGCGTTGGGCTATCAGGAAGAATACAATCGTCGGGAGAAGGTAGAGTGTTCCCGCGGCCGCTATCAGGGGCATGTGAGAGAATTCGGACTCTATGTTGGATTCTATGAACGTGGCGAGCGTTTGGTCTATTAAGAAAGTCCTGACGTATATTATGTCCTGCCATCCGGCTATGAACGCGAATAGAGCTACGGCCAGAATACCCGGTTTAACCAGAGGTAGCATGATCTTCCTCCAAACCGTGATCCTCGAAGCTCCGTCTATTATCCCCGACCACTCGAACTCCCAAGGGATCGCGTCGAAGAAACCCTTCATCAGCCAGACCGACATCGGTATCTCGAGCGCCCCCCTCGCTAAAATTACGTAGAAGAAGGAGTAGAACCTCATTAAATCGGGATCTTGGGGAAGGGTGAGCTTATACAGAAGGTAAACGCCAACTATCAGAGCAACTCCCGGAAAAGCGTGGAGGACGAGCAACGCAATCATTACGTGTTTTCTTCCCCTGAAGTCCATCCTCGATAAAGCATATCCTGCGAGGGTGCTTACAATCGTCACCAATCCGGCAACACCCAAAGCAACTATCAGCGTGTTCAGAGTAATTTCGAAGATGTTCACCCTTATACTGCCCGTTATCGCCATCTTCCCCTGAAAGAGGTTTATCCAGTTTTCCAACGTCGGACGGAACGATTTAAGGTTGGTTACCATCTCCTCGCTGAAACTCGAAAGCACCAAGAGTGAGAAAGCCAAAATCATCGGAACGCTCGCGATAACTATCGTCAAAATAATCAGAAGTTCCGATTTTCTCGATTTAGTCTCTATATCCCTCATACGTCTCCCCTCGGCCTCTTCATCATCTTCTCGAACCCTAAAAGCTTTAGAGTTAAGAATCCACCCGAAACTCCTATTACTGATAGGATTACCGCAGCCGCGAGTCCTTGGTCGAGTTCTCCACCTAAGAACGCCGTGTTGTATACGTATAGAGCAAGGGTGGTTCCGTAATCTCTGTTCACTAAGTTCCATTCGACGAGAAGGAAGAGATGGCAGTATGTAGTCAGAAGGCTGAGGAACTGCCAGGTCAGAACGTATAGGAGGTGCCACTTGAGGAGGGGTATAAGGATTCTCTTGGATATCGTCCAAGCTGAGGCTCCGTCAACCCTTGCAGCTATAACGAGCTCCTTCGGAATTTGATTCAGGGCTGAGGTGAAAACTATCATTCCGAAGCTTACGCCTACGAGTCCGTTTACAAAAATTATTACGCTCCACGCTCCCCACGGAATTATCTGCCCCCAAGGAATTGGCTGATGTATTATGCCCAGTTCCATCAGAATGGAGTTCAGCGTTCCTATACTCGTTTCGTGGAAGAAGTAATACCAGACGAGGCTGTAAACCGCTATAGGAGCTATCCTCGGAAGCAACCAGAGCAACCTGAATTTCGAACCCACGATATCTGAAAGAAAGAACGTTCCCAAAGCCAGACCCAAACCGCCGAAAACGTTTACGACGAGCGTTATCAGGATGAAAACGATAGTAGTTAGAACTATCGCCTTAAATGAAGGATCGTGCTGAAACATATAAAAAAGTCTATGGTAATTGTAAAATCCTACGAGATCGAACAGATACTTGACGTTCCAGTTCTTCATCGAAGTGAAGCTTAGATATACTGTCATCACGAGCGGGATGAGGTAGAATATCAACACCATTACCAACATGGGGGTTAAAAAAATAGGAGGGTTTTCGTTCTCTCCTTCATTCGGTCACCTCAGGGGAAAGTCCAGTTCTCCGGTATCTTACCCACTATTTCAACGTTCTTCGACAGATCCGGATCCGCCTTTACCTTCTGGATTACGTATTCCACCGCCTTTTCTGGAGTCATCTCACCCCTCAGCACCTTGTCGACTGCGTCGGTGAATATGTCCGCGAGGGCGGGATACTTCGGATGTGCCGGAGCCAAATGCGTGTATTCGAGCATGTAGCTAACGTTCGCCAGGAACTGAGCGTTTATAGGATTGACGGTCTTCTCGACTATGTCCTTTATGTTCTGTTTGACGGTGGGATCGAGATCAACGTTCATCCTCTTCAACTCTTCGAGCCAAGTCTCATCCTTTAGAAGCTTTGCCGCCTCCTTTCTAACCGGAAGATGGGCCGATATTATGCTGTGTATTGCGTTTATGTCTGGATCGCTCGCTTTCACTATTACGAGGAACGCGAGCTCGTGGTATATGTCCTTAAGCTCGTCGTATTTCGGATTCTGCTGTCCGGCCTTGGAGTTTATCATCCACACGAACGGCTGGCTTAGTGTTACGGGCTTATCTCCCTTCTCTCCTGCCGGGAATAGCGTGTATGCGAACCACTCCTTAACTTCTTCGGGCGTAAGGGATCTTCCGTGGTAATACTTTTTCATCTGCCACTCCGTCCAATACCACGTTCCTCCTATGTCGAACAGCGTCTTTCCTTCCACTATCGTCGGATGTATCTGCTTTGCCCAATCCCAAGCCATCATATCCTTAGGAATCAAACCATCCCTCGCGAACTTCCATTCGACGAACAGCCACTTGTAAACCGCAGGAACATCGAGGACGAGCTTTCCTGTTTTTTCATCGTAAAGCTTGCCTCCGAAGGCGAAGATGAACTGGATGAGATCGGGATGGGCGGATCCCTTTCTGTGTATCAGTCCCCATTCGACGTAACCCTCATCCTTAGCCTTCTTAGCCCAGTAATACACGTCCTTCCAAGTGAACTCTCCTGCCCTTACCTTCTCCGGCAGAGTTTTGACGTCGAGCCCTATCTTCTCCGCCACATCCTTTCTGACGTAAAGCGGTCTCGCTTCAGTGTCCTGTGGTAAACCGTACAGCCTTCCCTTGTATTCGCACGCCTTTATGAGAGTCGGATAGAAGTCGTCGATCAGCTTGCCGTAAGCTTTGGCGTAGTTGGTTATGTCGAGTATGTATCCCTCCTCCGCGAGAGTGGGTATGTATACGTAGCTGTTAACGAAGAAATCTCCCGCCTGTCCCAAGGGTTGCTTGCTCAGGAATTCCTCGTATGCGTCTTGGAAGGACGAGACGTATCTCTTGTCCGTTATAACTATCCTGACGTTTACGCCGTTCTCCTTCCATATATCATTTATTCTCCTTGCTCCCTCAACTATTCCGTAAACTCTCATCACGCTGTTCGGATCCCCAGAACCCCACACCGAGAACTTAACTTCGTGAATACCCGTTCTTCTCAAGGATCTTGCCGATCTCTACAACATCCTTCGTCACGTTACCGGTTAGCTTGACCTCCACCTTTTCGGCCTTCTTCTGTTCCGCACAGCAACACACCGTCAAAGCGAGAAGAACGGCCAAAGCGACCTTAAACCTCATAGGAATTATATATTCTCAATGCTGATATGGATAATCCTCATCGACCGAAGCAACCCCAATACTTCGAATGCACGTTCTTCACGATCTCTATAGTCCTTATCACCCTCTCTTTTACGTCCATCTTCCTCCACTTCAACTCCTCCAAGTATCTCTTCGGCTCCCTTATGTAGCTCAGATCCAATCCCGCCATAGCGGCTATTATTCCCAAGTTAGTATACGGCAGAGCCGCCTCTACGCTGTAACCTCCCTCCAAAACCGCGAACAGCCTTCCTTTGCACAGCCTCTCCGAAAGATCCACGGCCCTTTTCATCATCTCCGCGTACCCCCTTGCAGTCAAAGCGAGACCCGTGATCGGATCTGTGAAGTGATTGTCCTGCCCGGCGGAAATCGCTATGAAATCGGGTTCAAATTCCTCGGCGACAGGCTCTATTATTTCGTCGAAGACCATAAGGTATTCCTCGTCACCCGTCCCGGGTGGGAGGGGAACGTTTATCGTGAAACCTTCACCCCTTCCCTTTCCCACTTCCTCCGGATAACCGGTGCCGGGGTAGAGGGGCATCTGGTGTAGGGAGATGAACAGAACCCTGTCGTCCTCGTAGAATATCTCCTGCGTTCCATCGCCGTGATGGGCGTCCCAGTCGAGTATAAGAATCCTCTCGAATCCCCTGTTGAGCAACCACTTCACGGCTATCGCCATGTTGTTGAAGTAGCAGAATCCCGCACCCATGTAAGGCTTGGCGTGATGCCCCGGTGGACGAACCATCGCGAAAGCGTTTTCGACCTCTCCTTCAGCAACGACTTCCGCAGCTTTTATAGCCCCTCCAACTGCCAACAGAGCTCTTTCGAAGACTCCGACGGGTATGTTGGTGTCCCAGTCTATTATTCCCCCTATCTTGCTGTAACGCCTCAGGTATTCGACGTAATCTTCGGTGTGAACTTCCAAAACGTCCTCTATTCTCGCCGGCTCTGGCTCTATCAGCTTTATCTTAGGATTGTCGAATATCCCTTCCTCCATCAACTGATCCATAGTGTAGGCGAGCCTTTCTCTCCTTTCCGGATGTGTTGGAGTTTGTTCGTGTTCCAGATACTTCGGATGGTAAATCAGTCCCATAACCACGATTACGAGTTTTCACGACTCTTTAAATAGTTTCTGATCTCCTCTACGATTTTCAACTTCCTTTCTATCGCTTTTCTTAAGACGGACATTCTTTCCCCCCAACTTCTCGAACTCCTCGCAGAAGTACGTTTCGCACAGTGCCGGCTTGACCTTTAACACGCAACCGTTTTCACCGCAATATTTGCAGAGTCCATCTTTGATCCTCCCGTTCGGAATCTTAACTCCGAGCATGGCATTTATTCTTAGCAGGATATCATCGACCGCATCCTCAACCCAATCCCTACAGCAACTTCCGAAAACTTCCGCACATCTCTTGCATACGTCCGATACTCCCAACTCCTCCATGAGCTTAGAAACTTCCTCTATCGCCTTCTCAAGCTCTTCGAAACGTTTTTTAACGTCGAACATCGCGTTTTGATGTGAGGGTCTGCATTTTGGACGGTTACGTTGACGAGCCTTCGTGCTTGGGCGTTCCTCCATACGTCTCACCCTACCCCCGATACGTTTACGGGATGCTGAAGGATTTGGAGTTGAACGCTAAGTTCGTTACGATAGACGAATTGAGGAACGACGAATCTCTCCAGAGAAAACTCATGGACTACGACTTGGTCATCGTTATAGCCGGCATAGCAGTTCCGGGGAAGTATTTGGGCGGAACTCCCCTCTCCCTGAAAGAACTCAGAGAGCTTCCGTTTAGGAAGGTCGTCGTCGGGCCTATAGCTCTCGAAATGGGTGAGGAGGAGAAGGAGGCTTTGAACGTTTTGGATTTCCCTTTCGAGAGAAGGCTTTTCGAGTTCCTCTGCGAGTTTACGGGGAGAAGGGATAGGCTAAAGAGGTTGGACATTGAAGGGAGGGATTTCGTTAACAGGTTTGCAATTTTGGGTGCGGAGGTCGTAAAGCAACATCCCGACTACCCATACGTGATCTGCGAGATCGAAACGTATAGGGGATGTTACTGGAGGAGATGTTCCTTCTGCATAGAGAGAATCCACGGAAAACCGTCCATGAGAAATCCGAAGGCCGTTCTGGACGAAATCCACGCGTTGTATCTTCACGGAGTAAGATACTTCCGGCTCGGTAATCAGACGGACTTCTTCACGTATATGGCGGATTACGACTACGAAGTTCCCAAGCCGAATCCGGATTTCATGAAGAACTTCCACAGGGAGTTGTGGAGGAAGTGTCCGAAGATAAGGACGCTGCATCTGGACAACGTTAACCCCAAGACGATAGCAGAGCATCCCGAGGAATCCAAGGAGATAATCAAGACGATAGTCCTCTACCAGACCCCGGGAAACGTGGCTGCGATGGGTTTGGAGAGTGCGGACGAGAGGGTTGTGAGGAAGAACGACCTATGTGTAACGCCTGAGGACGTTCTGTTCGCGGTAGAGCTCGTTAATAAATACGGGAGATTCGCCGGTTACAACGGACTTCCCTACTTTCTACCGGGCATAAACTTCGTCATAGGTCTGAAGGGGGAGAGGAAGGAAACCTTCGAGAAGAACTACGAGTTCCTCAAAGAGTTGCTTGAAAGGGGTTTGTTGGTTAGAAGGATAAACATAAGGCAGGTAAAGGTCTTCAGGGGGACTCCGATGGAGGAGATAGGATACAGAAACGTCTTGAGACACAAGAAGTTCTTTAGAATTTTCAAGGAGAGGGTTAGGAGGGACATAGACAGGGAGATGCTCAAGAAGATCGTTCCGGTAGGTAGGAAGATCACGGATCTCAGGTGCGAGGTGAGGGAGGGTAGAATAACTTTCGCAAGGCAGTTAGCGACGTATCCTTTACTCGTCGGAGTAGTCGGAGAATTCGAGAGAAACACGTTTTTGGATGCGAGGGTCGTGGATTACGGGAGGAGGTCGATAACCGCCGTCCCCATCCTGAACCCGAACACCGCAAGGTTGTATCAGCTTGAGGCGATACCGGGCGTGGGTAAGGTTACCGCCGGAAAGATAGTGGCGAATCGTCCGTATAAGAGTTTGGACGACCTGAGAAGGGTGTTGGGCGACGAATTCGATAGGGTGAAGGACTTCTTTTCCCTTTAAAACAGCGCAACCCTTTTGTTTTTCCACGCGTAAAATTCATCATGATCAAAGTTCTGCACGTCGATCTGAAAGCCCACGGGGACATGGCGGACATAACGGATGAAGTCAGGCGGTTCGTTAAGGAGAGCGGAAAGAAAGAGGGAGCGGTTTTAGTCTTCGCGAAGGGCTCCACTGGGGCTATAACGACGATAGAGTTCGAACCCGGTTTGAGGAAGGATTTCCCGAGGATAATGGATAAAATAGCCCCTTACGGGGAGCACTACGAACACCACAAGACTTGGGGAGACGATAACGGATCGAGCCACGTCAAGGCCTCGATAATCGGTCCGAGCATAGTGGTTCCTTTCAAGGACGGGGAACTGTTGCTCGGAACTTGGCAGCAGATCGTCGTGATAAACTTCGACACCCGTCCGAGGAGGAGGGAGGTGATACTCCAGATCCTCAGCGCAGAGCCTTGAGGTATCCGAAGAATTCTTCGAGCGCCCTCCTTCTGTGGGATACCTCGTTCTTCTCCTCACCCATTTCCGCGAAAGTCCTCCCGCTGTATTCGAATATCGGATCGAATCCGAATCCCTTATCACCCCTCATCTCCTCCGCAATCCTTCCCTCCACCTTCCCTTTGAACGTCAGGACCTTCTTCCCGTCGAAGAACGCAATTACGGCTAAGAAATACGCCTTCCTGTTCTCAACGCCTTCCATGAGCTTCAAAATTCCCTCGTTCCCTATGGTTTTGAAAACGAAGGACGAATACGGTCCGGGGAATCCGTTCAAGGCCTCTATGAAAAGACCGCTGTCCTCTATGAAGAAAGGCTCCCTTATTTTCTCAGCCAGAAGTTCCGCGCTCTTCTTAGCTATTTCTTCCAAATCGTTTCCCTGTGGCTCTAAATATTCCTCCTTAAGCCATTCTACCTCTATTCCGTATTTCTCGCCTATGCTCTTCGCCTCCTTAAATTTTCCCTCGTTGGAAGTCACGAACAGAACACGCATAGACGTTGCAATGCGGGAGGGTATTTATCGATAACCGTAAAATACCGGCGTAGGACTTTGGGACGAATGAAGGCTGTAATTCCCTTCAAGCTTAGGAATCCGAAGTCGAGGCTTTCATCCCTTCTAAGCCTTGAGGAGAGAGTTGAGTTGGCGAAGGCAATGCTGATGGACGTCTTGGATGTAGTTTCCGAGTTCGCGGACGAAATAATCGTTTTAGCCCCTCCGAACACCGAAATCGATTTCGACGTGAGGGTGGAGGAAGACGAAAGGGACCTCGATTCCGCGATAAATTCGAGGATTTCGAAGGATACCGCGGTAATAATGGCCGACCTTCCCTTGCTAAACTTCGAAACGCTCGAAAGGTTCTTGGAATGCGAAGGGGACGTCGTGATAGCCCCGGGGAGAAAGGGTGGAACGAACATGCTCCTCGTTAGGGATGAGAGGTTCAGAGTTTCGTATCACTATGGAAGCTTCTTCAAACACGTTTCAATTGCCGAAAAGTTGGGGTTGAAGTGGACGGTGTTCGATTCGTTTTACGCGAGCTTGGATATAGACGATGAAAGCGACCTGCTCGAACTTCTGATGCACGGGAAGGGAAAGAGGTCTTGGAAATTCCTTAGAGAAATAGGCTTCGACGTAGATTTTTCCGAGAAAGATCCGAGGCTAATCAGAAATTAAAGCTTTTCGCGAGCCTTTTCGAGCAACTTGACCCCCTCCTCGAATCTCCTTACCGCCTCGAATATCAGTTCTGCGACGTCCGGATTTTCCTCCTTAATCCTTTCCGCCCACTCCAAATACTTCTCGTTGTGCTCCTTGCAGTGCTCTATCCAGTGCTCCAAAAGCCTCCCAATCTTATTCATGGTTTTGAATAGAGTGTTATGATTTAAAAACTTTCACTATCAATGCTTATAAATATTCTCCACCCTCTTCAAAAACTCCACCATGTTCCTCCAATGGCTTCCCATCCAGTATAGCTTTCTACACTTCTCGCAGAACCAGAGCTCGTATTTCTCCCTTAAATCTTCCCTAATCCCCTCCCTCCTCATGACTTCTAAAGCTTCCTCGTCGCTCGGTCTTCTTAGGGGCGTGTTGCACACGCTACACCTCTCCATCTTTAGCTCGAACCTCACACCCATCTCCTTCAGCTCCGCCATCTGCATCGCGACGTCGTCGGATTTTATCAGGAACACGGGCCTTCCCACCGTTTTGGCCCTTCTAAAGAGCTCCTTGTCCCTCGTGAGTAGAATTCTATCCGTGTGGTTGTAAACCATATAAGTATCCTCGTCTCCTTCGAATTCCAAGTCCGCTACGTATAGGGTATCGTAACCCGCAATTCTGAGCCATGTTGCCAACTTCCTAAGCATTCTGTCGCAGAGAAATTTAAGCTCGCTCAAGCTTGATCCACCATCTGTGATCAGACTTCCTTATTATTTCGGCGAGCCTTTTTGCAGTCTCCGTCTTGAACTCCAAGTTCTTAGTGTATTCCATTGCCGACGGGTGGACTTCGGAATACTCCTTAGCCTGCAAAAGTAGCTCTATCTTGTCCGCGTCCTTCACGAAATCTTTCAACTCTTCGAGCTTTTCTATTTCCTTCCTTAACTCCTCGGGAAGCATCTCCAACTGCTCCCTTAAAACGTCGTCGAAATCCACTTCAACGTATCTCCTCGAAAGCTTGTGAAGATCCAAAGTCCTCGTCTCGTTCAAATCGTGTATTAAACCCAAAAGGCAAGCTTTGCAGGCTTTTTCGAAGTCCCCCGTCTCCAAGTAGGTGAGAATGAAAGCTATCAACGCTGTCCTGAAGCTGTGTTCCGCCACGCTCTCGGGGTTTTTTATGCCAACTTTGAACCAGCCCGATCGTGGGATCAGCTTGAGCATTCCGGACTCGAAAAGAAAATCGACTACTTCTTGCATGGATTTTTTTGAAATATTTGGAAAATTAACGTTTTCGAAGAGCTATCGCAATCGCAATCAATCCCAAGAAAGCTTCGAATCCCGGAATCTTCGGGAGAGATATCGGGAAAGATTTCTTCGGAGTGGGCGTGGGAGTTGGTTTGGGCTTCGGCGTCGGCTTTGTCTGTTTGTTCTCTTTAGGCTCGTTTACAGCTTCTACCGTAACTATTTTGCTCGTTGAATTTACCATTCCGTCCCTTTCGACCGTCAGCCTTACGACGTATTTCCCGGGTTTGGAGTAGGCATGAGTAACTTCGGGCTCGTTCGTCGTTATGGATTTACCGTCTCCGAAGTTCCACACGTATTCGTCCGCGATCGATTTCGCTAAAAATCTGACCTTCTCTCCCATCTTCGGATTCTTCGGGCTGAATTCGAAATCGGCATCGGGCTTTACTTTGGATCTGAGGAAGTAAACGAATCCGCTCAAACTTCCGGCCACGGACCTCCCGTCGTTGGAAACTGAAACGAAGTCTATTTCGTCGTCGAAGTTGTCGTAGACCCATATTATTTTACCGTTTTTGTCGAACATGACGACCCTCTTTCCACTGCTCGCGACCACGAATTTACCGTTTTCTGAAATCGCCACATGCACAGGTCCGAAAAGCATGTCGAGCTTCCAAAGAACGTTTCCGAAGTTGTCGAATACGTATAGTTTACCATCTCTGCATCCGACGGCGAGCATGTCTTTGGAGATGGCAACGGATATCGGATAACCTTCCACCCTCACATCCTCTACCAAATACCCGAATTTGTTGAAAACTAAAACTTCGTTCATGTCTCCATTATCCACAGCCACTCTATCCCCGTAAACCTTTACGACGCATGGATAAGGAATTCCGAGACTTTTTCTGCCCATATACCATCCGTTTTCGTATGTCCAACTCCATCCATCGGTGCAGAACTTGGAACCGCAGACGTCTTTACTGCACTTCAGCAGAATGTATAGATTTCCCAGTAAATCTTCTCCAGCTACGAGTCCCCCGCATTTGGAAATCGAAATACTACCAATATCGTTTTCCGCGTTGAAACATGCCAAAACCTTCTTGTCTTTCAAAATGTAGATTTTTCCAATGCATCCCACTGCAACGGTTCCGTTCTTAGATACGGCCACGGACGTAACCGTACACTTTAAATTCATTTTCCACAGAACTTTTCCCCGTTCGTTCATCAAATATACTGTCTTTCCTGCACCCACAGCTATGTAGTTCCCCGAAACGTCCAGACAAACCGCGTGCATTTTCTTCCTCCAAGTGACCTTTTCGTAGTTGAAAGCTACGAGTTCTTTGCCGTTACAACAAACTGCGAAAGTTCCGTTTTCTGAAATCTTTAATCCCTTCAACCAAGGTTCGAGTTTGAGCCTGAAAGATGGCTCGTTTACGATCATCGCTCCAACCGGAGAGATGAGCATTATCAGAATAATAGCAATCGAAATGGCTCTCATGAAAACTCGTTAGAGATCGTAAAAATATAAAATTTGTAGTGTATATGCCTATGCAGATACACAACGGACCCGCCGGGATTTGAACCCGGGTCAAGGGGTCCGAAGCCCCTTAGGATGTCCAGGCTACCCCACGGGCCCTCGATCGAACTTTTACGAAAGATATTTATAAGGTTTTGTGGCCTTTCATAGGGGTCGATCATGATAGATCTCCTGCTCGATGAGGGTAGCTTTTCGGAAGTCGGCAGAAATTCGGGCTTCGGGACCATTGATGAAAGGCCGGTTTGCGTTTACCACTTCAAAGGAGTATTTGAGGGATGCTCCGGGGAGGTCGTCGACCTCGCGTTGAAAACGGGCGTCCCGTTGATAGTCGTTCTGGATTGCGAGGGTATGAGAGTTTCCTTTAAAGCACTGTCCGATCTGGCCGGGCTCGTCTCCAAACTTTCGGTTGCGAGCGGAGTGATTCCGAGAATAACCGTGGTTTCTGGAAGGTGTCACGGATCTCTCTGCTACACATTGGGAGACTTCGTGGTGGCCTTAAAATCTTGCGAACTGAGTGTAGTAATGCCGGATACGATAAAACTCGTGACTGGAAAGGATGTTAATGTCAAGGGGGATAGGCATTCCGGCAACGTCCACTTCCTCGTGGAAAGCGAGGAAGAAGCTTCGGAGGTCGTGAAAAGACTCTTAAGCTACCTTCCACTCAACAACATGGAAGATCCTCCAATAGCGGAAACGACGGACGATCCTGCGAGACAGACGGAGGAGATTTCTGGAACTATTCCCGAAGATCCTCATAAGGTTTACGACGTTAGGAATGTGATCAAGACGATCGTCGACGACGGAGACTTTATGGAAATACAACCGGGATATGCGGAAAATGCGGTGATCGGGTTCGGTAGATTAGACGGGGTTACGGTTGGTATTGTTGCAAACAATCCCATGTTTTACGCCGGATGCATCGATCTGAAAGCCGCAGAAAAGATATCAAAGTTCGTAAGGTTCTGCGACGCTTTCAACATACCCGTTCTGACTTTGGTCGATACCCCGGGATTTTTGCCGGATGTTGAGCAAGAACTTTCCGGTCTTCCTAAATACGCTTCAAAAATTTTGCAGGCTTATTCCGAAGCTACGGTTCCTCTCGTAACCGTCGTTTTGAGGAAGGCCTACGGCCCGGCGTTGGTGGCTATGGGTAGCAAGTTCGTGGGGGCGGATATAGTCTACGCTTACCCCAATTCGGAGTTCGCGGTGATAGATCTCGATACCGATGCCAAGATGTTGGGAATAGCTAAGGATGAGTATCTAAAGGAAGCAGGCGTGGAAAGGGCTTTGGATAGGGGATTCATCGATTCCGTGATAGATCCGAAGTGGACGAGAAGCAAAATCATAAACGCGTTAAGAATGCTCGAAACCAAGAGGAAGAAGCTACCGCCGAAAAAGTGTAGCACGTGGTGATGGCATGAGCCCGGAGGAGTTTTTGGCCGCGGTCGTTGCGGTTAGGAAGTATCTGAAGGACAAAAAGGAGATGCCGAACGAGGTCATTAGGGGGGTGAGCTACTGGAAGGCTTCCGCGAGGGTTAGGTTATGAAGTATAGGGTTAGGGTATTGGGGAAGGAGTTCGAAGTCGAAGTCGAGGAGGTAGACAGAAGGACGTTCGAGGTTAGGGTTAACGGTAAGAGGGCGTTTATAAAAGTTGAGTAGGTGATGGGCGTGCTCGAAGTAATGATACTTAGCTTTGGAGGGCAGGGAGGTGTTACCGCCGCAAGAATTTTGGCCATAGCGGCTTTGAACGAAGGAAAATTCGCCCAAGCGATTCCGCAGTTCGGAGCGGAGAGGAGAGGTGCTTTGGTTAGATCCTACCTCAGGATATCGGATAGGCCCATAAGGAGACATTCTTCGATAAAGGATCCCGACGTCGTGGCAATTTTCTCCGAGAAGATACTTGGTATAGTGGATGTAAGTGCTGAAACAGTGGTGATAAATTCTAAGGAGCCTAAGATTAAGGGAAGGGTTTATTACGTTGATGCATCGTCGATAGCTTTGGATTTAGGTCTGATTTCCGCAGGTTGGCCGATCGTGAACACTGCGATGGCCGGAGCCATGGCGAGGGTTTTTGGATTCTCGATAGAATCTCTAAAGAAGGCGATAGGGGAAACTTTCTCCGGCAAACTCGCTGAGTTGAACGTTAAGGCGGCTGAGAAGGCTTACAGGGAGGTGAAAGAGTGGAATGCATGATAGCTAAACCGTCCAAAGGGGCGGCCGGTAAGACGGGGCTTTGGAGGACGTTTAAACCAATCTATCATCCAGAGAGATGCAACCTCTGTCAGCTCTGTTGGCTTTACTGCCCGGAAAACGTAATAGATGTTTCGGAGGACGGCATAACCATAGATTACGAATACTGTAAGGGTTGTGGAATTTGTGCTAAGATATGCGTTAAAAATGCCATAGAGATGGTTAGGGAGGAGGAAACATGAGAAAGATTTTGACGGGAAATTACGCGGTTGCAGAAGCGGTAAAGCTCGCGGATGTTGAATTCATAGCTGCATATCCCATAACCCCCCAGACTACCATAGTCGAAAGACTCGCAGAGATGGTCGAGAGGGGGGAGTTAAACGCTGAGTTCGTTAGGGTGGAATCGGAGCATTCGGCTTTAGCAGCAGTTTACGGAGCATCGGCCGGAGGATTAAGGGCTTTCACCGCTACTTCGAGTCACGGATTGCTTTACATGTATGAGATGTGCTGGTGGGTAGCGAATTCGCGTTTGCCAGTTGTTATGGCGGTAGTTACGAGAACGATTGGCCCTCCATGGAACATCCACACCGAACATACCGACATACTAACTCTTAGGGATACTGGATGGATAATAGCGATGTCCGAAAACGCTCAGGAGGCTTTAGACTTAACTCTGCTCGGATTCAAGATCGCGGAGCAGGTAAATTTGCCTTTTGCTATTGGATTGGATGGTTTCCAGGTCAGTCACACCGCGGAGGTCGTGGATGTTCCGGAATCGTTAGACGGATTCCTACCCAAACGTGAGAGGTTTTTCGTCATCGAGCCGGGGAATCCCATAACCGTCGGAGGTCTGACCGAAAATGAATGCTCTATGACTATAAGGAAGGAGATGGCCAAGGACATGGAGAGGGTTGGAGAATTGGTGAGGAATTCCGGATACGTCAGAGATTACGATCTGGTTGAGGAGTATAGGATGGAAGATGCGGAATACGTCGTAATTTCGATGGGAGCTTGGTGCGGGGATATGAAAGACGCCATAGACATTCTAAGGGAGAAGGGTGTTCAGATAGGGATGCTGAGGTTGAGGTTCGTCAGGCCTTTTCCGAAGGAGTTCGTGGAAAAACTCGACTGTAAGGTTTTGGTGGTGGATAGGAACTACTCGGTCGGGTTGGGAGGGATTATAGCTACCGAAGTAAAATCGATAGCCAACTGCGACGTTCACGGCATCGTTGCCGGGTTGGGCGGTGTGGATGTGGGGGTGGATGATTTCGTCTCGATGTTCAGGAAGTTCGTTAGGGGGGAGTTGAAGGGATGGTGGCCATAAAGGATCTGTCAAAGGAGAAGTTCGTTCTGCCCGGAACGACGGCGTGTCAGGGATGTCCTCACGTTTTGGGATTGAAGGCTTTGGGAATGGTTTTAGGTGATAGGGCGGTTTTAGTCGTTCCGGCGGGATGCACGACGATAATAGCCGGTTTGAAGGACAGAGCGTCGTTAAAATTTCCCCTGTTGCACGTTCCATTTGCATCCGGACCGGCAGTGGCGACTGGTCTTTCTTCTGCCTTTAAGAGACTCGGGAAGTATGGTATTCCTGTGGTATGGATGGGTGATGGGGCATCCGACATAGGATTCGCTACTCTGAGTGGTGCCTGCATAAGGAAGGACGACATGATCGTCATAGTCAGCGACAACGAAGCTTACATGAACACAGGAATTCAGGCGAGTGGAACTACTTTCTGGAAAGCAAAGACGACAACTTCTCCAGCTGGAAAGAAGGAGGAGAAGAAGGATCTCGCCTTAATAATGCTGATGCACAGAGCGGATTATGTAGCAACAGCGAGCGTGGGGTATCTGCAGGATTTCATATCGAAGCTTGAGAGAGCGAAGGAAATCGAGGGATTCAGGTTCATCCATCTCCACAGCCCCTGTCCTCCGGGATGGGGTTTTGACAGCAGTGAAACGGTCGAAATCGCGAGGATGGCCGTTAAGTGCGGTGCTTGGATTCTCTGGGAGTTCGACGGAGAGCTAAAGATCTCCGCTCCGAGTAGACCTTACGCGGATAAGAGCAAGAGGTTGCCTTTAAAGGAATACATAAGAGCTCAGAGAAGGTTCAGACATTTGAGCGATGAAGACATAAAAGAAATCGAAAAAAAGATAGATGAGCAGTGGAAGGCTCTGAAATGACCTCAGAGCTCCTACCTCATCACGTTTTAGGGGGCAAGGGTTTCATCATCGGACGTATTTTTCTAAAAATATTCCCAGTTTTCTCATTGTTTCGTAGCTTATTCTCTCCTTTGCGGTGGTTATCGCGAACTTCAAAGCGTCCTTGCACGGGCAGTTTCTCTCCTCCGGAATTTTCGGAATTAGCTTTCTGAGGATGTTCCTAACCTTCTCCTCGCTCTTAGCCATGTTCTCGAGAACCATCGCAACGTCAACCTCCTGCTCCTTCCAAACGTCGTAATCGGTGACCGTCGCTATCGTAACGTAGCAGATCTCTGCCTCTCTCGCGAGCTTCGCTTCCGGCAAGGCGGTCATACCTATTATGTCGAATCCCAAAGCTCTGTGGACCGCGGATTCCGCCTTCGTGGAAAACTGAGGACCTTCGATACAGACGTAGGTTCCCTTCGGATGGTAGCTGTATCCCAACTCCTCAAGAACCTCTATCGTGACCTTTCTCAATTCGGGACAGAAAGGCTCGGCAAAGCCGACGTGAACGACGACGTCTTCGAAAAACGTGTTCGGCCTGAACTTGGTTTTGTCGTAAAGCTGATCGGGAATTACGATGTCCAGAGGCTTTATCTCCTCCTTAAGAGATCCGACAGCACACACGCTTATTATCCTCTCAACCCCGAGTTTCTTCAAAGCGTAGATGTTCGCCCTGTAAGGAACGTTCGTCGGAGAATAGACATGCCCCCTCCCGTGCCTCGGCAGAAAAGCGACCTTCCTTCCCTCGAACTCCCCTATCAGAATTTTATCGGAAGGTTTGCCGAAAGGCGTGTCGATGTCAACTTCCCTAACGTTTTCGAAGGCGGACTGCTCGTATATACCCGTCCCGCCGATTATGGCTATCTCGGCGTTCATGTCTTCAAATTCACACCCTAACTTATAAAAACATCGAATCCTTTTTCGGAATCGGAAGGTTTTCCTTAGAATAAAACATCAATACGAATTTTTCCAGCCTTTTGGAGTTCACCAGCACATCGTTATCGTGAACACTACGATGAATGCGGATTCGAGCAACCCTTTCGCTCCCTTAAATCTCCACAACCACACCCTTGATCTGAACATTGCAACCGTATTGACACTCAAAGATCTTCCACGAGAGACCAGTATGTCCTATCTTCTTCCTCAACTCTGTGGACGATTCCCCTCCTTTCCATTAGCGCTAAGACTTCTTCGAACCTTCCCGGCCTCGAAATCTCCAAGTATATCGGATCCAAACTGAACCTCCTGAAGAGCTCCCACTTTATGTCCCACTCCGTCCAGAGATCCTTCTTGCCGTCCTTCATTATCGTCGTAATCAGACTCACCATATCCTCGACGAAGTTCCACGGGAAGATTACCCAAGCCCACTCCTCCAAGCACTCTCCGAAGTAGTCGGGGATGAACTTGGATGTGTGGAGGAGGAGAAGAGTTGCGGTTTTTACATCTTTGGCGTTTAAACTTTCGATTTCCTCCCTCGCCCTCCTTATGCTCATTCCCGTGTTGGCTATATCATCTACGATCAGAACGTTCTTACCTTCTACCTCCTCGCTCGTGGGAACGCTTTTGACCTTGAGCTCCTTCCTCTCGTTTATTCCCGAGTAGTGCTCGACTTTCAGACTCGTGAGTTCGTCCAAGCCGAGAAGGTCGCAGAGTATCCTCCCCGCGAACCACCCACCCTTGGCAAGCGCAACAATAACTTCCGGCTCGAAGTCGTCGTCCAGAATCTGCTCGGCCACCCTCCTGCACAAACTTTCCATGTAGTCCCAATTGGTCACTATGCACCTCATAACTTGATCACGCCCTTTATGTATTTCGGCGGGATCTCCTTAGCCAGAGCTATGAATTCGTTCGCTTTTATAATCCTTATCCCGTCTTCTCTCGCCCTCTTCGCATCTATTTCGAGTATTATCGGCTCGTCCGTTCTCAGCCTCGCCACTTCCTCCGATTTCTCTATCGTCGTCGATAAGTGAACGTATGCCTGATTTACCGGTTTTATACCGATTTCGAGCAACCTCTGAGCTTCCTCTTCTCCCGTTCCATAATACAGCACGTCCTCCTCCGCGATGGGATAATCCGTAAGCTTTACGTCGATGCTGTGCCCGTATCTCGCTCTGATTTTGTTGTCTCTTAGCTCGTATCTTCCCTTCCAGTCCGAATAAACGAGCGCCTTTACCAGCCATCTGTTCGCCCACTTATACTTTCTCCTAACGACTCTGACGAGTTTTTCGAAGTCCACCCAGCCGTTTTCATCCATTTCAAGACCGAACTTGTCCGGAAAATGCCTCAGGATTCCGGAAATTAGTCTGCCCAGCTTCTCTACTCTTTCCCTGTCGAGTATGAGCTCCCCCTTCCTCCCGCACTTGCACTTCTCCCCTCTGTAGAATCCGTGCTCTGGGCAAAACCTGATTTCCTCCATCAAATCACCTTTTCGCCAGCCATACGGCAGTTGCTATGGCACCCATTGCAGTGCAGGTTTCAAGACTTATTCCCTTTTCGGTTACGTCGAAGTGATACTTCGCCCTCCTAAGCACTTCCTTAGGCAAACCCCTTCTACCCAAACCGATCAGAAACGTTACGGATCTTGTCCTCACGAGTGCTCTCATCTCCTCGAACCTTAAAACCTTCTTTTCGTCGGGTTTTGAAGTGGTTGCGACTATTTCTCCGAAGTGGGCTGGGATCTTATCGATTAGATGGATTCTCCCCAATTTCAGAAGCTCTATGGCATATTTTCCGTGCTCGCCTATCGTCGTGTATTCGGCAACCTGCTCAACCATCTCCTCCTCGTCCTCCCAGAAATCGAAGTCCATGAGGGCAAGGTGGAAGTCGTATGCGTAGCACAGCGGAGCGGCTCTCGCGATCGTTCTCAGGTGGATTTCGTGAAGCTTGAGCTTGTCGTAGGTGTTTACCAGACAGAGGACTATCATCCCGACAAAATCGCCAACGTTTAAATAAACGGTTTCGTATCTTCACCATGGACATCGTAATAGTCGGAGTCGGTGGGCAGGGAATTCTCACTTCATCCATGATACTCGCCAAAGCCGCTATGAAGGCGGGATTGAACGTCGTATCTTCGGAAGTTCACGGAATGGCGCAGAGGGGTGGAAGCGTCGAAGTCCACGTTAGGATAGGAGACGTTCTCTCTCCCCTAATACCTCCGGGCAACGCCGACGTCATGATAGCTTTAGAGCCGGTAGAAGCTTTGAGGTTCTCCAAGTATTTGAACGAGAACAGCGTCGTGATAGTTAACACGAGGAAGATAGTTCCGATTACCGTTAACTTGGGAATGGCGGATTATCCCGATCTGGATACGATCTTGAAGAACCTCAGGAGCGTGACTGAGGGAGTTTATCCCGTGAACGCATCCGAAATAGCCGAAAGTTTGGGAGCCATTCAGGCGACGAACGTAGTCGTTTTAGGTATGCTCGCGAAGCTCGTCGAGCTACCGTTCAGCTACGAATATCTTGAGGAGGCTGTGAAGGACGTTCTACCGCCGAAACTTCACGAAATGAATTTGAAGGCGTTGAAGGCGGGATACGATGCCATCTGATCCATTCGCAAAATTTATACGTCCTCGATGTAACGTTCCATAGGGGGCTCGTGGTCTAGGGGTTATGACGTCGCCCTTACGAGGCGAAGGTCCCCGGTTCGAATCCGGGCGAGCCCACTCTTACAATTTTCTTCCGCCTCCGTTTATAGGAGGAATGTGGAATGGACGTAATAACCTCGCTTGAGATGGCGGTTGTAGATACCAACTGCGAATATTACGGTTTATCGAGGCTTCAGCTGATGGAGAACGCCGGAAGGGGGGTGGCGGAGGAGATCGTCAAGAGGTTCGAACCGTGCAAGGTCGCCGTATTCGCCGGCTTGGGGAACAACGGGGGGGATGCTTTCGTTACTGCAAGGTTTCTGAAAGGCTTTGAAGTCGAGATCTACTTGATGGGATCCGCCAAAGAAATAAGGACTGACATAGCGATGAAGAACTTTTTAATACTCAAAAACGCCGGATTCAAGGTTTTCGAGGTCAGGGACTCGACGATGCTGGTAGGGATCGACGCCGATGTAATCGTGGACGGGATGCTCGGCACCGGCGTAAGGGGAAAGCTCAGACAGCCTTACGCAAGAGCCGTAGAAATTATAAACGATTCAGAAGCTACCGTTTTCGCAGTAGATGTGCCCACTGGCTTAAATCCAGATACGGGAGAATACGATACCGCCGTTAAGGCCGATTTCACGATCACGTTCCACAAGGCCAAGCCAGGGTTGCTTAAGGCGAAGGAGATCGTTGGAGAGCTTATAGTTAAGGATATAGGAATTCCTAAGGAGATCGAAATCCTCACCGGACCGGGAGACGTTAAAGCAACTTACAGGAGGTTCGAAACGGGGCATAAGGGAAATCACGGCAGGATTTTGGTGGTAGGTGGAGGGGAATTCACTGGAGCCCCCGCCTTGGCGGCTTTAGCTTCTTATTATGCGGGGGCGGACATAGTAACTCTGATAGTTCCGGAGAGCATACACGAAATCGTAGCCTCATTTTCGCCCAATCTGATCGTTAGAAAGGTTAAGGGGGACGCCATAACTCCGAAACACTTGGATGAGATTGTGGAAATCGCAAGGAAGCATCACGTTGCGGTTCTGGGCATGGGAGTTGGCAAAAACGAAGAGTTCAAGGAATTCGTAGCGGAATTCCTGAAGCACGTAAGTAAAGCGGTGCTTGACGCCGACGGTTTAATCTCGGATGTTCCCGAGAATGTGGAATGCATTCTAACTCCGCACGCCGGGGAATTCAAGAGAGTATTTGGCTTGGACGCCAGCTTGGAGAATGCTAAGAAGGTCGCAGAAAAGCTCAACGCCGTGATCCTTCTGAAGGGAAAGGAGGACGTAATTACGGACGGTAACAGGGTTAAGGTGAACAGGAGCGGGAATGCGGGGATGACAGTCGGTGGAACCGGAGACGTTTTGGCGGGAATTGCCGGGGCATTCTTAGCTCTGAGCGATGCATTTTGGAGTGCATGCGCATCGGCCTTCGTTAACGGAAGAGCGGGAGAGCTATGCTTCGACGAATTCGGATACAACTACACAGCAACCGACCTGATTGGGAAAATTCCGATCGCCATAAAGGAAGCGCTGGAATTTTAATCCTGCTCGGTTTTCACCCTCTCCACTATCGTCTTTCCCGCAACTATCTCATCGACGCTGTGGATTACCGCTCCCAAATCCTCAATCACCTTCTTTATCTTTTCGAAGTCCATGTTGTCTCCGACTATCGTGATCTTCAGAGTTTCGGTGTTCTGATCCATTTCCGAAAGGCTCAGATTAACACCCTCCACGTTTTCGACCTCGCTCAACCTCAAAGCCAAGATCACGTTGCTCGGTTCGTGCGGCTTTAAAACGTCCAGCACGAGTCTTCTCAACCCTGCCACGATTGAAACTTTTGAGGAGGTTGTATTTAATCGTTACCAACGGCTAAGAGATATATAAAATTTATTTATTTTTAAGCGTTTTCATTTTGAATTTAACGAGATAGTTTATTCCGATGTTCCGCACTCTGTCTTTTATGCTCAAAATTTTGTCGTAAAGGTTTTCGAATCCTACCGATTTTGCCGTCACTTCCAACTCCTTTAAAATCCTCATGCTTCTCATGATTTCGTCCTTGAGCAGGGGACATTCGAAGCATCTCTCCATGGATCTCTCCACGAACTCGATCTTCCTCCTCAAGCTCTCGACGAATCTAATATAATCTTCTTCTTGAGCCCTTTTGAACGACGAGCAGTCTATGCAGTAGTCCGTGGTTGGATCCAAACAGTTCTCGCATATGTATCTGTAGCATCTTGGACAGATCGTCGTAGCGTCGTTTCCGCAGATTTCACACTTCATATTCGAATTTTACACATTCCGAGGTTTAATCTGTCGGTTCAAAAAACTTTAATACTCTCCCGTTGAGAGGTAAAACGGTGGGCTAGGCCGGGGGGTTCGGCGTCCCCTGTAACCCGAAACCGTCGATATGCGGGGGCCGAAGCCGAGGGAAGGCCCGTCCGACGGAAAATCACAGTCCGGTCCGGTCTCGTAGAGTCCCCGTCCCGAGGGGTCGGCGGTCACGGTTGGGACATCTGGAGGGATGTCCCGCCGTGTTTGCCGGGGGGACCGGCCCAGGCCCGGAAGGGAGCAGGCTTACCCCGGACGACCGGCGCTCTCGGGGGTTCGGGGAGGAGAGGCCGGACCGGACTGCTTTCCGTTCGGACGGGTCGACCCGAGGCGTGCCCACCATTAAAGTGATAGTCATGAAGGGATTCGCGATTTTGTGGGATCTGGACGGAACCCTGATAGACACGACCGAGCTCAGAGTGAGATCGTTCATCTACGCCTTAGAGAGAATAGGATATCCTATAAAGCCCGAACACGCTTTTGAGGTTAGAAAGAGGCTCGGAATGAAATACGAGGACATAATGAGGGAAGTATTCCCGGATCTATCGAAGGAGGAGGTGGAGGAAGTCAGAAGGATTAGGAGGGAGTTCATGCTGTCGAACATCGAATTCATAAAGCCTTTACCGGCATCGAAGCTTTTGCGAGAGTTGAGCGATTATCCGAACGCCCTCGTTACGTCATCAAACAGATACTTCGTCGAAAAGATCGTCGAGATGTTCGGCTGGAAGTTCGACGTCATAATCACGGCGGACGACGTTAGGAAGGGCAAACCCAATCCCGAACCTATTCTTCTCGCGTTGAAAAGGCTCAACGTTTCGGACGGCGTCATGATAGGCGATTCGGAATTCGACAGAATTTCTGCGGAAAAAGCCGGAATAAGGTTTTTGCACGTCAAAGACATCGATAAAATTTGGGAGATCCTCCGTCAAACTAAATAAATCTTAAGCAATAAATATCTAATAATTTAATGAATTATACTAAATTCAAATTAAAATTCTTGGGATCTCTCACTTTGAGATCTCGAAACATTTTGGAGAAAATACCGAAAAAATTTATATACTGTTTGATCTAACTAAATCTTCACAAATCGTGGAGGTGGTGATCTTGAGCATCGACAGACTTAGGGAGCTTCAGGCGTTGAACACTCTCGTGTTTGAAACACTCGGAAGTCCGGAGAAGGAGAGGGAGTTCAAGTTCAAGGAGCTCAAGAGGTGGGGATTCGACTTGATAAGGGGTAAGATCGGAGGAAAGGACACATACTTCACTGCCGAAACCGGTAGGAGAAAGGTCGGTGATAGATACACCGTGGAAGGCGTGGAATACGAGGTTTCGGAAATTTTGAGTGAACTTCCGAAGAACAAGAAGCTTTTCGCCCACATAGAGAGCTACGACGGCAGAGCATACATCGTCTGCCAGCTTAGGGAGGGTGAGGAGAACTTGGAGATACTCAGGGTTCCGGCGGCTTCGCTGATACTGTCCTTCTTCAAGAAGAACAAGCTGAACCAGCTCGTTTCATACATGAGGAACGTTGGAATATGCATCGAGTTCGTGAAGCAGAGGGGACAGGAGGGTAAACCCGTTCCGTTCGAGGAGCTCCCCACAGTTGCGAGGAAGTTCCTGAGAACTGCCAAAGATGTCGAAAAGGAAGCCGGATTCGGGAGGATTGCTCTCGCCTATTACGGGGAGGACAAGGAGATGAAGCCGAGGTATAGAATTTCGTGGCTTCTCCCTACCATCGCGATGTTCGAACTCGAAATAGCTCAGAAAGCGGATAAGGCTTTGGCGATGTTCGTAAGCTGAGGTGGTCGGCATGTTCGTCAAAGTAAGACACCTCAGAGCTTTGATCGATCTGAAAGAAGGGAAGGATGTGGAAAGTGGAACTCTGCTCGAACTGAGGGTTCTCAACTTCGTGGATAAGACTGACGGAAAGTTCCGACTCACTAAAGCGGGAAGCAAGATGCTCGGAGTTGCACTAAAGCTGAAGTTGGACGAAATTCCGGACGTCTTCGTCGATACCGAGATAGTCAAGATGCTCGAACTACTTCAGAAGACGGGATGGATTCCGGAAGAGTGGTCGAAAGTTCTTGAGGAGAGAGGCCTCGCTAAAGATGGAAAGCTTACGGAAATCGGTAGAGTCGTTTTGAACGTTTACTACGGCACGCATCCTAACTTGCTCGTAACTAAGGAGCTTTTGGACTTCGTCGCGGGGATGCCAAAGATGGGAACTTTTGAGGAGCTCGTAGCTTACAAGGAAAGAGTAGGCTACGGAGAAAACGTGATAAACGCACTTCAGGCTATGAGAATTCTGTTGATATCTCCTAAAACTCAGGGTAAAGCTTTTTCAACGACTGAAACTCACGAATACCTCTTAAACATGGCGAAGATGGTAAAAAGACTCGACAGGCCGATATTCGTCAGGGGGAGGGAGTTCAGAGCTTTGAGGCAGAATAGGGAATTGGACGAACTCGAAGAAATGGGTCTGAGGAATGATGTGGGAGTTACCGACTTAGGAAAAGTCGTGGCCGATGCCTACGAATCTATCGGAGTCAGGGAGAGTCCAGTTTATCCCATATACGTCACAGAGGAAGAGCTGAAGATTCTTAGGGTCGTGGCTAAGATAGAAGAAATTCATTCGAACTCTCCGGACATCCTTCCGACTTATTCTGAAATCAGGGAGAGGTCGGGATCGGAGAACGCCGGAGAGCTCCTGCACATCCTCGAATCCAAGGATTTCGTGAGGAGGGATGTCGTCAAGGGAAAGGAGACATACTGGCTCACGGGATGGGGTAGGAGGGTAATTGATTACGGAGTGGTTTCCGTGGACGGAATGAAGGCTCTGACTTTCCCAAAAGCCGGAGACGTTCCCATATACGAGTGGGTGGTTAGGGCCAAGGAGGAGGAGCTCGTCAAGATGGGAATAACGCAGAAGGGAAGGTTCCTGCTCGAACTGACCGAATCCATCGATAGGAAACCCTACCTCACGAAATTCGATGTCGCTATACTCGCTAAGACTCCGAGGAGGGGTTACGTTTTGAAGGACGACCTCGTGGAAGTGGTAAGGGAATATGCGGGTGACGGCGAGATAGAGAGGGCGATAGGCGAGGCGGAGAGCAAGGGATATGTCGTTGAGCTACAGAACAAGGCGGTAAAGCTTACACCCCTCGGAAGGATTATGAAGGATGTGGTGGAATACGCCAAAACGAAGGAGCTCATGAACGTAGCCTTTGCTATAACTCCGACGACGTTCGAAGTTCTCAGAGCGATAGTCGAAAACATCGATTTCTTCAACAGACTATGGAGGGAGAAGAAGGAGGAGAGAAACTACAAGACGGACGAGATTGAATTCCTGAAGAGCAGGGTTAAGATGAGCGAGGAGGAGATAGAGAAGAGCCTGAAACTTTTGAGAGCGGTCGGCTTGCTCGGTAAGAAGAGCGTCACGAAGGCCGGAAAGCTTTTGGTGAGGGCCTACTCTAAAGCAACCCTTCAAACTTGAGAATCCTCTCGGCCCACTTCAACTTTTTGAGCTTTTTTCCCTCCGCTTTCTCGAAATCGAATCCTATGAGCTTTATTTTTCTGGCTTCGAACGTCTTTGCAATTACGGCCGCTCTATCTCCATCCGTAAACCCTCCGAAGTTGTATATCCTACCGAGGGGTTTCGACTGCGTCGTCGCCACGAATCTCTTCAGCTTCGGAACGACGGATCTAATTCTGTCCACGTTGTCGCCGTGTGCGTGCAGAACCAATATGCATCCCCTCCTTTCGAGATCGATCAAGATTTCGTCCGGTTCTTCCATGTCAGTAACGTGGACGTCTGGAACGAATTCGGGCATAAATCTCTTCAGTCTTAGAATGCTCTTTCCGGCCGCGATCTTCACCCAATTGGGCCTTAGGATTTCTTCGACATCTTTCTCGCCCACCGCTCCTCCGATAACGACGACATCTCTGCCGGCGATTCTATTACTTAAAATCGAGCAGTCCAAAAGCTTGTCCTTTCCCAATTCGTATAGAATCTTCGCGGATTTAATGTCTTCGTCTTCGCTGAAACCGAAATCCGAGAGAATTTTCGGGTAGAACTCTTTCAGCCAGACATCCAAATTCATTTAAATCCCGTCGGCAAAATTCTAACGCCGCGATGATGACTACTCCCGCCCCTGAACCGTGATGAGTTTTACGCTAACTGAGTGGCTCCGTCTTTTCTCCAGGAACGGGAACGGGATACTTGGAGGTTAAACAGGCTAAGCAGAGCTCACACCTCTTAAATCCCACCGCCTTAAGCAAACCGTCCAAGCTAAGATATGCCAAGCTGTCCGCGTTGAGAGCTTCTCTGATTTCATCGACGCTTTTGTTGCTCGCTATCAACTCCTCCCTCGTCGACATGTCTATTCCGAAGTAGCACGGGGCTATTATCGGCGGACTTCCGACTCTGAAGTGAACCTCCCTCGCCCCGGCCCTTCTCACCATGTCCACTATCTTTCTCGATGTAGTCCCCCTCACTATGCTGTCGTCCACGAGAACGACGCTCCTTCCTTCGACGTTCTCCTTAACCACGTTAATTTTAAGCTGGACGGATACCTCTCTTAGCCTCTGTTCCGGCATTATGAAGGTTCTGCCGACGTATCTGTTCTTTATGAGCGCTTCCATGTATGGCAATCCCGATTCCCTCGAAAATCCTATCGCAGCGGTAGTTCCGCTGTCGGGAACGGGGGAAACCAAATCAGAGTTTACCGGACTTTCTCTTGCAAGAATTTCGCCCATCCTATATCTCGCCCTGTAAACGCTCACACCATCTATTACGGAATCGGGCCTCGCGAAGTATATGAACTCAAAAACGCACCTCGCCAATCTCTTGCTTTCCGCAATCCTAACGAATTCTATGCCGTTTCTGTCCACAATAACCGCTTCCCCTGGCCTTACGTCCCTAATCTTATCGGCTCCAACCGCGTCCAAAGCGCAGGTTTCGCTCGCGACGACGTAACCGAATTCCGTTTCTCCTACGCATAAAGGCCTGAATCCCAAAGCGTCTCTGTAACCGATTAAAACGTCGTTGAAGAGAATCGTCAAGGAGAAACTGCCGATCAGCTTTTCCTGCAAAAGCCTCAGCGATTCGACGATGTCGAACTTCATCAGAAACGCCGATAAAAGTTGGGCTATCACTTCGGTATCGGAATTCGTTACGAATATCCTCCCCTCGTTTTCGAGCATCGCCCTAAGCTGGGCGTAGTTTACCAAGTTCCCGTTGTGACCTACGGCCAGATAACCGGCCTTGGACTTCACCAGTATGGGCTGTGCGTTCTCTATTCTCGATTCTCCCGTCGTAGAATACCTCACGTGTCCTATGGCGCAGTTGCCCTTAAGCTTGTCGAGAATCTCCCCGCCGAAAACCTCGGTGACGAGCCCCATCCCCTTGTGCAACCTCACCTCCCCATCGCTGAATATAGCCATTCCCGCAGACTCCTGCCCTCTGTGCTGTAGGGAGTAGAGCGTGAAGTAAACTATTTTCGACGTAATTGTTTCGTCGTCGCAGTAAACTCCGACTACGCCGCACATTTAATTGCTCTTCTTTTTCTTCTTAAGCCAGTTGAACTTCCTAAGCCTCTTGCTCCTTCCGAAACCGCATGCGGCGCAGTATCCCTTCCTCCAGTGGAACGAAACCCTACCACACCTTCTGCACTTTATGTGAACTATCTTCCTACCCCTTTTTCCCATCGCGGCCGTTCCGTCCGACATCTCACATCACCTACTGCGAGGGAGATACGAAAACTACCGTGTCACCTCTGATTATAACGCTTCCCAACTTCCTGACGACTTCCCCGTTCTGAATCTCCTCGGCATCTTCGAGCACCAAATTCATGTGGATGTCGTATCCGTTCAGTATTCCCCTGAACTCCCTACCTCCCTTTAACCTCACGAGCACGGGAGTCCGCAACGCCTTGTTTAGGACGTCCAGAGGTCTTTTTGACATGGTTTCTCCTCCAAAAAGGCTTTTATCTTCGGTCACCGCTTGAATATTTAAAAATATCGGAGGGAGGGCATGAAGAGGCACATGCTTAGGAAGAAGGAGTCGAAACGTATAGCTAAGATGATCGCGGAAGAAACCGGGGTAGAGCTGAAGGGGGATATGGAAAGAGTCGAAATCGACGGAAAAGTCGTAATATTGGTAGATGGAGAACCGATGATCTTGGAGCACGAGGGGAGGTTCTATCTGACAGTCTATGCCCTCTTGAAGTTCAAGCCTTCGAGGGGGAAGGTAGTGGTGGACGAGGGGGCGATGCCCCATATAATAAACGGTGCGGATGTCATGAAACCGGGAATAGTCGAGGCGGACGAGAGCATCAAAAAGGGTGATTTCGTTTACGTCGTTGTTGAGGGAAAGAAGACTCCCTTGGCCGTAGGAATAGCTCTGGTGGATGGGAAGGAGATGGTCGGAGGGAAGGGAAAGGCCGTAAAGACGATCCACCACCTGAAGGATAAGATCTGGAGAGCCTTTTTCACCAACCCAAAAAGTTAAGATATGTTAGACTGAGTGATAGTCGGATGCTTGAGGATAAGCTTGCGGATCTCAAGTTCGAGCTGGCTGAAACGTTCGTTCAAAGGGAAGCAGAAATAACGGCCGTGCTTTCGGGTTTGCTTTCGGGTGAGCCGGTAATATTGGTCGGAGAGGTAGGGACTGCCAAGACCGCCCTAATAGAAAGGTTGGCCAAGATGATAGATGCGAAATACTTCTACTACCTCCTAACCAGATTTACGGAACCGGACGAGCTTTTGGGAGCTTTGGACATAAACGCTTTAAGAGAGGGAAAATACGTTAGGAGGACGGAAGGTAAGCTTCCTGAGGCGGAGATAGTTTTCTTGGACGAGATATTCAAAGCTTCTTCCGCTATAAGAAACATACTCCTCGACATAATTCTCAACAAGCGTATATTCAGCGACGGAACATACATCCAACTCCCGATGCTCGCTCTATACACCGCAAGCAACGAGATAAGCACGGATGTAGAGGATATGCCGTTCTACGATAGGTTGACGATCAGGTGTTTCGTCAAGAGCGTTTCGGAGGATTCCTGGGAGGAACTGATAGAGAAGGGAATTCTGTTGGATGGCAATCCGGAGGCTCCTACGCTGATGAGCGTCGAAGACGTTAAGGAGCTCCAGAGGATGGTCAACGAGAGATTTAGAAATATAACCAAAAACTCGACGCTGATAAGGAAATACATCGAAGCTTTGGCGGTTCTGAGGCAGAGGGGTGTTAGGATTTCGGACAGGAGGAAGATAAAGGTTCTCAAGACAGCTTCGGCTATCTCGGTAGTTTACGGTGAGGAAAACGTGAGCTTGGATTCTCTCGCGGAAGCACTGAAGTTCTCGGCCGTCCACGATGAGGACGAGTTGAAGAAGGTGGATCAGGTGATACTCGAACTGGGCTTGAGCAGTTTCTACCAGCACGTTCAGAAGATTCAGGTGGTTACCGCCGAACTTCAGAACGCTTTGAACGCGAGCGTTGGGGGAGGTATGGAGGAGTTGAAGATGCTTTCAGCCGTTTACAAGCGAGCTTCGACTGTTATGGCCGAGATTCCACAAAATCCACGCCTCATCCCATACACGAGACAGTTGAGGCAGGCGATAAGTAGGGCTAAGGACGTTTTGGAGAAGAAGAAGGCCGAGTTGTTCGGAGAATGATGTTGGAGAACAACCTCATAAACGTAACGAACAGGGATTTCGTCTATTCTCTCGTCGCCCAGAGGATAGGGGGCCATCTGCCCAAAGAAATTAAGGCGATATACGACAGTTGCGAGCACGTTAAGATAATAGCCACGGACTGTTACTTCCTTCACTACTCTCTCTATCCCTTTCTGAGGAACAGAAACGAAGACGAGGTTCTTGAGGAGGTCAGGAGGTTTCTGCAGGATTACATGAGCGACGAGAGGTATCAGAGGGTGAAGATGTTAACGACTTTGGACGATGAGATGAGCCTCGTTTACAGCATAGCGCTGGCTAAATCCATCGTAGGCAAGATTTTGGGAAGGCTCATCGGAGAGTTGGAGCTCGCCCAGCTGATGAATCCGGATGCCAGAGTTAAATCTAAAATCGTAAACGCCGTTTACGCAATCGCCGATGCCGGAGAGCTCGGAATCATACTCGATTATGCGGTGGGGGAGGCTGAGGAAATAACGAAAAACGCGAACGAGATAAGGGAGTTGATAGGGGGAAAGAAGGCCGGAAAGGAGGCCGGAACTTTCAAGAAGGTCTTGGATCTGGCCGAACACATGCTTTACGTCAAGTTCATGAAGGAAATAGTTACGATGTCGAAGAGGCTGTCTGAATATGTTCCGAAGGCTTCGAAGATACTCAAGAGGAGGGGAAGGTTTGGGGACGAGCTTTCGGGATACGCGATTACGAAGAGAGTGGAAAGGGCTTTGCCGAGGGAGATAGCTCTGCCGGAGGAACTGTTTTTGAAAAAGCTTACCGGAGAAGGATTTCTGATGAGGGAAAAGTTGAGCGTGGCTGAAGGGGCGTATTACATACTGATAGACAAGTGCTTGGACGGCGAGACGTTGATACCTCTTAGGAGTGGGGAACTTGTTCCCATTAAAGACGTTAAAGTGGGGGACGAAGTCCTATCCGTTAGGTTCGATAGGGTAAGGAGAAGGTTTTACAATGTGGTTTTGGGGAGTTATGATGAAGTTGAGAGGTTGGAGCCTAAACTCAGTTATGCTAAAGTTTTATTTGTAAAGAAGGATTATAAAGATGTGCTGGAAATTAGAACTCCGTTCAACAGCATTAAGATGACGAAGAATCACGTAGTTCCGATTTACCGCAACGGGAGAATTTTCGAGACTTTTGCTGGGGATATAAGGGTTGGTGATTGCTTGTTTATGCCTCTTCTGAGAAGATATCATTTCGGCAGTAAAGCTCGTATCTTAAGGCCTGACGGCGGGATCTTTGGGATCGGTTATAGGTTAACGGAGAAAATCGGATACGAGTCGAGGTTTTACACGAAAAGGTTTATGCTTGTTCCCGTGACCGAGATAAGATATGCCGGAAAGACCGAAGTGTATGACATAGTCCTCGAAAAGGATCATCACTTCATAGCTAACGGTTACGTCGTTCACAACAGCGGTTCGATGCACGGAGAAAAGACGGTATGGGCGAGATCCGTAGCGATGGCTTTGTATAGGATGGCCATGACGAAGAAGAGGAGATATTTCCTGAGATTCTTCGACACGAGGGTTTATCCTTCGGACAGACCTCTCGACGATCCCGAGGAGGTCGTGGATGCCATCTTGAAGGTGAAGTCCAACGGCGGGACTGACATAACTAACGCGATCTCCACCGCTTTAGACGATATAATCGAGAGGGGGCTGTCCGATTACACGAACACCGTAGTAATAATAACCGACGGGGAGGATGTAGTTCAGGATCTTTCGAGGAAGTTGAGGAGAGCGAACGCTTCTCTCATATCCGTAATGATTCAGGGAGACAACGAAACGCTGAAAGCTTTGAGCGATCAATACATGAAGGCGGAGCTAAGCGAGATAGGGGGAGCTAAGCTTTTGAAAATAGTCGAAAGTTGTTAATATTTCAAAATTCTTAAATACGTTTTAATACTGTTGCGGGATATGGACTGGATATTCATAGAAGATATAATCGAATACGATGGTTCTCAGTTGAAATCTCTCTGGGCATACGGTATTTTCGGTATTAAGGAAGATAGTATAGTCTCCTTCGTAGGGCCGTGCAACGTTAGGAAGGAACACATGGTCGATTACGAGGATTACCTTTCCGGATATTCAATATATTCACCTCTAATGCTTCACTTTATCGTAGAGCACTTCGATGAGGTTAGTTTAAGGCTCGTATACACGAGACAGAGACTTCTTGTTTCGATAGCTAAGGACGTAATAGATCCGACTTTGGAGAGGAGGGGGGACGACCTATACTGGAACGGTAAAAAACTCAGCGTCAGTATAGCTACTATTTCCCCCATTTCCGCGAAAATACACTTAGGAATTAACATCGAAAGCCCGAACGGATACGCGTCGCTTAAGGAGATGGGTGTGGAGGACGTAAGGGGTATAGCGGTGGAGATATGTAGAAGGTATGCTAGGGAAATATTAGATATAGAAGAGGATTTAAGAAAAACAAGGCCAATAGAAAGTTTTTAAGACGAGGTCTTAGCCAGAACGATCTCTATCGTCGATACGTTCACCTTCCTACCCTGCTCGGAATCGAGCTCCTCGGTGTCGATCTTTATGCTCTCCACCGTAACGTTTGGCAAGAATCTGTTCCTGACTATTTCCGCCACATCCACAGCCCTGCTTATTGCCCTTCCCCTCGCTTTTATTGCAACCTTCTCCGCACCCTCATTGAACTGCGTCAACGTTGCGAGAACGTAGTTCATTACCGGCTTGTTGCCCACATAGACCACGTGCTCCGTCATGGCGATCACCCAACGTATCCAAAAGATTCCGTTATTTAAAATTTGCTCAGATCAGTCCCAGATAGATCAGAGTCGACACGACAAAAACTATCGCTGTTATGATTATGGCTATGTCTACGATCTTTACACCTATGCTCTTCTCCTCATCGGGAACGCTCGCTATGGGTATGGCCTTTTCCGCAACGTTCAGGTTTTCGTCCAAGTATCCCTTTTCTACGAGCTTTTCGATCGCCTTACTTATAACTATATCTGGATACCCCGTTACCTTGGATATCCTCCTGACGTTTCCCCCAAACCTCATTACAGCTTTCAGAACGTTTATCTCAACGTCCGACAGATACGGCTGTTCGTATTTAAGCGTATGTTTAATTTCGGGTTTAGATTCGACTACTGCCTCTTCCTTTTGCTCTTCATCGATCGATCTCTTTTTTATGGACTTGCGGATACTCTTAACTACCTCATCTATTTTATCCTTCTTCCTAATTATGAACGATTCATCATCGTCGAGCAACGCATCTATAACTTTCTTGTCGTCTTCCACGTCCATCACCAACCCAACATGAATCTCAGCTTCCCGAACGGCTTTACCTCAACCCTGCTCCCCACTATCTTTTTGGCCAGAAGCAGAAAGTCTTTGGAAACCTTTGCATCGGGTTTTTTTATCGTGACGGGAATTCCCTCCCTCCAGCATTCGGTTATCAGCTTGGATTCTCTTATTATGCCTATTATCTCAGCGCCTATTGCCTTTTCAGCGTAGTCGACCATCTTCTTCTCACCCTTATATCTGTTCATCACAACTCCCCTAACGGGTATATCGGAGATGTCCGCGATTTTTCTAACCTTATGCGCATCGGATATGGCTGTTTTCTCGGGATTCACGACTATGCATATCTTGTCCGATGCCAGCATTGGTATTATCGCGTATTTGCTCAATCCAGCGGCTACATCCAACAATATAAAGTCATAATCATGTTTAAGGCTTTCGATTATATCCTTGAGCTTGTTCATGTCTATCTCCTCCAGAGCCTTAACTGAAGTGGAAGCCGGAATAAGATCGAGTTTACCGACGTTTTTAGCTCTAATTCTGTAAATTGCGTCCTCCAAATAGTTTATATCTCTCAGTGCATCCAATAAAGATACGAGTGGATCTTCTATTCCGAAAAAGGTGTGTAGGTTTGGCAACGCTATGTCGCAGTCTATGACGAGCGTCTTTCCGAATTTGGATAGAACTACGGATAGGTTCGCTGCAACCGTCGTCTTACCGACTCCCCCCTTGCCCGAGCATATCGCTATTACTGGCATTTTCATCATCAACTACAATGACAAAATATATATCTTCTTTCATCATAGATGATTGCGATGGTTAGAATTGCGGTCTTAACGTTAATCCTAATGCTCATAATAATTCCCGTCTATGCCATATCGCCCACGGACTTCGATGCTAAGATAGTTACTTATGTTTACGATTACGGAAAATACGTTCCGAGATGGAACAATGTTTTCAAGCAGGGAGAAACTCTGAAGTTGTATTTGGCGGTTGGAAACTTAAACAGAAACGCGGGAGCGGTAGCGATAGATTTCGTCGTATTCGTGAAGGATCCGAACGGTTATGTGGTCTATAAGAAGGTGGATGAGATCCGGAAACTTGGCTATTACGATCACGTTTACGACGTAATAAAAATTCCGATAGATAAGGCTTGGCTCGACGGCAAATACATCATAGAAGCTTACGCCTTCGACGTCTTGAATTATACGGCGGTTTTGAAGAGCTACACGAGATACGACATATTCTCCGCATCGGGCGGTGGAGTGATAAAGACGATAAGCAGAAAGGATGCCCCCTACGTCGTCAAGGAAATAACGTTTTACGTCTACTCAAACGCGGACACGATTCCTCCCAACAGGTTCGTGATATTCGACTCCCAGTTCGAATCTAAAGTTCTTCCGGTAAACGTTCCGAACGAGCTTAAGATTTCTATTCTAAACAACTACGACAAAGGAGGAAAGATTAAGGTTGGTTTGAAGGTGGACGGAAAGCTCGTCGATACTAAAGAGGTGGTGCTTAAGGGTTACGAGGTCAAAAGAATAGGCCTCAAGGTTCCGCCCCTTCCAAAGGGAACGCACACGATAGAGGTTGTGGCCTTCGACAAACACGTCAAGTTCGACAGCACTCCTCCTATCTTCATAAAACCTCTCCTCTACGATAGGAACATACTCGTCGGAAAGATATGCAACGGAATGATAATCTACTCTCCAAACGATTATATTTTGGGAAGTGTAGGAATTTCCGAGACGAACGATGGTAATGTAGAAAAAGCCGTAGAGGTTTTCGATAAGGGCGGTTACGTGATGAACAGGGAATCCGCGGAAAGATTTCTGACGAACGTTTTGGCGTTTGCCTACATAAAATACGTGAAGTATGGAACTATTTCGGTTGCGTTGCTAAAGGGAAGCGACGAGAGAGCGGAAATCGTTTTGCCAAAGCTTTTGGAATACGTGAAAAAGAAGACCAAGGCTCCAGTTAATTATCTCGGCGTGAGAGACATCTACCACTTGAGCGGTGTGAACGTTCTGATATATGTTGGGCACAACGTTCCAGATCTGAAAGAATTGTCGTTCTTCTTCAAAAACCACGGGGTTCTCGTCATAGATAACACGGACTACTGGAAAGATCTTGTTGGGGAGATAGAGTGTCAGGCGTTTGGCATGGAGAACTGGAGCGGGTTGAGGTTTTCAGATGAACTTTACAAGACGTTCTACGACTTGAACGTCAACAAGGTCGTAACGATAACGGTTAAGACTAAAGTCGCTCCGAGGTTCGTTTACTCCGATCTGAACGTCGATAAGTTCATAGCGGATGTTGGAACTCCTGTGAAGATATCTTTCAAGGTTAGGAACATAGGTGGAAGCGGGAAGGGGAAGGTGGAGGTGAAGGTGAACGATCAGGTCGTTTTCAGCAAGGAGATCGAGTTGAAGACGGATGAGGAGAAGACTATATCCTTCGAATATGTCCCGAAGTCTGAAGGAAGCTATAAGGTTCAGATCGTCGGAACCGGTTTGATGAAGATATTCTTCGCGAAAGGTAAAACGAATGTTTCGACCAAAATCGTAAAGCCCACACCGACTCCATTGAGTAGGAAGGAGGGAGCGGGAGTCGTTGTGGGTTCGGCGGCGCTCTTAGCCGTGCTCGTAATAATCAGAATGTTACTGCGTGGATGATATGCTCTCGGAACTTGAAAGAGACGTTCTCGAAGCTGTGTTACTGGGAAAGAGGAGGGTGGAGGAGATATCCAAGTTCTGCGGAATTCCCGAATTGACTGTAAACGAGGTTCTGAGAAGGTTGGTGGAGAGAGGATACATTACTGATGAAATGATTCCAACGGCGAAGGCTTACGACGAACTGAAGTGGGTAAATTCCAGTAGACCTCCATCATTTTACGGCGAAAATCTGAAGAAATTTTTGAAGATCGTTTTGGACATACTAATCATATTGGCGATACTGCACATCGTGATGATATTGATTTAGGGCAAGGTTTATCTTCTCATCTCCGAAACAATAAATCGAGCCGGGGTTGCAGAGCCTGGCCACTGCGGGGGACTCGAGATCCCCTGCCCGTAAGGGTTCGTGGGTTCAAATCCCACCCCCGGCGTTATTTGCCAACCCATCAAATGCTGTAACAACCTCTCAAGACAATAGTCAAAAAAAGCTGAAAGATTAATGCCTAAACGCATCGCAAGTTCTTTATTGTCCTTCGAAATATAAACAGTCGTTTTCTCGAGATTACGGTCATGTCCTCTTTTATACGCCATTATACTGCTGATGTCTTCCCCTGCTAAATTGTTTACTATGTGGCTCGCAATGTAATGGTAGATCACACCATCACCTCCCTCAACCACAATTTAAATTCAAGCTCATTCATTAAAATAGTTTTATCTAAATCGATTACAACATAAAAATCTTTACTATGTCCGTTCCCGAGCCTCCTAACCCGAAACTCCACATCCCCAACATCAACCACTCTAAACCACCTATCACCATATTCATTCATCTCAACTATATAGTAAAGAGGAAAACCAGATCTCTTAGCTAAGTCCCTCAAAGTTATAAACTGAAAAGCATTGAACATTGCTACCCTCCTGAAATCCTCCCTGCGGAACTTCCATTCAATTAAAGCTTTAGTTTTACCATTTATTACCATTATCTTGTCTAAATCCGTTATCCCTACCCTCTCCCCCCTGAAAACCTTCCTACATAGACTGGAAAACCATATCGAACGCTTCTCCTCCTCAAGGATATTTATCACATGCTTTATCGCCATCTTCGTCATCTCATCCTCCGCTCTTCTCAGTAAGTTCCAGAGCCTGTCAATTGACATCCTCCCCGCACTAAAGTGCGAGGATTCCTTGCGGGGAGGTTTGTGCTTCTACGGGACTAACCCGTAGAAGCACGGGGTGTGCCAGCACCCCGTTAAACCCGTCTCTCCCGTTGAGGGAGACACGGGCTATATTTATAACTCCAACTACATCTCTATGAGCTTCCAACCTGCAACTCAAACATTTGAACAATCTCTTACGTTTATAGCAATTTTTAGAACTGCATCTTGGACAAACCGACGAAGTGTTGTTTTCTTTAACCAATTTAACTTTAATTCCGAAGTTTTCTGCTGTAGTCTTTAATCTTTCAATAATGTATCTGAAGCTCCAGAAGTTATGAATCATCGCATTTGCTTTGCTATTTTTATCGTTGTTCTGTCTAATTCCCTTAATGTCTCCGACTATGATTTCGCCAACTCCCTTATCGTAGCAGAGTTTAACAAATCTGTGGATAATAGTGTTTATCACATGCCTGAACCTTAACTGTCTTTTACGATAGAACTTTCTGATTCTTTTGGTAGTGTAGCGTTTGTTCACTCTCATAGCTATTGACTGATAATATGCTATTTTCTTAGTCCAATACCACCAATCTGCTAAGAGAGGTTTACCTGAGAAAGCGATGGGTTGCTTTTCACCTTCAATCCAAGCTGTTATGATGTTTATCACTCCTAAATCGACGAAAGCTCTCTTCTCTGGGGAGGTGGTACGCCTTGGTTGATCAACTTTAACTGATTGGTATGCGTACCACCTCCCCGTTAAATCGTCGTAGAATATCTCCAACCGTCCCTGCTTTCCTACCCATCTAATCTCTCCCGTTATTCTAATCCTCAAACCTTTTGGCAAGACCAACCACTTCTTTCCTCCCACCTCCTCAATCCTATAACAATCATTCCGAATGACCGTCATCAACTTTCTCCTACCATTTAGCCTATCCTTCCAGTAGCGGGGAGGAGAAATTTTGCGAATGTGAGGAGGAAGTTTACCTTGTTTCTGCAACTTTAATAGAGCAAAGAAACTTCTCCAAGCTTCGTTATTCTTCCTTATGATTTGTTGAGTGGTAGCTGAACCTAAAATTCGCTTAAACTCGTTGTATAACTCATCAACTATAAGCTGAACAAAACTTTCTCTTGCTCCTTAGTAGGTCTTAGTCTAAACTTATCATTCTTCTTAACCTCTTTAAAGTATTGCTCTTTGATATATTCCATTATCACGTCTGTCGAAACGTTACCTGCTGTTGCTACGAAATAACTCCTTGTCCATAGACTTGAACCCTTAATCTTTGCTTCTGGGTATCTTCTACCTAACTCTCTTGAAGATGCACCCTTGAATATTTTGATAATTTGTGCAGGAGCATACTTAGGTGGTGCTGAAACAAATAGATGAACGTGATCAGGCATTATTTCTAACGCTAAAATCTCAAATCCCCACTTCTTAGCTATCCGATGAAATATCTCCTTTAAATCATCCTTATACTTGTCTAAAATTGACTTCCGATACTTCGGAATGAATACGAAATGATAGTTGCACAAGTATTTGGCATGTCTCGTCGATTTTAATTGCATAGTTTAAATTGTGCATTCGAGGTATTTAAAGATTTTGACAGGATAATAATCTACCACTAACCACCCCCACCCACCTCCCCTAATTCATCCCCGCATTGAAATGCGAGACTTTCTTAGCGACTTTCTGTAAGCATTTTATAATCATTATCTACATCGATTGGGAAAATAAAGCTATAATAGTTTTTAAAATCGATACGAGAACGAATATACGATAGAATCTAAAAATATAGATGGTTAAGCCATGAAAAAGGGGAAGGAAAGAGTTGTTGGATATGTATCCAGAAATATTAAAGAGTTAATTAGAGAGGCTATACGCTCCGGTGACTTTGCTTCAGAATCCGACTTTGTCGCTGAAGCAGTTATCAAATTAGCTTACGAATGGAAAGCCAAGAAAGAGAAGAAGTTGGAAATTGTAGAATGATTTATATAATAACCTGACAGTTGTTTAGGATTAGATGTTGGTTAATAACAACTGAAGACTGTTGTTAATATATTTATTTGGAGCGAGTTAATATAAATAAATATTAAGTTAATATAAATAAATATTAACTCCAAACAACTATTACAACAATCGACCAACAAACATCTTCTTAGTTTAGCAAATTGTCTAAGCAACTTAGATAGGGGATGGTCGTTAAAGTCATCTTTTACGACTTTCTTAGTAGCACTATCTAATAGAAAAAATGAGGGTGTAGACCTTAGAAGAAAGTAAGAAGGGGTTAAAACGCTTGCAACGTCACCATCTCATTAACTTTATCAGCTTTGGTTAAGGTCTATTTAAATTCGCTCCGCTAATAAAATTCTCAGAAAAGAGTAAAAGAGAAAAGAAGAGAAAAGAGGATTTTTATAAAACTGCATACATATGCAACTCTCCGCATGCGGTAGCATGCCATATATATAGCATGCAACCGCATGCAACAACTCCAAACTTTTCATCAACCAACATCTTCAATTCACTCAAACTCACTTTCCAATTTTTATCGATTTTGAAAGATAAAAACGTTGACAACGTCGTTGGAAACAGTTTTAACGTCGTAAAGGGAATAACGAGTAAGGGTTTAATATTTTGCGGTTTTACGGGTATTGATGGAGGTAGGTGTTATAAAGGAGGCGGTTAGGGAGGTTTTAAGGGAGGAATTGGAGGAGATTCTCAAGGAGGTTGTATTGAATCTGATTCCAGAGGAAGAGCCGGGAGAAGATGAGAAGGGGTTTGTAGAGGAAGAAGTTTCCGAGGAGGATTATGTTCCTCTTGAGGAGGTTATGAAGAAGTGAACAGGGTTTTTCTACACAAGAGAGTTATCAAATTCTTAGAGAAGCTCGATGAAAAAAGACGAGAGAATGTTCTTAGAGTTCTAAAATCTCTTGAAAAATTTCCTCTTATTAGAGCGGATATAAAGAAGATAGGTGAAAGAACTTACAGAATGAGAATAGGTGAGTTAAGAGTTATTTTCGATTACGATAAAGAGAAGAATGCTATTTTCGTTAAACTCGTTGATTTTAGAGGTCGTATCTATAAAAATGTTTAATTTGGAGTTCAACACGATGCTGAAGTCATTAGGATTTTAATAAACCAATTTTATAGAGATGTTGTAGAACCTGCCCTTAAGAGGAGGGAGGCGATGGTCTAAAAATTGTATACAACTGTATTCACCTAAGTTGAACCCTACTTAAATTCACTCAGCTAATAAAATTCTTAGAAAAGAGTAATAAAGAAAAGAAGAGAAAAGAGGATTTTTATAAAACTGCATACATCTGTATCGAATGGTATACAACTGTATCTCTTATATATGTATACTGTTGTATACCGCAATATCAACCTTTTCTGAGACCCATCTCTCCGTTTTCTCTCTACTCCCTTCTCCATTTTTTTCGACTTTGAGAGATAAAAATATTGACGACGTCGTCGAAAACGGTTTTAGCAACCAATTTTTTTAGAAAGGTTTAAGTTTTAGGTATTAAGTGTTTTGAGGGGGTGTGGGGGTGAGGGTTAAGAAGAGTGAGAGGGGTTTGTTTAAATTACCATCGATTGATATTAGATATTCGACAGCTGATCTGAGAGAAAAATTTGGCTTAGATCCGAATAGACCAACCGCGGATGGGTATGGGCATCACAAAAGTTGTGAATGGTTTGTTCAGGAAGTTAAGTCCACAGATCTGGATTGGGCGGTAGAGCAGGTAAAATCCACAATTGAACAATTAAAAGATAGAGGAGAGCCAGTTGATAAAGCGTTTATCATCATCAGAAGAAAGCCGCGATCTGCAAAGTATGATATAGGGCGAGGGGGGATACTGTATTATAAGGGTTCAAAAAGGCCAGTTAGTGTGAGGGGGATTGTGATTAGAATAGTTTATGAGAAGGAGATTAGGAGGGACTGGGAATGGCGATTCTTTTCCGCTTAAATATAACGGGGACTGGATTAACTGAGACTGAAAAGCTTGAAAGACTTATAGATTATTCTCACAAGTTTTCATACAACATAGGATTTAAGAGGGATAGATATCATCTTTGGATAAATGATGACCTTGAGGAGTTAGGTGGTAAGTTGGAAGTGAATACCGAGGACTTTGGGAGTATAAGAGCCAAGATTCATAGAATGTCAGAGGAAGTTGTTTCAAAAGCAATTTTAAAGTTTTATGGAGTTCTCGAATTACCAGAGCCAATAGAGGTTGAAGGATATGAAAGTCAAATAGCGCTTGATAAGTTACCTGCAACGCTTGTGATATATAATAAGCATTATAGGAGGATTTATGGATGCACGGTTGAATTCAGTACGTACACAATACCCGACTGGGAGATCGTTTTGAACAGTGAAAGCTTTAGAAATAGGCTAATATCTGCCATAGAGAAGACTGTTCATAAAGGTGTAGAGTTGGTATCATGCGTTGTAGGATTTTCAAAGTATGCAATGAGGGATATTCGGGACAGAGTGCTCTTTCACTACCCCGAAAGGAAAGTATTCCTTGAAGACTTCTTTAGAACTCTGAATGAGGAAACTAAGGAAGAAACTACCATAGCAGAAGACATTCGCAGGATATTACGTCCATACAAAATTGAATTCCTAACATCTGTTCTAGATTCTTTTAAAGAGAAACTCGATAGGTTGCTAATTACGTTCTTTAAGGAGACAGGTGCTATACTTGTTGGAGGTAGTTACGTCCTTATTGCAGAAGATGAGGGCACATTCTTCCGACTCTACGAAAAGTTAAGAGATGACTTTATATCAAGTATCAAGAATGAGTGGCCAGATGAAGAAAAAATTTCTTCTATTCTTGAGAAATGGATCGAACACAAATTCTGATACTTTTTCTCCTAAAATTAAAGTCTCCCAGATTCAAACTTTTTAATTTAGAGCTTCTTACTAAAGGTTGTCAAAGCCGAGGACGTCCTCAGCCCTTGTGGTAACACCAATCTCGAGACTTATAGCTTATAACCATCTGGAGGCTCTTCAGAGCTTATAATCTATAACAGAGTTCTGCTATAATTTATAACCTCATCTGCATCCTGGAACGAATGGACCAATACAGGAGCTGCAGCCGATCTCCTCTCTCATAACTTTCCGTTATTCATTATAAAAGCGATTATATTAATCTCGGGGAATCCGAAGGATTGGTGTATTCCCCAGAATCTGGGGGATTAGGCAAGCCGAAACCACTAAAAAATTAAAATTTAGGCAATCCGAAAAATGGGAAAATCTAAAAATGCAAAAATCGACTTTTACGATAGTAATAACATAATATAATGTAATAATATAGCTGAGCGGTTGTTATATAACAGCGGTTAGAAAGGCTTTTCTGAGCGAAAGGAGTTAGAATATCGCTTATTCTTAGCATCTCTAAGATGGTATTACCGAATGGATTAGTTTCGATTCGAGCGAGGTTGAAATTTCGCAATCTCGCAATTTTACAAAAATGGAGAATAAAAAGTAATCACTTTTTCATCTTCTTAACTGCCGACTTAACCATATCATATAAAAGATTGAATACTCCACAGGCGATTATACTTATCAAATAAAGATCGAACAAGCTCATTACTTCCACCTCACAACCTTATATCCTTTCTCCTCCAACAGCCTTACAATCTCCCTTTTGCTGACCCTTCCATCTATAACGAGTCTGATCACCGTTCTTCTGCCGAGCTGTCTAAGGATCAGATTATCGAAGACAAGGTAACCTATAGCCGTCAATGCAAGCAGGAACCCTGCAACCTTGACAATGGTGAAGCAAACGCTGAACGGATCAGGCATTGCTATTAACCTCCTTTAGCTTCTTCTTAATCTCCTTGAGCCTGTTCTTGAAGTGTTCCAGCAGATCGGCAGTCGGCTTATACTTCTCCTCGAAAGCCTTGATAAGTTCTTCATCACTCTTCGACAGTAGATCCCCTATTGTGTAGATGCCCAAGCTCCTGAATATTGCAAGTTCCGTGTCATCCTCCGCAACAGTTTCGATTCCCTTCTTTCTCACCTGATAGCTGAACCATTCCTTCTGCTTCTCCTTGACGATCTTCTCGACGGCTTCCTGAATCCTTTCCTCTTCGGTCTCAATGGCCGGCATCCTGTAACGGAAGATCAGATAAAACGTCAGTATGGGCCAGAACCATCCTGTCCAGTACGTGAATTGAACGTAATATTCATCGACCGTCCGCTCCACATCCTCCCATGTTATCGGCCTCCTTTCAAGCTTTGCAAGCTTCTCCTTTAGTTTTGCATTTTCTTCTCTTAGCTTCTTGATCTCCTCTCTGAGAATTTCATTCTGCTTCTTCAAGTCTTCGATCTGCTTTTGCAGAACTTTCACAAGCTCCTCCAGAGTCATGTTCGTTTGATTTGCCAGTGTCGGAGTTGGGGTTGGTGTAGGAACGATAGTCGGTGTCGGGACGGGAGTAAGCGTTGGAATAGGCGTTGGAGTAACGTTAACGCTTAAATTCGTCTGATTCAACGTCTGATTGACTGCCGTCTCATTGACGTTCCCGGCAACCGCTAAACCAACCAACATAAGCAGGCTAAACAATATCAAAAGTATCCTCATACTTCTCAAACCTCCTAAACTCTCTAACAAAATCGTAGGGTGTAAACTGACCCTCTCTCGCCTTCCGAGACATCGGAGGACGTATCTTAATCTTCTGGCACGTCAGCATGTTGTGGAAGTATGCGTACTGCTTTCCCAAACGTCTTAGTTCGGATTGTTCGATTCCAAGCATTTTAGCTATTTCTTCGCTCCAACTCCTCTTGAAGAATCTCTCGGTCATCTGTTCCTTGACGACTTCGTCTATATCCTGCCATGACTGAAAGTCGAGAGTCCAAGCCAGATGCTGCGCTCTGCTTATTCTTGCGTATATCTGAAGTTGTGCTCTTGCTCTCGTCTGGTATCTCGACAGGCTGTCGAGTAAGTCCCTACTTCTCGATGGAGCGAAGAGGTTGTCATCCGCGACGAAGAAGCTCAGAATGCGATCGTGCGGCATGTTCTTCCAAGTTTCGTAAATTGCACTCAGGTAAATAAGAGAACAAACGAAACGGTCGAGAGGATCATCGACGAAGGCGAAGGTTATTATGCTGACGTGATCGCCGCTCAGAACTTCTCTCAAGCTGTAACCCTCGTCAGAAATCAGGTTCAGGTTGGCGATGTATAGGATCTTTTGGGCTGTGGCTTTCATGTATCCCGGGACGTCCTCTCCTTCAAGGATCTCTTTGAGATCCTTCAAACTCCCCGCATCCTGCAGGTATGCTGTAAGGAGTAATCTTTCTACTGGACCGCTCGGAAGGATTTTCGGGATAAGGTTGAGCAACTCATCTTCGGTGAGCTTTATCGGCTTGAAGAATTCCTCGGCTTCTGGATACTTCTCAACGAATTTACGATATTGCGGAGTGTTCGGAGTGTATGCGACTGTTCTGATCGGCTTAGGCTCAAGATTGAATTCGTTTTTCAGGACTTTAACCATATCGGGATCGTTATTAGGCAAATTCATGAAAATTCCTTCGCATTTCGCCTCCAAGCTCGGTTCAATTTCTACGACTTTTCTTCCTCTTGCATAATCGACTTCCTTGAGAGTTTGAGCAAGTGTGGTCTTGCCGGCTCCTGTAACTCCGACGATAGCTCTATGCTTAACCTTCGAAGATACGGTGACGAACTTTCCTCTACTATTTATTCCGACTGCAAGCTCTCCCAATTCCCTCGTTCTGTCTTTCACCTTGACTTTAACATCTCTACCTTCCCCGTAATACCTTCTAAAAGTTGCAGATAGCATGAGCATCACCTCAAAATCAAAGTTTCAGCAGCTTCGAAAATCCCAGATAAGAACCGCTTTCTGACAAGACTTGCGTAAAGATTGCTCGGCAAAACCTTGATAGGATTGTCCTCGACGATCTCAATGACTCCAAAATCGGCAAACGCTTTGACTACCCTTCGAACATGCTCGACAGCGGATTTATCATCCGTTCCGTAAACCCATCTTGCAATCGTTCTGAGATCTGCCGGCTTGTCATGCTTCCTTGCAAAAATAGCCATGATTACTGCGCTCCTGATCTCGTTCTCCCGATCAAACAAGCCCTCAAGCTCCTTGATGAAGTTTTCCTTAGATTCCTGAGCGTTTATCGACTTCTTGAGATAAACAACGCATTTCATCAGCTTTTCAAGGGCATCCTCAAGAATTCTCAGCTTTTCACTCGGAAAGACTGCATTATTATACTCTTCAATATGCTCCTTGAACTCCCTCTCATAGTCAAGTGCTATCTCCACGAACTTATCCCTAACCTCCAAACGTTTTCCGTTAAGAGACTCTAAGCTAACCTCACCGTTTGAATCCAAGCCTCTCACCTTCTTATGGTCATAATCTCCATATTACAGCAAGCTCCAAGCCTCAACATCCGAAAATGTTGAATTCTGGTTATCACCTCCTTTCAGCGGGAAACCCGCTATGAGCGTAAAAAATAACGTATTCACTTCGAATCTACCTCCTTCTCATTTTCTTCAAGATCTAATCCGAGAATGATCTTCTTATCCTGAATAGCTGACAGAACTTTCCTTGCCGTTCTCTCCCTCTCTGCCTCGATGTGAACGAACAGCTTCCCAATCTTCTCGACCTTCTCAAGGTTGTCTTCGAACATTTTGTCGAATCTCTCCTTAATCGGAACGATAGCATCTTCAGCGAACTTCCAGCCGGTCATCAGATACTCCTTCAGAACCTTGTTCTCCTTCCTGAGTGTATCGATGGCCTTCTGCTGTCTCTCGACGAGGATCTCACCTAGGCTGTCAACCTCCCACTCGTAGAAATCGACATCAACCACTCCTTTAGCCGTTTCAACCTTCTCAACCCAAGTAGGCTTATCCGGAGGATAACCTGCAATAACCCAAACGTTGCCGAAGCTCAGACGAGCATGCTTGGGGATGAAGTGCTTCTCTCCGTTCCATTGTGAATTATACAAACCTTGATAAACGATGTAGCCGTATTCGGTCTCGATGATCATCGGCCTAATTGTTTTTGGTTCGGGCAGAAACGGTATCTTTATACCTATCAAGGGCTTAACCCTAACGTAAAGCTTCTTATCTGGGTTTCTCGCCAATATTATTGTAATAGTCCTCGCTTTAGCCGATTCGATTGCCATAAGCTTCATGAAGCCGATAAACGCTATGATACAGATTATCTCGTAGCAGTTGAAGTAGGGCTTAGACAGTTCCGTGTGAACGGTTACTAAAGCTCTACCGAGCATCTCAAAGCCTTTAGCGGTATATTGTGGGTTTACGAGGAAGAAAACGGTAATCATAAACAAGACCGTACAAACTCCGTAAATAAAGGTAGCATGTCTCTGGATCCATTTAGCAACCCTACTAACTCTACTTTCTTCCCTGATACGGGCTTCAAGTTCCTGCTTGATGTCCTCGCCTATCATTTCTCCCGCCATTTAGACCACCTACGCCTTAAATTCGAGCGTAACACTCTTTATGATAAAATCCACAGAAACGATTATCTCTCCGTTCATCAGAGCATTCCACATCTCATTCCAGTTAAATTCCACACCCTCCACATCTCCAAGCGACCAGCTCGCCGCGACCACGTATGCGTCTACGGCTTCGTCGTAACGCTCCGCAAACAGCTTAGCCCAGAATCCGCCGGGAATATCGAAGTTGAAGTAGCTCGGCTTTATCATGTCGGGAGTAATAAGATCAACATATTCCCTCGATTTCTCGGCTAACTTCTCCACGAAAAACAGAATCCGCCTATACTTTTCCGCATGCCAGTTAACTACGACGTGCGGTTCGGATTCCCAGACCAGTAGAGCATCTAAAGCCTCGTTGAGCTCAAGAGGACAGCCGGCCTGAATCCACTTACTCAGGCTTATTCCGGCTCTGATCGTCACGAACCACTTGACATCGGCAGATGGTGCTTCAATGCGAAAGTGTTGCAACTCTTTTATCAAACCGAAGAACGATTCGCGCAGAAGTTCGGTGAACTCAACGGGCTCGTCCTTAGTCAATTTAGCTTTATACGTTTCACCCGACAGGATTGCGAATTTGCCGGTCTGAGGTTGGATCACTTCTTCGAGCGGGATGTCCTTCGGATACGTCAGGGTAACGACCGCCGAACCGTTGTCGATTCTATCAACGATTAAGGTAGCTCCGACTCCATGTATGTTTAAGTCGATTGACTGCCCGGGATTAAGTGTTACAATTTTACGTCCTATTTCGAGTGTTAAAAACGACTTTCCGATCTTTTTGACGGATAAAACACCGTTTAAAACGTTTAAGCCGTTCGTGGAAAGTCTTAGAAAGGAACCGTATTTGTAAACCGCTTTAAGCGTCGATTCGGCACTTGCACTGTCGTTCACGATTATCCGAATCTTGTAGGCTCCAGCCCTCGTAATTATGCTACCCGGCACTTCGGCGTAAAAAACGTGAAGAGAGAAGTTGTAGATCATATCTCCCATTCCAACGACCTTTCCGTCGGGATCGTAGAGGTAGTATTCAGCAGTTCCACCGCAGAACGGAACTCCGTTCTCCCCACCGACCGCAACTATCAATATGTTCGTCGGCTTACTGTTCAGCTCTACCATACTCGGAATTACAAGCGGAATGACCTTCAAAGCCTAAACCGGATAGATTAACGCTAAAACGCACAAACTAAGCATTAATAACTTAAACTTCATCCAACCACCTCCTGAGCATGTAAATCACCGTAGCGAAGAATCCCAAGCCGAATGCAATGGGCATAAGCTTCAGCTTGGGAGATATCGTCAGATAACCTACTACATCGTCTATATACACTATAAAACCCGCCATGAACAGCGGATCGGTGAATTTTGTTCTAACGCCTAAAAAAGTCGCAATTAGACCAGCATACATCATAGCCAAACCGTACCAAATATGGCTAACCCCGAAAATAGATACGGCTATAAGAGCTCCGATTAACGCAGCTCCGAAACTCAGCAGTATTTCGTAATAATGCGTAAATCTGTCGAGGTGAATGTCTATCGCTAAAATAAGTCCAATCAGAAAACAGCCGATTGCAAAACCCATCATCCCCTCGAAAACGATCGGTTGCGCGAAGTAGTTCAGCATGGAGGATATTATCAGACATCCGCCCGTCCACATGAACAGAGGTCTGAAAAAAGTGTCCCTAAGGGCTGTAAAATAGGTTATAATTGAAATAATCAAGAATATGATACCCACCCATACTGCCCTGTAGTAGTCCGTCGCCCAGTTAACTAGCAACATGAATATTGCAGAGGCGACCGCTATAGCTCCCTCGGCGTACTCACCTTCTCTAATCTTAAAATCCCCGTATAAGCCTACGAGTATAAACGTGACAACGCTCCAAATCGGAATTCCTTGAGATGTGGCGTGAACTAGCGCAGGGTTGTATGCCATTTATCCACCTCCCAAAGCGTTCGCAATTGCCGTCGGCGAGAGAAATCCGCTGTAATAGGCTATCAGGAGGATGAATAGAGCTATGAAGAACGTTTTAACCCATGCGTTGAACGCGTAGGCGATTATAATTGAGTCAAAAAACAGTAAAACCGTAAATACGTTAATACACGAAAAATCTCCGAACTTGATCAGCGTAATCTTGAGAAAATCGAGATAAAGGTTTGGAACAACTATTAAGGGAGCTATAGATGAAATCATACACAGGATGGCGGCGTATTCCCAACTGCTGTACATCCCCGTCGCAACGATTATAGTAATGTAAACGGCGATAACTATCCAGGCAATTTCAGTCAGCATACTTCGCCACCACCCTCGCTACGGCGGATATGAAAATAGCAGAGGTTACACTCGCTATTACGTTCTTCAGCCCGTTAACGGCAAGCATTATGACCAAGCTGATAGCAAGGAGAAACAGGAACCACCTCAATCCAACCACCCCAGCTCATCAGCGATGACAACGGCGGTTGCCATCGGAAAGAAGTCCAGAGGTGGAGGCAGGAAACCGTCGATGGCTGTAAGCGCCAGGGCCTTCAGGTTCCCCGTCAGCAGATAACCTACGAACGCTCCGCCAAATCCCTCTACGACATCGTTCACCCCAGGAATGGCATCGATTATATCGAGCACATCATATACGATGGCGATCAGTAGCCTGATGGGGAAGGGCAAATTAGATAAAAGCATTCCGACCACCCGAAGATCTTTCCGAACCAAGAGAGGATACTGAACATTCTCTCCTTAGGAAGCTTATTTACGGCAGCGTATGCGTCAACTATCCCGGCCCCTTCCCAAGTTCTCGGCTGGAGCGGATCGTCTCTGGCAGTTGCTTCGAGTAGCTCCTTTATTCTCTCGGGCTAATCCTTCAAATCGGGATCCTTCTCCAGAATTAGAGCTATCACACCAGCGACGTGAGGTGTAGCCATGGATGTCCCGCTCATCGCTATTAACCCGTTAGTGTTTGCTCTTGCTGAAAGAATGCGTACACCCGGCGCCGCTATATCGGGCTTAACGTCCCTTATGTTGCCGGGACCCTTACCGCTGAACGACGCAACCTTTCCGTTCTTATCCACGGCCGCAACCGTTATAGCGTACGTTGCAAGTCCAGGACTATCTATTACTACGAATTCGTTACCCGCCGCAACGACAACAGGTATATGCTTCTTCTTGACGAGCCAGTCGACCTTTCGACAGACAGGATCGCTCGGATTGCCGAAGGGCGTTCCGAGGGACATCGAGACCACAATAGGTATATCTGGATGTTCGTCGTGCCACTTAGCAACGTAATCAAGACCCATCAGAACGTTAGAAATTGAGCCCGCACCATTCTTGTCTAAGACCTTGACGTTCAGAATTTTGGCATTCGGAGCTACGCCGCTGACCCATACCTTCCTGCCGTTGTAATACGTCAGAACGGGCGTTCCGGCCGCGATTGCTGCGCAGTGCGTGCCATGGCCATTGTAGTCGTGCGGATCCTCGCCCGTTACGAAGCTAATGGATTCGATAACCTTGCCCTTAAGCATTGGGTGGTTTTCGTCAACTCCTGTATCGAGTACCGCTATCACCACACCTCTTCCGGTTATGTTCTCCTCCCAGACTTCGTCCGCCGAGATTTGCCTGATGTTCCAGTTTACATTCTCGATTACGCGTTTATCGATTGATGCCGTTAAGTTCAAAATGCTGTAAGTTTCTCCCGTAAAGGGTGTTACTTTGACCTTGAAGTCTACGTAAACCGCGACTACTCCGAAATTCTTCGCTTCTCCTTCTATGAACGATTTTAGCTTCGCTGTTTTGCAGTGTTTTATTACGACTGCGTTAATGCCCTCGTCTACGTAAGCAACGCTACCGCCGATCGCTTCGGCAATCCTGTTAACCACATCTCGGGAAGGCAACTCCTTGAACTGAATTATTACACCGAGATCGTCTACACTCCCGTTGGTTATCAGCTCCCAAGATCTGCTATCGACGTAAACCCCATTTACATTTACGTAATAGTCCTTGTAATTTTGAATGTAATAAGTTACATCGTCATGATGAAATAGGCTGAACAGTCTCTCAAATAAGTTCGGGAATTGAAAGCCGAACGCCGGCTGAATAGCTGTAAACAAAACAAGGAAAATTAAAAAATAGGAAAAAAGTCTCATGTTTTGCCCTCCGTTCCCTGTAGTATTGCATCCCAGTTTACACTTTTCAGCGTTAAGTCTCCTCTAAACTCTAGATCCGATACTGTAGCTGCGCTCCTGAACTTTAGCTGGTAATCCTTAGGATATACTAACCTTGCAATCCCTCGCCAGACTTCCCAACCCCATCCAAAACGTGCCTTATTCCCGAACCACCTGCCGAACAGATCGAGTGTCTTGTCTATCTTTACGTTCCTGCCGAATATGTTACCTTCAAACACTTTCTCGTCGGTTGAGATGAAGTTAAACCACGTAGTTCTCTTAATCACGGTGACCTTACCGCTATATCCCCTTCCCCAGCCTTCCTTCCAGCATCTCGGATTTTTAGCGGGGATTATGTAGTAATCTTCAGCTTTAATCCAGCTGAACGGACTCTTGTCCCACAGGATCACAACCCTGTATCTGTTACGATCTTTGAGCCATGTAGTTCTTACAACTTTATTCCCGCTCACAGTCACGTTGTCTTCATCACCACCCAGTATTCCTGGATTTCTCGAATAGAACTTGACCTCCGTAAGTCCCGTATCCTTGTCGCTCTTTATGAACATCCAGTCCGTTGCGATCCCGTCACCGTCTAAATCCACTTTCCTGTAAATTAACCCGGTTGTATTATCTCTGCTGAGGTTAACAAGGCTGCCGCCCATGATCAAAACTGCTCCTCTGTCGTTGACTGTGTCTATCTTTAAACTCAAGCTTCCGATCTTAATCTCATCTCCTTCCTTGCACCACGTCGTAACCCAGTACGGGTCGCTGATGTATACATCTACGTCAAGTCTACCCTCATCGAGGATTTGACCAGTGTTGGAATTAGTCGCTATGGCATGCACTCTCATCGTATATTCTCCCGGTCTTGCGGAGGTGTTTATGGTAACCTTATATTGACCTGGATTTGACGGATCCTCTACTGCGACGAATACGTCAGGATTCCCGTCTCCCGTTACATCTACAACTTGGTCACCGATCATGAACTGAACCGTAACGCTTATGGATGTGTTCGCGGGATCTGGAAACGCTGAAGCGTTGAAAGGTTTACCGTCTGGTGTAGTTATTATAAGTGTCAGATTTGCGGGATGCCCGTTGATAATCTCATCTCCGAATTCCGTGGGAACTACCGTATTCCGATCGAATCTGTAACCTATCGTCGCTGCATTAACCGTAGGTAGTATGGCTAATAGCACGATTAAACCCGCGAGCAACCACATCCCCCTCAATTCTCAACACCTCCCCGCTTTAACCTTTCAACAATTTATATACTACAAAAATTATTATTACAAAGATTATAAACCACCAAAAGCTCATACCCCACCTCCTCCCCTCCGACAAGCAGGAAGTTAAGAATAGCCTCTATATGGGACTTCTTACCGCTGATTTCTCCGCTCTTATACTTCTGCAGCCCCCAATTGCCGAGAGCTTTGAGTTCCGTTGCGTTAAGGTGACCGTCCTCGAAGTATTTATCGAGTAAATTCACTAGCTAGTAAGAGGCTTGTGGAGTCATAGAAACCATGTTCGGAGTTGCTTTGCCGTCGACTTTGATGTGATCGCCAGAAATGTATATGTGCTTTAGATAATACGTGCGTTCGCTGTCCATGATCGTAAATGTAACGTCCTTTACGCCTATCTCCGCAATCTGATAATCCGTTAAGGTATAGTTAGTGAGTTCGGCAAAATAGCCGTTCAGCTTTTCTCTGACCTTTTCCATGTAGCTGGGCTCAGATGTTGGTGTCGTTCCAGACTTCTTGACGATCTCCTTATAGCGGCTGTATGGATCCTTGTGCAGAAGAGGATTGATGAACTCGTTCTTGATGTATGCGATGAGAAGCCCCGGATCCTTGAGATAATCCATCGCAAGCTTGAGCTTGCCGAAAAATCCGTGTTCCTCTCCAAGAGCGAGAGTAACGGCTATGGATGAAATCAGAAGTATGGCAAGAAGCCAGCTTAGCGTCCTAATTCCTCTTCCCAACTAACCACCCCCCGAAAGCCGGGGAGTGCAGAGAATAGTCTCTGTCCCTCAGCCTGGATAGACCTCATCGGGCCACTAAGGATGATCGTGATTGCCGGGCAACCATGTCGTCGCTGACCAACCCTGTCTCTCCTCCCCGGCCTTATTAAAATACTAAGAAGTTAAAGGGTATTTAAAAATCGTAATTTTGTTAAAATCATTTGATTCTAATTTCAACGATTATTCCAAGCTTTTTCAAATGACCGATAGCTATTAGCAGTTGTATGGACCTCATATTAAGCCTCTGAGCCGCTTCCTTAATAGTCAACCCGTTCACCTTTTTAAGCTCTTCAAATATATTTTTATTTCTTTTAAAATATACATATGTATCGAAACCGTGTTTAGTGGGACTAACCTGCATAAGTCAAACCTCCCAGAGAGGGAACGTATCCACAATCCGGGCAAAATCGACAGGATGAATGATCTCAACCTTACCCCAATACTTCATGTATTCCTCAGCTATGCAATCTGGGGTAAACTTCCTGTAAAACTCTTCAGTAATCTTGAGAGTAAGAGTTCCAAGAGCTTTTTCAAGCTCTTCGGTATCATGACCTGCAATGGCAATCCTGTAAACCTCTGGAAAACGAATCTTAGCTGAATGAATGGCAAAGAATTTTCTAAACTGTTTTAGCCTTAAAGGAGCATCTGCTTGCTCGAAAGCATATCTCAAAGCACCATAACTGAACAATTCTTCATTATCACAAACATTTAGGTAAATCTTTAGTAGCTCCTTGACTTGAGGATGCAATGGTATAACTCTTTCAATGTGGGTTTTACTCTTCGTAGATGGGAGAATAAAATAATCTTTGTTTAGATCGATGTCCTTTCTCTCAAGCTTAGTAAGTTCCTCAGGTCTTAGCCCTGTGGAAGCTGATAAAGCAGAAGCCACAATAGCCCTTAACTTGGAGACCATATTCAGGTTAGACTCTGCTATTTTCCGTATGTGCTGATGAATATCCTCTAAGCTAACATCGAAAATACTCCCTTCATCCGCATAAGTTTTCTTAACCCTCTTCTTTCGTTTTACTTGTCTTAATAGCTTTATGAGATTGTTGTAATCCTCTCTTCTAACTTCTCCAAGCCATTCGATGAATCTCCTTGCAATATCTAAGTATTTATGTGGAAGATCCTTGCCTTGTGCAAAAGTAACAAACTTGAGAATAGCTTGCGGATTTAAATTACCTTGAGTAATTTCATAAAACTTGTTTAGTCTTTTCCTGTAGTCGTTGAGTGTGTTCGTCCGGATCTTTTGTTCATCTCTCGATACTAATTTCCCATTTTTATATTCTCCACCTAAGTAAAATAAGAATTGTCTTATGTCATCAAGATTGAACGAACTCGAGATCCCCTGCCCGTAAGGGTTCGTGGGTTCAAATCCCACCCCCGGCGTTAAATTCAATAAACCTCCTATAGACTGCCCGTCATGAAGGTTACTCCTTGGGAAGTCGAGGGGGTCGTGGATTACGATCGACTTATGAAGGAGTTCGGAATTCAACCATTTTCCGATATAATCGACAGGGTTCCCAATCCCAACAAGCTGATGAGGAGGGGTGTGATATTCGGGCACAGGGATTACGATAGAATAGTGGATGCGATGATTGAAAAAAAACCTTGGGCAGTGATGTCCGGTTTCATGCCCTCAGGAATGCCCCACTTCGGGCACAAGATGACGATGGACGAGATAATATGGCATCAGAAGATGGGGGGAAAGGCATTCGTCGCTATAGCGGACATGGAGGCTCATGCGGTTAGAGGGTTGAGTTGGGGAAAGACCAAGGAGATAGGAACGTTATATCTTAAGAGCATCGTTGCTTTGGGTTTAGAGCCGGAAAACGCGATCCTATACTTTCAGTCTTCCAACAGATACGTAAAGGATCTGGCGTTCGAGCTTTCGGCGGAAGTGAACTGGAGCGAGTTGAGGGCGATATACGGGTTCAATCCTGAGACCACTCTGGCGAGGATGTTCGTTACGTCAATTCAGGCTTCAGACATTCTTCACCCTCAGCTTAAGGAGTTCGGCGGGCCTAAGCCAGTAGTAGTTCCAGTTGGAGCGGATCAGGATCCTCACATAAGGCTAACGAGGGACTTAGCTTCGAGGGTGAGCGTATTCTCCTTCGAGAGAATAGATGGTGGAGTTAGGGTTAGGAGCAGGAAGGGGAGGGAGTATTTGGAGAAGATCAAGGGTCTTTTCGAATGCAAGGTTTACGAGGAGCACATCGACTTTTTCGGAGATCCGGAGGAAATAGAAAAAGCGATAAGAGAGATTGAAGTGGAGTTGGGCGGATTCGGATTTGTTCCGCCTTCCTCTACATACCACAGGTTCATAACCGGCCTTACTGGTGGTAAGATGAGTTCGAGCAAGCCGGAGAGCTACATTTCCCTATTCGACGAGCCTGAGGTAGGGGCTAAAAAGGTCATGAGAGCTTTGACTGGCGGAAGAGTCAGCGCGGAGGAGCAGAGGAGGTTTGGAGGCAATCCCGAGAAGTGCACCGTCTTCGAACTGTTCACATATCACCTAATAGAAGACGACAGAGAGCTCGAGGAGATTAGAATGGAATGTAAAGAGGGTAAACTCCTATGCGGGCAGTGTAAGAGGAGAGCGAGCGAACTCGTTAAGGAATTTTTGAGAGAGTTCCAGAAAAGAGTTGAGGAAGTCGATCTGAAAGAATACACGATCATTTAAAGCAATCCGTGCTCCCTGCATAGCTCCTCGAATATTTCGAGACCCCTTCTTTCCTTTGGCCCCATTTTGTATACGAGAGTTCTGAAATACTCTTCCAGAAACACTCTGGGCATCTTGAACGTTCTCTCGGCATTGGTTACTACTTCTTCAAAATGCTCGAATCCCCAATCCACAGACTTATTTATCAGTTCGTCGCATTCTCTCGCGTTCACCTCTTTTAGGGATGCTGATATTCCGAATACCATCGGATATCCGGTCAGGTCGAACCATTCTTCACCCAAGTCCATAACTACGTTGTAAACCATTCTCGCCTTTATAGCCTCATCTCCTATTACCAAAGCGCATCCGCATAGCCTTAAAAGGGACGTAGCTCTTCTCTCGTTCGTTGGAATTACTTTGCAGTTCAGCCCCTTCTCTTCAATAATTATTCTCAGGAGGTTTACGGACGTCATACTTTCGCTCGTTACCGCTATCTTGTTATCGAGAGATCTCCCGTTAGAAACGACCAAAACGCTCAAAACCCTGCCTTTCGAAGCTATGCAGAAATCGTAGCTCCTTAGTCTTTCCTTGTTCTTTAAGAGGTAGAATGAGGGAACCGGGGCGTAATCTATTTTCCCACTTTCTATGTGCTTGGCCAAATTTTTTGGAGAATCTTCTACCACTTCGGCCTTACCGAACTTTTCTATCCAGTAGTAGGGTAGGTAATTGTTCAAAAAGCCGAACTTTCCTATCTTCATGTTGGAGGGTTGGGTGGGAGGTATCTAAGGTTAACGGACGTAACTCTCCACGACTGCGAAGTGGACGATCGTCACGAAGTCGCTGTCCTTTATTTCCCCGTATATCCGTTTCAAAGCCTGAATTAGCTCTTCTTTGCTGTTGAATCCGTCCCTTTTCGCATCTTCGTCCGTCAGTTCGCTCACCCTCTTCACGACTACCTTCTCTACTCTCGCCCTCGCGAAGGGGGTGTAATTTACAGTTAAATCGACTATCTTTCCTACCGGATAGCTCTTTATTCCCTTCCTTATCGTAGTGACCTTTTCTCCCCTAATTATCGGCCTGACGTATTCCGCGTCGAAGTTTATCCTTTCCATAGCCCCCATGTCTATCGACTACTTTTATCCCTTTCCATAAGTTTTTAAACAGATGGCGAGAAGCTCTTGCCGTGAAAATCGAAAGGCCGAGAGGAACGAGGGATTTTCTGCCGGAGGAAATGGAAAAGAGGAGAGCGATCGAGGCCGTTATGAGGAGGGTGGCGGAAAGCTACGGTTACAGGGAAGTTCTGACTCCCACATTCGAGCACCTCGAACTGTTCACGATGAAGTCGGGCGAGGGAATAGTTGAGGAAATATACGCCTTCAAGGATAAAGGGGGAAGGGATTTGGCTCTTAGACCGGAATTGACCGCTCCGGTTATGAGGATGTTCGTGAACGAGTGCGTGGGAATGCCGAAGCCTCTGAGGTTCTACTACTTCGCCAACTGCTTCCGCTACGAAAGACCGCAGAAGGGGAGGTATAGGGAGTTCTGGCAGTTCGGAGTCGAGCTGATAGGTTCTGCCTCTCCCTTAGCAGACGCTGAAGTGATATCTCTTGCATACGATATAATGAAGGAACTGAAAGTTAAGTTCGACCTCCACGTTGGACACGTAGGACTGCTGAGGCATCTTTTGAGGGATTTGGAGGAGGAGGTGGCGTCCAAGATAATGAGGTTGATAGACAAGAAGGACGTCGAAGCTCTCGAAAGCTATTTGGAGGAGGTAGGAGTGAACAGAGATCTAAGGGACTCGATATTTTCGATGATAGATCTCGTCGGAGGTAGGGAGGTTATAGATTCGGCCAGAGAGATCATTCCGGACTTCGATTTCGGACATGTAGAGAGGGTATGCGAGATTTTGGACGCTTTAGACGTGAAATACAGGCTGGACTTCGGAATAGCGAGGGGTTTAGATTATTACACCGGAATAGTCTTCGAAGCTTACGCTAAAGAGGGGTTGGGAGCTCAGAATCAGATATGCGGCGGTGGAAGCTATCGCTTGGCTCATCTGTTCGGAGGAGAAGACACACCGGCAACGGGATTCGCATTGGGATTCGACAGGATTGCGGAGATATGCGAGGTTAGAGTTGAGGAGAAGAGGAAGGTCGTGGTCGTCGGATTCAGAGGGCTCGAAAAGGAGGCTTTCAGAATAGCGAACATGCTCAGGAAGAAGGCGGTGGTCGTTACGGATGTCATGGGGAGGAACGTCAAGAAACAGCTGAGCTACGCGAACGACATAAGGGCGGATTTTGCCGTGATAGTGGGAGAGAGGGAGCTCAGGGAGGGTAAGGTTGCGGTCAAGGATTTGAGGAGCGGAGAGCAGATAGTCGTCGGGCTGGAAGAACTTTTGAACGTCATTTGAACGAGAGTATCAGTTTCAGAAGTTTGGTCTTCTTTCCGCTCGGTCGGATTAGACCGTGACTTAGAAACCTTTCGAAGAGTTCGTCGTTTCTACTGACATGATTCGAGTTCATGATTTTCTCGAAAGCTCCTTTCCCCACCGTTTTGTCGAAGAATTCTTTAAGCCAGTCGTCGTCTATCCTTCTAACGAACCTCTCCCCCTCCTTGGTGAGCCTGTAGTATGTGTGGTGCTTTCTAACCTCGAAGGCCTTCTTAAACTTGGCTTTGCTCCTCTTTATGGCCGAGCCGGAATCCCTCTCAACCAACCCGAGTTCTATCAGATCCCTTATGCACGAGTTTATTTTCTCCAAATCGACTCCAGTCATCTTCGCCATCATCTTCGCGTAATCGACCTTCGCCCTCTTCAGGTGGAGGAGAACGTATATGTGTAGGGGAGTCAAATCATTAGGCATATTAAATCGTAAATGGATTTAATTTAAGGTGTTGACGATGCTCGAATGGGATGTCGAGAAGTTCAGGAGGATGTTTCCGAACCTCTATTACGAACTTCAGGGGACTAAAGTTCCCACGGTGCTCGATCACTTGGAGATATGCAGGAACGAGGAGGAAGCTCTCGAAGTCATAGACTTCTTCGAGCGTAAGGGGGAGATAACGAAGGAATACGCCAACTTCCTCAGGAAGAACATAAAACAGCTGAGCTACCTGTTCGGGACGAGGAAAAGAGGGGACTACGCGAGGAGGGGTTTGATTGATTGAGATAGGATTGGCCGGAAAGCCGAACGCCGGAAAATCGACATTCTTCAAAGCCGCGACGCTCGTGGATGTTGCGATAGCGAACTATCCCTTCACTACGATCGAGCCGAACGTCGGAGTCGCTCACGTTAGAGTTAGGTGTGTCTGCAGGGAGTTGGGAGTCAAATGTGGAAAGTGCGTGGACGGATGGAGGTTCATTCCTATAAAGCTGATAGACGTCGCGGGATTGGTGCCGGATGCCCATAAGGGGAGGGGTTTGGGAAACGAGTTCCTCGACAACCTCAGACAGGCCGAAGCAATAATCCACGTCGTCGATGCATCGGGCTCGACTGATGAGGAGGGAAACGAGGTCGGAATAGGAGAGCACGATCCTGTTGAGGACGTGGAATTCCTTAAGAGGGAGTTGGACATGTGGCTCTTCGGAATCCTCAAGCGCAACTGGGACAGAATCGCGAGGAGGATACATCTGGAGAAGAGGGATCCGGCGAAGTTCATAACCGAGCAGTTGGCCGGTTTGGGGTTTAAGGAGTGGCACGTTAAGGAAGCTTTGAGAGTAGTCGGAAAGAACGTTCACGAGTTCGATGAGGATGATCTCCTCAGATTCGCGGTTGAGCTCAGGAAGAGGAGGATGAAGATGGTGATAGCAGCAAACAAAGCCGATAAGGCTCCGGAGGAGTTGCTGAAGAGGCTGATGGGTTTGGATGAAATAGTCATCCCCACATCCGCGATATTCGAATTGACGCTGAGGACGGCGGCTAAGAACGGATACATAAAGTATCTGCCCGGGGATGAGGATTTCGAAATACTAAAGCCACTGAACGAGAAGCAGAGGAGGGCTCTGGAGATGATAAGGGAGTTCATGAAGAGGTTCGGTGGAACGGGAGTTCAGAAGGCGATAAACACGATAGTATTCGACGTTCTGGAATACATCGTCGTCTATCCCGTCGAGGACGAGAACAAATTTACGGACACGAAGGGAAACGTCCTTCCGGACGCTCTTCTCGTTAAGAAGGGAACAACCGCCAGAGAGCTCGCATACATGATCCACACGGAAATAGGGGAGAAGTTCATATACGCGGTGGATGCGAAGAGGAAGATGAGGGTCGGAGAGGATTACGTGCTCAAAAACAACGACGTTATCAAGATAGTTTCCGCGGCCAAATAGAATCGCTTATATCCTTATCCGCAGAAATCGAGTCCATGAAGGTCGTGGCCGGCCCGTCTTCACCGATTTTGGCCAAGAGGATAGCGGAACGGCTTAACGTTCGGCTGGCGAACGCGACTTTCAAGAGGTTTCCGGACGGCGAGCTATACGTCAGGATAGAGGATGTCGGCGATGAGGCCGTAGTAGTTCAGAGCATAAACTCGAACGACGATCTCGTAGCTCTCATGCTAATCTTCGACGCTCTCGAAAACGCGGAAATAACCGCGGTGATTCCATACATGGGATACGCGAGGCAGGATAGGAAGTTCAAAGAAGGGGAGGCGATAAGCGTGAGGGCTGTGGCGAGGATGATAGAGGGTTACGCGGATAAAGTCGTTACCGTAAACATTCACAGCAGAGAGGCTGCGAGTTACTTCAGAAAGCTCGTTGAAGTGGACGCCATGCCGTTGATAGGTGAACACTACGCGGGAAGGGATGTAGTGATGCTCTCACCGGACTTGGGTTCATACGAGAGGGTCAGGGTTTGTGCGGAGAGGGCTGGATGCGAGTTCGATTATCTTGAAAAGAGGAGGATAGATGCAGAGACGGTCGAAATAAAGCCTAAGAGCTTGGATGTTGAAGGAAAAGACGTCGTGATAGTCGACGACATAATATCGACGGGCGGAACGATGGTCGAAGCTACCAAGATTTTACTCAGAGAGGGGGCGAAGAGCGTTGAATGTGCGTGCGTTCACGCCGTTTTAGCAGGAAACGCTTTGAACAGACTTTACTCCGCAGGAGTGAAAAGGGTAATCGCCACTGACACTGTCGAGAGGGCAGTGAGCGTTATAAGCGTAGCGGAAGAGATTGCAAGAGTTCTAAAAAAATGAGATGGTTACTTTCTTCTCAGTTCCTCGATTCTTCTCCTTATCTCTCTAAGCTCTTCCTCCAAAGCTCTCTCCATCTCCTCGAGCATTCTGAGCTCTTCCTCTCTGCTGAGTTCGGGTTGAGCGAGCAACCACCAGCACCAGCCTCTTCCGAACTTCCATCCGGGCCTTTCCCAAGGCGGAAGGTGACTCCAGGGCCCGAATCCCGGATACCTCTTCCATCTCCACCACATATTCATCACCTCCCCAATATTCTCCTTATCTGAGGCGCGACTCTCTTACCGACTATCTTACATGCATCTGGGGGAGCCTCACCTTCGACTATCGCCAAGGCACACTCGTAACAGCTTTCGTATCCGCAGGCTCCACAGTCCCTTTTCGGAAGGAGCTCGTATATCGCCTCGACCCTATCATCGCTCACTCTTCTGGGAAATATCTTCGGAAATGATATCGCTGGAATTTTTATGCGCCATCCTCTACCGCATCTCCTTCTTCTTCTCATCCTCCTGCACATTCCTCTGCCCCACACGATAGTGAATATATATTCAAAAATATTTGAACTTTTCGGTTGTCCTAAACCCATTCCTTATTAAACTCTTCGGATAAGATGTGGGAAATGAAAATCGCGGTAGTGGGTGCCGGATTGACGGGTATGAGTTGTGCGAGAATGTTAAATGAACACGCAAAAGTCGTTTTGTTCGAAAAGGGGGACGTTGGGGGTCTGGCGTCATCGCACTGCACTGGAACATATTGCATAGAGAAGTTCTATCATCACTGTTTTAAGAGCGACGACGTGCTAATCGATTTGGTTAGAGATTTGGGGCTGAGAATCGTTTGGAGGGTCGTTAGAATAGGATACGCATTTGACGGGAGAATATACCCACTCAACACGCCGGTAGAAATCCTCAGGTATCCCCAGCTGAGCTTCGTAGATAAATTAAAGCTCGCTCTTTTCACGTTAAAGAGCAGGAGGAGGAATTACTCAAAAGAGGACGATAGAAGTGTTGTGGACGGGATCAGGGAGGAGTTGGGCGAGAACATCCTTAGGAAGTTCTTCATGCCACTCCTGAAAGCGAAGTTCGGAGAGGAATTTGAGAGGGTCAGTTACGCTTGGCTCCTCGCGAGGGTTGCCATAAGGAGTAACAGAAAGCTGAACGGGGAGGAGTTGGGATACGTAAGGCGCGGTTTCCACGAACTCGTGAAGATATTGGCGGATGGTTTGGAGATCAGGAGGGAGGAGGTGAGGAGAATAGAGAAGGTTGGCGGTAAATTCGACGTTAACGGGGAGAGGTTCGATGCGGTCGTTTATACCGCTCCTATTCCTACTCTCGACGATAGAATTAGGAGAGAAGCCGGAATTCCGGAGATAAAATACCAGAGTTCGGTGTGTGCCCTGATAGGGGCGGAGGAGACGATAACCGAAGACATTTACTGGACCAATGTAGCGGATTCGAAGATTTTCGGAGCGATAATAGAACACACTCATTTTATGCCGTTCGAAGACTACGGAGAGCACATCATATACCTCGCGAGCTATTCTAAATCTTTGTTCGAAAAAAGGAATGATGAGTTAAAGAAACTCTACCTAAAGGAGGCTAAAAGATTTGGATTGGATGAGAGTAGCGTTAATTGGATCGAGATATTCAAAGCCAAATACAGCGGGCCTGTTTACGAAGTGGGATATCTGAAAAAGATTACGCCGTATAGGACGAAAATAAAGGGTTTTTATGTTGCGGGAATGACTTCCCCTCCGAACTATCCGGAAAGGAGTATGAACGGAAGTGTAAAAGCGGGATTCGAGGTTGCGGAAGCTGTAAAGAAGGATTTCGGACTTTAGCCCTTCACTGGAACTATGACTCTATAACTGTCCACTTCCAGAACTCTAACCTCGACACCGTAAACGGCTCTGACGTTATCCGAGGTTACTACATTTTTTGGCGTTCCGATCGCGAAGATCTTTCCATCTTTCATCATAACGATTCTGTCCGCGAACATCGAGGCCAAGTTTAGGTCGTGTATTGCAGTAATAACAGTTACACCTTTTCTCGTTAAACTTTTCAGAAGTTCCATGACTTCGAGCTGATGTTTCAGATCTAAATTTGCGGTGGGCTCGTCGAGTAGCAATATTTTGGCCTCCTGAGCCAAAGCCCTCGCTATCAAAACTTTCTGCTGTTGTCCCCCGCTCAGCGTATCGAAATCCCTCATCGCAAATTCTTCCAATCCCAAAACCCTCAGAACTTCCGATACCTTTTCTAAATCTTTCCTGCTAAATTTCCATCCTATGTATGGCCTTCTGCCAGTCAAGACTACCTCGAAAACCTTCGCCGGAAATGTTCCGCTTACGTTTTGAGGGACGTAGCCGATCCTTTTGGCGATCTCCATCTGGCTCAAATCGTTGATATCCCTACCATTCAGCATGACGACACCCCTCTTGGGCTTCAAAATCTTGCACATGCACTTCAGCAGAGTTGTCTTTCCGCTTCCGTTCGGGCCGACTATCGCCAAAAACTCCTCATTTATATCGATCGAAATTCCCTTTAAAGCCGGAATTCCGTCGTATTCGAACTCCAACTCCCTGATTCTAATCCTCACCAATACTCCCGCCTCCTTCTAAGCAACAAATAGAGGAACATCGGCCCGCCCAAGCAGTTCGTTATGACTCCTACGGGTAGAACTATCGGAGCCATAACCGTCCTCGCTATCGTGTCGCACGTAAGCAAAAGCAAACCGCCGAATAGGGTTGAGGCTGGAAGGAGATATCTGTAATCCCCGCCGATTATCATCCTGCATATATGCGGAGCTACCAGGCATACGAATCCTATCGTTCCGGTAAAGCTGACTATGGATGCGGTAAGGAATGAGGAGATGAACATTACGAAGATCCTGAGTCTTTCCGGATTCACACCCAAGCTTTTCGCAGTCTCATCGCCAGCTATCATAATCACGTTGACGTCCCAAGTCTTCCAGAACAGTAGAAGAAAACATACCGCTAAGGATGCGAAGGTAGGAAGAATAGCTTTCCAGCTGGCCTTTCCCAAATCGCCGACGATCCAGAAGTATATCTCCTTCACATCCTCCGGATTCGCGAAGAACATCAGAAGCGTCGTTACAGCACTAAATATGTAGAGCATCGCTATTCCTGCCAAAATCATCGTTTCCGGAGTAGCTCCCCTCATCTTGGCTATCGCGAGTATTACGAAAACCGGTATCAAAGAGATAGCGAATGCGCTCGGTATTACAGCGTAGCTTCCCAAATAGAGGATTGCAATCGCAGCCCCTAAGCCCGCAGCCGAAGAAATTCCCAAGGTGTAGGGTGTGGCAAGAGGATTTCTCAGAATCCCTTGGGTCATGGCTCCCGCACATGCCAAAGCCGAGCCGGCAATTATCGCCATGAGAATCCTCGGGACCCTTAGGAACCAGACGATCCTTCCTTCAACGCTGTTCGGATGCTCAATTAGGATCGAATAGACCTTGAAGAAAGGTATCGAATAGGAACCCAAAGTTACGGCGATTCCGGCGGCTAAGATCAGTAATAATAAAATTGTTAGGATGACCAAAACCTTCCCCAAGGAATATTTTTCGTATTCCTCTACCACGTCGGATACGCGAAGCATCCTTCACTCACGTTGAACTTCAGGTGTAAGAATTCGCTTACGTATTCCTGCATGACCTCCTTGGGATCGACATCCTTGAATTTCTCTGGATAAAGCCACTTCGCAACAGTCACCAACCCAACTGGCAAAGCCGGGGAAGAGCCTATGTCCGACGATATAACGTAAACCCTCCCGTCTTTCACGGCCGGAACGTCCTCCCATCCCGGAAATTCCACTATCTGCAGGAACCTCTCTTTCATAATCTCCTTAGCTTCCGGACTGTATCCCTTCGCGTAGCACCAGCTTACTATGACTTGTGGAGCCCAAAGGACGACCTGCTCCGGATCGACGTCGAAGTATCCCTTCTTCCCCTTCAGAACGTTGTCTCCTCCGGCCATGACCGTTAAATCGTATAGGCCGGTTCCCTCTCCGAAAGCTTTGAGGGGTTTCCCGCACGTGTAAACTTTAACCTTCTCTTCCGGAATCCTCGACTTCACGAAATTCAGCCACTTGTCGAACCACTTCACGTATTTGGTTGCGTTTTCTTCCTTATCGAGCAGATAGCCCAATTTTTCCATCTCTTCTCTTAGCGTTGAGGCTTTGTAGAAGTCAAGCCTTACCACTTTTATGCTCGGATCCACGAGCTTTATTTTGTCTTCGAGTTCGCTCTTATCCGGCCACTTCACGTAAGTTATTACTATATCGGGATGCAACTCGACTATCGCCTCCACATTTGGGCTAAAGCAACTTCCGACGGAAGGCAACTTACTCAGAACGGGGAAATGCCTCTTTTCTTCCTTGACGTATTTGCTCACTCCCACGACTTCGTTCTTAGCACCAAGTATCGCCAGAGCTTCCGCAGAATCGACTGACAACGCTACTATCCTCTTAACGGGTCTGTAAATCGTTATGGTATCGTTCGCGGAATCTACGATAGTCTTAGGTTTTCCGTGCCAGTAGATGTAAACGTAGGATGCGTCGCAAACATCTTCGAAGCTCAAGTTAGATTTGTGGAGCATGTAGTTCAGAACTGCATTGGTAAGCTCGGCTTTGGTTATCCTGCCGTCCTTAAACAGATCCATGTAAGACGCGTTTGCCAAACCCACGCTGAATATCAGCAGAGCTAAGACGAGAATTATTCTCCTCACGCTACCACCTCCTCAGCGCAATTAGCATCGCTAAAATTGCAACCATGAATTCGAAACCCGGTGTCTTTTTGGTTGGAGTGACTGGTGTCGTGGGTGTTGGCGTCGGCATGTATCGAGTGGGGGTTGCGGTTGGGGTGGCGGTTTTCTTGGGAGCTAAGGACGGTTTAGCCGAAACGTAAATCCATCTGACCAACGTTCCGTTTTTCCCGCTCAGAAAGTCGCTCCACCTTATTTTAAGTTCGTATCGGCCGCACTTCGAAGCTTTAAGCGTGCAGATAGCATAAGATCCGTTCACGATCGCGAGGGCAACGGTGTTATCTGAAATCTTGTAGGGAACGGAACTGTTGACGAATTTTAACCCGTTCGGAAGTTCTAAGGCCAAGCCGACGACGGAAGATCCGTTCAGCTTTACGGTGATGTTGAACTTCTCATTGACTCCGACGTTTGACGGGACGTTCACGTTTAACGCACAAACCGGAACTAAAAGCAGGATGAGTAGAAGGGGTGCAAGTTTCATACGGATCGGTTTCGAGGATTGAATATAAACGTTTTTGATTGTGTAATTTTTTCTGCCAATTCAGCACACAAAATCTATAGAAGATAACACTTAAATGCCAATAAAAGTCAAAAATTTTATGCGATTATGCTTCATAATAGGCTACGGGGCTACGATGCTTCCCGTCTTGAAAGAGGTTTTGAGGGAAGAATCGGGTAGGTGGGGGTTTGAATATTTAGCCGTAAACTCTTCTTCCTGTGAAGATCACGTCGAAGATATCGAGAGAAGTGACGCAATATTCGTTTACGCTCACGAGTTGGCTGAAGATGTGTTGAATGCTATAAAAGGATCGAAAGCGAAGATCATCGTTTCCGCATCGGACTCGATCCCCGTTTCGAGAGGTTCTCCAGATTTGCTAAACAAGGCGATATCATACTTCAAGGTAGGAAGCAGGGAGAATTTAAGAAATCTAATCAGATTTCTTCTAAAAAGCCTTGGGATGGACGTAGAATGCGAAGACGTTAAGGATGTTCCTTGGCACGGCATTTATCATCCCAAACTTGGTTTCTTTAAAAATACCGAAGAGTATCTGAACGTTTACGATAGAAGACCTCTCGTCGGCGTGCTGATTCACAGAACCTACTGGCTCTATGGAAATCTAAAGCATTTCAACGTCATGGTTGAAGCTTTGGAGAATGAAGGTTTGGGAGTTCTGCCCGTTTTCACATACGGCTGGAGGGATGAGCTACTGAACACACCCTCAAAGGAGGACACGATCAGGGAGTTTTTCATCGTAAACGGAAAGCCCGTCGTGGATGCCGTAGTTAATCTTACCTACTTCTTCCTTCTCGATCACGGAAGGTGGGATAGGGAGGATAGATTTAGGGAAGTTTCGGGCTTGGAGTTGTTGAAAGCTCTAAACGTTCCGATAATTCAGCCCTGTTTCTCCTCGCTGAGCGTTTCAGAATGGCTCGAAAATCCTCAGGGCTTGGATTATCTCTCTCAGGTTTGGACGATCATAATGCCCGAAGTTGATGGGTTGATAGAACCGATCTACGTGGCCGGTTCTATAGAACACGATGGAGTTCGATCGTTCGAGCCCTACGAGGAGCATGCGAGGTATTTGGCTAAGAGGGTGAAGAAGTGGATCGAATTGAGGAGGAAGAGACCGGAAGAAAGGAAAATCGCCATAATTCTTATAAATCCGCCTTGCAAAGGCTTAGAGGCGAGCGTTGCAGTCGGCTTTGGATTGGACGTTCCGGAAAGCGTTGCGAGGCTTTTGAACAGGCTGAAGAAGGAAGGATACAGGGTTGAAAATCCGCCGAAGGACGGAAAAGAGCTGATAAGGATGATACTGGAAAGGAAGGCTATAAGCGAATTCAGGTGGACGAGCGTTGAGGAGATTGTCGCTAAGGGAGGGGCGGTGGACTTCGTCGACCTAAAAACATACATGGAGTGGTTCAACGAACTGCCAGAAAAGGCCAAAGCAGAATTGATTGGGGAATGGGGAAGGCCGGAGGAAGTGCTTGAAGGAAGGGGCAAGGAGCTTTCGGGGATGGTTTACGACGGTAAGTTCGTTATTCCCGGGTTGCTGTTCGGAAACGTTTTCGTAACACCCCAACCAAAATTCGGCTGTGCCGGGGCAAGATGCGACGGAAAGGTTTGCAAAATCCTGCACAATCCAACTATTCCGCCACCCCATCAGTGGCTCGCCGTCTATCGCTGGATAACGAGGAAATTTAAGGCCGACGTTATAATCCACTTCGGAACCCACGGCTACTTGGAGTTCAGGCCTGGCAAAGGTGTCGGCCTGTCAATTAACTGCTGGCCCGAGATAAGCATCGACGACGTTCCTCACGTCTACGTTTATAACGTTTCGAACCCGATGGAGGGTGTAATAGCGAAGAGGAGAAGCTATGCAACGATAGTGGATCACATCCATCCTCCGATGGCTATGGCGAACGTGCTAGAAGATTTGGATTCCCTCCTCGCCCAATATTCGAAGGCCAAACAACTCGGTGATTTTGAGAGGGCGGAGGTGATATACGAAGAATTGGTCGAAAAGGCGAAAGCTTGCAACGTTCCGATCAAAGCGAATGATCCGGAGAAGGTGGTTGAAGAGATTCACAGATACGTCGAAGCCGTTAGGGGGACTCAGATAGAGATGGGCTTACACGTCTTTGCACATCCCCGCTTAGACAAGATTACTGAATACGTGGCGACGATCATGGCCTATGATACCCACAGGTATCCCTCCATAAGGAGGGTTCTGGCGGAATACCTCGGCCTGAATTACGACGAGATGGTTGCAAAGCCGAACGAGGTGAACAGATTGGGGCTGACGAATTCCGAAACTCTAAGGCTTCTGCATGAAGTTGCGGTTAAAACGATAGAGGATCTGCTTAAAGCCGATAGAGATTTGGAGGAAATTATTTTCGAAATTTTAAATAAAAATATATCGGAGGTTTTCGGTAATGCTCGAGCTTAAGGTTAGAGACGAAAGGATAATTTCGGCTTTTAAGACCGCTTTGGAGATCGCAAACAAAATTAAGGAGTGCGTGAGGGAATACGACGGGTTTGTTAAAGGGATAAGCGGTAAATTCGTTGAGCCGGGATCTTCTGGATCTCTGACGAGGGGTAAAATAGAGGTATTGCCGACCGGCAGGAACTTCTTTGCCGTGGATCCGACTTCACTTCCAACTAAATCCTCTTGGAAGATCGGAGTTGAGACTGCGAACAAGCTGTTGAAATACTATCTGGATAATCGCGGCAGGTATCCGGAGTCGATTGGAGAAGTGTTGTGGAGCATAGACGCCTACAAAGCGGATGGGGAGCAGATAGCCCGAATCCTCTACCTTTTAGGAGTGAGGCCGGTTTGGGTGAACGGAAGTGTGAAGGGTCTGGAGGTGATTCCGCTCGAAGAACTTAAACGCCCGAGAATCGATGTAGTCGTCAGGATTAGCGGTATAGTTAGAGATACCTTACCGAACTACATAAATCTAATAGATGAGGCAGTAACGAAAGTAGCTCTGCTGGATGAACCTCCAGAAATGAACTACGTCAGAAAGCATTACCTCGAGCATCTATCAAAGATTAAGGATGAGGAACTGGCGTTGTGCAGAATCTTTGGATCTCCACCCGGTAGTTATGGCGCTGGAGTGAACTACGCCGTGGAATCCTCAGCTTGGAAAAGCGATGAAGATTTAGCGAAGGTTTGGGTGAGGTGGAGCGGATACGCTTACACGAGAAAGCACTTCGGTAGGGAAGCCTTTGAAAGCCTTATTTTAAATTTAAAAACCGTAGATGTCGTGGCGAGAAATCACGTAAGCGACGAGCACGACATATTCAGCTGCTGTTGCTACTTCTCCTACCACGGCGGATTTTACAACGCCGTCAAAAGCTTGGGTAAGGAGGTGGAGATCGTCGTCGTGGATACGAGGGATGTAAGCTCGACGAAGGTTAGGGAGATGAAGGATGAGATAGAAAGGATCGTTAGAGCAAAATTGCTGAATCCGATATGGATTTCTGAAATGAAAAAACACGGATACAGAGGAGCGAGCGAATTTTCTAAAAAGATACTGCATTTATACGGATGGCAGGCCACGACAAGGCTTGTGGAAAAATGGGTTTTCGACGAGATAGCGAAGACGTTCGTGCTCGATGATGAGATGAGAAGGTGGTTTAAGGAGAACAACGTTTACGCAATCGAAGAGATCGCGAGAAGGCTGATAGAAGCTTACGAGAGAGGGCTTTGGAAGGCCGATGAAGAGTTGATCGAAAGATTGAGGAAAGCTTACGCCGAAATTGATGGGATTTTAGAGGATGAAGTTAGCGGGGAAGTTCAGGGTGGAGTTATCGAGATTTACACGATGGATGACGTTCAGGAGTGGAAATCGGGTAAGGTGGTGGAGGTATGGGAGAGGCTGAAAGGATAGTATTTCCCTTCACCGCAATAGTCGGGCAGGAGAAGGCAAAATTGGCGTTACTCTGCAACGCTGTGAATCCTTCTATAGGAGGAGTTCTGCTTAGCGGTGACAAAGGAACGGGAAAGTCTACGATGGTCAGGGCTTTGGCAGACGTTCTGCCGGAGATTGAGGTTGTGAAGGGTTGTCCTTTCAACTGCAACCCCAAAAACGAGCTTGAGATGTGCGAAATATGTAGGGAGAAAGCAAGGAGGGGTGAAATGGAGATCGAAAGGAGGAAGATGAGAGTCGTAGATTTGCCTTTGAGCGTCACCGTGGACAGGCTCGTTGGAACTCTCGACATAGAGAAGGCTTTAAAGGAAGGCGTAAGGGCTTTACAGCCGGGGATTTTGGCGGAAGCGAACAGGAACATACTCTACATAGACGAGGTCAATCTTCTCGACGACTACATAGCGGACATTCTGCTCGATTCCGCCGCTATGGGATGGAACGTCATTGAGAGGGAAGGCGTAAGCGTTAGGCATCCATCCCGCTTTATACTCGTCGGTTCGATGAATCCTGAGGAAGGTGAGTTAAGACCGCAGATTCTGGACAGATTCGGTTTGTTCGTTCAGATTGAGGCGATAAGGGATGTCGATCAGAGGATCGAAATTATAAGGAGGGTCGAGGAGTTTCAGGCGGATCCTATCGCTTTCAGAAGGAAATACGAGGGCGAACAAAGAAGGCTTAGGGAGAGAATTGAGAGGGCGAGGGAACTCGTTAACGAGGTAGAGATGGACGAAGATCTGCTCAAACTTCTGGTTAAAACGATAATAGAAATGGGAATTAAAACTCACAGAGCGGAGATAGTTACGGTTAGAACGGCCAAAGCAATAGCGGCTCTGGACGGGAGGAGGAAGGTTACGTTCGAAGACTTAAAGAAGGCTATGGAGTTAGCTTTACCACACAGACTAAGGGATAAGCCGTTCGACAAAATCGTGCCGCCGGAACTGAAAACTTCTGAGTCTGAGGGATCAAAAAACAAAAACAGGGAAAATGAAAATACAAAAAACGAAAAAAATTACAGTGACGGGACTGGAGGGGGAAGTAAAAACGTAGATCCGAATAGGACTGGAAACGCGGAAAGGATGTTCGATTCTAAAGACGTTAACGTCGAATTGCCGGAAGGTGGAGAGGGGACGGCGAAGAGGACTTTCAGAGGGGTGAGAGATGAAAAAGCTACGGTTATCGGCTACCCCCACGGCATTCCAATTTCTTACGTCCCCGGAAAATCTAAGGATGTCGATCTCGTAGCCACAATTAGATCCGCCATCGCTAAGGGTAGAAAGAAGATCTGCGATGATGATTTGATGATTAGGGTTAGAAAAACCAGACTTCCGAGACTGACCGTTATAATGCTCGACGCCAGCGGTAGCATGGCTGCGAAGCGTAGGATCGCCATAGCAAAGGGGATAGCTGAGAAATTGATCGAAAACTGCTACGTTAAGAGGGATTACCTTGCCCTAATAACGTTCAGAGGCTACAAAGCTGAAATCCTCGTGCCTCCAACTAAGAAATACTCCGCCGTAATCGACTCCTTAAGATCCGTGAAAGTAGGAGGTAGGACTCCTCTTCCTTCGGCGTTGCAGACCCTACTTTCGATGGCGAAAAGCTTCAAACTCAAGAACAGAAATTCCGTCGTTAGAGCCATCTTAATAACGGACGGAAAGGCCAACACTCCCCTATACAGATCGGTGAAGGAGGATCTGGAGGTTCTTTGCTTAGCACTGAAAAAGCTCGGTGTAAAAATGGAAATATACGATACAAAGGTAGGTCTCGATCCCGCCCCTTCCTACTTGGATCTAATAGAAAGAATATTGAATGCGGAGGTTCTGAAGTGGGCTAAATGAACATGACGCCCTTAGCGTCAAACTTCGTATCCTTTCTGAGCACCTTCTCTATCGCTTTGAGGAAGTCATCCATTCTAACGGTCGTTCTGTCGTCTCTTATTGCGAACATTCCCGCTTCGGTGCAGATCGCCTTTATGTCCGCTCCGCTCGCTCCCTCGGTTAGGTTAGCGAGCTCTGCAAAGTTTACATCGTCTGCAAGCTTCATTCTTCTCGTGTGAATCTTGAATATCTGAATTCTGCCCTCGTAAGTTGGCAGTGGAACCTCTATTATTCTGTCGAACCTTCCCGGTCTCAGTATAGCTGGATCGAGTATGTCTATTCTGTTAGTCGCACCTATGATCTTTATGTCTCCCCTCGGATCGAACCCGTCCATCTCGGCCAGAAGTTGCATCAGAGTCCTCTGAACTTCCCTATCTCCACTCGTGTCGCTTGCCGTCCTTCTCGCAGCGATCGCATCTATTTCATCTATGAATATTATCGAAGGGGCCTTTTCCTTTGCGAGTTCGAAGACCTCCCTGACCAACCTCGCACCCTCTCCTATGTATTTCTGGACGAATTCACTGCCGACGACCCTTATGAACGTCGCGTTCGTGTGATGAGCTACGGCTTTAGCAAGTAATGTCTTTCCGGTTCCCGGCGGGCCGTAGAGCAGAACTCCCTTTGGCGGTTCTATGCCCACTTCTTCGAACAGATGGGGTTTCAGCAGAGGCAGTTCTATCGCCTCCCTGATCTCCTCGATCTGCCTGTCGAGACCGCCTATGTCCGCATAGGTAACGTTCGGCCTCTCTTCGACTTCGAAGGCGTAAACCATCGGATCCTTCGAGGATGGGAGAACGCTTACTACCGCGAGGGTCTGCTGGTTTAACGCAACTCTAACTCCGGGCTTGAGATCTTTCGGATTTATGTAGTGCGAAGCGTAAACTACGAATTTCGGGCCGGTCGAGCTTTTAACTACTACTCTACCATCCTCAAGCACGTCCGAAATCACACCGACTATAAGGGGGGGTGATCTTAACCTTTCTACCTCGCTCTTGAGTCTTCTAACTTCCCTTTCATACCTCAACTTCTCGGTTTCGGCAAACTTCTTCTCGTATTCGAGCTTGCGATAAAGCTCCTTAAGTTTGTAATACTCCTCCTCAATCTTCTTGAGTCTGAGGTATTCTTCCTCCAACCTCTTCAGTCTGTCGAGTAGGTATGAATGATCGAGGGTTTCCATCGGAACGTCCTTCGGAATGTCTTCTCCGCCCACTTCAGAACCTCCAACTGAAACTATGTAAAATCGACTATAAGAACTTATTGGAATGGTTTAAATACATCCCACAAAGAAATCTCTTGGCGGGTGTGGAAAATGGAATGCGAGATATGCGGGAAACCGATTAGGAAAGGGTATAAGATCATCGTGGAAGGTTCGGAAATGACCGTTTGCGAAGATTGCAAGAGTTTGGGAGTTGAAAAGCCGAAAGTTCCACAGAGGAGAACAGTTTCTAAAACCGTAAGTAGGCCGAAAGTCAGAACGGACATAGATTTGGGAGAAGAGCTCGTCGAGGATTATCACGTTATAATAAGAAGGGAAAGGGAAAGGAGAGGATGGAGTCAAGAGGAACTGGCAAAAAGAATTCAGGAAAAGGTGTCTCTTGTAAGGAAGATTGAAAACGCCGAAATTACTCCAGAACCTGACGTGATCGAAAAACTTGAAAGGATATTAGGAGTAAAACTAAGAGAGAGCGTTGAGGAAGTTAAGGTGGAGAGAAAGAAAGTGGACTTAACGCCCACGCTCGGGGATATCGTGGTCATAAGGAAGAAGAAATCCTGAAACACTCGTTTTTGCATCTTACACAGAAACCCTTCTTCCAGCATTCGTTCCAGCAGGGAACGGAATGCTTTAAGGCGTTGGAGCAACATGCTGATCTGAATACGGTTAAGCCGTATTCTTTTTTGGCGTATTCTTCGAGAATTTTCTTCCTCTCATAGTATTTCTTAGGCAGACTCGATATTCCCAGCTTTTTCTTTACCGTCTTGGTTAGCCTGAGGTTTCCTAATATCAGACGATCCGTAAATTCCGCTATCCTGTCTATGGACTTCTTGTATTCTTCGATCCCTATCATTGGAAGTATGGGCCTCAGAAATACGCCTCCTCCGACCTCCTTACAGAACTCGAGCCTCTCCGATGGTGGCGGTCTTTTAGGCTCGAACTTCCTACATATATCGTCCAAAGCTATGCACATAGATACGAGAGTATCGACTTTTCTTAGAATTCCGACGAGGTCGTAGTTTACTTCCTTCGTGGAAATCTGAATGGGATTTCCGAGTTTCAAAAGCTCCTCCAGAAGTTTTGAAGTGTAATCTGGATAGTCGAGCGGTTCGCATACCGACCCAACTGCTACGAAGCTTTTTCCCGGTTCGAAGTAGGGATTTAGTGTCAGGGCGTAGACGAGAGCCTTTGGTGAAAGACTTGCCGGCTTTGGAGGGGAGTCGACGTAGCAGTAGAGACATCCCCCACTGCAACCCTTTGCCACGTGAAGTGTAAATCCGCACGGTCTCGGCTTCCTTTTCGCGTGGTCGTCTCTTTTTGCCCTCTCGAACTCGTCCATCAATAAGTTCTCGCCACTCCTGTCAAATAACCCTCTCCCCCGCAAACGATGCATGCTCCTTTCGGCTCGAATTCCTCGAGCCACTCGGGAATCTCCTCTAATCTGCCCAGAACAGATCCCTTAGCCTTCTCTTCGACCTCTTCCCCGCATTCCGTCGAATTGCAGAGATGTATCAGCCCCACACCCCTCTTCTCTATCCAGTCTGCCAGTTCTTCAAGACTATCGAAGAACTTGATCTTCGACTTCGCGCTCTCAATGGCTTTATTTTTAAGCCTCTCTTTCAGATTTTTAGCCCACTCCTCTATCTTCTCCTTGGTTATTTCGTCAAAATCCACTTCGAACTTCTTCTTCTCATCCCTGAAGGATACTACGACTTTCCCGCTTTCCGCCTCCTTCGGCCCTACTTCGAACCTCATCGGAACTCCCTTCAGCTCCCACTTGTAGTATTTCGCTCCCGGCCTTTCGTCGCTATCGTCGAGCAGAACCCTGTATCCAAATCCTTTCAACCTCTCGAAAAGATTCTTTGATAGCCCGATAACCTTCTCCTCCTTCCCCTTGTAGAGTATGGGAATTATAACGATCTGAATCGGAGCAACCTCGAACGGCAGAATCAAGCCGAGATCGTCTCCGTGAATGCTTATGAGAGCGGCTATGCACCTTTCGGAAATTCCGTAGCACGTTTGATGGACGTATGCGTGATCCCCTTTAGGTGTTTCGTATTTTATGTCGAACGTCTTTGCGAAGTTGTCCGCTAAGTGATGGACCGTCCCTATCTGAAGAGTCCTACCGTCGGGCATTATAGTGTCGAAAGCTATGGTGTAATCAGCTCCGGGGAACTTGTCCCAATCGGGACGTCTGAAAACGAGGTAAGGAACTGCCAAGAAATCGTAAAATTCCTTGTAGAGCTTTACGGCCTCTCTAACCTGTTGCTCAGCTTCCTCGTAGTTGCGGTGGGCGGTATGAGCTTCTTTGAAAGACGTGATCTCCCTGAGCCTTATCAGAGGACGGGTGTGCTTGGTTTCGTATCTGAACGTGTTTACGATCTGGTAAACCTTGAGGGGTAAATCCGCGTGGCTCCTTATCCAGAGCTTGAAGATAGGATACATCGCGGTTTCGCTCGTAGGCCTTAAGGCGAGCTTCACATCCAGAGGCTCCAAACCGCCGTGAGTTACCCAAAATACCTCGTCCTCGAAACCCTTTATGTGCTCCCCTTCCTTGCCCAACTCCGTTTCCGGAATGAGCGTTGGGAAATAAACTTCGTCGTGATCCCTGTCCAGCAGTTCCCTCAACTTGGAATAAACGAGTTGTCTGATCTTGAAACCGAAAGGACGCCAGACGTATAATCCTTTCACCGGATACCTTATGTCCATTATCTCCGCCTGCTGAATAACCTCGTGAAACCACTCTGAGAAGTTCTGCTTCGGCGGTAGCATCAGATCAGCAACTGCGGTTTGTTATTAAAACTTTTGCAAAACGCTTAACAGCAACGAAAGAAACTTCGGACGATGAGATGCTCCAAATGCAAGGAGAGGGCGATCGCTTATCTGAAACCATATCGAATAGCCTTATGTGGGAAGTGTTATCCAGAGTTCTACCTCAGGCTCGTCGAGAGGAGCGTTAAGAAATATGGAATTTTGAAAAGAAAAGAAAGGATTTTAGCCTGCGTTTCCGGTGGGAAGGACAGTTCCGCGATGGTAGTAGCTTTGAAGATGTTGGGATTCAACGTGGAGATACTCCACATAGATTTGGGGATTGGAGATTACTCCAAGAAATCGAGAAAGATCGTGGAGGAGCTCGCGGAGGGAATCGATGTTCCTTTTCACGTCGTCGAGCTTGCGGAATACGGATTCACCATAGATGGCGTCGACGTCAAAAAGGTCTGCTCGGTCTGCGGAACGGCAAAGAGATACCTCATGAACAGATTTGCCAGAGAAAACGGGTTCGACGTAATAGCGACGGGTCATACGGCTGAAGACATCATCCTGTTCTTCTTCAAGAACGTTTTGAGCGGAGGAATTGAGTGGATACCCAAGCTCGTCCCGAGATCGGAGGGAGGTGGTGGTTTCGTTTCGAAAGCCCGTCCACTCTTCGAGAGAAGCGAAAAGGAGAACATACTTTTCGTTCTCGCTGAGGGAATACCTTTTCTTGCCGATGAATGTCCCCACGCCCCGAGAGACGCTTGGAAGGAGATAATATACGACATAGAGGCTAAAAGGCCGGGTTTCAAGCAGAACTTCGTGAGGGGATTGGTCAGGCTTGCGAAGAACGTTAAAGTGGATGAGAACTGGGAGTTAAGGAGGTGCAAGGTTTGCGGAGAACCTTCGAGTTCGGAAGTTTGCGCATTCTGCAGATACGTTATGAAGTTCAAAAAATGATTCATTCTGATTTCAAGAACTCCAAAGCTTCTTCGGCGGTTTTGTTTTCGTGGACTATCATCGCTATGGCCTTCGTCATCTTCGTCGGATCTTCAGCCTGAAACACGTTCCTTCCTATCGCAACACCCCTCGCTCCCCCCTCCATCGCCATCTCCACCATCTTGAGCAGATCGAATTCGCTCTTCATCTTAGGTCCTCCTGCCACCACGACTGGGACGGGACAGCCTTTGGTGACCCTCTTGAAAGATTCGACGTCTCCGGTGAAGTTCGTCTTGACTATGTCCGCTCCCAACTCCGCCCCAACCCTCGCGGCCAGAGCGACGGCCTTCTCGTCGAACTGATTTATCCCCTCTCCCCTCGGATACATCATAGCAAGCAAAGGCATTCCCCACTCCATGCATATCCTACTTATGTATCCCAACGCCTTGAGCTGTTCCGCCTCAGTCTTCGAACCCACGTTTATGTGGATGCTTACCGCATCCGCTCCCAACTTTATCGCCTCCTCCACCGTGCAAACCAAAACCTTCTCGTTCGGATCTGGAGAGAGGGTAGTGGAACCGCTGAGGTGGACTATCAGTCCAATATCCTTCCCGTAACCCCTGTGCCCGAACGGGACTATTCCCTTGTGCAGAACGACTGCGTTCGCACCACCTTCCGCCACCGCATTTATTATCTTCGGCATGTCCTCAAGACCTTTTATCGGCCCCATGGAAACGCCGTGATCCATCGGAACTATTACGGTGTTCCCGCTCTCCCTGTTTATTATCCTCTCAATCCTTATCTTCTTGCCTATCCACATCCCGACCACCTTGACAGTTTGTGTCTAAGATTCAAAGTAGCATATAAGTTTTGCGGTAGGAAGATTATTATGTTTCGGCCAAATCGAATACGTGGAACCGCCGGAAGATAAGGAGATGCCCTTAGAAGAGCACTTGGCCGAGCTTAGGAAGAGAGTCATTAGGATTTTCGTCGTGATGGTTGCGGGAATCGGAATAACTTTCAGATTCAGCGGGGAACTGATAAGGATTTTCTGGAGGGAAATGCTTCCGGAGGGATTGAGGGTTTACGTTTTCTCCCCGACGGAGTGGTTCATGGTTCAGCTTACCTTCTCCTTCGTCCTGACGTTCGTCGTATTCTATCCCTACATAGTTTACGAGCTCTACCAGTTCGCAAAGCCCGGACTTTACGAGAACGAGAGGAGGTTCGTTAAGACGTTCCTTCCCTTCTCATACGTTTTATTTTTAGTGGGAGTGGGGCTGGCATATTTCATTGTAATCCCGAAGATATTTTCGATAGCCACGATGTTCAACTTGGGAGCAAGACCCATGTTTTCGGCGAAGAGGACGATATACTTGGCTTTCAAGATACTCTTGGCTTTCGGTCTCGTATTCCAGATACCCGTTTTGGCGGTAATAGCGGTCAGAATCGGGCTGATAGATTCGAAGTGGCTGAGGGAGAAGAGGATTTGGATATACCTCATCGTCTTCATCCTCGCCTCGAACGTCACTCTGGACATATCTGGAATAAGTCAACTTGTAATTCTCGCCCTCGTCGTGGTCATGTTCGAGATAAGCATAATTCTCGCGAAGATCATGGAAAAACGTTTTTAATGCACGATCCCCCATTCGAAGGATGTTCGACGTTGCGATAAAAAACGGATTGTGCTTCATAGACGGCAAATTCTTGGAGGCGAGCATTGGAATAGAGGGGAACAGAATCGCATACGTCGGAAGGGATGAAATTTCCGGGGATCTCGAAATAGACGCGAGCGACAAGTTCGTTCTGCCCGGACTCTTCAACGCCCACACCCATCTCGCGATGACCCTATTCAGAGGTTACGCCGAAGACATGCCCCTCATGGACTGGCTCGAAAAGAAGATTTGGAGGGCGGAAAGGAAGCTCACTCCGGAGGACGTTTACTGGGGATCCATGCTCGGAATCCTCGAAATGCTCAAGACCGGAACCACAGCCTTCAGCGACCTCTACATTCACATGGACGAAGTCGCGAAGGCGGTGGGAGAGACGGGAATCAGGGCTGTTCTTTGCTACGGGATGGCGGATAGGGGAGATGAGGAGAAGGCGAGGAGGGAGCTCGAAATAGGAACGGAATTCGTCAAAAACTGGAACGGAGCGTTTAACGGGAGGATAAAGGCCATATACGGCCCACACGCCCCATACACCTGCACTCCAGAATTTTTGAAGGCCGTTAAGGAGAAAGCTAAGGAGATGGAAACTTTCGTTCACATCCACGTTTCCGAAACGAAGCGGGAGGTTGAGAAAATCGAAAGAAGATACGGAAAGACTCCTGTGAGGTTGCTCGACGAGATAGGTTTCTTGGATGATAAGACCGTCATAGCTCACGCGATATGGTTGGACGATGAAGAGTTGGCGATTCTGAAGAATAGGGGAGTAAGCGTTGCCCATTGTCCAGTGAGCAACCTGAAGCTGTCATCCGGCATAGCGAGAGTTACGGAGATGCTGAGGTTGGGAATAAACGTCTGCTTGGGAACGGACGGAGCGGCATCCAACAACACTTACAACCTTTTCGAAGAGATCAAGCTGACTTCCCTTCTGCAGAAGGTAAAGACGGGGAGAGCCGATGCTTTGAAGGCAAGGGAAGTTCTGGAGATGGCCACGAAGAACGGATACAGGGCTTACGGGTTGGAAGGTGGGGAGTTGAGGCAGGGGAGGCTCGCAGACGTAATCGTGATCGAGAGGAGGTTCAACCATTCCCCCGTTTACGATCCGATTCACAGCATAGTCTATGCGAGTTACGGATGCGAGGTTAGTCACGTTATAGTAGATGGGGAACTCATCGTTGAAGACGGAATAGTTCTGACGATCGATGAGGATAAAGTGGTCGATAAGGTGGAGAGGCTTAAGGAGAAGTTCTTGGAAGATTAGGGCAAAGCCTTTATAATAATCGTTACGAATGGCATAAGCTATGAGGGAGGTTGTTGAGCTAAAGGGACACATCATCGACTCGATGATTCTGCCGAAAGTCCTCGACACGATAATAGAGATGGGAGGAGACTTCGAAATACTCGAACTTAGGGTGGGAAAGACTAAGACGGACGAAAGCTACTGCAAAATGATTGTAGAGGGGGACGAGAAGCTTTTTGAAGAATTGGAGAAGTTGGGTGTCCTTCTGCCGAAGAAGGAGGTTAAGGTCGCTCCGGCTCCGGCGGATAAGGTGTTGCCGGACGGATTTTACGCGACCACCCATCACCCGACTTACGTCTACATAAACGGACAGTGGAAGAAGGTGAAAAACATAGAGATGGACTGCGTTATCGTCATAGAGAACGGAGAGCCAGTTTGCAAGAGGCAGGGGCTCGTTAAGAAGGGGGATTTGGTAGTAGTTGGGCACGAAGGGATAAGGGTGGAGGTTCCTCAGAGACCGAGGGAGCCGACGGACATATTCGGATTCATGACCTCCGAGGTTTCAGCTGAGAAGCCGGTGAACTCCCTTATAAAGAGGCTCGCTAAAGAGATGAAGAAAATAAAGGACAACGACGGATTCATAATCCACGTGGTCGGAACCGCAGTGGCACACACCGGAGCGGATGAGGCTCTCGCCGAACTCATTAGAATGGGATACTGTCAGGCTCTGTTTACGGGAAACGGGTTTGCAGTGATGGACATAGAGAAGCAGTTGTTCGGAACGACTTTGGGCATGGACAAGAATACCGGAAAGGTTTACAAGGGTGGATACAGGAACCATTTGGTTGCGATAAACGAGATGTGGAAGTCCGGGGGGATAAAGAAGGCTGTGGAGAAAGGAATTCTTAAGTCGGGTGTTCTTTACGAGTGCGTGAAGAACGACGTTCCTTTCGTGATAGCGGGCTCTATAAGAGACGACGGCCCTCTGCCTGACACGATAACGGACGTCATGCAGGCTCAGGATGAAATGAGGAAGTATATATGGAAAGCGGCGGAGAGCGGAAACGGAATGTGCATAATCTGGGCATCGATGCTTCACGGAATAGCCACCGGCAACATGCTTCCTTCGACGGTTAAAACGGTTATCGTCGACATGAATCCATACGTAGTAACGCGTTTGCTCGACAGGGGAACGACGCACGCTTTAGGAATAGTCAGCGATCCGGGAGTCGTTCTGCCGATGCTCGTAAACGAATTGAAGAAGCTTGAGGAGGAAGAAAAGGAAAAATAATTAAAAATTTTTGATCCAACAACGTCGGTGGTTCGGATGTTCTGGAATCCGAGCGTCGAAAGGATGCCTCAAAAAGATCTGCGGGAGTTGCAGGAGAGGAAACTGAGGGCTCTGGTTTACTACGCTTACGAGTATTCTCCGTTTTATAGAAGAAAGTTCAAGGAGATGGGTTTACATCCTTGGGATATCAGAGGGCTGGACGATCTGCCCAAGTTGCCGTTCACGAGAAAGCAGGATTTGAGGGACAACTATCCTTTCGGAATGTTCGCGGTTCCCCTTTCTCAGATAGTCAGATTCCACGCTTCGAGCGGAACGACTGGCAAGCCGACCGTAGTAGGATACACGGCGAAAGACATCGATATATGGGTCGAGTGCATGTGCAGAAGCCTTACCGCCTGCGGGGTTACCAATGAGGACATAGTCCAGATAGCATACGGCTACGGGTTATTCACCGGAGGTTTAGGTTTCCACTACGCCGTCGAGAGGTTAGGAGCAACCGTAATCCCGATTTCAGCCGGAAACACTCAGAGGCAGATAGAACTCATTAAGGATCTTCAGACGACGGTGATATGTTGCACGCCATCGTATATGCTCTACCTCACGGAATACGCCACAAAGATGGGTGTGGATATCGCTGGAGACACCAAGCTGAGAATGGGAATATTCGGTGCTGAACCTTGGAGCGAGGAGACGAGGAAGAGGATAGAGAAGAAGACGGGCATAACGGCTTACGACGTTTACGGAACTTCGGAGTTGAGCGGGCCGTTGTTTACGGAGTGCGTTGAAAGGCACGGCATTCACATATGGGCCGACCACTTTCTGATAGAGGTAATCGATCCGGAAACCGGAGAGCAGGTTGGCGAAGGGGAAAGGGGAGAACTCGTCGTAACGACGTTAAGCAAGGAAGCTCTACCGCTCATAAGGTGGAGGACGGGAGATATAACCATCATGGAGACGGAAAAGTGTGCGTGCGGTAGGACGCACCCGAGAATTATGAGGATATTGGGAAGGGCGGACGACATGATAATAGTAAGGGGCGTCAACGTCTTTCCGAGTCAGATAGAGCACGTCCTCATGCAGATTCCGGAAGTTGGGGAGCACTACATGATAATCCTCGATAGGAGGGAGGACGGGCTAGATGAGATGACCGTTCAGGTTGAGCTAAGCGATAAGGCGAAGATCGATAGAACTACGGACATACTCGAACTCGAAAGGAGGATCGAGGAGCAGTTGAAAGCCGTGCTCGGAATTAGGGCGAAGGTGGAAGTCGTGAACCCCGGAACTCTGCAGAGGTTCGAAGGAAAGGCCAAGAGGGTCATCGATAGAAGGAAGATTTAAACTGAACTTTTTCAAGTTTTTGAGGATCGTAAAATAAAAAAAATAAAAGTTAGCTTTCGACTTCGCCCGTTCTAATCCTGACGGACTTCTCCACGGGAATCACGAAGATCTTTCCGTCTCCGAACTTTCCAGTCCTCGCGGACTTCTTTATGACATCTATCACCTCATCGACCTTATCGTCACTCACCACCAAATATATCTCCATCTTCGGAAGAAGATCGACTTCCATCTCCCTCCCTCTGAACTGGAGCTTTATCCCTTTTTGCTCTCCCCTTCCCTTCACCTCTCTGACTGTCATCGCAACGAATCCCCTCTCCTCCAGAGCCTTCTTAACGTCGTCGAGCTTTTCGGGCCTTATAACGGCCAAAACCATCCTCATTAAATCACCTCACGAGTAAGCAACTTCTCCGTGCTGGGATATGTCCAATCCAACGTATTCCTCCTCCTCCCTGACCCTCAGCCCCATAACGGCGTCGAGAATCTTCGCTATTACGAAGGTTACGACGAAGGCGTAGGCTATGGCCGAGATGGCCCCCACTATCTGAACCACGAACTGGTGAACGTTTCCGTATATCAGTCCGGTGTAGTCGTTCACCGCCTTGGTCGCGAATATACCCGTGGCTATGGCTCCCCAAAGCCCTCCTATTCCATGCACAGCCCATGCATCCAAGCTCTCGTCGATCCCCTTGCTTATTCTGAATAGCATCGCGAAGTAGCAAAGAACTCCAGCGACCGCCCCTATAACTATCGACGATAGAGGATCTACGAATCCCGCCGCTGGAGTTATCGCTACCAATCCCGCTATGGCTCCGCTCGCTATTCCCAAGCTACCCGGCTTACCCTCCTTTATCCAGCTCGCGAACATCCAAGCCAGAGCACCGGCAGCCGCAGCAGTGTTCGTGTTTACGAACGCAACGCTTGCAAGGGTTCCGGCTGTTAAAGCACTTCCGGCGTTGAATCCGAACCAACCGAACCACAGCAAGGCGGTTCCGAGCAGAGTCATCGGAATGTTGTGGGGCTCCATCGAATACTCTCCGAATCCCATCCTCTTTCCTATAACGAAGGCTAAGGCCAAAGCGCTAAAACCTGAGCTTATGTGGACTACCGTTCCACCTGCGAAGTCCAAAGCTCCTAACTTTGCGAGCCATCCGTTGCCCCAGACCCAGTGGGCGAGCGGATCGTAAACCAGAGTAGTCCAGAGGATCGCGAAAACTATGAAAGCTGAGAGCTTCATCCTCTCCGCCATCGCGGAAGTCACTATCGCCAGAGTTATGGCGGCGAATACGAGCTGGAACACGACGTAGGCTAATGCCGGAACCGTGGGAGCGTAGCTGAGGGAGCCTTTCAGCAGTCCTACGAGTCCGAGAAAAGATCTGTTGAACCCTATGAACCCGTTGACGTCGTTTCCGAAAGATAACGCGAATCCGAAGAGTATCCACTGAACGCTGACTATTGCGAATGCTAAAAAGCTCATGGCGATCATTGACAAGACGTTCTTCCTTCTAACCATCCCTCCGTAGAACAGTCCCAATCCGGGAGTCATCAGCATCACTAACGCCGCTGAGGCGAGTAGCCATGCGGTATCTCCGCTATTCATAGCGTCCGGCACGTTTATGATGTTTTTAAAAATTTTTAACAAATCGTCCTAAAAATTCATAATTTTTCATAGTTATGCCCGCTACACTGAGGATTTCTTTTAGCGAACGCGGATAACTATCATCGAAAAATATTTAAAATTAGCCGGTGACCGCAGACCGATGGCCAAAGTTCCCTCAACATCAGTAGTTTTCGTATCCATTATCGTATCCATTTTGTTGGTAGAGTAATTCGCCCCGCTCTTCTGCGGGTTTTTGGGGTGGTTTTATGCGTGCTGCAGATGCGATCGTCAAGGCTCTGGAGATGGAGGGTGTCGAGCACGTATTCGGAATACCCGGAGGAGCGATTTTGGAAGTCTACGACGCCCTATACGATTCCGAAATAGTCCACATTCTGACGAGGCACGAGCAGGCTGCGGTTCACGCAGCGGACGGATACGCGAGGGCTACTGGTAAGGTTGGAGTCGCTTTTGCGACATCCGGCCCGGGAGCGACGAACACCGTTACCGGCATAGCCACAGCATACATGGACTCTTCGCCGATAGTCGTTATGACCGGGCAGGTGCCCAGAGCTATGATAGGAAACGACGCCTTTCAAGAGGCGGACATAACCGGCATAACGATGCCGATAACGAAGCACAACTACTTGGTTACGGACGAAAGACAGCTTTTGAGGACGATTAAAGAAGCGTTCTACATAGCTCAAACCGGAAGACCCGGACCGGTTTTGATAGACCTACCGAGGGACGTCACGATGGCGGACATAGAGTTCGAATATCCCGAGAAGGTCGATCTCATCGGTTACAAGCCTAAAACGAAAGGCCATCCGAAGCAGATTAAGAAGGCTGTGGATCTGATAATGCAGGCGGAGAGGCCGATAATTTTGGCCGGCGGAGGTGTCAGGCTTTCAAATGCACATGAAGAGGTGCTTAAGCTTGCAGAGACGATTCCGGCATTCGTAGTTACAACGCTGATGGGTAAAGGTGCAATTCCCGAAACCCATCCCCTCTGCTTGGGATTCATAGGCATGCACGGAACCAAATACGGAAATTATGCAGTGATGGAGGCGGATCTGATAATAGCGATCGGTTGCAGGTTTAGCGACAGAACCGTCGGGAAGTTCAGCGAATTCGCACCGAATGCAAAGATAATCCACATAGACATAGATCCGGCCGAAATTGGAAAGAACGTCAGAGTTGACGTGCCGATAGTCGGGGATGCGAAGTCGGTTCTGCGGGAGATGATAAAGATGATAAAGCACAAGCAGAGGAAGGAGTGGTTCGATAGGGTTGAGGAGTTGAGGAGAAAGTATCCTTTAAAGTATAAGCGGGATGAGAACGTCATCAAGCCTCAGTTCGTGGTTGAGAAGGTCTTCGAATTGGCTCCAGATGCTATCGTAACGACCGAAGTCGGTCAGAATCAGATGTGGGCGGCTCAATACTTCAAAGTCAAACATCCGAGACAGTTCATAACTTCGGGCGGATTGGGAACTATGGGATTCGGATTTCCGGCCGCTATGGGTGCTCAGGTCGCTTTTCCGGATAGGATAGTTGTGGATATTGCCGGAGACGGGAGTTTTCTGATGAACATTCAGGAACTCGCCACGTGCGTCGATTACGACATTCCGGTTAAGGTCTGCATTCTGAACAACGCTTACTTGGGAATGGTCAGACAGTGGCAACAGCTTTTCTACAGGAGGAGGTATTCGGCCACCCGTTTGAGGTATCCGGAATTGAGCTTCGAGAAGATTGCAAAAGGATTCGGAGCTCACGGGATTACCGTAGAAAAGCCGAGTGAAGTTGAAGACGCTCTAAAGGAAGCTTTCGAGATAGATAAGCCCGTAGTTATAGACTTCCACGTCGAAGTTGAGGAGAACGTGTTTCCGTTCGTTCCTCCGGGCAGGTCACTTCTGGAGGTGTTGGACGGTGAGTGAGAGGAGGACCATAGCGGTTTTGGTTGAAAACAAGCCCGGAGTTCTGGCGAGGGTATCTTCACTGTTCAGGCGTAGGGGTTTCAACATAGAGAGCTTGGCGGTTGGAACGACGGAGAGGGAGGACATTTCGAGGATGACGATAGTCGTTAAAGGAGACGACAGAACGCTTGAGCAGGTAATGAAGCAGTTGAACAAGCTGATCGAGGTCATTAAGGTCAGCGATTTGAGCGAGAACAGCGTTGAAAGGGAGTTGGCCCTCATAAAGGTTCACGCACCTCCGGCGAAGAGGAGCGAGATTATCGAAATTGCGAACATATTCAGAGCGAGAATCGTGGACGTTGCGAGGGACAGCTTCATAATCGAGATTACTGGAGATGAGGATAAGATAAACGCCTTCGTCGATCTAATGAGGCAGTTCGGAATTAAGGAGATGGCGAGAACGGGCAAGATTTCGATGGCGAGGGGGAGCAAGACGTAGGTTAAGCTTAAATACAATCGAAGGTGTGTCATAGCTATGGCGAGAAAGCCGGCGAGAATGTGGAGGAGGTTGGAGAGGCCTTACACGAGGGTGGAATACATCGACGGAGCTCCCGGAACGAGGATAAGGCAGTTCGAGATGGGTAACAAGTCCGCAGACTTTCCCGTCATGCTCACGCTCGTGGCTGAGGAGGCCGTGCAGATAAGGGATGTAGCTCTCGAAGCCGCGAGGCTCGCCGCCGGAAAGTTCATGGCGAAGACGGCCGGAAGTAGCAACTACAAGCTCAAGATAAGGATTTACCCGCACCACGTTCTCAGAGAGCACAAGATGGCGGTTGGAGCGGGAGCGGACAGAATTTCGCAGGGTATGAGGAAAGCTTTCGGAAAGCCGGTTGGAAGAGCGGCACAGGTCTATCCGGGAGACAAGATCATTAGCCTCTGGGCTAAGCCGGAGCACTTCGAATTCGCAAAGGAGGCTTTGAAGAGGGCGAGCCAGAAGTTGCCCACTCCGACGAAAATAATAGTCGAGAAGGGAGCAGAGTTGCTGAAAGGAAAAATTTGATCATTCGACCTTTATAACTTTCTTCTTCGCCTTCTCCGTCTTTGGCAGGATTATTTCCAAGACTCCGTTGTTGTATCTTGCCTTTATCTTGTCCACGTCTACCTCTGCCGGAATGGTAATTCTCCTATAGACTTCTCCAAATCTCCTCTCCCTCCTCAGATAGTTTTCGGCCTTCTCTTCCCTCTCTTCCTTTCTAACCGCCTTTATTACGAGCTCTCCATCTTCTACCCATATCTCTATATCATCCTTTCTGAAGCCCGGAAGATCCGCTACGACCCTGATGTTGTCCCCCTCATCGATGATGTCTACGGGAAACGTTTCGATAGTTCTCGTTCCAATCCTTTCAAATTCCTCGAAAATTCTGTTAAGCCTCTCTTGCATTCTCCTTATCTCCTCAAACGGATCGAAGATCATTTTCCACCACCCCCTTAACCTTATTTCCCTAACTTTTAGTTAGGTTTTGTTGTATTTAAAATTTTTGCGATATTATAATTTTATATATAAAAATATATTTTCAAAGACTTGCAAAACGCTTAAAAATCACTTCGAACAAAACAATTTCGAGCCGGGGTTGCCGAGTGGTAAGGCGACGGCCTGCTAAGCCGTTGGGCGTGTGCCCGCGTGGGTTCGAATCCCACCCCCGGCGCTCTTCTTCCAAAAATTTAAAACCCTTGCTATACGAAATCAAAAACGAATGTTCGATCTGTCCGAAATAAAGATAAGGAGAAGAAGGTTGGGGCTGACGCAGAAGAAGTTGGCGGAACTCGTTGGAGTCAGTCAGCCACTCATCGCAAGGATAGAGTCGGGCACGATAGATCCGAAGTTTTCGCTCGTTAAGAAAATATTCGAAGTTCTTGAGGAGCTCGAGGGTAAAAGGATTACAGCCAAAGATGTGATGAACTATCCCGTAATACACGCCACTCCCGAAACGCCTATCGAAAGTGTTATGGAGGTTATGATGAAAAGGGGAATATCCCAAATGTCCGTTTTGGATGGTGGAAAGGTTGTGGGTAGCGTTACCGAGAGCTCGATAATCAAGGCGATGATTGGAAAGTGGAAGGTGGGAGAGTTGAGGGTTAAGGACTGTATGGAAAAGCCTTTTCCTATGGTAGAGCCTAACGAAAGTATCGAAACGATTTCAAAGCTTCTTCTCGAAAGTCAGGCGGTTTTGGTTGTGGACAAAGGCAAACTCGTTGGAATTATAACGAAGCAGGACGTCATGAAGGTTTTGAAATGATGTCGTCGAGCTTCAGGATCGATTTTAAGTTTTTCAGGTTTGCCCCTCTGTCTACGACGCTCAAGATCGCTACCACTCTTCCTCCCCTCTTTTCGACCCTTTCGACTACCGATAACGCCGACTTACCCGTGGTAGTAACGTCCTCCACTACAACGAACTTTTCTCCTGGATTAACGACTCCTATACAGTCGTCCTTTACACCGTATTCCTTTTTGTGTTTTCTGAAGATTACAACGGGCTTTTCGAGCTTTAAGGAGAGCGCTACAGCTATGGGAACACCACCCAATTCTATGCATGCTATCTTGTCGAAATCTATGTCCTTGGCCTCCTCGCCCATCAACTCTGCTATGAGTTTCAAGATGTCTGGATACGTGCATGCGTGCTTTACGTCGATGTATACGTTGCTTCTCTGACCCGATGAAAGGACGAATTCCCCAAACTTAACCGCTCCGACTTCCTTCAACCTTCTTATCAATTCTTCCTTCACCACGGAACCTCCTTGATCCTTAATAGATATGCTAAAATGTTTACGGCCAGATGGAGGAGGGGTGTTACGATTATACCTATGATGATAATTTCGGTAGTGAAAAGGATGTGAAAGGCTCTGGAAAGACTCGCAAAGGCGTATGCGACTATTAAAAACGTCAGCTGATCTAAAATTGGGAAGCACTTACCCCTCTCAACTCCGAACCTCCTTTTTATGAAGCTACCTAATGAATCTCCAACCATCGCTCCGAAAGCCAGCAGAAACGCAAGCTTGAGGAATTCCCCGTATGGGAGCTTCGAGTATAATTCGAATCCCAAAATTCTTTCGACGAGAATCTGAATGTGGGCGACGAATAAACCCCCCAAAACACCCGCTACGAATCCTCTTATCGTTTTCCCGTCCCCTAAAATCCTTCTCCCGTCTAAGAAGTTCTTTCCGAGGTCTATGGGTGTTCCCCCTCCGAAAAGCACGGCGAAGTTGTTTGGAGTATACGCTGGCAGTAGTAGCCAGATAGTCTTTATCAGTTCGAACATGCTCAGATCACAGCTTTGACTTCCTCAAACTTCGGTATGCACGTTCCACCGTTACCTATCCAGTATTTGCAGTTCCAGTAGTTGCATTCTAACCTGCTCACGTTTCTCATCCACTTCTGGCAGAACATATCGCCACGTCGAATCGATTTAACTTAAACCTTACCATCAGTAAACGTTAATATGCTATGGCGGAGAACTTGCAAACATGGAAAACGCAATCGAACTTCCTTACAGAACACGATCACTCTGCCCGGAATGTCTTAGAGTTTTGGATGCGGAGGTTTACGAGGAGAACGGCAAGGTGTTGATCCGCAAAACCTGTCCAGAACACGGTGAGTTCGTCGACGTTTACTGGGGCGATGTGGAGCTTTTCAAGAAAGCTTCTCGCTTCAGACACGACGGTTTGGGAATCTGGAATCCGATCACCAAAAACGATAGGGGCTGTCCTTTTTCCTGCGGTTTGTGTAACATGCACAAAAGCCATACGGCTCTTCTGAACATAGTTCTGACGAATAGATGCGATCTGGCCTGTTGGTATTGCTTCTTCTTTGCCAAAAGGGCCGGTTACGTGTATGAGCCCACTCTGGAGCAGATCGTAAACATGGTCAGGATAGCTAAGAATCTGAAGCCAGTAGGATGTAATGCGGTTCAGCTTACCGGAGGAGAACCGACCCTTAGGGACGATCTGATAGAAATAATCAAGGCGATAAGGGCTGAGGGAATAGATCACGTCCAGCTAAACACGAACGGAATCAGGTTGGCTTTGGAGAAGGATTTCGCTCTGAAGGTTAGAGAGGCCGGAGTGAACACGGTCTACCTCTCCTTCGACGGTGTGGATGAGAGGACCAATCCGAAGAACATAAAGGAGGTTCCGTCAATACTCGAAAACTGCAGGAGGGCTGAATTGGGAATCGTCCTCGTTCCGACGGTGATAAAGACGGTCAACGACCACCAGCTTGGAGACATAATAAGGTTCGCCGCGGACAACATAGACATCGTCAGGGGAGTTAACATACAGCCCGTCAGCTTGGTCGGAAGCATGCCTAAAAGGGAGCGTGAGAAGTATAGGATTACCATCCCCGATGTCATAAAGAGGATAGAGGAGCAGACGAACGGGGAAATTAGTAGGGAGGACTTCTATCCGGTTCCCTGCGTAACTCCGATATCCCACTTCGTGGAGGCTCTAACAGGGCATCCGCAATACGAGTTCACATGCCACTTCGCGTGCGGAATGGCGACCTACGTTTTCAAGGAGAACGGAAGGCTAATTCCGATAACGAGGTTCGTGGACGTGGAAGGATTTTTCGAGTATCTGGATGAGAAGGCTGAGGAGATAAGGGGAAGCAGAATAAAGAGTCTGAGGGCTTTGAAGAGCATCTTAGACCTCAGGAAATTCGTCGATTCGAGCAAAGCTCCGAAGGGTTTGGACGTTAGCAGGATTCTCTTCGACGTCTTGGTCAGGCACGACTACACCGCCTTAGGAGAGTTCCACTCCAAAACCCTGTTCATAGGTATGATGCACTTCCAAGACCTATACAACTACGATATAGAGAGGGTCAAGAGGTGCGTCATACACTACGGAACTCCGGACGGAAGGATAATTCCGTTCTGTTCATTCAACGTTCTACCCGAAATTTACAGGGATAAGATCCACGAGGAGTTCGGAATTCCCATAGAGGAATGGGAAAAGAGGACGGGCAGAAAGCTGAAGGACGACATATACAGGGTCGTGAGGAGGCCAAAGGATTAGGGTAGTTCGCTCGCGAGTATGTAAACGGCCATGTCCACCTCGTCGCTTATCTCAATTTCCACCCTCTCCCCTTTAGACGCCTTGATGAGGACTTCTCCCCTCCTACCGCACCTTTCGATTTCCGGCAGTTCCGACTTGACTCCGTAATACTTCTTCAGTATCACAGCCTTAATGAGCTCCGCATCTCCCTTCAAATCCTCCCCTCCGAGCTGAATGGCTTTGTCGAAGCAGTGCATGAAGTTCACCGCGTTTATCCCGTAATTCCTGAAAACGAGGAATCCCAAAGCTCCCGCCTTCAGGTAGAACTCCGCCGCCTTGGAATCCCCTTTCTTCTCCAACCCCTTAGCCAAGTTCATGTAAAACGTCGCCCTTACGTCCGGAGGTATTCTGTCCCAGAGCCCTTTGATCTCCTCGAGGATCTCCATAGCCTTTTCAACTTTACCGGCGTTCATGTATAGTGAACTGAGGTTGCTCAAGGCGGTGGCGAGGTTTCCGACGGCTTCCGGCCTATCCTTCGAAATTTCACCGAAAAGCCTTATCGCTTCCCTGTAAAACCTCTCCGCCTTCTCCAAATCCTTCTTCCTGCTGTATATGTATCCCAAGTTGTTCACGAGCATCGCAACGTTTTCCAGCCTGCTCCTATCCTCCTTCGCCTTCTTAAGCTCTATCCTCAGGGCGTCGTGGAAACACTTCTCCGCGTTTTCGAAATCTTCCTTCGTCATGAACAGATCTCCCAAAGCGATTAAAACCGGAACCATCCTCTCCTCATCACCCATTTCCATCAGAGTTTTCAGGCAGTCCGTGTATGCCTTCTCCGCCTTGTCCGTTTCTCCTTTGGAGAAGTGCAGGTTTCCCAAGTTGTTCAAAACTCCCGCCACGAACTTGCGGTATTCCGGATTTTCCTTGGATTTCTCGGCGTAGTATTTCAGAACCGCTTTGTAGAACGCTTCCGCCTCGTCGTATTTCTTTATCGCCAGATACAGGTTTCCCAGCGTCCCCAAAACCCTGCACTTCTCGTCCGAATTCTCAATTCTGCCGGCGAGCTTTTCTCCCACTTCTATCAAGATTTCGACGGACGGATGTCTCCCGTATATTTCGTTTGCGGTTTTAACGAAAACGTCCAAAGCCCTATCTAAATCTCCGGCCTTAAGACAGTGGTAGGCCAAGTAGGCGCGGTTTTCCAAGCTGTCCGCAACTCTTTCGTAATACCTTACTGCGTATCTGTGGTGTTCCTCGCCCTCAAACTCCTCCAAAACGTCCTTAGCTACGTCGTTCATTCTCATCGTGAATTCGGACTCCTCCACTATTCCCTTCGAGATCAGTTCATTTATCAGCCCATCGTAATCGTCGAATCTCTCCGAATAGACCTCTCTTGCTATTTCCTTCACAACATCCCCGTTCAGAACCGCAAGGAACTTCGCGAGCTCGAAAGCTCTCTCGCTCAAAGCGGATTCTATCAATTTCTTAGCCTTCTCCCTCAACTTCGGTTCGACCTTAAGAAGTTCCTCCGCCTTCTTGTCTAAGTTTTCCACCATCTCCTTAGCTTCTTTCGAAATCTCCTCTATTTCCTTGGCCAGATTCCTTATCTCTTCGCTCTCAACTCTCTCCGAAATCGATTTTGCCAGATTAACGAAGCTCTCGAACATGCGATCACGCCCTAAAAACTATTCCCGCATATCCAACGACCTGACTCTTATCGGCAACATCTCCGCTCGTGGAGTAATCGACGAGCTCCGCGTAACCGTTGTAGTGGTTCGCGTAAATCATAGCGACCGCGATGGCTCCGTAACCGCAAACGCTCGCCTGTAAGTCGTATATCGTTTTGTAGTATTTCGAAACGTCCATGCTGAGAATCGCTTTGATCACTATTTCGTCCAGCCTCCTGCACTCCTCATCTGGCAAGTAGTGGTGCATGTCCGATGACGCTATCACGACTATCTCCTTTCCCGTCTCCTCTCTTGCAGTAATGATCTCATTCGCTACTTCCCTTGCGGTCTCCTCATCCTGCAGACCCAAACATATCGGGACTATCTTGAACGCCCTCCCCCTGTTTATGAACTGGAGGAATGGAACCTGAACTTCCAAAGAGTGTTCGTATCTGTGTGCTATTTCATCCAAATCGATTATCCTCTTCGGCAGAGCCTCCACGAATTCCAAATCGACTTCAACCTCTCCCAACGGAGTCAGCCACGTGTCGGTGGAAACCGCTACGGCCGATCCGTATCCCGTATGATTCGGCCCCACTATTACGTAGGTTTCAACCTGAGGAATTAGGGAGTAAACTCTTCCCGCAGTCCTTCCGGAGAACATGTATCCGGCGTGCGGCGAAACGCAGGCGATTACGGAAGGATCGGGATTGTATCTAACGAATTCGTTGAGCATCGCGAGTAACGACTCCGGATTCGATGGGTAGAACGAGCCGGCAACCACGGGGTGTCTCATGTTCTGGGATTGGGCGATATATACTTAAGCGTGTCGAATGTAACGTTCATCGTGGCGGTGCTGATATTCAGCGGTGGGTTGGATTCGACCACCCTCCTATACTACATGGCGAAAGTGGAGAAGGTGGAAAGGATTTACGCCTTAACTTTTGACTACGGACAGAGGCACGCGAGGGAAATAGATCACGCCAGAAGAATTGTGGAATTCGCGAGGGATGAAATGGATGTTAAACACAAGGTGGTGGATCTGTCTTCGATAAAGGATTTGATCGCTATGGGAGCTCTGACTGGGGATGAGGACGTTCCCAAAGCTCATTACGCGGATAAGTCTCAGAGGGCTACAATAGTCCCGAACAGGAACATGATAATGCTCTCCGTAGCGGTGGGATACGCCGTGAAGGTGGGAGCCAAGGCCGTCTACTATTCCGCCCATAGGGGGGATTACGAGAATTATCCAGATTGTAGGAAGGAGTTCGTGAAGGCTATGGATACCGCCGTTTACTTGGCGAACATATTTAACCCCGTTGAAATTAGGGCCCCGTTCGTCGATATCGACAAGGCGGGGATAGTTGAAATAGGTCTGAAGCTTGGGGTTCCATACCATCTGACTTGGAGTTGCTACGAAGGAAGGGAAAGGCCCTGTCTGAGTTGCGGAGCGTGCATAGAAAGAACAGAGGCCTTCCTTTTGAACGGAGTTAAGGATCCCGCTTTGAGCGATGAGGAATGGAAGAAGGCGGTTGAGATATATAAGAGGGTATGTGGGCGGAGGTAAGCGAGATATTCGAATCCGTTCAGGGTGAAGGAATTTTCGTAGGGGTTAGGCAGGTGTTCATTAGATTCGCTAAGTGCAATCTCAGGTGTAACTACTGCGATACTCCAAAGGAGGCCGAGTTCTGCAAGGACAGAATAAACGATGTCGTGCTTAAAAATCCCGTTTCAGTGGAATACGTGTCCGAATTAATAGAATCCGTTAGAGTCCATTCCGTAAGCCTTACGGGCGGTGAACCATTAATATACGCGGATTTTATAAGAAAATTGAAGAAATCGAAACCGTTCTACCTCGAATCGAACATGTCCTTACCGGAGAACGCGAAGAAAATAAAAGGCTTGGTCGACATAGTTGCTGGAGACTTTAAGGTTAGAGAGTGTTTGAACGGATACGATTACGACGAGATAGTCGATAGAACTGTTAGATGTTTCAGAATCCTTAAAAATACCAAAAAAAGGGTTACATTCTGCAAGATCGTTCTTCCCGCGAAATTCGATATGGATGAAGTCATCAGCAATGCCGAATCCGTGAAGGATTACGTAAGTTGCTTCGTCCTTCAGCCCGTCTTCGGATGCGAAAACGTTAAGACGCTCATGGATCTCCAGAAAAGGCTCATGGAATTTAAGGACACGAGAATCGTTCCTCAGGTTCACAAGTATATGGGGGTGAGATGATCAGAATGATAGTCGGAGTTTCCGAAACTTTCGATTCCGCCCATTTCATACCCAACCATCCAAAATGCGGCAAGGTGCACGGGCACACTTACACCGTGGAGGTAGAAGTGGAAGGAGATCTAAAAAACGGAATGATCGTAGATTTTGCGGATCTAAAATCCATCCTAAGAGATACGCTAAGTAAGTTCGATCACAGACTCATAAACGAGTTAATCGAAAATCCTACGTGCGAGAACATATGTTTGGCAATATTCGACGAACTTAGGGATAAACTAAGGAATAGAAATCTAAACTTGATTAGGGTTCGGGTCTACGAGAATCCGGATAAATGGGCCGAAATCAGGCTGTGATACTTTTGACTGCCTCCTTAGTAAGCTTCAAGCCGTAGTTTTCCAAAAATTCAAAGTGCTCGAACTTCAGATCTGCCAGAAACTCGTAACTTTCGAACGACTTTCTGACCAACTTTACATCGAATTCCATCTTTTCCGCGATAAGTTCGGACGCCCTTTTCTCATCGAATCCCTTTGCAAATCTTTTTAACGTTTCGATGAATTTTTCGAGTGAATCTCTGCGACTTTTGTAGAATTGAACGTTCGAAGAAAGAGAACAGCATGGAAAATCTCCTATAGCTTCCTTAAATTCTATGTGCTCGTATTTTTCCTTCAGCATCGTGAAGTAGGGCTCCCATATAGCAACCGCGTCGAATTCGCAACTTTCAAACCTCTTTATCATCGATTCCGGGTTGGGTTGGTATCTGAAGGAAACGTCCGCTAGGTCTATTCCAGATCTCTCCAGAAAAAGCTTTAAGTTGCTTTCCATCGCAGACAATTCCGAAGTTGCGAACACCTCGCAATCTTCGAGCCCTTTCTTCATCAGAACTCCGCTACCGTTCATTGCAACGACGCAGTGGATTTTTATCGATCTCAACGTCAACGCGAACATGACTTGAGTTATGAAGGGGGAAACTCCCAAATCTATCGTTCCGAACGCCAGAGACCTTGTGAGTTCTATCGCGCTGTCGAACACCTTAACCCTCGCCCCCAACTCCTCACATGCCAGAAGGATGTGTGGGTATTCGGATGCCCTCAAAACCCCAACCCTGATCAACCCACTCACGGGCCTCGGTGCGAATTCGGAAAGCCAGACTCTCATCGATTTTCCGGCCACCCTCTCTCTAACAACCTCCCCCCTCTCCTCGAGAATCTGAATTACTTCCGAAACGGTCGACTTCGACAGGCCTAACACTTTCGAAATCTCACTCTGTAATGCGCCCTCCTCTCCCCTGTTTCTCAGGAACTCCACTATCTTATCTTCCGCGCTCAAAGCTCGAACACCCTCCTCTCCACCTTCAAATCCTCCTTAAGTTCGAGCAGGTTTACCTCCAAAGTGTTGCCTTCAACCTTCAGAATCATGAATGACGGGATAAGGGAAGCTCTTCCTCCACTCCAGACGCCGGTGGCGGATCCCGGGTTTAGGAGAAGAACATCTTTAAAGTGCACGTCCGCCGAATGCGTGTGTCCGTGTATAAGAACGTCCACGCCCATGTCCAGAGCTATCTCACTCAACTGCCTGATGTCCCCTCTCGGATAAACTTGATGTCCGTGGATCAGTCCGAACCTTAGATCCTCCAATTTGAAGGTCTGCCGTTCCGGTAGGTGAAGGTGATCCATGTTTCCCGAAACTACGAAAACCCTCTTTCCAAGGTTTTCGATGTAATCGAGCACTGATTTATCCGTAAGGTCTCCCGTGCACGCTACCATGTCGAAACGCCTCGATTTCAGAAATTCGTCCACTTTTTTAGGAAACCACTCTGCCCTGTTCGGAATGTGCGTGTCGCCAAGCACGAGCACTTCCATAAATATCGATCGTTTTCCCGCTATAATAATTACGCTAAAGTCCACCTCTGACCTCTAAAACGTCCAACTTCGTAACCCTTGCCTGAACCCCCAGAGCTTCGCTCAAACTCGGCTTTGTCCTTCCTTCATCCCCGCTGACGAGCTCCTTTATGTAGAGTCCGCTGTCCGCCTCTATCTTGAGGACGGCAATCCTCCCTCTGTGCAGAAGAACGTCTATCCCATACGTTCTTCTCAACCTTACAATATCCGCCCTTCTGTGCAGGACTCTCTTGGGTGTTCTTTGCTCTATAAGTGTGTTACTTATCTTCTTAACTGCATTTTCAAGCTCTTCTTTACTTACTTCCTTCTCGAACTCCACCTTCGCCCTATATACCTTCTTGAACCCGGCCGACTTTATGAAGTTGACGTCTTTCGCTCTCGCGAACTTCAAATCGAAAATCACGACCTTTCCTTTGGTCCTTTTATTCACGAACTCCTCCAACTCCTTTAAATCGACGAACCTCCTCTTAGGATTGCGGATTTCCATTATGAAAGGCCTACCCGTTCCGAGCATCCTCGCATCAACGTCCTCCCTTCCGGAGCCGTGCAGGTAGTATTCGGTTCCTTCGAAGAACTCGAGCATGGGTTCTCCTATCAACTCCTCAACGGAAGTAGGATACCTCTTCCCCGTCCAGTTGCACACCTCACATCCCCTTCCTTCACACTTCGTGCAGAGCCACCTCGTTTGGGATATTCCTCTTACCCTCTTCTTGTATCTTCCGTAAACGTAGACCGGAGCTATTTGTATTTCGAAAGAGGGATTTTCCAAGTCGTATATGATTATCACATCCGGATTGTCGTTAGTAGGCTTGGCGTCGAGAACTTCGACGAGTTTGGAGCTAAGAAGTCTGTTGAATCTGACCTTCAGACTTTCAACCTTTAGGTAGTCCTCCAGAGCCTTCAAACTTCCGTAAACTCTGCTTCCGACGGAAAACGTTCTGAATTCGTATTCTTTTAGATTTTCAGCAATCTCTCTGGCTATCTCGTCTATTCTCTCCATTATTCCAGAACACAGCATGCACTCCTCGGGAGGGACGATCCTGCACTCCATGTCCAATCTCCTACTACATTCGACGCAGAGTTCGAGCATCATGAACAATATCATGAGGACTAAATATTTATTTCACCGAATCGAACTTCAGGTGATGATCGAACTCATAGGATTCGCTCTGATCTGTGCCGGAATCTTGGGCTATTCCTTCCGACCACCCTCAGAATATGTAGGAAGCGGGAAACTGCTCAAATCTCTTGCCCTATGTTACTTAATCCTGAGCTTTCTTCTTCTCGCCGAAACCGTGTCTTCCTTCATGAATTTAGCGTTCGAAATAATCCTTTCGCTCGTACTTTTACTTCTTTCGATCTTCGGATGTTCTTAGGATAATTTCGCTCGTGCTCGTAATTTGGGTTGCAGTTCTTTCCATTTACGTCGTTTTTAGGCTGGAGATGTTGAAGGTATTCGTGGCGTTCGAAAATTACGAACTCGTTTCGGTAGCATACTTCATAGTCCTTCTCATAGGACTCTGCGACATCGCTAATAGGATGTTGAACACGTTGCCCTACGCTCTAACGACCGTGCTGACGCTCTACTCCCTTTACGTGATAGAATTCCAATACATGAAACCGCTCTTAGAATGAAATTTTTATATACTGCTCCGACGTTCGACGGATTCGGGCATGAGAGTTGTTATGAAGTTCGGCGGAGTTAGTGTGAAGGATGGTAAGAACATTCTTCACTGCGCGAATTTGGTTAAGAGATATGCCAAAGATAACGAAATAGTAGTTGTAGTTTCTGCGATGGCCGGAGTAACGGACGCTCTCCAGAATGCGGCGTATAAATGCTGTTACGAACGATCATTGGGTTTTATAAAACTGTTCATAGCCGAACTCGCGAACAGGCATTACGAAGCTGTAGATTTTGCCGTTAAAAACAAGAGCATAAAGTCCAAAGTTCTCGCCACGATAGACAACCTCATAGATGAACTCGAGAAAGTCCTCACGGGAATAAGCTACTTGGGGGAGCTTACGAAGAGGAGTGAAGACTACATTCTCTCGTTCGGAGAGCGTTTGCTCGCACCGATCTTTTCCGCATCCCTCCTTTCCCTCGGAGTAGATTCCGTTGCACTTACTGGGGGGGATGCCGGAATAATCACCGATAACAACTTCGGAAGAGCGAGACCTCTGCCGGAATCCTATCAGATAATAAAGAACAGACTCGAACCGCTGATATCGATAAAGAGGACAGTTCCAGTTGTAACAGGATTCATAGGTGCCACGGAAAACGGAGTTATAACGACTCTCGGAAGGGGTGGAAGTGATCTAACGGCGACGCTCATAGCTTCGGCTATAGACGCTGATGAGGTTTGGTTGTGGAAGGAAGTTGATGGTGTCATGACTACGGATCCGAAGATAGTTCCTGAAGCTAAGGTCATTCCCGAACTTTCCTATCAGGAGGCGATGGAGCTCTCCCACTTCGGAGCCAAAATACTCCATCCCAAAGCTTTGGAGCCTGTTATGGCCAAGAAGATACCTGTCAGAATAAAGAACACGTTCAATCCCGATGCGAAAGGAACTGTAATCAAGGAAGAGACGCAATCGACTGAAGATATAGTCAAGGCGATAAGTCTGATAGAAAGGGCTGGAATAATAAACGTGAGCGGTGCCGGATTCGATTTCGCTGAGATAATGGCCGAAGTTTTTAGAAGGCTTGCGATAGCGAGGGTTCACGTGATAATGGTCGCTCAAAGTTCTTCGGAGCTTAATCTGTCCATCGTTGTAGATAAATCCGACTTGGATAAGGCTATGAAGGCTTTGTCTGGTTTGAACAACGGGACGGTTAGGATATCCAAGAAGGACAACATCGCCATAGTAAGTGCGGTCGGAGCGGGAATGGCCGGAACTCCGGGTGTTGCGGGAAGAATTTTCTCGGCTTTGGGAAGAGAAGGAATAAACGTGATAATGATCAGCCAGAGTTGTTCGGAATACAACGTTTCCTTTGCGGTCTCTAAGGAGGAGGGTAGAAGGGCTGTGAAGGTTATACACGACGAGTTCGGTTTAGGTAAGTAGCGCCGGGGCTGGGATTCGAACCCAGGAGCCCTTTCGGGCACCGGCTCTCAAGGCCGGCGCAGTACCACTCTGCAACCCCGGCTCGGAAATAGTAGAACAAAACGTTTTTATAAAGCTTTCCGACCGAAACGATTGCAAGCGAAATCCTAAACGTTATAAATTTCACGGCCAAGCTTATAAGAGGTGAAAGGATGGAAATTGCGAGCTTGGTAGTTTCTCACAAAAAAGCTTCCGTTAAAGAGATAGAAAAAGCTTGGCACGGTAATTGCGGTCAACTTATAAGAAGAATTTTATCTTACCCGAATATTAAGGAATGCGCACTCCTCTTCACTTGCAACAGAGTTGAGGTTTACGTGGTCGGAGAGGATACGGAGAAAGTCCTCAGAAGTTTTGCGAGCGAGATGGGGGTTTCCCAGAGAATTATAGATATATACAAGGATGAGAAGTGCTTGGAGCATATTTTGAGAGTAGCTTCCGGCTTGGAATCGATGATAGTCGGGGAAGATCAAATACTGGGGCAGGTTAGGGATTTCTACAACATAAGCAAGAAGCACGGCGGAATAGGGGAGGTTCTGGATGTCGTTTTCAGGAAGGCCATCCACGTCGGGACTAAGGTTAGAAGGCTGACAAAGATAAACAAAGGGGCGGTTTCCATAGGCTCTGCAGCTGTTGAGCTCGTGGAAAAGACGTTCGGCTTAAATGGGAAGAAGGTTCTGGTGATAGGTGCCGGTGAGATGGGATCCTCGGTTGCGAGAGCTTTGAGCGGTAGGGCGGAGATATACGTAGCCAACAGGACTTTCGAGAGGGGAGAGAAGCTCGCTAAGGAGGTTGGGGGGAGGGCGGTAAGGTTCGAAGAGCTCGAAAGGTGGATTTCGGAGTGCGACGTAGTCTTTTCCGCAACTTCCGCTCCAAATTACGTAATAACGAGGGAGATGGTGGAGAGGGCGGTTAGGAGCAAAAGGAAACCTATCGTAATCGTGGACATAGCGATTCCGAGGGACGTGGAGGAGGGCGTTGGAGAGATAGAGGGGGTTACCCTCTACACGATAGACGATTTAAGAGTCGTAGCTGAAGAGAACCTAAAGAGGAGGCTTAAGGAGGCAGAAAAGGCGGAAGAAATCATAAGGGAAGAGTTGGAACACTTAAAAGCACTTCTCAAGGATTTGAGGGCCAAGAGGGCGATAAGTCTGATGTATTTGAACGCCGAAGAGGTCAAGGAAGAGGAGATAAGGGAGTTCTACAACAAACTCTCCGCAAAATTCGGTGTGGATGAAAGCGTTATCCCGATAATAGAGGACTTCGTTCAGTCCTTCGTCAAGAAGTTCCTGAGAAAACCGACCGTCAGGCTTAGGGAGGCCGCGAGGAACGGAAGGATCGACGTGATAAAGGCGGTGGAATACCTGTTCGGGGGTGATGAGAGTGGAGTTTCCGAAGCTGAGGCTGAGGCGGTTGAGAAAGGATCACTTGAGGCCGCTGTTCAGAGAGACCAAGGTTGATCTCGACGATCTGATAATGCCCGTATTCGTGGATGAGAACATAACCAAGCCCAAGGAAATCCTGTCCATGCCCGGTTATTACAGAATCCCCGTGGAAGGAGTCGCTGATGAAGTAGGAAGGGCGATGGAGTTGGGTTTAAAGGCGTTCATACTCTTCGGAATTCCGTCGTATAAGGATGAAATCGGAACTTCAGCTTACATCGAAAACGGGGTCATTCAGAAGGCTGTGAGGGCTATCAAGAAAGATTATCCCGATGCCGTCGTCATAACGGACGTCTGCCTCTGCGAATACACCACCCATGGCCACTGCGGAGTCGTTAGGAATGGAAAGATTCTGAACGACGAGACCCTTCCCATACTCGGCAAAATAGCCGTAAGCCATGCAAAGGCTGGGGCGGACATAGTTGCTCCTTCCGGAATGATGGACGGGATGGTTAAAGCTATAAGAGAGGCTTTGGATTCCTCCGGTTTCGAGGACGTCGCGATAATGAGCTACTCCGCGAAATACGCCTCCTCCTTCTACGGGCCTTTTAGAGAGGCTGCAGAAAGCGGGTTCAAGTTCGGAGATAGAAGGAGCTATCAGATGGACTTCCACAACGGAGACGAAGCTTTGAGGGAGGTAGAGCTCGACTTAAAAGAGGGAGCGGACGTAGTGATGGTAAAACCCGCCTTAGCCTATCTCGATGTGGTGAGGAGGATAAAGGAGAGGTTCCGCGTTCCGACCGCCGCCTACAACGTTAGCGGGGAATACAGCATGGTCAAAGCGGCATGCATCAACGGATGGCTCGAAGAGAGGTCGGTAGTTTACGAGATCCTCGTTTCGATAAAGAGGGCTGGAGCGGATCTTATAATAACATATCACGCGAAGGATTTTGCGAAATGGGTTAATGAAGGATCGCTTTGAGCTTTCCCGCTAAGCCGGCGAAGACGAATTCAACTCCTATCGCCGCTAAGAATATCGCCATTATCCTCGCTATTATGTCCGCACCGCTCTTTCCCAAGACCTTTATTATGAACTCGCTGTAAACGTGGGTGAGTCTTACGGTTACGTAAACGATTACTATGGCTAAGATCAGTAGTAGTTTGGATATCAAATCCGTGGCTTCCGAGTTCAGGACTATCGCGGCCGTTATCGCGCCGGGGCCGGTGTAGAGGGGAAGAGCGATCGGGAAAACCGCCAAGGAATCGACGTCTATGTGCTTCAGCCCCCTCTGAACGTAAACCTCTTTACTCCTGCTACCCATCAGAATGTCCAGAGCCACCATGAAGAGCAGAATTCCTCCGGCGATCCTCAGCCCGTCTATCGTCACTCCGAAAACCTTCAGTAGCCATCCTCCAGTGATTGCGAGGGCTATCAGTATTCCCGCACCTATCATCGTCGCTCTCTTCGACACCCTCTCCCTCAAATCGTGGTCGAGCGTTTCGGTGAGAGCTATGAACATCGGTATGTTTCCGGGAGGATCGACTATTACGAATATGGTCGTTAAAGCTGTTACGAAGTAACTCAAGTAGTCCATAGGTCGATCGCCCTCCTCACGTTCTTCAGCAGTGCCGTAGCGGCTTCTTGAGAGGGAAAGCTGAACAGACCGCAGTCGGGGCCGATGTATGCTATCAGGTCGCCGAACTTATCGTATGCCCTCTCTATTCTCTCCTTTATCACATCCGGACTCTCTACTTCGTTTATAGCTCTGACTATCAGTTCCTCGTTCTCCCAAGCGTTCACTCCGTGCCTTTCGTTGAACTCCGCTATTATTCCGTCTATGTCGCTCCTCGCGACGCCCACCCTAAGCTTCTTCTCATGGGATTCGAGTTCCTCCGCATCTATTATGTCCAGAGCCGAGGGATCCTTCGCGGATTCGACGCCTATGACGTCTATCGTCTCCACTTCGAGCAGTCTTTCGTAGAAGATGGGCGCGTGAAGGTGGATCTGAACGTCCACGTCGAAGTCTATGTGCTCGAAGGCGAGTCGAAGTTGTTCGTCCGTCGGCTGTAAGTCGGGATTCAATCCCAAGCTCGGCTCGTCCAAGCTGACGCATTCCACGTTGGGATACTCAAGAGCGTTTTCAACGAACCTCGCAACCGATTTCGCGAGGTTTTCCAAAACGTCGTCGTATATCACCGTCCCGAACTCCTTGACGTATAGTTCGAAAGGCCCGGTCACGCAGACCCTTATAGGATCGGAGTGTATCTTTACGACGTATTCGAGCTCTACTATCTTGGCCTCGCTTTTCATAACCAGATAAGCGTCCTCCTGATAGTTCCGGATTATTTCCATGAACTGCTTCACCATATCCCGAAACTGAGGGTAGTTTGGACACTCCACTCCGGCGTTCACCTTCATCAAGAAAGCTCTCTGGACGATTTCCTCGTATTCCTTCGAATGAACGTTCTTTTCAACCCACTCCCTCGTCACTCCTTTCGGAAGTGGAAAGCTACCTATGTCGTCGTAGATCATTGGGAGAAGTCGTCGGGTTTTGAATAAAGCCTTATCGATCGCAATCTATTTAAGCGGATTTGGAAATGCTTTTGGGAGGTGATGCTCATGGCAAGGATGCACGCGAGGAGGAGGGGTAAATCGGGGTCGAAGAGGGTTTATAGAGATCATCCCCCGGAATGGGTCGAGATGAGTGCTGAAGAAGTTGAAAAGCTCGTGGTGGAGTTATACAAGCAGGGATACGAGCCGAGCATGATCGGAATGATTCTGAGGGACAGATACGGAATTCCATCGGTTAAGCAGGTTACCGGAAAGAAGCTCGTAAGGATTCTGAAGGAGCATGGACTATACACCGGTCTTCCGGAGGATCTGAAAGCTTTGATAAAGAAGGCGATAAGGTTGAGAAAGCACTTGGAAGTCCACAAGAAGGACAAACACAACAGGAGGGGTCTGCAGTTGATAGAGGCGAAGATATGGAGGTTATCCAACTACTACAAGGAGAAGGGGGTTCTGCCTGCCGATTGGAAATACGATCCCAAGAAGTTGGAGATCGAGCTCTTCAAGTCGTGACTACAAAAAGGTTTTAAATTTCTCTTGTTAACATTTAACATGGTTTTGAGAAAGTTAAAGCAGGAGGCAGAAGTGGCTTTGAGGCACTTGGAGGTTTTAGAGGCGGTCGAAAAAAACCAGCCTATAGGCATCTTCAAGCTGGCGGATCTGATCAACCTTCCGAAGCACAAGGTCAGGTATTCTCTGAGAGTTTTGGAGCAGTCGGGCATAATCGTTCCCACTCAGCACGGGGCGATGATCAAGGAGAATGCGAATTTGGAGAGGCTGAAGGAGGAAATCGAGGAGATAAAGAGGTTAATCAGAGATATAGAGAGTAAGATAGAGGTGGTATGTTCCCGATCATAGGCGTGGTTCACCTCCCTTCTCTTCCCGGTTCTCCAAATCACGTTTCCTTGGATTTCGTTTTTGAAAGGGCTTTGGAAGATGCAAGAGCTTTGGCCGAGGGAGGAGTTGATGCTATAATAGTCGAGAACTACGGAGATAAACCCTTTCTGAGATCCGTCGGCGAGGAGACAGTTGCATGCATGAGCGTCATAGCTTGGGAGATCAGGAAGGAGACAGGACTGCCTTTGGGAATTAACGTTCTAAGGAACGACGCTAAAGCCGCTATCGCAATTGCTAAAGCGGTTGGAGCGGATTTTGTTAGGGTAAATCAGTTCTTCTACGCCTCTTTAAGCCCGGAAGGATTGCTCGAAGGAAACGCCGGAGAGGTTTTGAGGTTCAAGAGGGCTATCGAGTGCAACGCCATGATCTTCGCCGATGTGTGCGTGAAACACGCACATCACTTCGTAAGCTTGGAAGAATACGTCGAAAATGCCGAGAGGTGCTTGGTCGACGCTTTGATAGTAACTGGGATGTCTACGGGAAGGGAGGTAGATATCGGCGATCTTAGGAGGGTGAAGGAGTTGGCGAATATGCCCGTTTTGGTTGGAAGCGGTGTAACGCCAGAGAATCTACCAAAAATCGCCAAGTTTTGCGATGGTGTGATAGTGGGGACTTACTTCAAGAGGCGGGGTAGGGTCGATGTGAAGAGGGTAAGAAGGATCGTTGATGTTAGGGATTCTATTTTTGAATAATCGGTTACTCTACTCGTTTAAAGGAAAATAAAGCACTCTAATGCTTTGTAAAGCTTAATAAAGTTTTGTGAATTCTTTAAACTTTTTTCATCAAAAGAATTTATATAAATAATTTAGTTAAAACATTCAATCGGTGATCGACATGAACTGGAAGGCGTTGTTGGTGTTGGGTTTGATTTTGGGTGCGATAGGAATGGCGGTGGCCTGCGACCAGCTGAACTGCAAGGACTACTACCACCACTACAACTACAGCCACAACTATAGCTACGACTACAGCTACGACGAATGCAAGGGACATGGACACGGACACTGCTACGGATACTGCAACGGAACATGCGAACACCTCTACTGCAAGAAGTTCTGCGAGAACTGTTAATTTTTATATTTTTAAAACTAATTATTTGTTAAATTTAAATTTTTAAAAATCTCTCGACGATTTCCGGATTGAGGACTTCCGGATGAAACGAAACTCCGTAGAATTTTCTAATCCAGAACATGCAGATTACATCTCCTTGCACGGCCAACGGCTCCACACATTCTGCGGACTTCAACGCCAGCTTGTGGAGGAAGAAAGCTCTGAACGTCTTTTCCGCCAGAGGATTCTCCTTCAGAACTTCGACTTCGTAGACACCTATCCTTTCCGCTCTCTCAAGCTTCTGTCCGAATAGGGATGCGATAACTTGATAGCCAGCGCATATTCCCAATATGTGTCCCTCGAACTCGTGAATCCATTCGAACCTCTCCATGTTTTCGAGGTATTCGAAGTCCTTCAACGCAGTTCCGCATATTATAGCCTTATCGTATTTTTTCGGATCTATCTTCTCTTTGTAGCGTTTGATCTCGTATCTAAAACCTGCTTTCTCGACTATCTCCGCTATAGGCCTCACGAACTCCTCCTCGCTCAGCCCGTATTTGCATGTGGAAATTACGAGGATCATACGAGCTCTCCCCTCTTAACGAGCAACATCGAATCGAATTCACTTCCCACGACTTCCGCATCGATTATTTCGATCTTCTTCCTGAAAAGGGGCATTTTCAGAACCAACGTTTCGTATTCTCCCCCCTCCCCGGCGGGATTCGCGTAATTCCTCATTTCGGCGAGGGCTCTAATCACTTCCTCGTCCAGCCTCTTGCCGAGTAAGGATCGGTCGATTCCCGAAACCCTCACGAAAATAACTTCGAAACCTCTCGCCAGAACCTCTTCGAGTATCGAAATCTCATCCCTGAGCCACAGGGGATTGAAGCACCACAAATCGAGCCTGTCGCAAACCCTCTGAAACCTCGTAGCCTGATATGTAGATCTTATCGCCCCGGTAACCACCCCTTCAACTCCGAACTCCTTAATCGCAGTTCTCAGGACCCTTTCGAGAGCTTCCATGCTTCTTCTCTCATCGCTGGAGCACCTTTCGACTATCAGTGGAAGGTTTAAAGCTTTAGCCTGCAACTCAACGAGTTCGACGTTCGGATAGTGGAAGATCTCGCTTTCCGCGGATTCGGGCATGAGTGAGACCAAGCACGCTACTTCGAACTCCTCACTCGCTTTCAATAATGCTAAATTTGAGTCCTTTCCTCCCGAGTAGAGGACGCAAACTTTCATCTTGCTTCTTTTAGAATTTTGCGGTTTAATTATAGTTCGGCAGTAAATCTAATATCTTCCAAAACCGTCAGATTTTTGGTGAACAAACATGATTGAGATAAACTATCATTCCGAGGATGCTTGGCAGAAATATTTCAGCGTTGATCTGGCTGAGTTCTATAGCTGTGTTGCCGGGTTTTTGAATTTGAGGGATTCGGTTGTCCAACAGATTTCAGATCAAACGGTAGGAGAACTTATAAAAGAATCTGGGCTCTGGAAAAGCGTATTTTTTGGAGGATTTACGGCTGACGAATCGGAACCTTATTATGAGAACGCTCTGGCAAAATTTTACGATGAAGTGTTTGGGATTAGGGTGGATAACATAGGCGCAATCATTTCAAGATTGAAGGAAGGTTCAACTCTAGAATCTGCGACCAAGGACATTAAGCCAACAATTAAGGAGGAAACGCCAGTATTGAAAAAGTTAAGCGAACTAAAGCCAAAGCTCGAAACAATCTACAAGATCCTTCGGGATGTCGTTGATAAACCAAACGCAAAGGAATACGAAATTAGAGACTCGTTTTTTGGTTTAAACGCCTTGAGAGATGTGCTAAATGCTGGTAAAAAATTGCTACCACTTTACCTGTTAAGAGAAATCATTCTGGACATTTATTCACTATTTCAGATAGAGTCTTTAGCAAAGTTCTTCAATATAGAGGACGAATTTGCAAAGTTTGTTAAGATAAACGCTGGAAAATTAAAGCAGAGTATTGTCGTTAGTCAATTTTCCAACGTAATTGATAAGATAAAAGGAGCAGGTTATTCAAGGACATACTTCAGACCTAACGGTGAATGTAAAATTTTGGATCCATTTACATTTTACTACCGAGAAGGGGGAAGTAAGATTGAGAGTGGTATCGTTAGATTACCCTACGAACATAGTTTGAATTATACAGAGTTCTTTGCGTTCTTAGCACCGATTATGTTCTTGGATCTCGCCTATGTTAGACCGATTTCTGAAAAAGAGTTCTATTGGTGTTGTCTGTTGGGGTGGGAAAGATGAATGAAAAGCAGATTTTAAAGGAAAGAAAGATCATAAGAAAGACGGTTACTAAAGATGATGCGATAGAAGTTGTAATTAGATTATCTGAAAGTTCCTCCGATAAATTTAGAGATGAAATTGAATCTGAAGTAGAATCTTCACAGCAGATCCAGCATTTCTCAGACATAAAAGAGCAAAGGGAAGAAACAAATCAAGAAATAACTTTAGAAAGTATCGAACAATCAAAAACAGTCGAAATCTCAATAATTCAGCCAACATTTCAAGAAATTGTGGAAATTAAAGCTAATACAACTTCAAGAATCCAAATCCCGGAGTATAGAGATGTAAAGATGAGCCACATTCATCCAGTAAAGTTTCAGATACTGAAACCAACACCCATTGAAATTAGGAATGTAGCAGTAGAATTAGAAATACCAGAAACAAGTGTTGCCAGAGCTTTGAAATCCGTGCGTGAGAGGATGCCGGAACCAGAGTTTGAAAGGCCTAAGGAGATATCTATAGCCGAAGTAAACGCAGTTTTTCCAGAAATAGATAGAACTACTCAGATTCTACTTAACTTCGTTACAATCGTTAATGCAGTTACATCCGTCAAGCCTTCCGAGGTTAAAATCAAGACAGTTGATGCACTCTGTCACGTAAGATCTACCACAGCCCCATCCGCACAGGATATCGTAGTCGAGGAATTCGAGGATCCAATTGAAAATACATTCGGCTCGGCAAGCTTTAAGGTGCTATCAGAACGACCTATTATAATATTGGCGGAGAAACCGGAAGATGAGAACCTTGAATACATTGAATTTCTCAAAAGGATTCTTAGAGAAGTCTATAGGGTAAGGGCAGGAGGATTACCAGCTCCAACTCACATATCCACAGACTTTGAGGAGATAAAGCTTGACGTTAAAGCTGATAGATCAATTTACGTTATAGATCTTGACAAAGCTAATGTGCAAAGCAAGCAGTATTTGATCGATAGGATTAAAGAGCTATACTCACAGAATTTTGGCTTTGTAGTTCTCTACGGATCAAAATCCAGTATCAATACCATTAAGGACTTGTGGAAGCCTGAACTCACGATGGGGTTGAGTAAGTTACCGAAGTATGTTGAAGTAAAAGTCGATAATAGAGAGGACATATTCATGCTTGCAAATCTATTTTGGGGCTTTATCGAGAAGGTTATGCCGGATGAAGCAGTTAACTTGGATGAATATGTCATAAAGTTTGAAGAATACTTCTACTCTAAAATTGAGGAAAATGCCAATGATATAAGATCAGCTCTAATTGTTGAGCCGAGCAGAGAAGACGAAGAAGGGTTAAAAGGCGAATCCATTATCCATTATGGAATCAAAGCTTTCATCGTTGATTATCTCATGAAATTTGAGAAGATACCATTGGAAAACATTCAAACAGAACTCGAATTCGGAGATGCAATAATAGATGTATTCGTTAGGCATCCTGAGCATGGAGATATAGCTATTGAAGTTGAAACCCTTTATGGAACCACAATACCCATGCTGAAGCTGAAAAAGAGAATAGAATCACGATTAAGAAAAGGCCTGAAAACTTGGATCGTTATTCCAAACCCGCAGTTCATAATCTATTTTAAAGAAATTTCGGCTTTAAGATCGGTTTACAGAAAGAAGTATAAGGATGCAGTCGAATTTTGGACGTTAGATGTGAAAACGAACAGACTCGTCTCCTTTAACGATGTTGCTAGATTGATTAAAAATAATGTTGAAAGATTAAAATTAGATTAAAATAAATAATTATAATTTTCAATTTATAATTTTCATTAACCCGCTGATACTATCCAGATACGAATAAGAACCTATCAGAGCACATGGAGTCGATGAGAATAAGGGTGAAGGCTTTGAAGGATGTCTTCGAGCCGGAGGAATACGAGTTCATGCTCGAAGTTGCTGGGCACGTGGAAGGATCGGGCTTGGATCTTCCGGTCTTATACGCTGGCTCTGGCGGGGATGTAGAGCACGCCGTAATTTTAGGTAACAATCTCATTTTCGTCGATTCCCATCTTCCCGAAACTACTATCACCGAAATTCGAAATAACATAGATAAGATTGGTGGTGAAATAATCGAGGAGAGGAGAATAGGTAAGCTTGGCATGGGAGGAAAGCACGTAATCGAATTTGAATTCTGCAAAGACACGATAAAGATCGTTTACTACGCCGAAGATGCGACGAAGTTCGTTCCGGAAGAGGCAAAAGGAGGGATTTCGGTTTACTTCGTTAAAGTTCCTCATCCGAAAGAGCCTAAGGTAGGTTCTCTCACTTCTCCAGAATCCCTAAGCAGAGCACTAAAGCTTATAGCTTTGGGAGGATTTTACTTGGAGAGGGAGTGCCCTCTGTGTAGGGTTCTTAGGCCGGAAGATTTGGGATTTGTCAAAGTAGCATCGGGATATATTTCCGCCTTATCGGTAAACTACAATGCCAAAGGAAACCTCTACAAGAAGATCAGAGAAGTCGAAAACATCTACGAACTTCTCAAATTGGACTGGAACCTATACAGAAACGCTATATGCTCAAGGAATCTGCCTTAAGATATGCTTACGTTGAAGGGAAAGCATTCTACAGTCTACGTTGAGAACGGAAAAGCAATTAAGGTGTTCAAGCCTCAATTCAAATACAACTTCTGGAAGGAGGTGAGATACCTCACAGTCCTTCAATCACAGAAGTTCGTTCCCAAACTCTTTAGCTTTAACCCATCCGAGCTATCTATTGAGATGGAGTTTGTCGACGGTGTTTTTATAAGGGATTTCATTAAGGAAAGTGATAGCGAAGAGATTAGAACGATTTTGGAGAGATGCTTAGACATCTGCTATCGTCTGGATAGGATGAGAATTCAGAAGGAGGAGATGAACCATCCGTGGAAGCACATAATCGTCGGGGATAGGGTGGTTTTCATAGACTTCGAGAGGGCCTACGATACGCCGAACCCGAGCAACGTGACGCAGTTCGTCACCTTCCTCAGATCTATAGCCGACTTGGCGGAAATAAACATTCCTCCCGTCGATCTGCTCAAAGAGTATAAAAAATATTACAGCTTCAGGAATTACATAGCTTTGAAGAGGTCGGTATTCAGTTGATCGAGCTTTTCGTCTATCTCCTTTAAAACTTCTCTCGCCACCACTTCCGATATAATCCCCTTCATAACAGCCTCTCTTATCGCGGACTTCTGGGCGTTCAGAACGTTTCTGTATGCTCTTCTCATTATCTCGTAGCGAACATCCTCATCTTTCATCGATTCTTCGATATCTCTCTTCAAAACGTCCAACTCCGTTTCGAGCTCCTTCTCGATTTCCGAGGCGATGGTTTCCACGACTTCCCCGTGAGAAACGAGCCTTTCGAGCTCTTCCTTAGCCCTTCTCAGAGCCAAGAACTTCGCCAGCTTCCTCTCGAAATCTTCTTTCTTGGTATCTCTGAAAATTTTTCTGGATAAGAATTCGAGGGAAAGACCCTGAACGACGAGAGAGAATATCACAACTCCGAAAGTCATGCTCGCGAGCAGGTCTTTGTGTGGGATTTCACCCAAGCTCAAAGCTAAGGCTACCGGAATAGCTCCGTGCAAACCGCCCCAGAAGATGACGTGCTTCCAGACGTTAGGAATTCTGAAGATGCTGAGGATGGGATAGACCGCAACCGCCCTCGCAATCAGGACGGCCAGAACGGAAACCGCTATGGCCTTCCACTCGTGGAAGACGTCCAAATGTGTGTCTATACCTATCAGAAGAAATACTATGGAGTTAACGACGAACGCGAAGAAGCTCCAGAAGTCCGTCAGAGCGATCCTCGTCGAAGGGGACATCGAAAACATCCTTCCGTAATTTCCCATTACGAGTCCCGCACAAATTACCGCTATCACTCCGGAGAAGTTGAACTCCTCCGCTATAAGAAAGCTCGAATAGGCGAGTATGAGCGTTACCGAGATCTCTATGAGGTGATCGTCGATGTGGGCTAAAAAGCGGTAGGCGAGGAATCCCAAAGTGAATCCTACCAAAGCCCCTCCCAAGCAGACAACGACGAACTCCGCGAGTCCCTTCAGAGGATCGAAGGTCCCGTGTAGAATCATTTCGTAAATAATTCCGAATATGACTACTCCGGTCCCGTCGTTGAGTATGCTCTCCCCTTCGAGTATCGTGGAAAGCTTCTTCGGAACTCCGAGTTTCTTGAAAGTAGCTAAGACTGAAACGGGATCCGTCGGCGATATCATAGCCCCAAATAGCATCGCAACCTCCAACGGGAGTCCGAGAGATTCGTGAAGAATTAAGCCGACGACCAGAGTGGAAACGAGAACGCCCAAAACAGCGAGGAGGGATATGGGCTTTAAATTCTCCCTCAAGTGCTCTACGTCCATGTTCAAAGCTCCTTCGAATAGAAGGGGTGGAAGTATAAGGAGGAAGACCAAATCTCTGGTCAGAGGAACTTCCGGCAGTATTTTGGCCATTCCCACGAAAAGCCCAACGAGAACGAGGGCTATCGTGTATGGTAGCCTAATGAACTTCACGACGACACCGACCGCACACGCTATTAGGAGAAGTTCGAGGAACTCCGTGAGGTGGAAAGCTATGCTCACGTTAACGATTCCGCAGACGTTATAAAAAACGGTTTGCAAATCCCTTCATGATCCTCGGAATCGACGTGGGAGGGACTAACATCGACGTCGTCGTTTACGATGAAGATTTCGAGCACGTTGCCACCTATCCTACCGAAAAAAACGTCTCTAACCTTAATTCGGTCATCGAAGAGCTCGTTGAAAGGTTCGAAGTGGAGGCCGTTGGAGTAGGGCTGGCGGCTTGGATAAAGAGGGGGAAAATAGTCAAGATGCCGAACATTAGGGGTGAATTCCGCATAGACCTTGAAATTCCGCACGTAATAGACAACGACGCCAACTGCTTCGCCTTCTATTCCGCCAAGCTCTTCGAAGTTGAGAACCTGCTCGGGGTGACGATAGGAACGGGGATAGGAAGCGGGATAGTCGCTGATGGAAGGCTCATCCACGGAGAGGGTTTGGCCGGAGAAATCGGCCACTGGTTCGTCGGAAACGATAGAAAGTGCACATGCGGAGGAGTAGGGCATTTGGAGGCGAACTTCGGCGGGTGGAGCTTAAAGGAGCAGTTCGGAAGGGATGCCAAGGAGATGATAGAGGACGGGAGCATATACCTAACGGAGGGATTCAGGATGATGTGCGTGGCGGTCGCTAACGCCGTAACCCTTCTCGACCCTGAGGCGGTGGTTTTCGGTGGTAGAATAGGGGGCAATCTGGACGTTGAAAAGCTTAAGGAATGTATATACCGATACCTTATGCCGGAATTCAGACCGGAAATTTTAACGCTCAGAGATCCACTTGCGGTTGCGAAGGGAGCGTGTCTTTTAGCGGAGGAGTCGGTATGCTCGAAGAGATAGAGGAGAAGATCAGAAACTGTAGGAGGTGCGAGCTATGGAAGTTCAAGACCAACTACGTTCCCGGAGAGGGAAATCCGAATGCAAAGATAGTTTTCGTCGGTGAGGCTCCCGGAAGGGAGGAGGACAGGCAGGGAAGACCATTCGTGGGAAACGCCGGGAAATACCTGACGGAGGTAATGGAGAGGTTCGGACTTAGGAGGGAGGACGTCTTCATAACCAACGTCCTGAAGTGCAGGCCTCCGAACAACAGGGATCCCAAACCGGAGGAAATCGAAGCCTGCAAACCCTTTCTAATAGAACAGCTTAACGCGATTAAGCCGGACGTAATCGTCTGCTTGGGTAGACACTCGGCTAAAACGATCTTCGAACTCTTCGGAATCGATTTTCCGGGGATAAGTAAGGTTAGAGGGAAGATCTTCGAAGTAGAGCGCTGGGGGAAGAAGGTGAAGGTCGTAGCTGTCTATCATCCCGCGGCCGTCCTATACAGACCTCAGCTGAAAGATACCTTCGAGAAGGACTTCGCGAAAGTCATGGATCTCGCTAAGAGGAAGGAGGTAAGAGATACTACTCTTTCGGATTTCTTCTGATATTTGGCGGGTTTATACGATTTTTCTTACGGCCAAGAGGTCTATGCGGGATTGGGGCTTAAGAATTCTTTTTCGAGGATCTAAGAAGAGGACGTTGTTTTTGATGCACCAAACGACTTCGTCGCTAATCTCGTCGCACTTAATTGCTTCAGACTCTTTAAACCGTTCGAAAAGGCTTATAACTTGTTTAAATAAGTTTTCATCTTCCCTCTTTAGATCCTTAATCCTGTATAAGATTGAACTCACCCTATCCTCGAGCAACTCCTCGCAGAATTCCTTGAGTCTATACTTGTTCCTCACAGCCTCTACTAAATAGACAGGCTTACCTCCAAGGTATTCCCAAGCTAACTCGATTTCTTCCTCGCTGAATCCGTGCTTCTTGAGAAAATCTTTAGTGGTATCGTAGTCAAAGTCATCGACGAGTAAGTACCTACATCGTCCGTGCAACATAGCCTCGTTGTAGACTCTCTCGATAAATAATGAGTCGGAAGTGATAGCGAAAATGTGGGCGAGGTGACGCTTTTTGGTAATACTTACGAAGAGGTTGAATAAGCGGTAAATTAAGAGGTCGTTTATTTTGAGGTCGCCTATGACTTGAAGTTCGTCTAAGATCAGGATGGGTGTTTTTCCCTTCTTTTTAACGGTTTCAAAGACAGTTATGACGTATTCGAAGACATCCTCTACGTCACTACTTCTCAGCAGTTCGGTTAAGATGT
>JALSOQ010000006.1 GCA_026986375.1 Archaeoglobaceae archaeon
ATTGTGTATATTGCTGGGCGAGAAGGTTAGCAGAAACGAAGTTGAAGCGATGCATAAGGTACAGAGATGGATTCACTCCTCGAATAAACAGGGAGGAATTCAGCAAGAAGTTCGAGGGTGGAGTAGTTTTCGTTAGCGATATGGGTGATCTTTTCGGAGAATTTATACCAGACGAATGGATAGAAAGAGTGCTTGAACACGTAAGGAGATTTCCAGACACATCCTTTCTATTTCTGACAAAGAACCCTGCAAGGTATGAGAACTTCGACTTCCCAGAAAACGCCATACTTGGAGCTACAATAGAAACGGATTTAAACGAATTCGACACCCCTTCAAATCTGAGAGATTACAAACAAATTAGTAACGCCCCACCTCCGAATGAAAGGATCAAGGCTATGATTAAGCTAGATTGGGATGCTAAATTCCTGTCCATTGAACCCATTCTTGATTTTAGTCCTAAGTTCTGGAAAAAGATTGAGAGAATTAACCCGTTCATGATCTACATCGGTTACGATAACTACAGATGCAGATTACCTGAACCCATTCTGAGCAAGACTCAATCTTTAATTGAGAAACTAAAGAATAATGGTTTCTTAGTTTTGGAGAAGACTATAAGGAGGGCTTGGTATGAGAAAGAAGAGGAGAAGAAAGAAAACAGCAGATGAAATTGAGAGCTTAGATAAAAGAATAAGGGTGCTACTATGGGAGCGCTACGGTAATACCCTTGCAGAGTTAGAGAAGATTGGTAATGGTGTTGTTAATGAGTTCAGAGAATGGACACCTCTTAAGTTATTAGCGTTATCATATTTCGTGGGGCCTTACCTAAGGATAATGAAAGGTCTTGAGGAGAGGTATGGTTCGACCAAAGTGTTTTATATAGATGTATTTGCGGGAACTGGGCTTAATAAAGTAGAAGATGTCCTATTTGCTGGATCTCCACTGGTAGCGATAGATTGTGCTCATCAATGCGAGCGTAAATTTGACTTAATGATCTTTAACGACTTATTTTATGGAAAAGTTCTCGAAAATAGAATTAAAGCTCTAACAGACCTATTTCCGTGGTTAGAAGGTAAGTTTATCGTGTATTCTACCGACGCTAATAAAGTCTTAGCAGATGTCGTAGAGAAGTACTTAGCCAAAGAAAAATACAAGAATTACTTGGCATTCATCGATCCTTATAGATCCGAGATAAAATGGAAAGCTTTGGAAAAGCTTCTCAGAATTAAGCATGGGGATGTTTTCATAACCTGTCAGGCCAGATCTATAGCAAGGGAGATTGGAGGTTGCAGAAAGGGATTAAAACGTGAGGTTTGCAGAGAGTTAGCTGAATATTTCGGTGAAGATCCCAGTGTTTGGATGAGGTTAGAGAGTGAAGAGGAAGTTAGAGATTTTTACATCGCCAAGGTCAATCGACATAAGCCATTTGTGGAGTGTATAACGATAAGAAGTGGAAGGGTTGGTAAAGGGTTTGAGTACGTTCTGATTTTTGCAAGTGGTGATGATAACCCCGATTGGGCACTGCTCAATACAAAATCTTAAGCGAACAGTTGAGAGTTATTCTGGAGATTTAGTTAAGGCATCTATGGAGTGGCTTAAAGGTAAACAACCAAGAATTGATGACTACTCAAAGCCTGATTTATCAAGATGGGGATTTGTCTAGCTGAGCAATCGTAGACGAGACTTAATTTCAGATAGGACATTTCTGAAACATTTATTTGTGGTTGGAATGTCAGTAAAGTTATGCCATCATGGAAAGTGCACAGAATCATTGGTGAAATTGTGTGCAATTTTTACGACCACGAAATAGACAAACTGATCGACTTAACCGAACGACATGACGCTGGGAGGTACGATAGCCAAGTATTAAAGGAACAGTTTAAGTATGTGTATAGAAAATGGGGCGCCGAAGGCATTTGTTATTACGTTTTGCATCACATTTTAGATAGACTTTCAGACATTGTCGTTAGTGAACTTCAACAGCTGTGTGAGAGTTACGTTTTTGGGAAAATTTCCGTAGAAGAAGCCTACAATAGATTGTACGAGAACTCGTTCCGAAGATTGTCTGACGATGTCAAAAAATTTGCAAAGACTTATGATTATATTAGAGATGAAGTTTTATCCTCTTTTTTCGAGTACATTTTAGCGAGCCTTAGGGCAGGATGGGAAGGTGTGCTGTTTTTTGTCCTTTTGGACACCCCTGAAGGTAAGCAGCCACTAATTGCAAAAAGGGTGTTGAATGTAATGGCTGTGAAATCAGCAGCCTACCAGTATAAATATAGGCTGAGGCTTGATATGAGGAAAGCCGTCGATTTTCTATTGGAAATGGGAGAAGTTGCTACTAAGAAGTTTGAAGACTTCAGAAAACGTACCCAAGAAAGAACTCATGAGTTAACGAAGATGTATGAGCAAATCCTTCCGAAATTAAGAGAAGCTTTGGATAGATTGAATAGCCATGCATAGTATAATTTGCTTTTAATTATTATGTTAATATTCATTTGGTCGAATTTATGTATTCTGCAATCACCAAACAAATCTTAACGAATCCGCAATTTCAAACGAGATTTAACGATTTACCAAACAAATGTTAACGAATTTACTACGAAAGCTTGAATTCAGATGAATCTCAAAAAGTGTTAAGTGCTCAATCGAGAATGTTACCTTGTGAAGTACTGACTCAGGCGAAAAATTTAAATACTATAAACGATAAACAAATAAATTGTCTTTCGCAAAACTTAAATAGGATGTCCTATGAAACTGCGGAAAATCGGTCGGGTAAGTCACGTGTCTAAATCCGGATTCGTCGTGGCTATAGCGGATCCGAAGAACCTGCCGAAGGTGGGTTCGGAAGTCTACACGAGAAAAATGGAGAAGATCGGTTTTGTCTACGACATAATAGGCCCGACGAAGTCGCCGTTCATCCTGATCAAACCGAAGAGGGAAGTTTTGAAACGCGTGATTTTGGATGATCTGTTCGTTATGGGGGGTGAGGCTCATGCCGGAAGTGGAGAAGGTAAGGGAGGTAGAAAAGGAAAAAGAAAAGGAGGTAGAAAAGAAAGAAATAGAAAGAGAAGAAACGATTGAAGTTTGTCCCGAATGTGGTTCGCCCCGTATAATTAGGGACTACAAACGTGGCGAACTGGTCTGTCAGGACTGCGGTTACGTGATAGAAGAGCAATACATAGACGCAGGTCCAGAGTGGAGGGCTTTCGACAGCGAGCAGAAGGAGAAGAGGAGCAGAGTCGGAGCTCCCGTAACCTACACCATCCACGATAAAGGTTTGTCCACGATCATCGACTGGAGCAACAAGGACTTCTACGGCAAATCCATATCGATAAGGAACAGAGCCCAGCTGTTCAGGCTCAGGAAGTGGCAGAGAAGAATCAGGATAAGCAACGCTACCGAGAGAAACTTGGCATTCGCTCTGAGCGAACTGGATAGGATGGCTTCCGCCTTAGGATTGCCGAAGAGCGTTAGGGAGACCGCAGCGGTAATCTACAGAAAGGCCATCGAGAAGAACCTCATAAGGGGTAGGAGCATAGAGGGCGTAGTTGCCGCCGCTTTGTATGCGGCATGCAGGCAGGCAGGAGTGCCGAGGACTCTGGATGAGATAGCGCAGTATTCGAGGGTGGATAGGAAGGAGATAGGCAGAACTTACAGGTTCATAGCGAGAGAGCTCGGACTGAAGCTGATGCCGACATCTCCGGCGGATTACGTTCCGAGGTTCTGTGCGGCTTTGGGCTTGAGCGGTGAGGTGCAGAAGAAGGCGATCGAAATAATAAAGAAGGCGGAGGAGAGGGAGCTTACGAGCGGAAGAGGGCCGACTGGAGTTGCAGCAGCCGCAATATACATAGCTTCGATTCTGTGTGGAGAAAGGAGGACTCAGAGGGAAGTTGCTGAAGTTGCCGGAGTTACGGAAGTGACCATAAGGAACAGATACAAGGAGCTCGCGGAGAAATTGGGTATAGAGATTATACTGTAAATCAGTGCTCGTCGCTTATGTGCACGTGACTTTCAAGAAGTATCGCCGATTCACCATAAACATTTTTCAGCACATCCAAAGTTAGAATTTCCTCAGGTTTACCCACGGCGTAGTAGCTTCTGTTCAGTAGGATTATCTTATCCGTATAAGGCAGTAACAGAATCGGATCGTGGCTCGTAACCATAACGAGTTTACTCTCCGCAAGCTTTCCGATGAGTTCAGCCATTTCGACCTTTCCTAAGGGATCTACTGCAGAAAGGGGTTCGTCCAGAAGCAATATTTGAGGATCGTAAACGAGAGCTCTTGCCAGAAGAACTCTCTGCCTTTCTCCTCCGCTCATTTTATCGAACCTCTTGTGCCATCTATCCTCCGGCAAATCTACAAGCTCCAGCGTTTTTCTAACCTTTTCAAAATCCGATTTTCCGGCCCTTATTCTCGGAAATCTTTTACGATGAAGTAGCAAGGAATTCAGAACGACTTCCCAAGCGGTAATGGGTATCGGGACTTCCGAAAGGGTCATCTGCGGAACGTATCCGACGATGTTGCTCAACCTTTTGGGATCGGCGGGAACTCCGTCCAAAGTTATTCTTCCCCTCTTGGGCTTTATGAGACCTATTATAGTCTTGAGCAGGGTCGTTTTTCCCGCCCCGTTAGGACCGATAACTTGAATAAGAGAGGGACCTTCGATTCTGAACGTTAAACCCGAAAGAATCTTCTCTCCGTTCAGTTCTACCTCCAAATCCTCAACCCCAATGACGTGCACGCTCATTAATAAGCTTTATAAGTATTCGTGCACATTTAAAGTTTGCCATGAGATTTCTCCCAATAATAGTTCTCGTTGCAGTTCAAGTTGCGAGCGGGCTGAACATAGTCGTGACATTCCCGAACTTGAAGGAAGACATCAAACTGATAGCACCGAACGATAACGTGACTTCCGTGGCTAAACCCGGAGTCGATCCCCACCTCTACCAGCTAACGCCTAACGACGTTAAGATGCTAAAGAATGCGGACTTGATAATATCCACCGCACACGCGCCCTTCGAGATCGAGATAAGGAATCTAATAAAATCGGGGGAGATAAAGGCCAAGCTGATAGAGATTCCAAAGATTCCACACATAAAAATTCTGAAAATTCCTGGAACTGAAATACCGAACTATCACATGCCCATTTACGATCCGAAGAACTACGAGACGTTTCTGAAGTTCGTCGCCAACGTTCTGGAGGAGATGAACCCGAGAGGAGGATACATCGGAAGGGCCGTGGAAGTTTGCAGGAAGGTCGATGAGATAGTTGCTAAAACGAAAAAGCTGAACATTAAGGCCGTGGCGGACACGCCCGCAGTGCAGTATGCCGTCAGCTGGCTAAACGTTACAATAGTGCATCTTCTTGTTAAGGCGCCGGGGGTTCCTGCCACGCCCAAAGACATAATGGATGTGGAGAAGGCCATGAAGGACGTTCAGCTCGTAGTGGTAACGAACGATTCTATCGCATCTAAAACCCTCCTGAGACTTGCCAAAGAATACGGGAAACCCGTATTGACGATACCATCTCCCATAGAGGATAAAAGCGTCCTCAAAAAGTTGGAAATTATATCTAAAGAAGTATCGGAGCTTAAGCCCTCGAGGGAAACTCCGGGTTTTGGATCGATAGTTGCACTAATCGCGGTGGTGTTGATAGCATGCTCGCGCTCGCGGTAACGCTATTAGTTACGGTCATAACTCTGCTAATGTATCCGAAGTGGGAAATAGTAATACTATCCGCATCCATAGTATACGGAGCCCTTAGTGCGGTAATTGCGGCGAGGAGACTGTATTTCCTGTCAGCTTCCGCATCCCACATCGCCCTTCTGGCAGTTACGATCGCAATACCCCTTTCCAAGCTCGCGCTGAACGAATACGCTTGGGCAGTCATAGTGGGTTTGGCTATGATTTACGCAGTCGGTTACTGCATCCACAGAGGAATAGATCCCGACGTTGCAACTGCGGTTTTCGTATCTTTAAGTGCATCTCTCAGCGTCATAGCGATGTATATCGTTTTAACTCGCTACTCTATAAGCTACGACCTTTGGGCGATAGTTCTGGGAGATCCACTGCTCGTAAGCTGGAGATGTGCTATTTACACGGTTTTCGTGGCAATTATAACGCTTTCAGCGGTTATTCTGACTTACAGGGAGCAGATATGTATAGGTTTGGAGATGGACTGCGCATATCTTTCCGGCATAAGTGTGGAGTTCTACGATTTCGTGCTTTACACACTCCTAGGCGTCGCGACTGTTGCGATGATAAAGGTCGTCGGTTTCGTCCTACAGCACGTCCTAATTCTCCTTCCCTCCGCCATAGCGATGTGTATCGCAAAGGACTCGAAGGACACGCTTTATATAAGCGTCTTGGCGAGCATACTATTGGGTTCGTTGGGATTACAATTTGCAGTGCTGACCGATCAGGCCCCGTCCGGGGTGATAGGCCTGTTAATGTTTATAGCCTTCGTAATGGCGAGGTGTCGTCATGGCTAAAAAGAGGAGGTTCGGAATTTCGATTCCGGAAGATGTGGCGAACGACCTCGACTTTTTGGCCGAAAGGTTGAGCGTGGATAGATCGAAGATCGTTTGCGAGGCTATTAGGAGTTACGTTAGAGACCACATCCACTACATTCATCCCCACGAATGCTACGGGGTAATAACCCTCGTTTCCAACGACAACGTCAAACTCTTAAAGGTTATAGAAGAGTTTAAGGACATAATAAAGGAGTTCACGCACATACACATAGATGAGAATTGTATAAACGCTCTGGTCGTTTCCGGATCGTCCTTAAAGATAGCGGAGCTACATAAGAAGTTGCTCGAAGTTTTCTATAACGTTCGTTTCATACCTTTAAGGGAGTGCAAGGTTTAAATCCTAAGAGATGATCTTGGCTCGATGGACTGGTTCGTCGAATACTACAACGGCTCGGCGTTGATGATAAAGGTAAAAAAGTTAATTTTCGAAAAGAAGGGGCTCCAGCACATTCAGATATTCGAAACCGTTGACTTCGGAAAGATGCTCGTCTTGGATGGTAAAATACAGTTTACCGAAAGAGATGAGGCGTTTTACCACGAGATGCTCGTCCATCCGGCGATGATCATGCACGAAAATCCGTCTAAGGTTTTAGTGATAGGCGGTGGGGACGGAGGGACTGTCAGGGAAGTCCTAAAACACGATCCGAATGAAGTCGTCATGGTCGAAATAGACAGAAACGTGATAGAGTTGTGCAGAAAGTTCATAGGAATAGACAGGGGCGCTCTGAACGATGAGAGGGTTAGTGTGATCAACGAGGACGGTGTAGAGTTCGTCAGAAGTTCGAAAGAGCGTTTTGACGTGATAATCGTAGACGGGACGGATCCCAACCCGGTAAGCCAGTCCCTGATATCTAAGGAATTTTACACCATATGTGGAGAAATTTCGGACTACTTCGTAACCCAAAGTCAATCACCCTTTGCCCAGAGGGAGTTCTTCGAGGCAATTCTCAGAAACGCCAAATTTAGGGAGAGGAGAATATATCTGGGATACGTTCCCACGTATCCGTCCGGACTCTGGAGCTATCTGATAGGATCCAACAGAAGGAAAATTCAGCCAGATTTAGAGACCATAAGGAGGAGATTCGAGGAGAGAAGAATAGAGACCACCTATTACACTCCAGAAGTCCACGTTTCGTCCTTCATTCTTCCGAAGTGGCTCGAGGACTTAACAGGCCGAGTTCGATGACCTTCTCCATTACTGCCTTTACTTCTTCCTCGACAGTCATCTTATCGGTATCAAGAATCAATTCCGGATTCTCCGGCTCCTCGTATTCCCCGTTGAATCCCGTTAAACCCTTCAGTTCGCCCTTCAAGGCCTTTTCGTAAAGTCCCTTCGGATCCCTCTTAATTCTCACTTCGAGAGGACATCTCAGATAGACTTCGACGAATTTCCCTATCTCCCTCCTCGCATATTCCCTCCACTCCCTATACGGAGCGATTACGGAGACTATGGTTATAACGCCGTTCTTAGACAATAGCTTCGCCATCTCTACGATCACTCGATTGTGCATCTCCCTCTCCTTCCTGCTGAATCCCAAGTCGGGATAGAGCTTGCTCCTTATTCCATCACCATCCAAAACCTCCACTCTGTATCCCATCTTCTCGAATCTATCGGCCAAAGCCTTCGCGAGCGTCGTTTTACCGGCCCCGCTCGGGCCGGTCAGCCATATCACGAACATCGAAAATCGATGCGTAAATTTAAATATAAACCTTACCCGATAACGTTTCCCCTTAAAGTCTCGGCAACGTCGCTCAAACCCAACAAATTGAGAACGGTAGGGGCGAAATCGTATATCGTGCACTGAACGTGCTTGCTTTCCTCGATATCAGGCTTGTGGAGAGCGAAAACTCCGTATTCGGAGTGGACGGCGTCATCCGGGCCCGTGTCGTTTTCGAGCAGGTAGTTCGTCTCCCATCCCAGAGTTCCGGCGGAACGCCAGTAGAGGTCGTCGAAGTAAACCATCATGTCCGGCTTGTCACCCTTTGCAACGGGATATATCTCCTCGGGGTAGAATACCTTAGTATTCCACTTCTCCCCGTTCGGCCCTCTTATAGACCTTATCATCTCCGCTATCTCATCCCTGACCTTATCGTATTCCGACATCCTCACTACTCCTCTCCTCTCCCTCCCTCTTACGTTTATGAAGATCCTCGCGTAGTATCCTCCCCAAGCCCAGGCGATCGTATCCTTCCACCTAACTTCAACGCTTTCGAGCTTCGTTCCGGGCTTTATCCCATTCAAATCGGCTTTCAGCAAACCCTCCTCAATGAGCCACTGGTTTACCGCAAAGCAACCCTTCATCCTCTTTATCCCGTGATCGGAAACTATCAAGACTGCCGTATCTTCGTCCAAAAGCTTCAGAGTCTTTCCTATCTCTCTGTCGAGAAGTCTGTAGTAGTCGGGGATAACGTTCTTGAAGGGGCTGTTGGGTTCGTGGAGATGGTGGTTCTCGTCGAAGAACTTCCAGAAGGCGTGATGAACCCTATCAAGTCCGATTTCGACGAACTCGAAGAAGTCCCAGTCCTTCGTTTCCAAGAGATACCTCACCAATTCGAACCTCTTCTCCGTCATCTCCCATATCTTCTCCCTAACTTCTTCCCTGTTCTCCTTCCTGAAAACGACGTCGAAAATGTAATCTCCCACAACTCTCTCAATCTCCCTCTTGAGTTCCGGCGGGTAAGTGTAGTTCGTGCTCGCATCCGGAGTTATGAAGCATCCGACCATCCAGCCCCTTATCTTCTTAGGCGGATACGAGGGAGGAACGCCCAAAACGACTGACTTAAGCCCCCTCTCTCCAGCGTAATCCCATACCGCCTTCTCCTTAACCATCAAACTGTGGGCTATCCATATCTCGTCGTAGCTGTTCCCCTTTCTGTGCCTGAACCCGTATAAACCCAACTCCCCCGGAGTCTTCCCCGTCGCCATGCACATCCATGCCGGAATGGTTATGGCCGGAACGCAACTCTTCATCGGCCCGTATATCGACTTCCGCAAGAGCCTTCGAATGTTCGGCAAATCGAACTCGTTGAAGAGAAGTTCCGGCGGAGCGGAATCCAAACCGATGACGAAAACCCTCATAGCAACCCCTCTATAATCCTCACCGCCTCATCTATCCTTTCCTTCGGACAGACCAAACCCAAAACTTCCCTCTTCCCTCCTACGTTGAAACCCCTCACCTTCAACTCCTCTATTATCTTAGGAACGTCTATGATTCCAGCAAGCTTCGGACTTATCCGCAGATATATCTGCCCATCCTCCCCGAAACCTCTGTTTACGGCCAAAACGACGTCGTAACCCATTACCCAAACCGCCTTCCTCGCGACCTTGGATATTATGTTGAAGTTGCTTTTGAACTCGATTTTCGTGAACTTCTTATATCTTTCGACGTTGTTCAAAGCCTTCCATACTTCCCTCTCGATCCTGCTCAAGTTTCTAAGCCACCTCTCGTTTTCGAGCAACTCCCTCGGTTCGGACTCCAAGATAAATCTTACCGCATCTTCCACACCCCATCTGTCCATTACGACGTAATTGGAATCGATGAGAGATGTTAGTTTCATCCCATCCTCCTTTTTAAGTCCGTATTCCGCAAGCAACTCCATCGCCTTTCTGTTCCAGTCGAACACCCTCCTTCCGACATCCCCAATGGCACCTAAGGTGGAGAGATAGCTCCAGAACGAAAAGTAGTCCGAAACCACCCAGCTCGCGGAAGGATATTCCTTCTCGCTCCTCCCATCTATTATCGGATTCACGTGCTCCACATTGTGCTTTAATATCTTGGGCTGGACATGGTGGTCTATGAATGTGACCTTCCGATCGATTCTTTCAACTATTTCCGGAACGTTTAGATCGACTACGAACACGTCCGTCGCCCTTTCGATTTCTCTCCAAATTCGATCGTCGAACTCGTATCTTCCTATGGGAGGAGTAAGATTCCTCCAGCTTTCGCCCAAGTAATCCAAAATTGAAGCTATCAGAGATGCTGAACAGATCCCATCAGCGTCCCAGTGGTGGATTATGAGCGTCGTCATCAGTCCAAATAGCCGAGAGCTCTTAACCTCTCCTTAACCTTCTCCTCTTCCTCCTCGCTGAAAACCTGTTCCTCTTCTTCCTCCAAGCTCGCCAAGACCTCCCTCAAAACGTAGGTTACATATTCGTCCACGGACTCAAATTCTGTCTCTTTAATCCTTTCCTCTATCTTCTCGTAGATCTCGGCCGGAATTCTTACCTCCTTAAGCTCCATGGAGCGGAATAGGAAATTTAAACATATAAAGTCATCGGTTCTTCAAAACGAACCGCTTGAAGCTCAAGGATGACAAAGCCAATATCCATTCCTTAACCAACTCCTCGCATCCCTCTTTCACTCTGCATTCATCTTCAGACAATACGGCGATGTCCTCATCACCCAAGCTGAAAACGACTATACCTTCATTTTTGAGAATCCTTATCTCGTAAGGTGGGTCAAAGATCAATATTTCATCCTCCCCGACTACCGCCCTATCGCTGAGAATTTTTTTTAATACATCAAAAGAATCTATTATTTTTTTGACCCTACCATGCGGTTCCATTCTTAGCGTTTGCGGTCGGTTCGTTATAAAAATATATAACGACCGCTCGACTTTCTACGATGAAACTTCTGAAGTCGAAAGGTCAGCACGTGCTCGTGAGCAGGAAGTTCATAGGCAAGATCGTCCGCTACGCCGAACTAAGCTTCGACGATGTCGTTTTGGAGGTTGGATGCGGAACCGGAAACCTCACTAAATTTCTGCTTAAAAGCGTGGAGAAGGTTTACGGGATAGAGATCGACGAGAGGATGGTGAAAATTCTTCAAAAGAAGTTCGAGCATGAAATAAAATCTGGAAGGTTCGTTCTAATTCACGGCGACGCTCTCAGAGTCGATTTCCCGGAATTCGACAAGTTCGTCGCGAGCATTCCCTACAACATATCCTCCCCCCTAACTTTCAAACTACTCAAGCACGATTTCAAGCTTGCAGTGATCACTTATCAGAAGGAGTTCGCTGAAAGATTGATAGCGAATCCGGGAAGCAAAAAATACGGGAGGCTGAGCGTGGTGGCGAGGGCTTACTGCAGGGCGGAAATTCTCGACACGATTCCACCCACAGCGTTCAAACCCAAACCGAAGGTGGAGTCCGCAATAGTCCGAATAGTTCCCGAGCCCGAAATAAAAGTCAGAAACTTGGGTGTATTTGAAGATTTGGTCAGATTCGCTTTCTCCCGGAGAAGAAAGATGTTCGGCAAAATAGTGGAGGAGTGGTGTGAGGTCAAAGGGGTTAGCGTCGATGTTCCGGAAGAAGTTAGGAAGAAGAGACCGGAAGAGATACCTCCGGAAGTCTATGCAGAGATAGCCGATTCGGTAGCATGACGGAGGTCTATCCTCCTCAGGAGGATTCGGAACTGTTGCTCGAAGTCGCTTTGAAGGAGATAAGGCGAGATGACGATGTTCTGGAGGTTGGTGTGGGTAGCGGTTACGTTTCGGAAAGGTTGAAGGATAAGTGCGAGTTTCTGCTAACCACGGACATATCCCCCTATGCGGTAAAGATGGCTAAGGAGAAGGGTCTGAACGTCGTCAGGACTGATCTCGTTAAAGGGATAAGAAAGAAGTTCACGCTCATTCTGTTCAACCCACCGTATCTCGAACTCGACGATAGCGAAAGGACCGGAGATTGGCTTGAGAAAGCGATAGATGGAGGAAAGCACGGAATAGAGGTAATGGTTCGATTTTTGGATTCCGTAAGGGAAGTCCTCGCGGAAAACGGCAGAATAATTCTGATAGTTTCTTCTCTAAACGTTCCACGCATATTCGAGGAGATCGAAAAAAGGGGATTCGAGTTCGAAATTGTTGCAAAGAGGAAGACCTTCTTCGAGGAGCTCTACGCCCTCAGGATAACCTCCTCTCAAGATCCATGACCTTCTTCAGCGTTAACAAAAACAGGGCGGTTATTATCAGCATTACGATCGTAGAGGCCAGAAATACCGCCGTGAAGTCCGACATGGTATTGAGTTCGCAATCATGAAATTTAGACCTTTTGGTTTACACCGTAACGACCAAACAGCTAACGTTTCCGTTTGCGATCTCGAATATGACCGTCGTCCACGGGTGGACTCTGAAAGTCCTCCCCAGCTTAACGTTTTCGGTCGAAACGACGAATCTGTAACTTCCGCTCACCCAAGTTATCAGTTCGAACGTAGGACGGGGATACCAGCCGAATTCTCTTTCGTATCGGATCGATCCTTTAGGTTTTAATCACGAAAGTTTTGTTTAAAACGACTCTATTTCCGTCGAAAACTAAAACCCTGACGGTGTGGGTCATATCGTCTTCGTTGCGGATCTCGAAGAGAGGAAGGGGCTTACCCACGAGCATTATCGGGAACACGTAGCCCAAAAAGAGGTAGATACCCAACAGAGCGGATAAGGTAATCACAATCTTTATTTTCATGATAATTCTGCGATCTTCAATCTATAAAAACGTTTTGAGTTTCATTTAAATTTTAAGTCAAAGCGCACCAATCTTGCTCGCGAGCTTAGCCAGAACCTCCTTCCTCTTCGCCGGAATGAACTTTATCGATCCTACTACGAGATGTCCTCCTCCCTCAACTCCCGCTCCCGGAACTTCCCGCTGTAGCTCTCTGACGAACTTAGGGATGTCGAGTTCGACACCTTCGCTCCTTATCACCGCAAAATCGGGGCCGTAGCCTATCGTTACGAGCTTCTGATACTTCTGCTTGAGTCTATCGTGAACCTCCCCGGTGAGCTTTCCCGGCGGTGGGAATGTGAACTTCTTCGCGTAGTTTTCGACGTCCACTGCGGCCAAAACGACTCCGTTCGGTAACTCCTGAATCTTAAGTCCCTGCATGGCCGTCTCAACTTGCGCCTCTATCGCCTCCTTAGCGTAGCTCGAAAGCATCTCCACGAGCTTCTTCTGCCTGTCCTTCCTTCCGAATCCGAGGATCTCGTGCATTATGTAGGAGGATGGTCTGTATCTTAGGTGGAATCCCTCGTATTCCAAAGCAAGTCCGATGTCGTAGAGATCCTCCCTACTAACACCGCTGAGTTCGATGTATCTCTCAACCTCCCCTTCCGCCCTATCCCCGACGACCGAAACTGCAGCGAGCAAGGTCAAGTCGCCGACGTCCGGATTCACCATCCTCGCTATCTCAGTGCACAGAACTCCGGAGGTGTAGTTGCTGTCCCCTCCGACCTTGTAGGGATTCACGTGGTAGAGCAGATACCTATCTACCTCCTCGTCCGGGAAGTGATGATCTATCGTTATAACGTCCGCTCCGAACGCTAAGAACTGTCTTATCGCCGGAATATCCTCGCATCCCGACCCGTTGTCCACGAGCACAACCAAAGGAATCTTGTCGCCGTGTCTGTCCATGTCCTCAAGAGCTTCGTCCAAGTCCTTGACCACATCTTCGAGCTCGTAAAACGGAGCTCTCGAAACCTTCCTCTTAACGAGATAATACTTAGCCTCTGGATCGGCGTGAGTTTTCTCGACCAGATCGATCAGCGCAACTTCTAAAGCAACCCCTCCGCATACTCCATCCGCATCCCAGTGATGTCTTATTATTATGGGTCTGGACTCGAACACCGCCTTCCTCAGCTCTTTGGCTACCGCCATCATCTCATCCCTTAAAGCTTCAAGAACCTCGCTCTCTATCAAGAACCCCCTGAAAATTGGCTCGCTCCTCTTCTCAAGCTCCTCCTGAATGGACTTTTGTATCGCGTAAGCTTCCTCGCCGAGCAACCTCTCCATTTCGAGGACTTCGATGAACGGTTTAGTCTCCCTCTTCTTCACTATACCTATAACCGTAACTATGTCGTCCACCTGTATTTCGGGATACGCTCTATCCCCTCCTTCAAATGCTGCCGCATTGACGCTTCCCGTTTCGTCTATTATCGTGAAAACAGTAGGCCCGCCGGTCTCCTTGATGTGGGTGACCTTGCCCCTTATCTGAACCATCTTTCCGGCCAACTGCTCAAGCTGCGATATTTTGACGAGAGGGACTTCCTTAGAGACTTCAACGACCGCATAGTTCTCCATCTGCTGGGGGACTAAGTCAATTTCACCCGTTGGTCTTATGTTCGTTATTTTAACCAGAACGGTGTCGTCCTCCTTAAGCTTGAGGTTGCCAAGGTTCTTCCTGTGAATGAGACCCCTCAATCTTTTGTTGAGCTGAACGAAAGCTCCTATATCTGTTACCGCGGAAACCCTTCCAACGTAAACCCTGTTCAGCCTTAAATCCTCTATTCCGCAGCTGTTCTTAAGCTGGTAGGCGTGGGGCTTCCTCCTGCAGTTCGGACAGAGGTCGTGATTTCCCACGACTTTGGCTCCACAAAGCTTACACTTTCCGGCCTTTCCGGTTCCGTTGCAGACCCTGCACACCTCCAAGCGTTTAATCCTGCCTGTTCCCTTACACACTCCGCATATTCCCTTCATGAACAGTTCCAACTGCTCCTTTGAAAGCTCTGCGGTTATCTTCGGATCGAAGCTCTTCGATTTTCCCGTCCCGTTGCATGTTTTACAAGGCTCCTCCACTTCGACGTACCCCTTGCCACCGCAAGCTTCGCATATCATTGAATTGCAATGGAAGCCATGTGGATAAAAGCTTGACTAAGCGTGCAACTCCTTCTCGTCAGCCTTCATAATCGCCAAAAATATGTTCGCCTTCAGAGTCATCTCGAAATACTTCTTGTCCGGCTCTAAAACGGCGAACTTCTTCGGAATCGGGATCATGAGGACGTCTCCACAGCAGTAGCTGTATCTACCCTCCCTGTCCACCACAACTTCAACGTCCATCGGATTGTCCCTCGTAAGGGTTAGGTAAACTGTGCAATCTTTGTTTTCCCTAACGAGCCTCATCAGATCTTCGATTTTGTATTTGGATACCAGACCGCCGTATATCCTATTTACCAACTTCTGTTGATGGGGATCCTCAAGCTCGTAACGGTTCATCTCATAGCGAGTTAGACGAACCCAAAATAAACCTTTCCATCCGATTTGCCTCCGAATATTTATATTAAACGTGCTTTTTTTGTGGTAAACTTTAAATATATATTGTTGTAATTGTAGTAGTGATTATGGGGGTGCGCTGAATGAAAGTTCTCATAGTGGAAGACGACATCGTAATTTTGAAGGATTCCGGCGATTTACGTGCTTGCGTCCTTGTTAAAGAGTAGAATAAGATACGTTGATCTAAAAGGATACCTGATCTCTTCGGTTTTCGTAGCCGTAGGAACGGTAACGTTTCTCGTTCCAGCTTTAAAATCCGTGGAAAATCTTACGCCTTTAGAAGCTCTCGTTAACTGCACCTACATAGCTCTCGATATAGTTCTAATTCCACTGATAGTTCCCCTATTCATGCTATACTTTAAAAAGCCCATGGGTTTCGTTTACGGTGGATTTCTTCTGTCCGCAACTTTTCTTTTAATGGGTGACATCATCTACAACTACTACGTGATCTGGGGGATCTACTACACCGGTTCTCTGCCAGACGTTTTCTACAACTTGAGCTACCTCGTGCTACTCGTAACGATGTTCGAGGCGTATAAGAGGAAGGTCAGAATAGTAACGATCGACGATCTCGAAAGGGAGAAGAGGAAGATAGAACTGCTGAACAAGCTGATGAGGCACGACATACTGAACGATCTGTCTGCCATTTTGGGTTACTTGGAGATATACGGAGAAACTAGGGATCCCGAGCTTCTGAGCAAAATCAGAATGAGAGTCGAGAACTCGATCAACTTGATTAGAGCGATCAGGGCCATAGAGAGGAAGGCGGAACTGAAACCCGTGAACTTGAGGAGTGTGGTTCTGAAGGAGGTATCCGACGTAAACGCCGATATCAGAATAGATGTCCCGGAGTTGAAGGTTTTGGCGGACGAACTGCTGTCTTCAGTTGTCAGGAATTTGGTAATAAACGCGATAATCCATAACGACGAGAAGAAGCCTGAGATAAGCATATCCGCAAAGGAGGAAGACGGCTGGGTCGAGTTGAAAATCGCCGACAACGGCCCCGGAATTCCGGACGAAATGAAGGAGAAGGTATTCGAAGAGGGGATGGGCAGTCACATGGGTCTCGGCCTGTTTTTGGTAAAGAGCATAGTAGAAAGCTACGGAGGAAGGATTTGGATTGAGGATAACGAACCTAAGGGTGCGGTGTTCGTCGTAAAGCTTAGATCTGCTCAGTCGGGAACGCAGAGGTTGATCACGACTTCGGCTATGTCGGCGGAGTAGGCGGCGATTCTGTAGAGGCTGTCTATTATCGTCTTTATGTGAAGTGATTCTCTACCGTTCTTGAGGAATTTACCGTATATTCCGTCCTCCTTCTCGTGCAACTGACCGAATCCGTCCAGAACGAAGTCCGCCAGCTCCGTGTCCTCCTTCAGAAATGAGACGTTCGCGGTCTTTAAAAGATCGAGAACATCGTTCACCAAGTCGCAAAGCTCCGGGATGGGTTTTCCGATCTTCATCAGACTGTCGGACATGTTCGCTATGTGATCCGCAATCCTCTCGAAAGCTCTAACGACGGTTCTGAACTCCAAAGCCTTCGTAGTCTGAAGATCCGGCGAACCGCACTGCTTCACCACCGACTTAAGCTGTCTCAGAACGAGGAAGTGGAGTCTATCGACCTCCTCCTCTCTAACGTGGAGCGTTGAGCAGATGTATTTGTCGAAGTTCCTCAAGGCGGTGCAGAAGTCCGAAAGCATCGCTATGCATATGTTCCCCATCTTCTCTATTATGTCGAGCGGTCTGTATCTCGCGTCGTCCATGAATATCTCGATTACTATCTCCTTTCCCAAATCCTCTATTATCTCCGCCCCTATGAGTATGTCCGAAGCTAAGGCGACTGCTCTCCTATGCTCCTCGTTGTAAACCTTAACCCTCAGAGAGTCGTATCCGGCCAAGTAGTAGGATATTATCCTCCTTATCAAAGCCTGCCCGTCCAAATCCTCCGCGTCTATGGAGGCGGACTTTCTCGCCTTCTTGTCCTCACCCACTACCGATATGACTACCGATCTTTCCCCTATCTTCATTACGACTCTGTCTCCGGCCTTCAAACCGTTCTTCTCGACCCAGTCCTTGGGTAGGGTAACTATGTAGCTGCTCCTTCCGCTCGAATATATCTTCCTAACCTCGGTCTTCACTTTATCCAGACCCTCCTTCCCTCCTCTATGAATATTATCCTCGCCCCAACCTTACCCAAAAGATCCCCGATCCTCTCCAAGTGCCTCGCAGTAAGAACCCAATCTACGAAACAGCACTCCTCAAGATACTCCATGGCCTCGACGTAATACTTGTCGACTAAATCGTCCAAAGCCCAGAGCTGAGTCCTGAGATGCTCTATGTCCCCTTCGTAAGCCCTCTCTATCACTTCGAACATCGTCAGAAGCGTGTCCACCATTCCTTCGAACTTATTGAGCAGAAATTCGTTGTCGCAGTAATACATCGATATCTCTTGAGTTAAATCGGTAATCCTCTCGTAACTCCCGGAGATTCTCATCATGCTGATTATAAACCTCAGATCCCTCGCAACCGGCTGATAGAGGGCTATCGCTGTAACGCAGTTGAAGTCTATGTCCGTGTTCAAAACGTCCGCCATCTGCTCTATCTTTACTGTCTCCTTTCTAACGTCATCGCTACCCTTCAAACCGTCCAAGCATATCTCCACACTTCTTTTTGCGAGCTTGTGCATCTCCAAAACTTCCCCCTTCAAACTTTCGAGCCTTCTTTCAATCATCATCCCATCCTCCCGGTGAGATACTTCTCGGTTAGCTCGTTCTTCGGCTTTTCAAAAATCTCCTCCGTCTTACCCACTTCCACGAGCTCTCCCAAATAAAGAAAGGCCACGTAATCGCTCACCCTCGCAGCCTGAGCGGGGGAATGAGTTACTATGACTATCGTAAGCTCTTTTTTCAGTTCGAATATGAGTTCCTCTATCTTCTTCGCACTTACCGGATCGAGGTTTGCGGTCGGCTCGTCCATGAGGAGGACTTCCGGTCTCAATGCGAGAGCCCTCGCTATGCAAAGCCTCTGCATCTGCCCACCGCTGAGGTTAGAGGCCTTATCCTTAAGCCTGTCCTTGACCTCTTCCCACAGTGCCGCCTTCTTCAGCGACCACTCGACTATTTTATCGATCTCCTTCCTGTTCTTCGCTATCTTATTGTATCTGACACCCAATGCAATGTTATCGTATATGCTCATGTGCGGGAAGGGATTCGGGATCTGGAAGACCATCCCTATCTTTCTCCTAACCACCACCTCGTCCATCTCGTAAACGCTCTTTCCGTAGAGCTTTACATCCCCTTCAACTCTCGCTATCTCGTTTAATTCGAGCAATCTGTTGAACGCTCTCAGAAGCGTGGACTTTCCACAGCCCGAAGGCCCCATTATCGCGAAGACCGTCTTTTCTGGAATCTCCAAGTTGACCCCCTTTATTACGAGCTTGTCGCCATACCACACCTTCAGGTTTTCGGTCTCTATTGCGTTCAAAGTTTCACCTCCTTAAGGCTAAGCCTTATCGGAAGGAATATCGCTAAGAATATCAGCATTAAGACGAGAGAAGCTCCCCAAGCTATTTCGTGGTAGTTCTGGTAAGGTTGCTGGACGAGCTGGTATATCAGCAGTGGAACCGCTCCTATCGGCCTGTTTATTCCTTGGAAGTAAACCGTGTATGAACCTCCGGCTGTAAAGAGGAGCGGAGCGGTTTCTCCGGCAACCTTCGCTATTCCTATCAGGATACCCGTCACCACGCCCTTCCTCGCCATGCTCATCAGTATCTTGACGACCGTCCTCCTCCTAAGTCCCAAAGCGAATGCTCCCTCCCTATACCTCGAAGGGACATCTTTCAAAGCCTGCTCGGTGTAAACTGCAACGTACGGCATCATCACTATCGCCAACGCAAGGGCGCCGGCCAAGGCGGAATACGATCCCAATGGAATCACGAGTATGTTCATGACGAAAAGACCTACGAGAATTGTTGGAAACTCCATCATTATCAACAGTAGTGTTCTCGTCGCCCTTCCTATTAGGCTGTTCGGATATTCTGCAGAAAAGATCCCCGTAAGAACGGCTATGGGCAAACCCATTAGGGTTGCAAGGACGGTCAGAACGAGAGTTCCGACTATCGCCGGCCCTATTCCTCCGAGTCCGTCACCCGGGGCCGGAAGAACTCCTGTAAGGAAGTTCATTCCGCCTTTCATTAAAACCGGCAGTCCGTTTGCGAAGACGCAGAAGAGGATGTGAAATAGAGGCAGAACCACGAAGATCGTTGATGCTACGAGATAAACGAGGAACAAGTGATCTTTAAACCTTCGCATGGCTCCACCTCCTCAGCATTATTAAACCTGCAACGTTTATCACGAGACCTATCACGAACAACGCCAGCCCGGCTGCGAAGAGGGCGGAGGGCATGTAGTTGTATATGAACGCGTTTCCGAACTGGTTAGCTATGAGAGACGATATCGTGTAACCCGGTGCGAATAAGCTCGGATTTATGTTGAACGTATTTCCGACGACCAAGCTAACCGCTACCGTCTCTCCTATCGCCCTTCCGAAGGCGAGTAGAAATCCGGATAATATCGCGGGCTTTATGTAACCCAAAAGGACTTTCGTAGCCTCGAACCTCGTTAGACCTAAGGCGTATGCTCCCTCCCTGTAAACCCTCGGAACCATTCTGTATGCCTCCCTGATTATTGCGGATGCGAACGGGGTAACCATTATCGCGAGGAGAACTCCGGCGGAGAGGTAGCTGTAACCTGTTATGGGTGGATAGGAGAAGAGGGGTATGAAGGAGAAGTGCTCGTAGAGGGGTTCCATCACGAACCTCTTGAGGAGGGGAACGAGAACGAAGGCACCCCATATGCCATACAATATCGTCGGAAGTCCCGCCATTACGTCGGTTGCAACTATTAAAGGCTCCTTCAGCTTCTTAGGTGCGTAATCGACGACGAAGACTGCGAATCCTATCGAAAGGGGAAGAGCTATCAGAACAGCTATTACGGACGTGTAAACGCTTCCGTAGATTGCGGCGAGAACTCCGTAGAACTCCTCTCCCGTTTCGCTCGCCTTCCATACGTTCGTAGTATATATCGCCAAACCTTCCTTCTTGAAAATAGGTATCGATTGGGATACGTAAACGATTAACATGAGCAAAAATATACCGAAAACTACGGTGGTTATCGGTAACAGAGCTAACTTGAATTTATCTATTTTCATGATCCGGTATAGATCTATAATGAATAAAAAATTTATGAAATCTGCTCTACGGCCTTAAGCCCTATTTCCGCAACGCTCTTCGGAAGAGGCACGTAACCCTGAACTATGTGGCTCTCCTTCTGTCCCTCCGTTAGAACCCAGCTCCAGAACGTCTTTACCGCCTTTGCAACGTTTGGATCTCTGTAGTGCTTCCATACGAGGGCGTGGCTGAACGCGACGAGCGGATAGGAATCCTTACCCGGAGCGTTGAGGAACTGGGCGACGTTCTCCTTGTAACCCTCGTCCGGCGGAGGAACGAACGCCTTGACCTGCTCGAAAGCCGCCTTTATCGTCGTGGTGTTGGGCATGACGTAGTATCCGGCCTTGTTCTTTATCGCAACCACATGAAGATGCTCCTTCAACGCGTATGCGAGCTCGGTGTAGGCTATGGAGTAGGGAGTCTGCTTCAGAATCGCCACCACGCCCGGGTTACCCTTTCCTGCCAGTCCCCTTCCCATCTTATCGACGGGCCAGTTGACGAGCTTACCGCTACCCACCTTCTCCTTGAACTCCTCGCTCACGAGGCAGAGGTAGGTCGTGAAGATCTTGGTCGTTCCGCTCGAATCCGCCCTGTGAATGACTATTATCTTCTTGTGCGGAAGCTTTACTCCCGGATTCTGGCTCGCTATCGCCGGATCGTCCCAGTATTCGATCTTGCCCATGAAAATGTCCGCTATGGTCTTTCCGTCGAGCTTGAGGTGGTCAACTCCGGGAACGTTGAATGCGACGACTACAGCACCGAGTATCATCGGGAACTGCAAGGGCTGACCTCTCTTCTCGAACTCCTTCCACATCTTCTCGTTCACCGGCGGATCACTGCATGCAAAGTCGACGAGCCCCTCCTTGAAGTCGTTCTGACCGCCACCGCTACCCTTTCCGACGTATTCAACCTTTATGTTCGGATGCGTAGCTTCGAAGTCGTGGATCCACTTCATTATCTGCGGAAGGGGAAACGTAGCACCGCTACCGTGTATAACTATCTGAGTCTGCTTTTGCGTTTGTTTAGGCGTAGGAGTCTGCTTCGAAGGAGGTGTTTGGACGGGTTTCTGCTGGGAACAGCCGGCTAATATTAGACCGAGAGCCAGCAGAAGGATCAATACCTTTTTCATGATGACGTTTCGATTTTTTCAGTATATATATCTTGTCTAATTAATCCACATACGGTCCTTATCAATATTTATGATATATGCCGATGTGGACTTAATTGCAAAATATATCGATGAACATCACCCTTAGATTATTTGCCAATCTATTTTTTAATTAGAAAAAATTTATCTCATATTAAATTCCACATCTCAACATGATCGGAGTGAACTCGATGATAGTGAAGGAGTTCAACCCAAGCGGAATAGTGAGTGCGAGCGAGGTGAAGCTCATAGAGCTGTCTCTGGCGGATTACGACTTCACGAAGAACGGATTCTTCAGGAAGGCCTTGAGCGTCAAGGAGAGCTACGACGTCGAATACACGATTCACGCTCCTTTCCAGAATTCGGCCGTTAAGCATCTGAGAGTCAACTTCGCAGAAATTAAGCCGGAGAACTTCAAGGTTATGGAGAAGGTTCTGAAGGTCTGCGATCTGATAGATGCTAAGAGAATAGTCATCCACGCGGGAGACGTGATAGGAGATCTGGACAGATCTCTAAGAAACGTTGTCAGGAATCTGAGGGAGTTGTGCAAGAACAAAGATTACGAGTTCGCCTTGGAGAACCTATACACGGAAAACGGAGTGAGGAGGGTCTGCGAAACTCCGGATGAGATGCTCTTCGTTCTGGAGAACGTAGGGGCGGACAATTTAGTGGTGAACTTGGACGTGGGTCACGCCTATCTGGCGGGCAAGCAACAGGGATTTTTGCCGGAGGAGTTCTTGGAAAAGCTCGACGGGAGCATTAGGCACATGCACGTCCACAACAACTACGGTATCAGGGATGACCACAACCCTCCGGTCAGGGGGCTAATAGACGTGAGGAAGTTCAGATGCGATGCGGATGTAAAGATAGTCGAAGTTAAAAACGGGACGAGGGAAGAACTGTTCAGAAGCATGGCGATGCTTTTTTAAATTCGATTTCGAAATTTTTGAGGATGATCTCCATAATAGACTACGGCGTGGGAAACATAAGGAGCATACGCAAGGCGATAGAGTTCGTCGGGGGTAATGCGATAGTTACCAACGACTTCGAAACTATAAAAAACGCTGAAGGTATAGTTCTGCCCGGAGTCGGAGCTTTCAAACCGGCGATGGAAAACTTAAAGCCGTTCGTCGATCTTATTTTGAACGCCGACGTTCCGGTTTTGGGAATATGTTTGGGAATGCAGTTGTTCGCAACCGAAAGCGAGGAGAGGGGCTTGCACAAGGGACTCAACATAATACCGGGCAGAGTTGTTAGGTTTCCAAATTCCGTGGGAAAGATTCCACACATGGGTTGGAACCAGATAGAGATAGTTAGGGATCACGAGGTTTTGGACGGAATCGAAAGCGGAAGTTACGTTTACTTCGTCCACTCCTATCATCTCGTGACGGAAGATATGTTCGTTTTGACGAAGACCGAATACGGGATAGAGTTCGTTTCTGGAGTGTTTAAGGACAACTACATCGGATTCCAGTTCCATCCGGAAAAGAGCGGGAAAGTGGGGCTTAGGATAATCGAAAACTTCGTTAAGATGTGCAAACGCTAAAAAGCATCGTAAGTTTTCTCTTTTCTCAAATACTCCCCCCTGTCCACCAGGTTCTCCACCACCACCCTGTCCTTCGCGACCTTCCTGATTCTACCGGCATCGAACCTCGCCCTTCCTACACCCAATATGTCTCCCCTCCTGTTGCAAACGAATACTATGTCGTTCTCTTTGACGTCATCGGTCACATCGAGCACGGATTCCGCGAATATGTCCCTCCCGTAGAGAAACAGCATCTCCCCTTTATCGTTCACGAAGACCTTCTTCTTATCCCTCTTTACGAGGTAAAAGGTCCCCTCCAAGCTGAACCTGAACCTCCTACTTCCTACTTCTCCGACTTTAATCCCCGCGTGAACGTAGTTGAGCTTGAAAAGCTCCAAGAACTTCGCGAGATCTTTGGAGAGTGCGTAAGCTTCCTTAGACCCCTCCTTAATCATTATCTCGTTTTCGTTCAGGAAATCCGTAGAACCGAAGGCTCTTAGGGCGGAGTTTATAACCTTCAACTCCTTCTTCTTAGGCCTTCTGAGCATAGGGCGTGGCGGAAGATCGCGTTTATAACGGTTTCGTAATCTTGATCTATTCTGAAGCTCTCGACCGTGTTTATTATTACGTCCTTCCCCAAAACGCTCTTATCTTCGAACTCCGAAGGCAGAACAACCTCTCCGTTTGGGGAGAACTCGTATCCCTCCATGTTCTCTTCGAGCCCGACTATTCTGAACGATCTCTTGAAGAAGTAAGGGTAAGCCCTCTCGCCGAAAAACCTCAACTTGGCGTAGGTTTCGTTCGCGATTATGGATGTGTTAACCTCCAAAGCCTTCGCGTTTATACCTATCTCGTCCTTGTCGAGCTCACAGCTGAAACCGCCCACCTTGCTAACGTATATGTCCGAAACGACCTCCATCGGATACGCGAACATCGATATAACAATAAATCGTTAAAATATATCTCTTTCGGGAAAACGTTTTATAGCCATTCTTTCCGCCGAAACTAAGCTGAGAGGTTAGAAAATTTATGATGAAGTCCTAACAGTTACAAAACCTTAAGAATCTCTTCTACCTTCGGCTCAACTTCTATCGGACTACCGCAGGCCCTTAGCACAGCTTCCGGATCCTTGAGCAGGTGCCCGGTGGTTACGCAGACGACCACTTCGTCCCTTTCAATCTCCCCGTTCTCGGCGAGCTTCCTCAATCCCGCTATGGATGCGGCGGATGCCGGCTCGACTCCTATGCCTTCCATGGATGCCAGATCCTTCTGAGCTTTCGTTATCTCTTCATCGCTCACCTGAACGGCGGTTCCCTTCGATTCGTATATCGCCCTCAAAGCCTTCTTAGCGTTCACGGGCTGTCCTATTCTTATCGCGGTAGCTATCGTCTCCGGATTCAAAACCGGCTCTATGTCCTCCCTTCTCTCCCTAACAGCCTTGTAAATCGGATTCGCTCCTTCCGCCTGAACTCCAACCATCTTCGGTAGTTCATCTATCAGCCCGAACCTCTTCAACTCCTTAAAGCCCTTCCAAATCGCCGATATGTTTCCCGCGTTTCCTACCGGCAGAACTACTTTATCCGGAACGAATCCCAACTCATCGACGATCTCGTAAGCTATCGTCTTCTGTCCCTCCAGCCTGAAGGGATTGACGGAGTTTAGCAGGTAAAAGCCCTGCATAGCGCAGATCTCCCTAACCAAAGCCAGAGCCTGATCGAAGTTGCCCTTTATCCCTACAACCTTAGCTCCGTGCATTAAAGCCTGAGCGACCTTTCCCAAAGCGACCTTTCCGGCCGGAAGAAGAACGTAAGCTTTCAAACCGGCTTTGGCCGCATACATGGCCATGGATGCAGAGGTGTTGCCGGTCGATGCGCATGCTACCGCATTTCTTTTGAGCTCTATCGCCTTCGTAACTCCGACCGTCATTCCCCTATCCTTGAAGGAACCCGAAGGATTCGCACCCTCGTGCTTCACGTAAACCCTACACCCGACCTCCTTCCCTATCCTCTCGCATTCGTAAAGGGGTGTTCCCCCCTCCCTCAACGACACCGGCTTTATCCTGACGGGCAGAAGACATCCGTATTTCCAAACCCTTAAATCTCTCCCGTCGAGCTTGAAGTCTATTTCTGCCTCCTCTATTCTAACTTCCAAAAGCCCTCCGCATTCGCAAGTGTAAACGTCCTCCCTCTCGTAAACCCTGCCGCACTCTATGCACACCAAGGAGTATTCCATAAACCTTGGGTTGCAAAATCGCTTTTATACGTTTTGCCGACGATCGTTTCATGAAGATCACCCTCTTGGGAACGGGAGATTCGACGGGAACTCCCGTAATAGGCTGTCACTGCAGAACTTGTGAGGACGCGAGGCTGAAAGGATGGGAGAGGAAGAGATTTTCGGTGATGGTTCAGCATGCCGGCAGAACCCTCCTCATAGACACATCCCCCGACATGAGGAGACAGCTTTTGGATACGAACGTGGATAGGGTTGATGCCGTAATATGGACCCACTGCCACTTCGACCACTTCGGAGGCTTCGGAAACTTCTACAGAGTTCAGAGCGACGTCAGAGTTTACACCCTTCCGGATATACACGAATCGATAGGGAGGTTCATGGAGTTCATGGAATACAAACCGATAGAGGTGGAGTGCTACGAGGAGTTCGAGCTCTTCGGGCTAAAGGTGGTTCTGTTCGAAGTCAACCATCCACCCGTTAAAAGCGTCGGAGTTAGAATAGAATGCGATGGAAACGTGGTCGTCGTAAGCGGGGATACGAATTCCGACATACCTAAGAAGAGTTTGGAGTTCATGGAGAATCCCGATCTCTTCATAGTAGAAGCTTTAGCCCCTAAAGGGAAGTTCAGAAAGCACATGAACGCGGAAGAGGCTTTGGCTCTGGCGAAGAAGGTTGGTGCGAGGAGGACGGTTTTGACCCACTTGGGACACTTCTTTCCACCGCACGAAATAGCTTTGAGGAGGTATCCGGTCGGATACGACTACCAGACCTTCGTATTTGGAGAGGTGAAGCTCGATGCCTTCTTTGGGGATTGACGTGGGAGGGGCAAACTTAAAAGTTGCTAATTCGGATGGAGATTTCAGAATAATCCACCTTCCGATTTGGAAGAGACTTGGCGAGCTCGAAGACACGCTCAGGAGGATCGAGGAGGAATTTGACCCGGACATCGTCGGAGTTGTGATGACGGCGGAGCTCTCGGACGTCTTTGAGAGTAAGAGGAAGGGCGTGCTCGAAGTCGCCGGAATAGTTCGAAGGGTGTTCGATCCGGTGTTTTTCGATCTGAACGGGAACTTCAGGAGTTATGAAGAAGTTGAAAAAAATCCCGAGATGTTCATGGCGAGCAACTGGGTAGCGTCGTGCGAGTTTTTGCTGAAAGAAGGTTGGAGGAAATTCTTATTCGCGGACATGGGATCCACGACCACGGATCTCATCCCGGTCACGGACGGAATAGAGGCGGGAAAAACCGACTACGAGAGGCTCAAGAGGGGGGAGTTGCTTTACTTCGGCGTCTTAAGAACCCCGGTATTCTACATACTCCCTCAATTCGATGCTCCGTTGTCTTCCGAATTCTTCTCGATATCTGGAGACGTTTTCGTTGTAACGGGCGACATAAGACCGGAAGACTACATCTGCGAAACTCCCGACGGGAAAGGGAGGGATTTGGAGAGTTGCATGAGAAGATTGGCGAGGTGCGTGTGTGCGGATTTGGAAGAAGTTGGAAGAGAATACGTTTCGGAGATGGCGAGGGCCTTTAAAGAGGAGATGCTGAAGAGGTTGGAGATGGGCATTAGGAGGCTGGCCGATAGGTATGATCTCAAAATCGTGCTTGGATGCGGGATCGGAGAGTTCCTGTTGAAAGTCGCCGCGGAAATGGCTGGGCTCGAATACGTATCCTTATCTGAGATATACGGAGAAGTTGCGAACGTATTTCCCGCCTATGCTATCGCGAGACTTTTGCACAATCGATATATATTATCGACAAAACCGATTTTCGATGATCGGTGAAATATCCACCCTGTTCGGTCTCAGAGTTTACACGGACGAGGGAAGATATATCGGGGTTGTGAACGACGTCGTCATAGATCTGGAGAGAAGGCAGATAAGGGGATTGGCGTTGGGGGAGTTCAATAGAGCCATAATAGACTCCAAGGCCCCTGGAGTAATACTCCCGTATAGGCTCGTAAAATCCGTAGGAGATATAATAATAGTCAAAGACGTTTTCAAGAGAAAGAAGCATGAAGAGAAGGAACTGGAAGTCCCGTGAGCTCTACTCTCGCCTCCTCGTTCCAGATATATTTTTGGTTCGTTTGGACGGAAGAAATTTTTCAAGAGTTTTGGAAGGCTTTGAAAAGCCATACGATTCGAAGTTCGCAAAGGCGATGGTAGACTGTTGCAGGGAAATTATGAGGGAGTTCAACGCCTGCTTCGCATTCACATTCAGCGATGAGGTTACTTTTCTTATGAGGGGTATTTTCGGCAACAGACTTGAAAAGATAGACTCGATAATTGCATCCGAGTTTTCGTCCAGACTCAGCCTTAGAATCGGCGTTCCAGTGGGGTTCGATTGCAGAGTCATTTTTGCACGACTGGATGAAATCTCAGACTACTTGGCTTGGAGGCAAGACGAGGCCTGGAGAAACCATTTGAACAGCTACGCATTTTATACGTTGTTGAAGGAGATAGGCGATAGGAGAAAGGTTCAGAAGTTTTTGGAAGGGAAAAAGAGTCCCGAATTACATGAAATTTTGCATTCACGAGGAATAAACCCAGCGAAGACGCCCACTTGGCAGAGGAGAGGCATACTGGTTTATTGGAAGGAGTTAGAATTCGAGAAGGAATTCGGGGGCAAAATCGTCCGGTTCAAGCGCAGGAAAATCGTAGAGGATTGGAATCCGCCATTATTCGATTCGGAGGAGGGCAAAAAATTTCTAAAAGAAATAATTGAAAAATGGATTACTTAAAGTGAACGGTCTTGAAGGGCATTCCCGGGTTGTAGTGGCACTCCCAGCATACGGGCCTTACGTCCATGAACTCGTGGCACTTCTTGCAGAAATGATTGTAGTCGTGGCACTTCCAGCACTCCGTAAGGCTGACGTTGTAAGTTCCCGTTTCTGTGTGGGTTATCCTTATACCTTGCCTAACCGCCATCTCTCTCCACTTGTTCAGCAACTCCATGTGATTCGCAGCCATCCACTTGACGTTCTCAACGCAGTTCACTCCCTTCGGCTTAGCAAGTTCTTTGTGTATATCCTCGTATTTTATGTTCCCGGCTGTTACCCAGTAAGGCATGGCCAGTAGGGCTAAGAATGCCAGAATTCCCAAAATCACGTAAGGCTTGTGATACATAATATCACTCCTCCCTAATGGGCGTTCCTCTCAAGTCGTATTTCCTATCCTCAGGCTTCTCGCCGAAAGCGGTGAGCACCAAAGCGTTTCCTACCATCTCCATCGGCCCTCCAATTTCGACCGGAATCTTCCAGTATTCTACTGCATGCGGGAACTGAGCCTTGTCTATTGCGCAAGGTGTGAGCATTATGTTCACTCCGAACTTCTTTACAACGTAACGCAGAGCCATCATCCTCGGCATAACTCCCCTCATTCTGAGCTCCATGAGTTCATCTGCGAGCATTCCACCTCCCGCGGCACAGCAGTATGTCTTCTCCTTTATCGTGTGTTCGGGCATTTCGTAGAAGTGGTTCATGACGTTTCTTAGGACGTATCTCGGCTCCTCGAACATTCCCATACCTCTCGCAACATTGCACGGATCGTGGTATGTGGCCCTCCAGTGGTCGTTTCTGCTCTTGTCGATCTCTATCTTCTTGTGCTCTATGAGTGCGGCCACCAATTCGAGAATGTGTATCCACCCGTGCTCCCCTGATATGAACTCGCCCAAGTTTATACCCTTGAGCCCGGCGCTTATCTGACCCAAGTCCGGATCCTCCCAGAACCTTCTCCACTCCTCATGCTTGGGTGGGTTGTTCATCGTGTTTATGAACTGGTGCTTGTCCCTCCACATGTGTCCGCACTCTCCGCCTATTATAAACTTCACACCCAGCCTCTCCGCCTCCTTGTAAATCTTCGAGTTCAGAAGCTGTGCGGCTTCGTAGCTGTGGAACGTTCCGAAGTTACCACCCTCGCTCGCATACGTTGACCAAGTTATTGTTATGCCGTACTTCTCCTCCAACTCGTTGAAGAGTAGCAGATACCCAAGCAGAACATACCAGTGTGGTGTGGCGAAGTAATCCGCCGAGGGAGCCACAAATAGAGCATCCGCACCCTTCTTGTTTATGTATGTGTGGAGCTCGAATCCCGTTATGTCCTTTAGTTCTTCCAACGCCTGCTCTATCGAACCGGCCATACCTCCAGCGTAGAGTCCCAAGTGGTTTCCTGTTCTCGACGACGCTTCAATGGATATGCACATGAACCTCTGGTTTATTCCTATCCTGCTGAGAACCCTCCTCATCCACCAAACTACTTCCGCCGTATCTATTCCGTATGGGCAGAACAGCGAACATCTCCTGCACAGAGAACACTGATACAGATAGTAATACCACTCCTTTATGACGTCCTCCGTAAGTGGCCTCGCTCCAGCCCATTCGCCGAATATCTTTCCGAAAGGCGTGAAGTGGTATCTGTAAACCGTCCTCACCGTTTCCGCTCTAAGGACGGGCATGTTCTTGGGATCCCCGGTTCCCAAGTAGTAGTGGCACTTGTCCGCACACGCCCCACACCTAACGCATATGTCCATGAACAGCTTGAAACCCCTGTTCTTCCTCATCGTATCCTTCATTTCCTTGAGCACTATCTCCTTCCAGTTCTCCGGCAACTTCCAGTCCTTTTCGAGCGGCTCCCTAACGACATCTCCGAACGGCATTTTGAAGAAATCGGAATTGACCTGTTTCGGCAGTGCGAAGTAGCTGTAGAATCCCGGCTTGTAATCTTTCTCCGTTATGGGCTTCAACCACTTCTTCCAGAGCGGAAACCTCTGCTTTATCTCAAGCTTCTCCGGAACCTCACTCATTCACACCACCTCACAACTCGGGCTTGAGGGTGTAATTCTTCTCAGCAATCTCATCGAGCTGATCCTTATACATCTCGTAATACGTATCCCAGTCGAGCTTCTTGGTCTTGAATACCATTCCATCGATGACTATTCCCGTTCTCGCAAGTATTGGGACTTCTGGATTCGGATCCCACGGATTGACGTGCCTCCTCATCCTGTTGTCGTTCGGCATGTTCCTCGTCGGGCTGAACCATACGCCGGCAAAGTGCATAACCTTGCTGAACGGTAGATAGGCTATCGTTATGCAGACGAACGTGAAGTGGATCAGGAACAGCCAGTGGAGATGGTTCAGAACGTCCGGGCTCGGTGGATGGAACGTTATTATGCTCAGCGCGAACATCTTGACGTAGCTGAGATCAATCTTAACTATGTACCTCATCAGCATTCCGCTTACGAGTATGACCGCCATGAATCCTAGTATGAGGTGGTCAGAAGGCAGGGATATGCACCTCTCCTTTGCCAAGAATATCCTTCTGCCCCAAAGGAACGCCAAAGCAACGAGAGCGATTACGCTCGACATAAGCAACGGCGGAACTATTGCAACTCCCACCACTCCGTCGAGGTACTCCAAGAGGCTAACGAACTTGGGCGTAGGATTGGTGAAGAATCTCAGATGCCTTATGACTATTATTAGCAAGGAGTAGTGGAACAGAATCGCGAAGAGCCAAAGCCACCTTGTGTCGGCATTTTTGCCCGCCTTCTCAACGTAATATTTAGTGTTTCTGAAGAGACTCCTGAATAGGAAGACCTCGAACAACATCCTGACGAACGCCCAGAACTTGTTCGACGGCGAGTCTATCTTGTCTATCCATGTTCTCCTGACGAATTTGAATGCGGGTTGTTGGCCTGCCGTGGTAGGTATCTTGAGGGGAACCGCACACTTCGCCCACTCCAAAATCCTGTATATCGTTCCCACAACGAATATCGCGAACGCCACGTATGGCAAAACGTAGAAAATATACATGAAGGTCATTTCTCCTTCACCTCCTCGATCTTAACCGCCTTTTCTGGCAAGAGCGCGAATATCTTAATTCCGATGCAGTATGCCAAGTAAGCTCCGGCGAGTAACGCAAGCACGATCGCCCACTCAGTCCAGCTCGGATAGTATGGGACTATGTGGAACGGCTTGACGACTTCGTATCCGGGGAATATCTCGTATGGATAGGACAGTCCGGGAACTATCAGAACGTACCTCTCGCAGAACACCGCAATTGCTACGAGTATTCCCGCGGTGAACATAGCCCAATCCTTCCTTCTGAACGGACTAAGCATTATCGCCAACGCCAAGAACATCAGTCCAAGTTGACCGAACCAGTAAACGTAAACCACAGGAGTCTCTGGGCTGGTTATCATTCTCAAGAAGGCTTCGTGACTTGCGGGCATGTATCCCTTCTCGAATCCCTCGACTATGAAACAGTATATCAGAAGTATTACCATCGCACCCATTATCTTCGTCAGTGTCCAGAGAAGGTCCGGATCGTATTCTCTCTTCGTCCACTTAAACGTCAGGATGTATGTCGGAATCAGCAATCCCAAACCGCTCGCCACAGCCGATATTATGAACAGTGGAACTGTGAGCGACGAGTGGTAGAAGTCGTTGGAGTATATGAATCCGATTATACCACCGGTTCCACTGTGGACGAGAATTGCCCAAGCCACTGCAAATACCGCAATGCACCTCGTAAGAAACTTCTTCTCCTCAAACTGCGCCAGCAGGTAAACGCAACAGACCACGAAGTAGCTCGAATACAGGAAGGCGTTCCAAGAGAAGATCGACGTCGGGTTGAAGTGTATCAGGAAGTTTACGCTGTTTTCGGGATTTCCTATGTCCGTAAAGATTGCGCCCATAGCAGCGACGATCATCGCGGCCGCGAAGAATGCTGCGCTCCTTGAGAATATCTTGAACTCCTCCTTCTCGAAAAGTCCCGACAACGCCGAAACTATCAGCGACCCAGCGCTCGCACCTATGTAGTAACAAACCGCTGCGATTCCGAACCCCCACGGAACCTGGTTGTTCAGACCGGTCAACTGCTCTCCATGGATCCACTGCTGAATATATGCGTAAACACCGATGAGACAGATAATAAGCCATATAGCACAGATGGCATAGTATCCGGGAGAACTGCCGTCGATCTTTTTGAAATCGATTTTCGGAACCTCAACACCCATAATCAATCACCCCACAGCTTGTATTTTACCTTCGGATTCGTACCCAAGTAGGCCCTCAGAGTAAGAACCTTTGACGTCTTTATTATTTTCGAAACCTCGCTGTTTGGATCCTTCAAGTTGCCGAATACCAACGCTTTGTGCGGGCAAACTTCAACACATACGGGCTTTGGTTCCTTACCCTCGCTCCTCTCCTTGTCTATCTTCCAATCGCAGAACTCACACTTCATGACCACTCCGTGCTTCCTTATCGGTGCCTCGGGATTCACCACCTTCAAGTGCTCCTCGGGCGGCTCCCAGAGGAACCTCCTCGCGTTGTATGGGCAGGCTATCATACAATACCTACAACCTATGCATCTGTGCAGATCTATTACAATTATACCGTCTTCCCTCTTGTAGCTCGCCTTAGTTAGGCAAACTTCAACGCAGGCAGGGTGTTCGCACTCCTGACACATCACGGGAAATACCAGAGGTTTTGCGTCTTCCGTCTCTTTCACCATGTAAAAGCGTATGAAGCTGTAGTAGTATTTGTCGCTTTGAGGAACGTTGTTTGCGAGGTCGCACGCCTTTATGCAGGGAGGTCTAACCTTCTCTATGTCGTCTATTCCTTCCTTCTTCATTATGTCCAAGACGCACTTAGTGCACTTGTCCACATCGATGACCATAGCCCACTTGTATTTCGATAGTTCGCTTTCCGTCCTCTTTTCACCGAATGACAATGCTTTTCCAGTTGCGATCGTTGCCGCGCTTGCGGTGACCAATACCAAAAACTTACGCCTTGAGATCATACCTCTTCCCTCCTTTTAGAATTGATCAATTGTTTCATTTAAATCACCCATTTTAAGGATCTCTATCGCCTTCGGGCGGTTTTCTCCGTCCATTTTTAACTTAGAATTTATTAATTTTTTGGTTTTTAATCTGGTAAACCAAAAGTTAACGATATTCAGCCCAGAAAGAAAGTTGCACCCGATTTAACAATAGTCTATAAGGGAGGGAATAGATGACCGTAAAGAAGGAGAAATACCGTAAATTATTTATGCGAACGAATGGTTTTAAATGATGGGGGTGAACGAATGCCAGAATTAGAGGTAAAAGGTAAGAAGCTTAAGCTCGACGAAGACGGTTTTCTGCAGGACTGGGAGGAATGGGACGAAGAAGTTGCGGAGGCTTTGGCTAAAGACACGAGGTTCGGTCCGGCTATCGAGTTGACGGAAGAGCACTGGAAAATTATAAAATACATTAGAGAATACTTCCTGAAGTACGGTGTCGCTCCGCCGATAAGAATGCTCGTAAAGTTCTGCAAGAAGGAAGTAAACCCGAACTGCGACTTGCAGTACATCTACAAACTGTTCCCGCAAGGACCAGCTAAGGACGCTTGTAGAATTGCCGGATTGCCGAAGCCAACCGGCTGTGTCTAACCACTTTTATTTTTAATTATACGACATTTATATTCAAAGAAACTTTTTCAACTTCCCGAAATTTTCACGATTTATTATTTATATATCTTCACGTTTAAACGACTTGGCGACTTCCAAGAACCTTTCAACCATCTTCGGATACGATAGGATGTGAACGTGGATATAGTTCGCGAGCGTGTTCTTCTTTACAACGCCGTCGTGCTTTCCATCTATCCCCTTACCCCTTTCGACCCTGTAAGCGAAGTCCAGTTTTCCTGTCGGAATTACCTTAGAATAATGAAACTCGTGTCCGACGATCGAATCTCCCTCCTCGCTCACGACGTTCGATCTCACAACTCTGTAAACGCAGTATCCTAAAGCCTGAAATCTATCGTGCATTTCGGTTTTAAAGGGAAAGAATCCGATCATTTCGTATTCATCGCCGTTCACAACTATGCTTTCTCCCAAGAACATCAACCCCCCGCATTCCGCGTAGACTGGCCTTCCAGAATAGCAGAACTCATATACATCCTTTCTGAACGAATAGTTTTTCTCGAGTTCCTCAGCGAATACTTCTGGAAAACCTCCGCCTATGTATAGCGCATCCACATCCGGTAGCTTTCTGTCCCTTAAAGAATCTATTACTACAACTTCTGCCTTGGCGGAGAGTGCGTCGATGTTGTCCTGATAGTAGAACGAGAACGGTTTGTCCCTTATTACGCCGACCCTAATCCCAGTTCGTTCGTGCGAAAACAGAGGATTCTCATTCACTTCATCGATTTCTGGAGCGTTTCGAGCCACTTTCAGTATGGAATCTATATCAACATATTTTTCAACGATTTCGGCGAGGAAATCGAGTAAGTTTTCGAGCTCCTCCCTTTCATGCGCCGGAACGAGACCCAAATGCCGATACGGCATGTCCACTTTCTCCCTCGGAATTACGCCAAAAACCCTCATCTTCGCGAGACTTTCGACTGCTGTCCTTACTTTCCTCGCGTGCCTTGGATTACCCACCCTATTCAATATCACGCCTTCTATGTCCACATCGGGATCGAAAAGCTTGTAACCTAAAAGGGCCGCCGCTAAACTTCTGTTTATTCTTTCAGCATCTGCTATCAGTATTACGGGAGCTCTCAAAATCTTAGCAACTCTAGCCGTGCTACCCTTCTCATCGACACCGTCGTGAGAATCGTATAAACCCGTTTTTCCCTCTATTATCGCAATATCGGCACCCTTAAAGTTTCTCTCGAAAGTCTCAATCAAATCAGCCTCGCTAAGCATGAAGTCGTCGAGGTTGCGGGAATACCTACCCGTCGCGTAGTAGTGATATATCGGATCTATGAAATCCGGTCCCACCTTGTATGGCTGAACGACATATCCTCTGTTGCTCAGAGCTCTCATCAGACCTATAGATATCGTCGTCTTTCCTATCTTACTCTTTACACCCGCTATTACGATTCGGGGTATGTCCATCTGAAAGGAATGCTCGAATTGATTAGAAACGCTTTTCGGATTAATTTAACGAAAATAAAAAACCTTATATAGGATATAATAATGATAAATCGGAGAGGTGATGCGCAAATGCTGAACGCTCTGCAGATTTCTTCATATGTGTCCTTTGCAATTTTCGTAATAGTTGTGCTGTGGAAATTCATCAAATATGCAACGATGCCCATTCATCTCAGATGGGAACTCTACCCGGTTCCGCACGAACCGGAACATGAACACGGCGGTAGCTTCTTCGAATACCAGAACATATGGAAACTGGAAAGGAAGCACGATAAGATGAACGAGCTTAAGGAGATGCTGGAGGAGATGCTGTTCATAAAGAGGATGTTCCAGAACAAGAGGGATCTATGGGTGGTTTCTTGGCCATTCCATGCTGGAATATACCTGATACTCGTCTGGATGGCTCTGCTGTTCGTTAGGGCTTTGTTAGTATTGGCGGGAGTTCAGAGCCTGCTTCCGATAGCGGATGCGTTAATCATGATCACCGGTGCGATAGGAGTAATAGCCGCCACATTGGGTTGCCTTGGACTACTCGCTAAGAGGGTCGGAAGCTGGGAACTCAGGGAATACAGCGCTGGTGTAGAGGTTTTCAACCTGCTATTCGCCTTGGTAGTCCTGCTTACGGGGCTGTTCGCTTGGATAAAGTTCGATCCTAACTTCGACATAGCGAAGGAATACATGCTCAGCCTCGTTTCTTTCGGCTCCTATCCGATGCCACCGTTGCCGAAGCCGATACTGATTCACCTCATACTCCTCGAACTGCTCTTCGTATACATCCCGTTCACGAAGCTCGCGCACTACATAGGCAAATACTACACCTTCCACAAGGTCCTTTGGGAGGACGAGATCAACAAGCCGGGTAGCGAAGTGGAGAAGAAAGTAAGGAGGTGTTTGCAGTTCAGAGTGGGCTGGTCCGCCCCGCATTTTGCCGGAAGGACTTGGGCTGAAGAGGCGATAAATCCTAAGTTGGACGTTATTGAGAGGTGGAAGCCATGACGAAGGAGGTTGGTATTAAGGATATTTCCAAGCCGTCGAAACAGTTGATAAAGCTTAGGCTTGAGGATCTGATGAAATTACCCCCGCCATACGATAAGCCGGGAGAGGAACCTCCGCTTACCGAGCCGAAGGAGGAGTGGAGGGAAAGGTATATCACCGAACTCGATGGATACATAGCGATAGATATTCCGTTCGATAAACCTAAGAATAAAGATGAGGAACAAAGGCTCGTCCAGAGGTTTTTGGAAGGATTGAAGAAGCTCTTGGATAAGGAGAACAACTGGACTTTCCTCCAGCCTTTACTGCTTTCGCTCGAATACTGTGCGAAATGTCAGACATGCAACGAGGCTTGTCCGATCTATTTGGCGAGCGGAAGGAAGGAGATCTACAGACCCACTTACAGAAGTGAAGTTCTGAGGAGGATCTGGAAGAAGTATCTAACCCCGGCCGGAAAGATCTTCGGGAAGTTCGTGAGTGGAGATATAGAACTCAACTGGTACACAATCGCAAGGCTTGCCGAATTGGCTTACAGGTGCACTCTGTGCAGGAGATGCACTCAGGTTTGTCCGATAGGCGTGGACAACGGTCTGATTGCCCATGAGATCAGAAAGCTTTTCAGTCAGGAGATGGGTGTGGCACCTAAGCCTTTGCACGAACTGGGAACCGTCCAGCAACTCAAGGTAGGATCCTCGACAGCTTTGACTCCAGAAGGATTCAAGGACATAATCGAATTCATAGAGGATGATATAAAGGAAAGGACTGGCAAGAACATAAAGATACCCGTAGACGAGAAGGGAGCGGACATACTGCTGATACACAACGCAGGAGAATACCTGAGCTGGCCCGAAAATCCGGCTGCGTTTGCCATAATATTCGAAGAGGCCGGAATAAGCTGGACTTTGAGCAGCGAACTTGTAGGATACGATGCGGTCAACTACGGAGTTTGGTATGACGACGTCCAGCTTGCGAGGATCGCGATGAAGCACGTTGAGGTTGCAAGGAAGCTCGACGTGAACAGGATTGTGGTTGGAGAGTGCGGTCATGCACACAAGGCTCTGTGCGTAGTCGCCGACAGAATTTTAGTGGATGAGTACAACATTCCAAGAGAAAGTTGCATGCCGATACTTTGGGACATAGTTAGAAAGAAAAAGCTCAACTTGGATCCTGAGAAGAACAACTTCCCAGTCACTCTGCACGATCCGTGCAACATGGTCAGGCTCATGGGTATAGTCGAGCCTCAGAGGAAGATTCTGAGGGAGATTTGCCCGCAGTTCAGGGAGATGGAGCCACACGGCGTTTACAACTACTGCTGTGGAGGTGGAAGCGGGTTCGCAATAATGACTTCGATGAACTTCCCGGAGTGGAGGAACAAGGTTGCCACGAGGATGAAGTTCAAGCAGATACTAACGGCATTCCAAGACTGCATAGATCCGAGCATCAAGAAATACGTGTGTGCACCGTGCTCGAACTGCAAGGGTGCAATTAGAGACATGCTCGACCACTATCAGGCTACGATGAAGTGCGGTATATACTACGGAGGCCTCGTCGAGCTTATTGTGAACGCTATGGTAGACATCGAGGAACCGTTCATAGAAATGTTCTAACCATTTTTTATGAAGGTCGTATTTCATCCCGATTATCTAAAAGTATACGCGAACGATCCCGCGGCATCCAAGGGAAGGTTGGAGTGCATTTTAGAGGAGATCGAAAAGGACTACGAGTTCGTAACTCCAACCCCGGCAAAGCTCGAAGATGTTTTGCTCGTCCACACACCGGAATACGTAGAAGAAGTTAAGGAGTCGGGAGTCTACGACATAGCAGTTTTGGCAGTCGGAGGAGCTATAACGGCATCAAAAATAGCGATTGAAGAGCCAGCGTTCGCTCTTATAAGGCCTCCCGGACATCACGCGAGCCCAGACAGAGGATGGGGATTCTGCTACTTCAACAATGTGGCCATATCTGTTAGGAAACTCATGCGTGAAGATCTGATAAAAAGGGCGGTAATAGTAGACTTCGACCTTCACTTTGGCGACGGGACGGCAAACGCGTTTTGCATGGATAAGAGAGTAGTTTACCATCACATGCCCGGGGATGATATATCGAGCATAGAAGACGTGCTGAAGACTGTAGAATACGACATAATAGCTGTTTCAGCCGGATTCGACAAGCACAAGATGGATTGGGGATACTACTTGGAGACGGAGGATTACATGGAGATCGGAAGGATCATAAAGGAATACGCCGAAGAAAACTGCTTTGGAAGGAGATATGCCGTCTTGGAAGGAGGTTACAACTGTAAAGTTTTGGGAAAGAACGTAAAAGCTTTTTTAAAAGGGTTCGAATGAGCAAAATACTTATCAATTCTTGCCAATCCTTGACAAAGCATGAAAAAGGTAGTGATGGGCGAGGAGTTTCTGCCAAAAAGGTGGTATAACATAGTTCCCGATCTGCCGGAGCAACTTCCACCTCCTCTGCATCCCGTAACGAAGGAGCCAGTAAAGCCCGAAGACTTGAAACCAATTTTTCCGAAGGCTTTGATAGACCAAGAGTTCTCTGAGGAGCGATGGATTCGGATTCCCGAAGAGGTTAGGGAAGTTTACACCATATGGCGTCCCACCCCTCTGATTCGCGCTGAGAGACTTGAGAGGGCTTTGAAGACTCCGGCGAGGATCTACTTCAAGTTCGAGGGAGTAAGTCCTCCGGGGAGCCACAAGCCGAATACGGCGGTTGCTCAGGCGTATTACAACGCTAAGGAAGGAGTGGAGAGGCTAACGACGGAAACCGGAGCGGGACAGTGGGGATCCGCCTTGTGCTTCGCAACCAAGCTCTTCGACCTGAAGTGCACGGTTTACATGGTAAAGGTGAGCTACTATCAAAAGCCCTACAGAAGGGTTCTGATGGAAACTTGGGGAGGGGAAGTTATTCCGTCTCCGAGCGATAGGACCGAAGTGGGGAGGAAGATACTTGAAAAGGATCCCGACAACCCCGGAAGCTTGGGGATAGCGATAAGCGAGGCGATAGAGGATGCGGTAAAGCACGACGACACGAACTACAGCTTGGGAAGCGTTCTTAATCATGTTCTGTTGCATCAGACGGTCATAGGGCTTGAGGCGAAGAAGCAACTCGAACTTCTGGATGAGAAGCCGGACGTAATCGTGGGTTGCGTCGGCGGAGGGAGCAACTTTGCCGGTTTGTGTTATCCGTTCGTAAGGGATGCGATGAAGGACGGGATAAAGATTATAGCCGTCGAGCCAACAGCATGCCCGACTCTCACGAAGGGAGAATACAGATACGACTACGGAGATACGGCCGGTTTAACGCCACTCCTCAAGATGTTCACGCTCGGCCACGACTTCATACCGCCCCCGATACACGCCGGAGGTCTGAGGTATCACGGCGACGCTCCCACTCTCTGCATTCTCGTCAAGCACGGAATAATAGAGGCGAGGGCCGTAAGCCAGATTCCGACGTTCGAAGCGGGGGTTCTGTTCGCGAGAACCGAGGGAATAGTTCCGGCTCCGGAGACGAATCACGCGATAAGGGTGGTGATAGATGAGGCTCTGAAGGCGAAGGAGGAGGGTGAGGAGAAAGTTATTCTTTTCAACTTCAGCGGGCACGGTCTATTGGATCTAAAGGCATACGACGATTACCTGAGCGGAAAGCTTCAGGACACGTGATTACAAATTCAGTTCAATTCCTTTCCTTTTTAGAATTGATCTGCATCTCTCGCAGAACTTCCAATCCTTGAGATCCGTGTCTATTATCGAGTTGGAGAAATGCATGACGCACTTGGGATCGTTGCAGTGCAACAACCCCAAAACGTGCCCTATCTCGTGCATGGCCTCCTTCAGTGCTCTCAACTTCAGCAGATCTATGTCGGGTTTTTCACCATAGAATTCGGGCCTTAGCCTGTGGAGGGATATTATCGCCCTGTTTCCCCCCACCTCCGCCTCCCCGAAAACGAAGTTCAGCCCATCCGCATAAAGATCGACTTCCGTAACGCCCAAAACTACTTCGCATAGAGGCGTTAACTTGAACAGTATTTTCGTAGATTCGAACTGATTCCTTATAGGATCGTATGCGTCCATCGGAACTTCCATCGGTATCAGAACTTTACAGCATCCGAAGACCTTTCTCAAAGTATCCCTGAGGAAGGATACCACATCCCCATCAACCCTTCCAATCGGCCTTATGCAGAGATCCATACCATCACCCCTTTCCGTATAACACTCTGATAACGATCATGCTTATTTCGAAGAAAGCAACCATAGGAACTGCAACCATCAACTGCGTGAAAACATCGGGAGGAGTTATCGCCGCGCCAATAACGAAGAACGCAACGTATAAGTGCCTCCTGTAATACTGCAGGGTTTCGTATTTTACTATTCCGTTTCCGACGAGTATGCACATTATTAGAGGCATCTCGAAGACGAAACCAAATACAACGAGCATTAAAACAACGAATCCTACGAAGTCAGAAATTGTGTAGTATGCGAGAGCCCCCTGCTGGACGGCGAGTTCGTATAGAAACTTCATGAAAAGGGGTAGCATTATCACGTAACCGTAAGCGACTCCGCAGACAAACAGAATAGCACCCACCACCAGATACTTGAAGACCGTAGTCCTGCTTATTCGAACGTTATCCAAGAGGTTTGTCCTCTCTTTCAGAGCTCTGTAAACTGTGTACGCTACGTAGGGCATAGCGACAGCTATACCCAAGTATAGGGATATCCTGAGTTTCAGCATGAGGGGTTCGAGGGGATACTGGTAGATCAGGTGCGCACCCTTAGGGAGCAGATCCTCCTTGACCTTCTCTATTATCAGGTCGGTCAGAAACGTGAAGGAGATCGCCCAGACGGACACTATAATCGCTAAAATTCTGATAAGTTTTTTTCTAATTTCTAAAATGATTTCCGCTATTTCCTTCGCCGTAAGTTCGGACATCGTAAAGCGGGCGAGGGTTTTGTTTATAACCGTAACCGTTAAATTCAAATCAGCTTTCTACCGTTTTAAGCCGCCGTGGCTTAGCCTGGTAGAGCGGGTGACTTGTAATCACCAGGTCCCGGGTTCAAATCCCGGCGGCGGCTCTTTTAAGAACAAAGAAAGAGAAGAAACTCAGGAAAAACGTGAACGCTTCGACCAATTTTAAGTGGGAGAGGGGCATGTATGGATGGGTTCCCAAGAAGTAATCCATGAAATCGTTCAGCAGAAGTAAAACCAGCACGAAAAAACACTTTCTGCTGAATCTAACGGATTTTGCGATCGGAATCGCTTCGAGGGCGAGTAGAGCGTGGGATACGAACATGCAGGAATAGAGCAATCTCCTTTCTGGGCTCAGGAAGTAATCCGCGTATAGTATTATCACGAAGCATGTCCATATCCCGTATTTAAACGCGTTGCACGATGCGAGGAAGCTCAAAAAATCGTTATTCTTCCCTTTAGCCGTTAGGATCAAAGCTAAGGCAACGAGCAAAGCTGAATTCGGGCAGTCGGGTATGAACGGCCAAAAGTAGATCGGACTCGACAGCAGTTGGTATTCGTAGTAATACCAGCCGTATATTGCCCCAACGATGTTCACGATCACGATTATCCATACCTTGGGTTTCTCGAAGATCCACTCGAACATCGTATCGAGCAAAGGTATATATAGAGTTTATAAAGTCTATTTAAGGGTGAACCGCTATGAAAAGGGACTTTAAAATTAAGATAGAGAATGTAGTAGCCTCCACGCAGATAGGGGAAAACATAGATCTGAATAAAATAGCGAGAGAGATCAAAGATGCCGAATACAAGCCGAAACAGTTTCCGGGACTGGTTTTAAGAACGAAAGATCCGAAAGCTGCGGCTTTAGTTTTTAGGAGTGGAAAGGTCGTTTGCACCGGATCCAAATCCGTTGAGGATGCAAGGAGGGCGGTAAAGCAGGTTGTGAAGATAATAGGGAGCTTGGGGATTCCGGTCATAGAAGAACCGGAAGTGAAGGTTCAGAACATCGTAGCATCGGCGGACTTGGGAGTCGATCTGAACTTAAACGCCATAGCGATAGGATTAGGACTGGAAAACATAGAATACGAACCAGAGCAGTTTCCGGGACTCGTCTACAGACTCGACAATCCAAGAGTCGTAGTTCTCATTTTCGGATCGGGAAAAATGGTTGTTACGGGAGGAAAAGATCCGGAAGACGCGAGGAAGGCTGTGGAAAGGATTGCCGAGGAGTTGGAGGCGTTAGGACTAATGTAGTTCAACGAACCTCACTATCACGTTTTCTAAGTCGTCGAATTCCACCAGAACTCCTTCTTTCTTGCTTGCCGGCGGAACCTTAACTATCAGAGTATCTTCAAGCTTCGCCACTCCCTTATGCTCGTGGATGTGAGCGCAGAATACGAGCTTCGGTTTCACGCTCTCTATCCACTTCCTTATCGCCACGCTTCCCACGTTCTTGTCGCCTATCCAGTCGAAGTATCCGTTGGGAACATCGTGAAATACGGCTATGTCAGCCTTGAATCCGGCTATGGCCTCCTCTATCTTTTCGTCGTCGAACTCCATGGGCGTGTTGAACGGAGTTACGGAGCTTCCTCCGAATCCGAAAACCTTGAATCCTTCTAAATCTACGAGCTTTCCGTGAATGGAAACACCCCTCTCCTCGAGTAAATCCAAAACCTCCTTCCTATCCATGTTACCCGGAACGGCGAAAACCTTTACCTTTATGGAATCGAGGACCTTCTCCGCAAACTCCGCACCGCCAGCGTTCGTGAAGTCTCCGGCTATAAAAATCGCATCCACATCCTGAGGCAACTTAACCGGCGTTTCGTGTATGTCGGCGACGACCAAGATTCTCATGGTTAAAGATACGTTTCGTTGAATTTAAACTTTTACTCTATGGGAAATCTAAGCAGAGCGGCTATCCCTCCCAAAGACATCAGCCTCTGCCCCGGCTCGAATTCCGTGCTCATTATTACGACCTTCCCCTTCATGGCCTCCACATCTCTCATGAACCCGTCTATATCCCACTTCTCCCTCTGCTCCCTCAAAAATTCGTCCGCTATCAGCAGAACCTCTATGGCTCCGTAGTCGAACGCCCTTTTAACCTCCTCAAGCCCGTATGCAACTCTGTCGTTCTTGGCTATCCTTTCGAGCAGAACGTCGATGTATTCCGCCTCCTCCGCCAACCTTATTTCTCCGACTATTCTGTTCAGAATCCCACGCTTCAGAACCTCCAAAAATCCTCTCGTCCCTATGCCGGAAGCGTCGCACGTTATTACGTTCCAATCAGGCTTGTGTTCCTTCAAGAATTCCGCAAAATCCTCTTTCGTGAATCCGGGGCCGGCGACGACTAAATATCTGAAATCGATGCTCTCAAGCTGTCTCATGACCTCGTGAAAGAACTCGATTCTTGCAGAGCTCTCCTTCCCGTATCCCATCGAAACGTTCGTCAGTTCCTCAACTCCCCACTGCCTCACAACCCCTACGACTGCATCACCCTCCTCTATCGTAACTATCACGACTTCGGGTCTCTTCGAAGCTTCCTCAGCCTCCTTAATCCTCTTAAGCTGTTCCTCCTTCCATTCCTCCTTGATTACGCTTATCTCCTTCCCGACGGGAACGTTTATCGTATGATAACCTGAATCCTCCACTCCGGCGACTATCCTACCCGTTATTCTCAACCTGTTGGCAAACTTGTGAAACTCCACCCTCTCCACCTCTATACCCAGCCTGACTGTGACCTTTTCCTTGTCGCTCCTAAGCTTGTCTGAGCTCTCCCTTACCCTCTTCGTCCAAGCGAACACGATGTCTCCGGGCTCGATTATAAACTTGAGATGCCAGAGATCGTCCAAATTCTCGGGAATCAGCTTGATCTCGCCCTTTCTACCCTTCAACTGCTCCTCGACGATTATCATGATACCCGATCGGACGATGGACTTAACTAATTTGTCGATCCGAGACATTCGATCGCCTTGCGTATGCATCCGTGCCTGAAGCTGAAGAAACCCGAGAACACGGCGTTCGCTATGGTCAAAGCGAAGAGAATCTTCGACGAGGTTGGATCGTAACCGGCGATGAACGCGATAACGAGAGGAGAGAACATCGAAGCCAAGGGGCCTGCGAGGAACATCACGAAACCCCTCAACCCCTTCGGCCTTTCCGCGAGTTTGAGGGTCATGAAGACCTTCGCAGACATCAGCTTGGATAGAATCGGAATTCCAGCTTTAGACAGCATGGATTTCGATAAAAAGTAGTATCTGAACCTTATTCCCAAAATTCTGCCGACGACATAGTGGCCGAGGCAGTGGGAGAAGTAGAGCATTGCAAACCAGCAGACGATCAAAACTACGATCCTGAAGGGATAATCTAAAAGGTATGCGTTCTTCGCCAACGTAACGGCGGAAATCAGAGCGATTAAAGATACGGTGTTTCCGATAGTAAGAGAAAACTTGGGCATACCAGCGAATCCCCGAACGACCCGATAACGTTTGCGAAATGCTCTGTATTGCTCTATTGAAAATTAATGCCAAAGATCATGGAGATAAATTTTTATCCTAACTTTACAAATTTGAAAGTATGAGTGAAGTTTTGGAATTGCTTAAAGCAATTAAAGAGAAACTTGATGAGATCGATGAAAAGATTGAGAACTTTATGGGATTCTTTGATTTGAGCGAAGAAGAGCTTAAAATGATTGAGAAGGATTTGGAAGCCTACGAGAAAGGAGAACTCGATCTCATTGATTTAAAGACCGCAAAGAGGTTGTTGAATGTTTGAGGTGTTTCTTCACAGAAGAGTTTTGAAGTTCCTCGAAAATCTAAGAGAAAAAGACAAAAAGAAGGTATTCCAAGCAATTGAGAAGTTGAGCGATCCATTTTCTCAGCCCTACGAGAAGCTTAGGGGAAAGAAGAACATTTACAGAATCGTTGTCGGGAATTATCGCATTATCTACCACGTCGATAAGAAAAACAAGATTGTTTCCGTTCTTTTAGTCGATAAGAGGGAGAGGGTTTACGATCGTTTGTAGTTCTTATAATCTCCAAACAGACTCTGCAAATCATCACAAAATCGTTCATATTGGCTGGCTAAGCAGTTAGCTAATTTTCAACAAAGTACTTACGAAACGTATATGTTGCATTCGGGATCAGACCATCTTGCCATGAACTTCAAGATCGAGTGGATCACGGTTTCGGCGGTCGTTTATTCTACGGAGGATAAGGAGAAGGTAGGAGAAGCCATGGCCACCCTATTTCCGTTCGAATTCGAGATAATGGTCAGCGAAGCGAAGGGGCACTTCGGAAATCCCCTGCTCTACTTGGAGGTTGAGTTGAAGAAGAGGAGGGAAATAAAGGAGTTCTGGAACTATCTGATGGAGCTTTTGGGAGATCAGAGGAGATTTCTGATAAACCTTCTCGAAGAAAAGGTGGACGCTCAGGGAGTTTTACATATAAGGATAGACAAGCAGAAGGCGTATCTGGGGGAGGTCAAGCTCACGGAGGGAGGGGATGCGATAGTCGTCAAGGTTAAGATAGTCACTTATCCGGCGAAGAGGGAGAAGATAATGGAGGCGGCGAAGGAGCTCATAGAGAAGGGATACCGATGATCGACTTCGTAAGGTTCGTCCCGGATTCGAGGGCTTACAATCTGGGTTTTGAAAGGTTCGTAGTCTTTTCGGAGAATCCGTCGGAACTTCCAGATTCCGTTCTTAAAGGTTACTTAATAAGGGCGGAAAACGGAAAAGAACTGATAGAAAAGCTGAGAAGGGCTAAGAGGAATTGGATGGTAGGTGTCATCGGAGATTTAAAGGTTATCAGAAGTGCCGTAATGAGGTGGAGGGTCGATCTCATTCTGGATTTTCCGGGAAGGGAGATGGACTACGTTACGGTTAAGATGGCGAAGGAGAAGGACGTTGCGATAGAGATTTCCATTTCCAAATTCCTGAATTCGGAGGGATTGAGAAGGCTGAGACTCGTTGAGGAAACTATCGATTTGATTAGAATAGTAAGGAAGTTCGACGCCCCCTTCGTTTTAACGTCCGGAGCTTCCGATTTCTACGAAATGAGACCCAAGAGGCAGATAATGGAATTCTTCGAAATTTTAGGAGCGGACGTTGAGAGGGCTGAACGCTGGATGGAAAGACTCGTCAGACGTTACACGGATCCGAACTATATTATGGACGGACTCGAAATAGAGGAAAATTTTAAATTTTAGCCGTTAACGACAGTCATGGAAATAGAGTTAAAACCGATAGGCTTCGTCGTTGAAGAAAATGTGGTAGAAATTCTTCCCGAATTCGAACCAGCTTTGAAGGGTTTGGACAGGCACGATCTCTTGTGGATCCTCTACCACTTTCACGAAGCGGAAGAGGCGTTACTCGTTCATCCTCGCAAGGGTAAGGGGGTTAAAGGAGCTTTCTCCACTCGTTCTCCTAAGAGGCCTAATAGAATAGGCATGACCGCGGTTAGGCTTTTAAAGGTCGATGGGAGAAAGTTAGTTGTTCAGGGGCTGGACGCGATCGTGGGAAGTCCCGTTCTGGATGTTAAGCCCTACGCGGAGGTGTTCGATCTGCCGTTTGGGAGCGTTCTGTGTATGGAGGACATTCGTAAGAGAATCCTCCACGACAAGCTCATAGAGGACTACATAGATCTGGAAGTCCAGCTTCAGCCTAACGGTTTCGACTGCACTCTGAGAAAGGTTGCGAGAATAAAGGGAACTGCGAGAATCGATTTCCATTCTAAGGAGTTGCCCGAAGTCGAGGATATTCCTTTCGACGACGAAGGCTGGGTGTTTCTGCCCAAAGGATTTTACAAGGTCTATTTGAACGAGGTCGTAAATCTGCCGAAAAACCTTATGGCTTTTGGTAGGCCGAGATCTACTCTCATAAGAGTAGGAGCGAACATTCTTACAGCCGTGTGGGATGCCGGTTACAGAGGGAGGAGTGAAGTTGGATTGGTCGTTTACAACGAAAACGGAATATGGTTGAGAAGAAATGCGAGGATAATGCAGTTGGTTTTTGTAAAGTTAAGTTGCGAGACTAAGCCTTACGAGGGAAGTTACCAGCACGAGAACTTATGATAGAATCAGTAATAGCGTTTCTGGTCGCGTTCTTCACCTCCCAAGCCGGAATTTCTGGAGCGTTCCTACTACTTCCGATTCAGATCTCCCTTTTAGGAATAACATCACCGATGGCGAGCTCGACTAATTTGGCCTACAACCTGATAGCCATCCCGAGCGGAGTGTATAGATACAGAAAGGAGGGTAGATTTCTGCCGGAGTTGGCGGTCTCGATACTCGCCGGAAGCATACCGGGCATCGTTTTGGGATCCCTTTTGAGGATAGATTTCATGCCTGAAAGCGTATTCAAGAAGTTCGTTGGAATCGTTCTGCTCTACTTCGGTTTTAGACTCGTAATTGCGAGAAAGAGAAGATATGATATAGGAGAAGTGAGAATTGTCAAAAGAAGTCTTATTAGGATGGAATTCGAATTTGGGGGTAAGACTTTCAGTTTCAGCCCGCCGATAATCACCGGACTGTCGTTCTTGATAGGAATAGTGGCCGGAGCTTACGGTGTCGGAGGTGGAGCATTGATTACGCCGTTGCTCGTAACGACTTTCGGCCTACCGATATACGTCACCGCCGGAGCGACTCTTCTGAGCACGTTCGTGTCATCTTCAGTTGGAGTGGTCTCCTACACAATCATGGGTTATCCACCGAACCTGAGACTCGCCTTCCTCTTCGGCATTGGTGGTTTTGCGGGTATGTATTGCGGTGCGAGAATGCAGAGGAAAATGAGCGAGAAGGCCGTAAGGATTATGCTCGCGTTCTTAGTCTTTGCCTTAGCTTTTAGATACCTCCTAAATTCTTAGGAAAGCTTTTATTCAAATGCTCTCGATTTCGCTTGCATGGTCAGAGTCGTAGCGACTGGAACATTTGACATAATCCATCCCGGCCACATAAGGTTTTTAGAGGAGGCTAAGAAATTGGGTGACGAGCTAATAGTGATCGTAGCGAGAGAAAAAAACGTCAGACACAAACCTAAACCGATAATACCAGAGGAGCAGAGGAGGAGGGTCGTTGAAGCTTTGAAACCCGTAGATAAGGCGATTTTGGGGGATGAGAACGACATGTTCAAACCGATAATGGAACTAAAACCGGATATAATAGCATTGGGTCACGACCAGCACTTCGACGAGAAGAAGCTCGAAGAAGAGCTAAGGAAAAGGGGTTTAAAGACTAAAGTCGTTAGAATTACTGCCAAGGAGGATTGCGAGTTCTGTTCGAGCACGAAGATAATTAAGAGGATCGTGGATGTCGTCAAGGAGAGGTTAAAAGAATACGAGGAATTTTTCAGGAGCAGAGGAATAGAGTAACTACTTCTTTCCAACGACCTCGCTCCACTTCTTCTCCCAATACTCTCTTATAACTTCCAACGCTATCAGCTTTTCACCGCTCAGGAACCTTATGCAAGCTCCTCCGGCTACGGAAACGTGATCCATCTTCTTGTCTATTCCCATCATCCTCGCCGCCGTGGATATGTGTCCTCCGCCAACTACTGAATACCCGGCCTTAGCAACCGCCTTTAGAATCTCAAAAGTTCCCAACGTAAACCTCTCGTCCTCGAAAACTCCAGCCGGCCCGTTTATCACCGCCACGTCGAACTTGGGTATCTCTTCGGACAGCATCGATATAGTCTCGATTCCTACATCCATTATCTTCGCCCTTCCGTCGAACTTGTCGAGGGGAACATCCTTTCTTACTCCGTTTACTTCAACTCCGACATCCACCGGCAGAACTATCTTGTCCTTGAACTTCTCGTATAGCTCCTTCATCTCCTCATCGTTCACACCTTCCTTGTTCTCCTCTACAACCTTCCTGTTCACCTCTCCTATGTCCTTTCCGGAGAGCATTAGGAAGTAGTTGGCCACTACGCCCGTCAAAACGACTTTGTCGGCTATTCCCTTGGTAAGAACGTTCTTCATTACCTTCACCGCATCCTCTATCTTCACCCCTCCCAAGATGAAGACCTTCCTCCCCTCGCTCCTCAAAGCCCTGCTCAAGGCGGAGATCTCCTTCTCGACGAGCCTTCCGACTACGGACGGCAGAACGGGAGGAAATCCTATTAGAGAGGCGTGAGGCCTGTGACAGGCTGAAAAGGCGTCGTTTACGAAGAGGTCGAAGTTATCCTTGAGCTTCCTTACCATGTGAGAGTTCGCGTGCTCCTCTGCACTCCTCTTAAGTTGCTCTTCAGAATAAAATCGGACGTTTTCGAGCAGAATAACATCTCCGGCTTTCATCCTCTTTATTTCCTCAACGACTCTGTTGCTGAATATCTCGTCCAAGTAAACGACTTCCCTCCCCAAAAGTTCCGACAGAACCTTGGCGTGAACTTCGAGAGTCGTGAAATCTTTTTTCCCCGGCCTGCTTTGGTGTGCGAGGACTACGACCTTAGCGTTTTCCAAATCCCTGAGGGTCGGAACGTGACTTTCGAAACGGGTCGTGTCGAGTATCGTGGAGTTCACGATAGGAGCGTTTATGTCAACTCTGAGCAGGACGGATTTACCATCGTAATCGACATCGTCGAGAGTGGGAAGTCCGTCTATCATCGAAATTAATGCGATTGGTGATTATAAAACTCATTCGTTTTCGGTCGATAAAGGATTTATAGCATCCACGGTAATATTCGAGGGATGATGACTGCGGCCGTATCTGACGAAAGGATGATGATTAGTTCCAGCCCTGATCCCTTCGGCTAAATGTGATTTTAGGAGGTTTATAGGGTTTTGATTTCGAAGAGGACGGATTTTATTGGATCTGGCATGATTTGATTTAGTTTTAGTATTGATAAAACTTATATTTTTTGCTTTGAGGTTTTGGGGAATAAAGAGACGAGA
>JALSOQ010000007.1 GCA_026986375.1 Archaeoglobaceae archaeon
TCCTAAATTGATTCCAGCCTTTTCAATCGCATTTAAAGCGCCAACCGCCGGTCTTTTAGGTGTCGTGAGGACCTTGACGACTCCGAAATTCGAACCGTCGAAGTAAACCAAATCGGTAAATGTTCCACCTATGTCTATTCCTACGATCATGGAAATCGCATCGATCAGTGTCTTATAAGCTCATCGATGTAATCCTCCACAATAGCTATCCAGTCTATCTTTCCGGGTCTGAACTTCTCTACATTTTCTCCGCTGACTATCCCCTCTATAGCGTTCGCGACTTCCTCAGGGCTCAGCGAAGTCGTATCTATTTCGTAAACTTCGTCGCAAAGCTCAAGAGCTTCCACTAAAATCGAATCTATTAGCTCAGCTTCGACGTTCTCCAAAACCTTCTCCTCACTCCACCCCTTCGATTCAAGCCTTCTCTTTAGCTCCAAAGGGTTGCACCTGAGAACTATTACCTTTTTGGGATTCAGCAGGTGGGAAAGATGACCCTCGAGAAAAACTATTCCGTTGGGAAGGACGGAATTAATCTTCTCCCTCAACCTTTCAACGTCCACTATCTTGCACCCTTCATCCTCACCCACTATGCAATCGAGTTTTTCCGCGAGCTCGTTCACGGAAAGGACGGTGTAACCTCTCTCCCGTAAAATCTTAGCTACGGTAGTTTTTCCGGTCCCTGGTGTCCCGGTTATCGCTACAACCTCAGAAACGGGTGGATTCATCACGCATCAGCTCGCCCTCGTATCTTCATCGGCTCGATTAGTTGTAGTGGGCGGTATATATATGCGTTGTCCAAATGCGAAAGTTCAATAACCTTTGAGAGAACTTCACAAGGATGCCGGCGACGATAGTCGTAGGAGGTTTTTGGGGAGACGAGGGGAAGGGAAAAATAATCGCGCACCTCGCCTATTCGGACAAGCCCGTAATAATAGCGAGGGGAGGAGTCGGGCCGAATGCAGGGCACACCGTGGAGGTAGAGGGTAAGAAGTTCGGAGTTAGGATGATACCCTCCGGGTTCGTTTACAAGGACGCGAAGCTTCTCATAGGGGCTGGCGTTCTCGTCGATCCGAGGGTGTTTTTGAAGGAAGTCGAGCTTTTGGGAGTTGCCGACAGGGCGAGGGTGGATTACAGGTGTGCGATAATTGAGGAGAAGCACATTCAGGCGGACAGGGGTGACGAGCACCTAAGCAAGAAGATAGGAACTACAGGAACCGGCTGTGGGCCCGCGAACGTGGATAGGGTCAAAAGGATTGCAAAGCAGGCTAAGGACATTCCGGAACTCGAACCGTTTTTAACCGACGTCCCACTCGAAATAAACACCGCCTTGGACAACGACCAGTTCGTTCTCGTCGAAGGAACGCAGGGTTTCGGCCTGAGCCTTTACTACGGCACGTATCCTTACGTTACTTCCAAGGACACCACCGCATCATCCATAGCGGCGGACGTCGGAATAGGCCCGACGAGGGTCGATGAGGTGGTGGTGGTTTACAAGGCCTTCCCGACGAGGGTTGGAGAGGGGCCATTCCCCACGGAAATGCCTCAGGAGGAGGCAGAAAAGCTGGGAATAGTGGAATACGGAACCGTTACAGGCAGAAGGAGGAGGATAGGTTACTGGGACGGAAAGATGGCGAGATACGCCGCCATGGTCAACGGGGCTACTCAGGCGGCTATAACGGGAATAGACAAGCTCGACAAGGAGTGCTACGGAGTGACGGAATGGGAGAAGCTCACGCCGAAGGCTAAGGAGTTCATAGAGAGGGTGGAAGACGACATAAAGGTTCCGGTAACTTTGATCTCCACCGGCCCTGAGCTCCACCAGATAATCGATCTGAGGAAGGAGAAGCTTTAAAGGTGGTGATATGCCCAAAAGGGAGGACATAAAGAAGATCATGGTCATAGGTTCCGGCCCGATAGTTATAGGGCAGGCCGCGGAGTTCGATTACTCCGGTAGTCAGGCTTGCAAGGCTTTGAAGGAGGAAGGATACGAGGTAGTTTTGGTGAACTCGAATCCCGCAACTATAATGACAGATCCGGAGATGGCGGATCGAATCTACATAGAGCCCCTCACCGCGGAGGTGGTCGCGAAGATAGTAGAGAGGGAAACTCCAGACGCTTTACTTCCAACTTTGGGCGGTCAGACCGCTCTTAACATAGCTGTGCAGTTGGGTGAGATGGGCGTTCTCGACGAATACGGAGTCGAGTTGATAGGGGCGAATCTGGATGCTATAAAGAAGGCCGAGGATAGGGAGCTTTTCAAGAAGACGATGCAGGAGATAGGTTTGGACGTTCCCAAGAGCGACGTTGCGAGCGACGTTGAGGAGGCGCTGGCGATAGCCGACGAAATAGGTTATCCGGTCGTCGTCAGGCCTGCTTTCACTTTGGGCGGGACTGGAGGAGGAATAGCATACAACAGGAGAGAGCTTAGAGAGATAGCGGAGAAGGGGCTTGAGATGTCGATGATTCATCAAGTTCTCATAGAGGAGGGTGTCATAGGGTGGAAGGAGTTCGAGTTAGAAGTGATGAGGGATCTCGCAGACAACGTCGTGATAATCTGTTCGATAGAGAACTTCGACCCGATGGGAGTCCATACGGGAGACAGCATAACCGTCGCTCCCGCTCAAACCCTTACCGACTGGGAGTATCAGAGGTTGAGGGACGCTGCCATTAAGATAATTCGAGCCATCGGAGTCGAAACCGGAGGGAGCAACATACAGTTTGCCGTCCATCCGGAATCCGAGAGGTTCGTGGCGATAGAGATGAATCCCAGAGTCAGCAGATCTTCAGCGTTAGCGTCGAAGGCGACGGGATTCCCGATAGCGAAAATAGCGGCGAAGCTTGCCGTCGGCTATACTCTCGATGAGATTCCGAACGACATAACGAAGGAGACTCCGGCGAGCTTCGAGCCTACGATAGACTACGTAGTTGTGAAGATTCCTCGATTCGCGTTCGACAAGTTCCCGACGGCGGATCAAACTCTGGGCAGTCAGATGAAGAGCGTCGGAGAGGTCATGGCGATAGGAAGGACTTTCGAGGAAGCTTTACAGAAAGCCCTGAGGAGCTTGGAGATAGGGAGATACGGACTGGGTTGCGACGGCAAGGATAGGAATCCGACGAGGGAGGAGATCATTCAGAAACTCAGAACTCCGAATGCCGATAGGGTTTTCTACATAAGATACGCTTTGAAGGCCGGTTTCAGCGTGGATGAGATCTACGAGCTCACGAAGATCGACAGGTGGTTCATAAGGAAGATAAAGAACATCGTCGATATGGAGGAACAGCTTAAGACTTGGGCTGAAAAGACGAAATACGACATATGGAAGGTTCCGGATGAGGTCATAAGGAAGGCCAAGAGGCTCGGATTTTCGGATTACCAGCTCGCCTACATATTCAGAACAAACGAGAGGGAAGTTAGGAAGAGGAGGAAGTCCGGCATAATAGCTGTTTACAAGATGGTCGATACGTGTGCGGCGGAGTTCGAAGCTAAGACGCCCTACTACTACTCAACCTACGAGCAGGAGAACGATGCCATTCCCACGAAGAGGAAGAAGGTGATGATATTGGGTAGCGGGCCCAACAGAATCGGGCAGGGAATAGAGTTCGATTACTGTTGCTGTCATGCCGTTTTCAGCCTGAAGGAGGAGGGATACGAAACTATCATGGTCAACTGCAATCCCGAGACTGTTTCGACGGATTACGACACTTCTGACAGGCTGTTCTTCGAGCCGATAACGCATGAGGATGTTATGAACGTTTACGAGAACGAAAAGCCGGAAGGGGTCATAGTCCAGTTCGGCGGGCAAACTCCTCTGAACATAGCCAAGGATCTTGAGGAATCCGGAGCGAAGATACTGGGAACTTCCGTCGAATCGATAGATTTCGCGGAAGACAGGGAAAGGTTTTCGGAACTTCTGAGGAAGTTGGGAATTCCGCAGCCCGAGCACGGAATAGCGCACAGCGTCGAGGAGGCGAAGGAAGTTGCTAAGAGGATAGGGTATCCCGTTTTGGTTAGACCGAGCTACGTTTTGGGCGGGAGGGCGATGGAGATAGTTTACGACGAGGAGGAGCTCGAAAGATACGTTAGAGAGGCGGTGGAGGTAAGTCCGGACAAACCGATTCTCATAGACAAGTTCTTGGAGGATGCCATAGAGGCGGAAGTAGATGCCCTATGCGATGGAGAGGAGGTGGTTATAGGAGGAATTCTCGAACACATAGAGGAGGCTGGAGTCCACAGCGGCGATTCAGCATGCGTTCTACCGCCCATATCCCTGTCCAAAGAGGTTATAGAGAAGATAATAGAATATACGAGGAAGATAGCCCTCGCTTTGAAAGTTGTAGGGCTCATAAACATCCAGTTCGCGATAAAGGACGGAGTTGTTTACGTGCTCGAAGCGAATCCGAGAGCGTCGAGAACGGTTCCTTTCATAAGCAAGGCTACGGGCATTCCTCTCGCAAAGATAGCCGCTAAGCTGATGATGGGTAAGAAGCTGAGAGAGTTGGGCATAAAAGAGAGGCTCAATCTGAAGCACGTTGCAGTTAAGGAGGCCGTGTTCCCGTTCGTCAAACTGCCAGGGGTAGATCCCGTTCTCGGCCCGGAGATGAAGTCCACTGGCGAAGTGATGGGTATAGACTACGACTTCGGTTTGGCTTACTACAAAGCCCAACTGGCGGCGGGGATGAGGTTGCCGACGGAAGGAACGGTCTTCATAAGCGTTAAGGATAGGGACAAGAACGAGAAACTCGTTGAGATAGCCAGAAAGTTGAAGGAGCTTGGGTTCAGGATAGTCGCCACATCCGGAACGGCGAGGTTCCTCAGGGAGAACGGGATAGATGTGGAGGTGATTCCGAAGGTGAGCGAGGGTAGGCCGAACGTGATAGACGAGATAATAAACAAGAGGATAAACCTAATAATAAACACACCGAAGGGAAGGAGGGCGAGGGATGAAGGATACGCGATAAGGAGGGCCGCTGTGGACTTCGGAGTTCCCTACATAACGACTCTGGCAGGAGCTATGGCGGCGGTTAAAGCGATAGAGGCGATAAAGAAGAGGGAAATAAGCGTCAAGTCCATTCAGGAGTATCACAAGGAGGTGGAGGGATGATAGTCGAGATATCGGTCGTTCCGATAGGAGTTGGGGAATCTCTCGGTAAGTTCGTCAAGGAAGCTTTGGAGGTCATTAAGGAGAAGGGTATAAGGCACGAACTGAACGCCATGGGAACTGTTTTGGAGATTGACTCTTTCGGAGAGCTCTGCGACATTCTTGAGGAGATACGCAAAAGGCTTGAGGATATGGGTTGCGGTAGGATTTACTTCGTCGTGAAGGTCGATTGGAGCGAGAAGAAGAGGACGATCGATTCTAAAATTAAGTCCGTTCTCTCCTGACTCTCGGCAGGTTTATGCCGAACCTTATGGCGACCATCCTAAGCGAAGTAGTCACAACAGCCGAAACGAACAAGGCCAACTCGATCGAAACCCTGCTGAGGAAGTAGAAGGCGATCCCACCTACTATGGCTGCGGTCGCGTAGAGTTCCCTCCTTAAAACGAGCGGGATCTCTCCGGCCAGCACGTCCCTTATCATCCCTCCCCCACATCCGGTAATCATAGAGGCGAATACTATTCCTACGGGCCCCAATCCCGATTTTACCGCCACTTCTCCGCCCAAAGCGGCAAAAGCCCCTAAGCCGATTGCATCGAAGTAGGGTAAGGCCTTCACAAAGTTCCTGAATCTATACATGCACAGAGCAGAGACTATTGCGAATATGGCCACGGAAAAATCCACTTCACTCCTGAAAGCTAAGGGGGGAACCTCTCCCGCTACGAGATCCCTAACGACTCCACCTCCGAAGGCCGTGACGAGTCCCAAAAATGCGCATCCGAAAACGTCCATGTCCTTGTCTATCCCCTTTAGAACTCCGCTTACCGCGAAAGCGAAAACTCCGACGTAATTCATAGCGAGCACTATCTCCTCAAGAACGCCCATCGAATACGGGATCGCCGACGAACTAAAAAGTTCACTTTGACACTTTTTAGCACGATGATTAACGAAAGCTTATTATATTTGTCGATTGGGTTAAACTCCGATGTTTGAGGAAGATTTGCTCGTATATATTGACGGAAAGTTCGTTCCGGCCAAGGATGCCAAGATAAGCGTTTTTGACCACGGTTTCCTCTACGGTGACGGAGTTTTCGAAGGGATTAGGGCCTATAACGGTAGGGTTTTTAAGCTCAAGGAGCACGTGGACAGGTTATACGACTCCGCGAAAGCCATAGATCTGAAGATTCCCGTTTCTAAGGAGGAGTTCATGGAGATAATTTTGGAAACCCTTAGAAGGAACAAGCTTAGGGACGCATACATAAGGCCCATAGTTACGAGGGGTATAGGTGATTTGGGGCTGGATCCCAACAAGTGCGGAAAGCCGTGCATAATAGTCATAGCCCAGCCGTGGGGTAGGCTTTACGGTGATCTCTACGAAAGGGGACTCAGAGCAGTTACCGTCACCATAAGGAGGAACGCCATAGATTCCCTTCCACCGAACATAAAATCGCTGAACTACCTGAACAATGTCCTCGCAAAGATAGAAGCGAACGCTAAAGGGGGGGATGAGGCTATATTTTTGGATCACAACGGTTACGTGAGTGAGGGTAGTGGAGACAACGTTTTCATAGTTAAGAACGGTGAGGTGCTGACTCCTCCGACTATAAACAACCTGAAGGGGATTACGAGAGAGGTGGTTATAGACATCATTAGGAAACTTGGCATTCCTTTTAAAGAGGTGAACATAAGCCTTTACGACCTCTACACCGCTGACGAGATATTCGTTACCGGGACGGCCGCCGAAATTTGTCCAATAACTTGGATAGACGGTAGAGTGGTTGGGGACGGAAAGCCGGGGGAAATAACGAAGAAGCTTATGGAGGAGTTCAGAAAGCTTACCGAGAGGGAGGGAGTTCCGATATATGCTGATGACGATAGTGGTTGAATTGAAGGACCAGCCCGGGCAACTCTTAAAGGCCCTCGAACCCATATCGAAGTTGGGGGGAAACATAGTAAGCGTATATCACCAGAGGGACAAGATAACGCCTCTCAACAGGATTCCTGTCGAAATAACGATTAAGATAGACGAGAAAAAGGCCAAGAACTTAATAGAAGCGATAAAGAAGAGTGGAGTTATAGTGAGAAGCTATAACGAAGTTAGACTTACCGCAACCACATCCCTCCTTCTCATAGGACACATAATACACACCGATTTGGGCGATACGATAAACAGAATAGATTCCACGGGATTCGCGGAAGTCGTCGAGATGCACATAAGCATGCCCCGGCTCAACGAACCTTCCACCGCTATGGTCACGATTTCGGCCACGAACGAGGATATGCTAAAGAAGGCCATAAACATTCTGAGGAAAACGTGCATGGAAAAGGATATAACGGTAATAGAGCCTCTGGAGTTGCAATGATAAGGATCGCGATCTTCGGGTTCGGGGCAGTGGGGAGGGGTGTAGCAGAAGTTTTGATCGAAAAGAGGGATCTGCTGAATGGGCTCATAGGGGACTATAGGGTCGTGGCCGTAACGGATTCCAAAGGGGGGATAATCGACGAGAACGGCGTCGATTTAAGAAGGGCGATCGAAATTAAGAAAGGAAATGGAAGACTCCCCGAAGGTGTTACGACGTTGGACGTAATAGAGTCCGTAGATTTCGACGTATGCGTGGAAGCTACCGTTACAAATATAGAAACCGGCGAACCGGGGCTGACTCATATAAGGGAGTGTCTTAGGAGGGGGATAGATGTGGTTACCTCGAACAAAGGTCCTTTGGTCGTCGCATACAAGGAGCTTGTGAGATTGGCGGAAAAGAACGACGCGAAGTTGATGTTCGAAGCTACGGTTGGGGGGGCCATGCCCATAATAAAGCTCGTTAGAAACGATCTCGCGGGAAACGAGATCTACTCGATAAAGGGTATACTGAACGGGACATGCAACTACATACTTTCTAGGATGGAGAAGGAAAGGCTAACATACGAGCAGATTCTCGCGGAGGCGAAGGAGTTGGGAATAGCTGAAGCTGATCCGACTTACGATGTTGAGGGGATAGATGCCGCAGCTAAGCTCGTAATCCTCGCGAACTCCTTGATGGGGATGGATGTCAAGTTCGACGATGTTGAAAGAGTCGGTATAACGAACATAACCCCCAACGCGTTCGAAATAGCGATGGAGAAGGGATACACAATAAGACTGATAGCCGAAGTGGATAGGGTTGAGGAGATTTTAAGGGTGTCTCCGAGGCTTATTCCCATTCAGCATCCACTCGCGATAGGTGGAACGCTGAACGCCGCTTTAATAAAGACGGACACCGCCGGGGATATCGTAGTTGTTGGCAGGGGTGCGGGAAGTAAGGAAACGGCCAGTGCCATAATATCCGACCTTGTGGAGCTGTTCAGATGTCGGGGTTTGTAGATCTGTTGAAAGTCATAATATCCTCGGGACTGTTTCTGAAGGCGAGCTATCACGATCTTAAGGAGAGGGAGGTGCCGGACAGTATTTGGATTTTAATGATTGCGTTAGGCTTGATACTCGATACAGTTCAATACCTATTGTATAGATACGATCTCATCTTTGCGTTAATTCAGTTCGTCGTCGTATTCGGCTTGGCCAGCTTTATGTTCTATGTGGCGGGATTCGGAGGAGCGGATTCGAAAGCTTTGATATCGTTGGCTGTGATGTTTCCCGTATATCCGAGGTTCTACAACTTCCCCCTTCTGAATACGGGAATAGGAATCTTCGCGTTTTCCGTCCTTTCGAATTCAGTCATAGTAGCTCCATTCATCGCCATGCTCTTCTTCATAAGAAATCTGAAGGAAAGAGACGGAAAACTGCTTTACAGGTTCATAGGGTTCAGGGTAGATGCGGACAGAATCCCCAAGTTCTACAACCTCCTCGAATACGTGGACGAGAACTGGAATGTCGTGAGAGTTACGAGGGGAGTTGAGCCCGACGAAAACATGATTGAAAGGTTGAGAGATGCGAAGAGAAGGGGTATATTGGATAGGGTTTGGGTGACTCCTGCCCTACCGTTTCTGGTCTTCATGACTGCGGGGTTTTTGGTTGCGGTCTTCTTGGGGGATGTTCTCGTTTGGCTGATCTGGAATATGCTCAGATGAAGGCGAGCAAATCGTTTAAAAAATAGTCAAAGTTTTACAATTCCTCCCAAGTATAGGAAGTATACTATGAACACTCCAGCCAAGATCCACAGCAGAGGGTGAACTTCCTTGGGCTTTCCTGCGACGAGCTTCAGAATGCAGTAGCTTATGAATCCAACTCCGATTCCGTCCGCTATGCTGAACGTGAACGGGATCGTTGCGAGCACGAAGAATGCCGGTAGTGCCTCAGTAGGATCGTCGAAAGTTATGTTCCTGACGACGTTCATCATCAGAAAACCTACGATGATCAAAGCGGGAGCCGTAGCGCACGCCGGAATAACCTTAGCTATCGGCGAAATGAACAGTCCGATGAGTATGAACAGAGCTCCGACAACCAGCGCGACCGTTCCTGTCCTTCCGCCCTCCTCTATTCCAGCGGCGGATTCGATGTAAGTCGTTACCGTCGAGGTTCCCAAAATCGCTCCAACCGTTGTTCCTATTGCATCCGTAAGCAGTATCTTCTCCGAATCTGGAATCGTTCCATCTTCTCTCAGAAATCCCGCTTTAGCACTTAATCCGGTGACGGTTCCTACGGTATCGAAGAAGTCCACCATGAAGAATGCGAAGACGACTCCGAACGCTCCGACGTTGAGCAATCCTTTGAAGTCGAGTTTCATGAACGTGTAGCTGAGAGTAGGAAGGGAGAAGAGGCTTTCTGGTTTGGGCGTAACTCCCAGTGCTATCGCCAGAACGGTGGTCGTTAGAATCGAGATCAACAGAGCTCCGGGAACTCTTCTGACCATCAGAGCGCATGCGAAGAATATTCCGAAGATGGCGAGCCAGAACTCCGGCTTTACGAAATTCTGAGTTCCCAACGTTACGAGCGTTGCCTTGCTTCCCACAATGATCCCCGCCTCCTTTAGACCTATCAGTGTTAGGAAAAGTCCTATTCCCGCTCCTATGGCGTATTTCTGACTCATCGGGATCGCGTTGATTACTGCGGTTCTGAACTTCGTGATCGACAGAATTATGAAGATTACACCCTCAACGAAAACAGCGGCCAGAGCGACCTGCCAAGGATAGCCCATGTTCAAGCAGACGCTGTATGCGAAGTATGCGTTCAGACCCATTCCCGGAGCTAATGCGAACGACTTTTTCGCGTATAGCCCCATTATTATCGTCGCTATTCCCGCTGAAAGGGCCGTAGCCGTCACTAAAGAGGGAATAGCCTCTTTGCCCATCGCGTTGCTGAGAATCGCCGGGTTCACGAAGAGTATGTATGCCATAGTCATGAAAGTGGTAATTCCTGCCACAACTTCTGTTCGCATGTTCGTTCCGAACTTGTCGAACTCGAAATACCTCTCGAACCAGTTGGGCATGCTCGGGAGATAAATTTCTGCGTAATTAAAATTGCGTTTTGATTATCACGATAGATCACGACGAAAAAGTTATTACTTGAGATCGCTCACTCCTACTGAAGCCCCGTAGGGTAGCGGTCAATCCTGCGGGCCTTTGGAGCCCGCGACCGGGGTTCGAATCCCCGCGGGGCTATCGTAAAATCGGGGCATAATCCTCGTTCAACCAAAACAATAGCCTTAGTGAGCTCGGATTCAAAAAAGGCGGGAAGATTGAACCTCAAAGCCCTAGGCGATTGACCCAATAGGTAGTCTCGTCCTTAGTGGTTAAAATTAAAAAATGTTTAGAATTCGCTATTTCCGAACTCTTCTCCTCCTTCGCCGCCCTTCTCCTTCTCCTTCTCCAAGCCCTTCGCCGCGATGACGTCGTCGATTCTGAGTATCATCACCGCTACTTCCGTTGCTGATTCGATCGCGTGCTTCTTAACCCTGAGAGGCTCGAGGACACCCTTCTCCTTCATGTCCTCGACCTTTCCGGTCTCGACGTTTACTCCGGCATACTTGTTGCCCTTCTCATGTGCTGCTCTAAGCTCTACGAGGACGTCGATCGGATCCAGTCCAGCGTTCTCAGCGAGCGTTCTCGGAATTATCTCCAGCGCTGACGCGAAAGCTTCGGCTGCCAACTGCTCTCTCCCACCCAACGTCGGAGCCCACTCCTTGATTCTCAGGCTCATCTCGATCTCTGGAGCACCGGCTCCGGCGACGACCTTACCGTCCTCTATCGCGCACGCGACGACCCTTATTGCATCTTCGATGCCCCTCGCAATCTCTTCAACCACGTGCTCCGTTCCACCTCTGACGAGTATCGTTACTGCCTTCGGGTTCTTGCAACCGGTTACGAACACCATCTTCTCGTCTCCGACCTTCTTCTCCTCTACGAGCTTAGCTTCTCCGAGATCTTCTGGCTTGATGTCCCTAAGGTCGGTGAGTATCTTAGCTCCGGTGGCCTTGGCCAATTTCTCGATGTCGCTCTTCTTGACCCTCCTTACCGCCAGTATTCCGGCCTTAGCCAAGTAATACTGGGCCAAGTCGTCGATACCCTTCTGGCAGAACACCACGTTCGCTCCAGCTTCGACTATCTTGTCGACCATCTCCTTGATCATCCTCTCCTCCTGCTCGATGAACTTCTGCATCATGTCTGGATCGGTGATCCTTATCTTGGCATCGATCTCGGTCTCCTTAACCTCCAACGCCGAGTTGAGTAGCAGTATCTTGGCGTTCTCCACCCTCTTCGGCATCGCCGGGTGAACGACCTCCTTGTCGAGGACTATTCCGTCCACGAGTTCGGTGTCCTCAACGGCACCACCCTGCCTCTTCTCTATCTTTATGTTGTCCGTGTCCGCCCTTATCTTTCCGTCCACTTCCTCCGCTATCGTCTTAACCGCCTTAACAGCGATTTCCGCCAGCTTCTCTATCGCTACTTCCGCACCCTTTCCGGTCATGGCGGTCATCGCTATTTTCTTGAGTATCTCGTCGTCATCCCTGCTAACCGGAATCGCCATCTCGTCAAGAACCTCTATGGCCTTCCTCGCGGCCATCCTGTAACCGTTCGCTATTATCGTCGGGTGGATGTCCTGATCGAGCAACTCCTCAGCTTTCTTGAGCAATTCACCGGCCAAAACGACTGCCGTAGTTGTTCCGTCTCCTACCTCGTTGTCCTGAGCTTTGGCAACCTCTATTATCATCTTCGCAGCAGGATGTTCTACGTCTATCTCCTTGAGAATCGTAACTCCGTCGTTCGTGATTATTATGTCACCCAAGCTATCCACGAGCATCTTATCCATTCCTCTCGGGCCTAAGGTCGTTCTTACCGCCTCAGCTATGACCCTCGCGGCCATTATGTTCATCCTCTGCGCGTCCCTACCTACTGTCCTCTGCGTCCCCTCCTTCAGTATCAATATCGGAGTCCCCTGCAACGTCGCCATTCACATCACCTCCACTGCTATTTTTTATGGATCAGTATGTCTATATAAAACTTTCGCTCGGTTAAAGATGTTTCAAGACGAATTCTAAAACTATATCAGTCAGAACATCGAATTTCCCCGTGTAAAGGTGATCCGTATCCAGTATTACCATCTCTTTCGGTTCCGAAAGCGATCTCGCCAATTCGAGGGATTCCCTGACGCTTACGAACTGATCTCTCTTGGCAATTACGATCAGCTTGGGCTTCTCGCAGTCTCTCAAAACGTATCCGTCCGAACTTCCTAGAGGTGATATTAGGACGAGGCAATCTCCGCAGATGTTCGATGCTATGATGCTTCCGAAGGAGTATCCTATGACACCCACATTCTCGTGCACATTCTTCAACCATTCGAAACATATCTCAGCGTCTCTCAACGCGGATTCAACGCTTCTATAATCGAATCTCAGCGTCGTGACGCCTTTACTGACGAGCCTCCTGCTTATTCTCATCAACCTTACGTCGTGCATGCTTCCGCCGAACTTTGGATGGGGCGGGCATATTAGAACGGCATTCTTTCCCGCCCTTTCGTATGAAATGCTGATACCATCGATCATGCTATCTCATCCATCTCGTATTCCTCCCAACTCCTAACGCCCATAAGTATCTCGAACTCCTGAGGGGTGAGAATGGGAACCCTAAACAGCTCGAAGTCGTCGTAGCTTATGCGGGGGCATGCAGTGTTTACGTAGTAACCGTATAGAAAGTTCGCCAGCTTTTCTGGAGTTATCTCGTCCAAGTAAATGACATCCACTCTCCTCCCAACCTCATCCGCCATCTTCTTGAGCTTCATGGCCAGACCCATCCTCTTCTGCCCTATCTTCTTGCTGACCAGAATAGCCCCCCTTTCGGCGTCCATCGCCTTCGAAACGCTCAGCATCCTTCTCCTTAAGAAGTCCTCCACCTCCACCTCCTCGAACTCCCTGTCGAGAGGGCTGTATCTGTAAACCTTTTTGCCAGTGTAGATCTTCGCCCCTATCGGATGAAAAAGCCCGTCTCCGACGAACAGCACCGCCTCGGCTTTCGAGTTTCTGAGCACGGTATAGTTACATCCGAGCACCTGTCCGGGCATTTTCACCCTCGAACTTCCCTTCTTTAGCTCGACTTCGTGCCCGATTTCCTCCAAAACCCTCTTAACTTCCTCAAGCTTCCAAGCGTATTGGGCCGAAGCTATCAGTGCTATTTTCTTCTCCTCGATCTTCAAACGTCTGAAGTCGTTTACGTCGTAATCTATTCTGTAGGGAACGTAGATCACGTTCTCGAACTCGAAGATGGGTGTGTGGGCAAAGTGGAGTAGGGCATCGACTTCTTTCAACAAATCCAAATCGATGTCGCACGCACCGTAGCAACCTGAGCCGGAAATTATCACTTTAAATCCCCGTGATTCCAAGCACTTCGCGATTTCATCGCTCTTGTATTTCAACCCGTCGGGAAGCTGAACGCCCACTAACTTCGCGTTCTTTTCCCTCAACCTTTCGACTATCCAGTCGATATCGAGCATCGATCGTTTTACGGAATCGGAATATTTCAATTTACCTTTTCAGCAGAACCACTCTGCTTTCGACGGATTCATCCGCGATCTCGTAGCCTATCAGCTTCGCGAGCTCTTCCGCGAACGTCTTCACGTCCTCATGCTCGGGCATGGCATCTGGCGGAAGTCTCAGCCTCGAATATCCCAAATACATGTAAGCCTTCGCCTCGACGAACGTGGGCTGGGCTTTTTCTATGAGCGGGGCGAACTTCTCAGGAAACATGTTGTATCCCCTTATCAGCGTCAGTCTTATGACCGTCCTGCAATCCTTCCCGCTCAAAACCCTTAAGGAGCGGTTGATGTTCTCCCAGAAATTCTTCACCGGCCTGTTGAGCCTCAGATGACTGTTCTCGTCGTATGCGGTCAGGCTTACGTATAACTGCGTCGGCTCGATATCTTCGAGCATCTCCGGATTAGTTCCGTTCGAAACTACGAAGGTCGTGAAACCCCTCTTCTTGAACTCCTCCACGAGCTCCGGCAGATAAGGGTAGAGGGTGGGCTCCCCTATGAGGCTTATCGCCGCCTGATTCGGTTCGTATGCCTCCTCCAGCTTTTTCCTGTTAACGTCCGGATTGCCCCAGAACCCGCTCAAAAGCTTTCTCTGAGCCTTTATAGCCTCCTCAACTATGAAATCTGGAGAATCCCATCCCTCTACTTTCGTCAGCAGTTCCAAGGGTCTCCAGCAGTAAACGCAGTGCTGGTTGCACATCAAAGCCGGAGTCATCTGAAGGCATCTGTGGGATTTGATGCCGTAGAACTTCTGCTTGTAGCAGAATCCCTCGTCCTTCAGAGATTTCTTAAGCCAGTGGCAGGTCTTTACGGCCGAATGCCTACCTACGATCGCGTATCCCTTCAGGTCTTTGAGAAGCTTTTTGGGAATCGCCATATCACGACGACTTGAACGGGCGGATATTTAACCTTAGCCCAGCACGTCCCTCAAAGCCTCCAAGAATAACGAATTCTCCTCCTCCCTCCCGACGCTCACTCTTACGCTGAAGGGAGAGCAACCTATGAACTTCGAGCAATCTCTGACGATCACTCCTCTCCTCATCAACTCCTCCACGAGCACATCAGCCTTTAAGGGTGCTTCGAAGAACAGGAAGTTAGCCTGAGAGGGATAGACCCTAACCGTTCCTTCGAGTTCTGAGTAAATTCTTTTCCTCTCCGCCTTTATCCTTTCCACGCACGATTTAACGTAATCCAAATCTTCGAACGACGCGATCGCAGCGCTTATCGCGATCGAAGAGACGGGAAACGGCGTCGAAACCTTCATGTATGCCTTCCTTAGCTCGGGATGCATTACGGCATAGCCTATTCTGAGGTTGGCGAGTCCGAAAGCCTTGGAAAAAGTCCTCGCAATCACCACGTTCTCGTATTCCAACAACTCCATCAGGTTCTCGTCGGAAAACTCCGCGTAAGCTTCGTCCACGAAAACCAAGGCGTCACAGCTTTCTACTATCGCCCTAACCGCGTTAACGTCCTCAACGTTTCCCGTGGGGTTGTTGGGGGAGCAGATCAGTATTATCTTAGTCTTATCCGTAATCGATTCTATCACTTTATCCTCGTCAATCCTGAAATCCTTCTTTCTCCTAACTACTACCTCCCTACCACCCATAACGGCCGTTAACGTGTGGTAGTATGGGAAGGAGGGGATGGGTATCACAACCTCATCTCGCGGATCCACGAACATCTTGAATACGGTCTCCAAGATCCCGTCTATTCCCGCTCCTACGACTATTCTGTCCCTCTCAACCCCCAAGTATTCCGATATTCTTTCCGTAAGCTCCTCTATCTCCTTCGGACTCGGATAGATGTGAAATCTGTCGAAGTTTTTGAGAACCTCGCGAACCTTAGGGCTCGGACCGTATGGGTTCTCGTTCGACGCGAGCTTCACCACCTTCTCAAGTCCGTATTTCCTCTTGACTTCCTCTATACTCTTCCCCGGAACGTATTCAGGAATTTTTCTGACGTTCTCTCTCAGCTTCTCCGTTACCTTTCCAATTCCACTTCCACCGACTTCCAACTTTCATCGACCCCTTTCAGCGTTGAAATCAAGGCGGATATTACGTTTGCGAACACCTTCTGGACATAACCGTTTAACGGAATCTCTCTTCCATCAACGATCAACCTCACCCGCATGATTAGAAGTTAGTTTCGAGCATTTAAAATCTCCGTTACGTAAATAATAGAGAATATTTGATCGAAGATGTTCACGATTTATGGTGTAATTTATTTGTTAAGTTTTTTAAATAAAAATAACTCACCAAAAATCTTAAGTAGCACTGCTGTTCTATCACGAACTTCGATCAATGATAGGAATAATAATTAGGAGAGGTGATGATCGTGGGGAGTGGAGTTGAGAAGATACCTACAGGTATCCCGGGGTTCGATGAAGTTCTTAGAGGTGGTTTGAGGAAGGGCTGGACATACCTAATTAAAGGAACTCCGGGAAGTGGAAAAACGATTTTCGGAGTTCAGTTTTTGATGGAAGGAGTAAGGAGGGGGGAAAAGTGCGTATACATTTCCTTCGACGAAACGGCCGAAGAAATAGCTCTACAGGCAGAAGGGTTTGGATGGAACCTCGATGGGATACAAGTGGTCGATAGAGTTAGGGATATGGACATCTCGGAAGGTAACATAATATTCTACGATTTTGACAACACAGCTGAAATAATAAGCTTCGTTGATTCTATAACTAAAATTAAGGAGCTTAAAAAAGTAGATAGGGTTTTCGTTGATGGTATTGGTGCTTTGAGGGATCTGGCCAAGGATCCTACTATTTCGAGAAGAATCCTGCTTTCTATAACGTGCTTCCTAAACTCCATAAAGGCCACAACGTTGATGTCGTGCGACATGACTGCAGAAGTCGGAAGGGACATAGTAAGCTACGTAACGAGCGGAGAGTTCGTTCTGGAGAGAATCGAGAGGAAAGACGGTATCGTTAGAAGGATTCTTCACGTTCTGAAGTATAGGGGAGGAGACGCCTACTTAGGAAGACACTACTTCGAAATCACACCTAAAGGAATAGTCGTCTATCCCATAATTCCGGTGATAGGTGAGATTAAGACCAAAAGCAGAAGGTTGCTGTCGACGGGGAACAGGGAGCTCGATATGCTCCTCGGCGGTGGAATTTATGAGGGTTCGAGCGTCGTGATAGCCGGAAAAAGTGGAGTGGGTAAGACCAGCATCTGCCTTCAAATCCTGAAGGGATGCGATCTTAGGGGAGAGACCGGTATCCTCTACACGTTCGACGAAACCGAGGATCAAATCTTGCACAGGCTTAAGGTTCTGTTCAACCACGAACCGAAGAACATCTTAATAAAGGAGATAACGACCGATGTCAGCTTAGGGGAGTTCTACAACATGGTGATGAACGACGTTAGAACGATTAGGCCGAAGGTCGTAGTTATAGATCCGGTAAACTACCTATCCCACGTCGCTTTGACTTCCGAAGAGTTGATAAGAACGCTCAAATTGATTAGATCTCAACTCAGTAGTTTAGGAATCGTTTTCATATGCGTGGACGAGGTCGTAGAGGCGATGAACGTCTTCAGACTTACCGGTTTGGGTATAAGTCCTTATGCGGATTATCTGATATCTGGAAGATTCGTCGAGTTGGAAGGGGAGCTCGTCAAAACGATAGCGGTAATAAAGAATAGATTCGGAGACCACGAGAGATCTTTGAGAATTTTGGACATAGAAGAGGGGATAGGCCTGAAGATAAGCGAACCCCTCAAGGAATACACAGGCATAATGAAGGGCGTGATGATGAAGAGATAGTTTAATTAACATTCATGTCGAAATCGTTTGGGCGATGAAGATTGGCGCGGGTGCTGAAGGGTGATGACCGACTGACGGTCCGAGCCGTCGTAAACCTTTTCATCAGGGTGAGAATTAGTAGTGAAAGGAGATGATGAGTTCAGCCTTGACTGAAGGGTGATGAACTCTGGCAGTCTGATCCTTTTTTAATCCGACAACCTACCTCCATAACGATGTTCGAGACTCCCGAAGATGTGGCAACGGCCGGAGTCCTATCTCTGCTTTTGGAGGTTTCCGGAAACCCCAAAGCCGGAAACGTCGATAGAACGCACGATTTCTCCGATATGAGGTTCGAGCACTTCTTGGCTTCCGCCTCCGCGGTGTATCCCGTATTTCTTGAGTGCGCGAAGGGAAGGCTTTCGATCGGAGAGGGAATTCTTAAGGCGGTCGAGAGGTCTAAGAGGTGGCAGAAAGGGGGGAACGTTCACTTCGGAAGCTTCATGCTTCTCGTTCCTCTCGTCAAGTGCTGGAGGGAAGATTTGAACGGAACAGTCGAAGCTCTGAGGAGGACGGATGTTAAAGATTCGTTGGCGGTGCTGAAAGCCTTCAGAATCAGCGGGGCGAGGGTTATGGACGTAAGGGATCTCAGCTTGAAGGATGATGAGACCGAGAGGTTGCTCGTCGAGAAAAACGTAAACCTATACGAGTGGCTGAAGCTTTCTCCGAAGGAGAACGTCGTGGCGAGGGAGCCAATAGAAGGATATCCGAGGAGCAAGGAGGGAATGAAAGTTTTAATAAAGAGTTTTTCCGAACACGGGGACGTCAACATGGCTATAGTCCACGCGTTCCATTACCTCCTCTCGAAGCACTTGGATCCCCTCGTAATAGCCAAGCATGGAATGGAAGTGGCGGAGTTCGTTAGAAGTAAGGCTGAGGAAGTTTTGAGGGTTTTTGAATCCAGATTCGACTTAGAGGTCTTGAGGAGGTTCGATGAAGAGTTGGTATCGAAGGGAATAAATCCCGGAAGCATAGCGGATTTGACCGCCTCATCTATCTTCTTGGCTTTAAAGGAGGGGTGGAGGTTTTGAAGCTCTCATATTTCGGATTCACGGACGGAATCAACGAGGTCATAGCCGTAACGTTCGGTGAATGCGTGAACACGGCGCCGGTCGGAATAATAGTCGAAGATGCCGAATCGCGTGAGGCGGTTGCCAGACTCTATCCCTCCCACACGAAGAGAAACGTGGAAAGGAACGGAAAGCTATGGGCTAATGTTGTTTACGATCCGATCGTTTGGGCACTATCTTCTTTCGAAGATCTGGACGAAAGCTGGTTTGAAACTCTCGACCCACCGGTGATAAGGAACGCTTTAGCCTGGTGCGAGTTCGAATGTGCGAAGATCGATGAGGGAAATCCGGCGGTATTCGAACTTAAGCTTGTGAAGGGAGAAGTGCTGAGGAGTTACCCTAAGACCGTTAACAGGGGTTTCAACGCCCTCATAGAGGCTTTGGTTCACGCCACCCGCTACTTGGCGACGGGGGATCAAAAGCTTTTGGAGAAGATAGAGGAGTGCGGAGTTTTGATCAGGAAATGCGGCGGGAGAATGGAGAGGAAGGCCTTCGAAATCGTGTTAAGGAGAATCAGATAAGCTTATCTATCCAGCTGAAAACCTCCCTCCATGAGATTCGCGATAATATCCGACACACACGACAACGTTCCAGCGATAAGAGAGCTTATCAAAAGGCTTAAGGAGGAGAGGGTCGAATTCGTCGTTCATGCGGGAGACATAGTAGCTCCATTCGCCATGAAGGAGTTCAGGGAGTTGGGCGTAAAGGTGTTCTTCGCGTTTGGAAACAACGACGGCGAGAGAAAATTGCTTACTAAGATAGCGGAGGAGAACGGTTGGGAGATTGGCGATGTGATAACTTTCCCGCTCGATGAGGGAAAGGGAGTGGTTTACCACGGAACCGATACGAGGATGGTGGATGTCCTCAGAAATTCGAAATACAAGCTCTTAGTTCTTGGCCACACGCACGAACCGCTCATAGAGAAGCTGGAGGACAAGTTCGTAGTCAATCCGGGGGAAGTGTGTGGATACCTGACGGGAAACAGGACATACTCTATATTCGACGATTGGGACATAAGCATAGTGGAGTTTTGATAAATTTTAAAAAACTTATGAAAGAGTGATCCAGATGGACATGCTCAGGCTCGTCAATTTGGGAGTTGAGGTCGAGGGCAGGAGGATTTTAGAAAACGTAAACCTCTACATCCAAGAAGGACAGACATACGTCCTATTCGGCCCGAACGGAAGCGGTAAGTCTTCCTTACTCATGGCGGTAATGGGAAACCCAAAGTATAAAATATTTGATGGAAGAATTATATTTAAAGGTAAAGATATAACGAATCTGCCGACGGATGAGAGGGCGAGGATGGGGATGGGGTTGGCCTTCCAGAATCCTCCGAAGATTAGCGGGGTCAAGCTCAGAGACGTCCTAAAGCACTGCGCCAAGCTGGGCGGGACTTCGGATAGGATGGAGGAATACGTGAAAATGCTTAAGATGGAAGAGTTCTTGGATAGAGACTTAAACGTCGGGTTCAGCGGTGGTGAGGTTAAGAGGTCGGAGTTGCTCCAGCTGATGCTTCTAAATCCCGATTTCGTCATGCTCGACGAGCCGGACAGCGGTGTGGACTTGGAGAACGTTTCGATAATAGGTGAGGCTATAAGGGTTCTGCTCGAAAGGGATAAGCCGAAGGATGAGAGGAGGAAGGCGGGGATAATTATAACCCATACCGGCCACATACTCGATTACGTCGATGCGGATTACGGCGTTCTGCTTTACAAGGGGAGAATCGTGTGTATGGGTAATCCGTTCGATTTGCTTAAGGATATCAGCGAATTCGGTTACGAGGGGTGTGTTAGGAGATGTCTGAGGAGATTCTGAAGGAGAGGCTTGAGAAAGTAGGAATAGAGATGGATCCCAAGAAGAGATCCGGAAGCTTTCTGATGCTCGATCAGGAGGTAAAAACCGTATCGAAATTCATGGAAGGAATCGAGATAATGCCGATAAGGAAGGCTTTGGAGAAATACGACTGGTTGAGAGATTACATGGGTGAGGCCGTAAGGAAAGATGAGTTCGTCGAGGAGGTCGAGAAGGATTTTAACGGATACTTCATACGGGCTTTGCCGAACGCGAAGGTGGAGATTCCGGTGGAAGCTTGCCTTTATCTGGCCAAAATAGGAAAGCAGAGGGTTTACAACATCATAATGGCCGAAGAGGGTTCGGAGCTCAACGTGATATCCGGATGCGTTTCCCATCCTAAGGCGGTGGGAATGCACATAGGCGTTACGGAGTTCTTCGTGAAGAGAAATGCCAAGCTGACTTTCACGATGATCCACAACTGGAGCGAGGAGATAGAAGTGAGACCGAGGAGCGGTGCGATCGTTGAGGAGAACGGCGTATTCATAAGCAACTACGTTCTTCTTTCCCCGGCGAAATTAGTCCAGATGTATCCCACCGCCTACCTCAAGAAGAACGCCACCGCTATCTTCAACAGCATAGTCGTGGCCTTCAAGAACGCGGAAATAGACATGGGGAATCGGGCGGTTCTGATGGAAAAGGGTAGCAGTGCTGAGATAGTTTCGAGGACGATCAGTAAGGGCGGAAAGGTTGTTGCGAGGGGGCACATAGTGGCAGAATCGCCCGAAGTTAAGGGTCATTTGGAGTGCAGGGGTCTTATTTTGAACGAAGGAGAGATTCTGGCGATTCCGGAGCTTGAGGCGAAGTGTCCCAACGTGGATCTGAGTCACGAGGCCGCGATAGGTAAGATTGCCGAGGAGGAGATATTCTATCTCATGGCGAGGGGGATGAGCAGGGATGAAGCTACGGCCACAATAATAAGGGGGTTCATGGAGATCGACGTTAAGGGAATTCCCCCGGCTTTGAAAAGAGAGATAGATAAAGCCATAGAGCTCGCGGAAAAGGAACTACTTTAGGGATGATAGAGAGGGGAAAGCCCTACAGCGACGAGGAGATCGCGAAATTTTTACATCCCTTAGTTAGGGAGTGGTTCTTTAAAAAGTTCGAAACTTTCACGCCTCCGCAGAGGTATTCGATAGTCCCGGCTTTGAAAGGGAAAAACGTCCTCGTAACTTCTCCAACCGGAAGTGGGAAGACTTTGGCCGGATTTCTACCGGTTATAAGTATGCTTGTCGATTTGGCTGAAAAGGAAAAGCTTGAAGATAAAGTTTATGCCGTTTACGTTTCTCCCCTCAGAGCTTTGAACAACGACATAAAGAGAAATCTTGAAGAGCCTCTTAGGGAGATCTACGAGCTCGCGAAAGAGAAGGGGATCGAATTGCAGGAGATAAGGATTGCGGTAAGGACTGGAGACACTCCGCAGGAGGAGAGGCAGAGACAGCTTAAAAAACCTCCTCACATCCTCATAACGACCCCGGAAACCCTCGCAATAGTTTTGGCAAGTCCCAAGTTTTCCCGATACCTCACAAACGTCAGATATCTCATAGTCGACGAGATCCATGCCATGGCCGAGAACAAGCGTGGGAGCCATCTAACGCTTTCGATGGAGAGGTTGGAGGGGTTGCAGAAGGGTAGAATGGTTAGAATAGGTTTGTCCGCAACGATTCACCCGCTCGATGAGGTTGCGAGGTTCTTGGTCGGCTATAACGATGACGGAAAGGAGAGAGACTGTATAGTTGCGGACGTAACGTTCGAAAAGAAGATGGATATCAAGGTTATCACCCCGATAGAAGATTTCTTTTCCGCATCGGCTGAAGAGATCTCGCAAAAGCTCTACAATCTGCTTGCAGAGCTGGTTAAATCTTCAAGAACTTGCCTTATATTTACGAATACGAGGAGCGCTACCGAAAGGGTCGTTTACCATTTAAAGAAGCTCTTGCCGGATTATCCGATAAAGGCTCATCATTCATCGCTTTCGAGAGAGGTTAGGCTTGAGGTTGAGGAGGAGTTGAAGAGGGGAAGGTTAAAATGTGTCGTATCCTCAACATCGCTTGAGTTGGGGATAGACATCGGATACATCGACTTAGTAATCCTTCTGGGCTCTCCTAAGAGCATAAACAGAGCTCTGCAGAGGATAGGCAGAAGTGGGCACAGGCTGGAGGAGGTGAGCGTTGGGAGGATAGTCGTGGTCGATCAGGACGATTTGGTCGAGTGCACGGTCTTAGCTAAGGAAGCGATGGAGCGAAGGTTGGATAGAATACACATTCCGAAGAAGCCCTTGGACGTTCTGTGCCAGCACATAGTCGGAATGGCTATAGAGAAGAGGTGGAAGGTTGATGAGGCACTCAAGCTCATAAGGAGGGCTTATCCATATAAGGATCTGACGAAGGAGGAGTTAGTGGACGTTTTGAGGTATTTGGCCGGCAAATATTCCGAGCTTGAGAAAGAGAAGGTTTACGGGAAGATCTGGTTCGATGAGGAGAAGGAGGAATTCGGGAGGAGAACTAAGTTGCTTAGGCCTATCTACTACTTAAACGTCGGAACAATTCCGGATGAAGTCGCTATAAACGTGGTAACGAAGGACGGAAAGTTTATTGGCAAGGTTGAGGAGGAATTCGCTGAAAAGCTTGTTAAGGGTGATATATTCGTCTTGGCCGGCAGAACGTTCAGGTTTTTGGGCTCAAGAGGAATGAGCATAATCGTGGAGGAGGTTGAAGGGGAGAAACCGACAGTTCCGAGCTGGTTCTCCGAACAACTACCTTTGAGCTACGATTTAGCGTTAAGAATCCAGAAATTCAGAGCCATGATGAATGATATGATCGAAAAGTTGCTGAGAGAGGAGATTGGAGAGGAAGATATCGTTGGCTATCTCATGCAAAAGTATAGGATAGAGAGGAATACGGCTAAGGCAATCTTCCGATACTTCTTGGAGCAGAAGCTCTTCAGCGAGATTCCGACGGACAGAAAGCTGATCGTGGAGGAGTTCGAAGAGGACGGAACGTTTTGCTATGTATTCCACACTCTGATCGGGAGGAAGGCGAACGAGGCAATTTCGAGGGTATTTGCATATCGAATCGGGAAGATGAAGTATTGCAACGTTCAGATTGCTGTAACGGATAACGGATTTCTGTTGAAGCTACCTAAGAAGCTTGAAAGACATGAGATCGTCGATCTTTTTGATGTTAAAGACTTCAGAGAGCATCTTAAGCGAGCTTTGGATAAGACGGAGCTTTTGAGAAGGAGATTCAGGCATGTTGCCGTTAGATCTTTCATGATTCTGAGGAACTACCTCGGTAGGGAGAAGAGCGTCTGGAAGCAGCAGGTTAGCGCCGACGCTCTGCTAAAACTTCTGAAGAAGCACTTTCCGGATTTTCCGGTTCTCAGAGAGACTTATAGGGAGATCATGGAGGACTACATGGACATAAAGAACGCTTTGGATTATCTGGGCAGAGTGGGAAGGGAAATTGAGGTCAAAATCCTAAGACTTCCGCATCCCAGCCCGTTCGCTTTAAATATGTATCTGGCAGGAGCGGAGGATGTCGTTCTCATGGAGGATAGGAGGAGAGTCCTAAGAATGTTGCACGAGATGATTTTGAGGAACATAGGGGGCCATAGTGATTAGGTTTTTTTTCAAGTCTTCCAAAATTAATTTAACCTGAGGTTTGCCTATAGAATTAATTACTGAGGAGGTGAAGTTGTAATGGGATGATACAGGATTAACATTGCAAGGCTCATATCGCTCATTATAGGTTTGATAATTGTCTTCATCGGCTTCATGTTTTTAGGTGCAGGATTTTATGGTATCAGTCAAAAGGCACAGTCACCAGCGGCAGGATTTGCCTTTCTTTTGAGCATATTTTTAGCAGTAGTATTTTGGGGTATTGGTGCTATTTTTATTGCTATCGGTAGAAAAGCATTTATATACGAATCTGAAGATAAAGAGGATTGAATTTTTTTAGTATCTATCTTGCCCAAAACGGATTTTGCCTCCTCTTAATTTCCAAGAACTCCTTAAAAGCTTCCCTCGCCTTTTCGCTCAGCATGTCCATCAGTTCCCTTTCTATTATCCTCGCATGGTTCTCTGGAACATCAACATACAGGATTTCATCCCCATCAAGATGTCTGCCAATCATGACACCGTCTATCGCTATCGCAAGCTCCTCTCCCTCTTTAGCGACGCTGACGTTCTTACCCTCCTTCTGCATGCTCCTGATGGTTCCAGCCGGAGTTCCGTCCGGCTTTATAAGATCAACGTCCTTCTTTATTTCGCCAGCCAAAACCCTAACGCCTATTATCGCCGGCTTGCTTCTCCTGAATATGAACTCCTTAAGCAGTTTGATCTTCGCCGGCTTTATCAGAGCTTCAATTCTCTGCTTCTCCCTTAGCTTCTTCGTCTCATCCCTCCACTTGACGTAGTTTTCAACCAACGAGTAGATGACGTTATCTTGGAATATTTTGACGTCGAACTTCTTCGCCTCCTCTTCAACTCCGGGCAGTAATTTCACGTTGAACGCTAAAACAACCTTATTTACCTCATCCTTGTTTGCTGAAGCCTCCACAACATCCCTCTTATCGACATCTCCAACCTCAGCCTTCTTTATCGGAATTCCTGCACTCTTAAGCTCGTTTATCAGAGCTTCGAGAGAGCCCAATGTATCGGTCTTCAGAACTATTCCCTCCTCATCAGTTCTGATCGCTATGCTCTCGTATTCCTTCCTCACCCTCTCCCTAAACCTCTTAATGTCCTCCTCGCTCTCGACAGCTTCGAACTCACTCCCGGCAAGAACGTTTTCGAGGTTCGGAGCGACTATCTTTATCCCCGCAGCTGCCGTAACCTCCTTAACGCCTTTGAATTTACTCTCAACCCTCATCTCGTGTGCCGGTCTCGGCCTTAAAATTCCCTTCACTCTCGTAACTATGACGTCGTCTATTCCGGCTATAGCGATTCTATCTCCCACCCTGAGAGTTCCGTCGTATAGAATCGCGTCGCACGTAACTCCCAATCCCTTCTCCTCTTTAACCTCCAAAATCGTTCCCTTAGCCTTCCCTTCGACGTGCAACCTCAGCTGATCCTCAAGATACTTCTGGGCTAAGCCAACGAGAACCATCAGAAGCTCCGGAATTCCTTCTCCGGTTAAAGCCGAGATTGGAACTATGGCGACGGTCCTTGTGAAATCCCTTATTCGATCGAACCTATCGGCGTTGAACCCGTGCTCGTAAAGCTGACCTATAAGCTCGTAAATCTTATTCTCCAAATTCCTCTTAGCGTATTCATCCTGCTGAGCCCAGCTTTTTAAGAATGGAGCGTCCTCTATACTCCTCCATCCCGGAATTCTGTCTATCTTGTTCGCGGCGACAACGAAAGGTGTTTTGAAGGTTTTAAGGATCGAAATCGCTTCGACCGTCTGAGGCTTGAAACCCTCGTTTACGTCAACAACCAAAACCGCCAGATCCGCTAAAGCTCCTCCCCTCCTTCTCAGATTGGTGAAAGCCCTATGCCCGGGCGTGTCTATGAAGAGCAGACCGGGAATCGTAACCTTAAATTTTTTAAGATAATCTTTACAAATCTTTTTTATAATATCTATCGGTATTTCCGTAGCACCTATGTGCTGAGTAATACCGCCAGCTTCTTTCGCCACTACCCGAGTTCTCCTTATTCTATCGAGTAATGTTGTGTTGTGAACGATTATTCCATTCGCTATGAAGTTGTGCGTCGGCGTCGTCAGATCGTAAACGTATCCGTCGTAATCCACTTCATCTACACTCTCCACTTCCACGAAAGCCAGATTTTCGATCAAATTTTCGACGTATTTCAGATCTCTCTTGTAGAACCTCCTCTCCTTCCAGATTTCGAGAGCCTCTCTACCCAGTTCTGTCAGGTTGCCGTTTTCGTCGAGCAAGCCGTCGCTCTTAAAAGTCTTCACGTAATTCTCGTCCTTCACTCTCCCCTCAAGAACCGCAACCTTCCTCTTCAGATTTCCACAACCCTTACTCAGAACTTCCAAAAATCTCTTTATGATTTCGTAGCTCGGATTCTGGGAAGTTTCGTATTTGGTGTAAAAAGGTATAAACCTGTTAAGCTCGTTTTTCGTAAATCCGAAGAGAATCCTTAATCTTTTAAGTTCGTGCTGTAGAGGATAGCTTTCGCTCTTCTTGCTCCTATCCAACGCTACCTTCAGAGATTCCGCCTTACTCCTAACTGAAAAACCTACAAACTCGGCGAACTTTCTGAGGTTTTCCTTTCCGGAGATGATGAGCAACGAATACCTCTTCCGCTCACCTTTGTAACCATTTCTAACTTCGTATATCTTCGAGAGTATTCCGAATCTTAGCAAAACGAGCGAAAGCTTCTTGATAAATTCGTGAGATGCACTCGAAACTTCGATTCTGCATGAGCGCACGTTTACGGTAGCATCCGAATCGAAGTAACCCCTCAGGAATTCTGCAACCAGTTCCTTAGGAGCTATGAACAAAATCTGCGGAACCCTGATCGAATGCGACTTTCTCCTGTCTGGATAATCGAACAAAATCCTTATGAACCTGAAAAGAGCGTTTTTCCCCTTTTTGAACTCTATTTCGTAGGAACTCTTGCCTCTAATTCTTACAACTTCAACGCCCAAAGCCTCGATTCTCTTAACGTTTTCGAAAACTTCATCGTCGTTGTTGGCAATCTTAGAAAGGCTTCCATCTCCAAACATGACTCCCGCAAGATAGAATACCGCCTTCCACTCCTCGATGTTTTTCGGAAATTTGATGTAATATCGCGGTTTTCCGCAACGCTGTTTCTTCGAACAGAATGCCAGTTTATCTATTTTGCTGAAGAGTCGTAGCTCCTTTATATCCTCCAGCCTAAGAATGTTCTTCTTAATTCTGTATTCTCTGTAGGGTAACTTTACATTCCTTAACGCATCTTCATCAACCTTAAATATGCACTCATCATCGAATTTGGAGTAAACGAAACTCAAGAACCTTTCAAACCTTTCGTTTCCGATGATCTTCTTGGGGATGGCTACGAAATCACCCCGCTTCAATTCGCAAGCCTTCTTCCAACCCAAGTTCGTCAAAAATGGATGTTCTGGCGTAACCACAACTTCATGCCAGTTCTTGAGCTTGACCCTTAGGAGCTTTCCTCTGTGCCTCAGCCTCCAGACGAATTTGGCCTTAAGCAGACCGCTTTTGGCATCTCCTCTCAAACCCTGAACGTTCAAATCCAACGCTCTTATCTCGCATCCGTTCTCTTTATAAACTACGCATCTCGCAGAATCGAACAGATCCTTCAGCGCTATTTCGCCCAATTCTGGATGGACGATAGTCCCATCTGGCGCTAAACACTTACCGTGATCCACATGACCTAAAACTGCAACGATGGGGGTTCTCAGTGGTTTTTGCTCTTCTGACTTCTTTTTTGCCATTGCTACCACCGAAAAAGTTGGATGTAGCGTTTGATTTAAAAAACTTTATTCGTACAGCCAGTCTTCGTCTATCCTCTTGTATTCTACTATCTCTTCGGGTTTGAAGAACAGCGAAATCTCCCTCTCGGCGGATTCGAGCGAATCTGAAGCGTGAATGACGTTTCTGCCTATGTCCATTCCGAAATCTCCCCTAATCGTTCCGGGCAGAGCTTCCTGAGGATTCGTAGCCCCTACGAGAGTCCTTACGACTTTAACCGCATTCTTCCCTTCCACGACCATCGCAACAACGGGCCCGGAGGTTATGTAATCCACAAGGCTCTGGAAGAACGGCTTTTCTCTGTGCTCCGCGTAATGCCTTTCCGCAAGATCCTTGCTTACGTTTAGCATCTTCATCGCAACTATCTTCAGCCCCTTCCTTTCGAGCCTCGATATTATCTCCCCTATGAGCCCCCTCTGAACTCCGTCGGGCTTTATCATTACGAAAGTCCTTTCCATGAGTTGGCCTCCTTACCTCGCTCCTCCTTTAACGTAGAACTTCGTCCACTTAAGCTTCCTCGGATTCCTCTTCAGTTCGAGCATGTTCTTCTCGCACTTCCTCGAGCAGAAGTAGAGGATCTTTCCGTCCTTTCTCACGACCATCTTGCCTGTTCCCGGCTCTATCTCGTATCCGCAGAACGAGCAGAACCTCTTCTCCATACTACCTCACCACCAGTTTCCTCGCCTCTCTCGCAGTCTCCTTAATCATGAGTATGTCCCCAACCCTTACCGGCCCCAAAACGTTTCTCGTGATAATCCTGCCCTTGTTCGGGCCGTCCAGAATCTTAACCTTAACCTGAGTAGCCTCACCGTGCATCCCCGTCCTTCCGATTATCTCGATTACCTGAGCGGGGGCGATGTCCTCCTCCATACGATCACCTCCAAATAAATTTTAAATTACTTCCTCAAACCGCTCAACTTCTCCACTATCGCCTTGAGCTCCTTCTTGGCCTCCCCTTCATCTATTATACACGCCGAAGCCGCCGCGACTTCAATTCCCGCCGCCTTACCGAGTTCCTCCTTGCTCTTAACGTAGATATACGGTATGTTCTTCTCCTCGCAGAGCAACGGCAGATGCGCAACTATCTCCGGCGGATCGACGTCCATGGCAATGTAAACGAGCTTCGCCAAACCCCTCTCAACCGCTTTCGTCGTTTCGTTCGTTCCTTTCTTTATTTTGCCCGTCTCCCTCGCCTTTTCGAGCAACGCCAGAGCCTCCTGCTGCAACTCCTCAGGAACCTCGAACCTCACATACACCATTCACATCACCTCCTTCCGTTCGTCATCATTCATCGGACTTTGGCAAAATGGGAGGTTGTGTATTTATACCTTTTCGACCCACTATTAGGGATGGTCGTAGTGGATCTCTTCGCAGGAGCCGGCGGATTCAGCAGGGGATTCGAGTTGGAGGGTTTCGAGGTAGCCGTCGCTGTGGAGAACTTCAAGCCGGTTGCCGAAACTTACAAGACGAACTTTCCCGAGACGGAGGTTATAGTTAGGGACGTGAAGCTCGTTTCCGGAGAGGAGATAGAGAGGATCTGCGGGGACGTGGACGTTTTGATAGGCTCTCCGCCGTGCGAACCCTTCACATCCGCGAACGCTAAAAGGTTTCCCAAGCCGGAGGACAGGCTTTACGTTGATAAAAGGGGTCAGCTTACGCTGCACTTCGTAAGGCTCGTCAAAGAGCTTAAGCCGAAGGTGTTCGTAATGGAGAACGTTCCCAAGATTCTTGAACTCAAAGACGCTCTAATTAGGGAGTTCAGAAAGGCGGGTTATGAGGTTCACTTCAACATTTTGAGGGCCGAAAATTACGGAAATCCGTCCAGAAGGGCGAGGGTCTTCGTTTCGAACGTTAAAATCGAACCGGAGCCGAAGGGGAAGAGAAGGAAGGTCATAGATGCGATAGGCGACCTGCCTGAGCCGGACGGAAGTATTCCGAACCACGAAGTCCTGCTCAAAATTCCGAAGGGTAAACTCGACAGGATCAGAAGGCTGAGGTGGGGTGAAAGCCTGATAAGGTTCGAGGGGGCGGGAAAAATTTGCACGAACGTTACGAGGTTGCATCCATACAGGCTCGCCCCAACCGTAATGGGAAATTCGAGGTTCGTCCATCCATTCCAAGACAGATTCCTCACAGTTAGGGAGCACGCGAGACTCATGGGTTTCCCGGATTACCACGTGTTTTTGGGAGGAAAGAACGTCCAATACGATATGGTGGGGGAAGCGGTTCCCGTTCCCCTTTCGAGAGCGATAGCCAGGGAGATCAAGAAATGTATATAGCAGGTTTTCCGGGTAATGCCGTTTTCCTCTTCTCCTCCGGAACCTCGCTTTCGTCCAGCACTACCCTCACACCCAGCTCCCTCTCGAGGAAATCCAAATTTTCCTCTATAACCTTCCTTTCGTCGAGCTCGCAGAATGCCAAGAGATCCCGTTCCTTCATAATCCTCTTGACGAGCGAAGAAACCTCCTTCGCCTTAGTCCTAAACTTCTCATCCTTCATTATCTCCGCCATCGCCCTCTTCCCCAATTCCTTGACCTTCCTCGCAACCTCCACCTTCCAGTCTTCGGCGAACGCGACGTAAACGACCTTAGGACTTTCGACGAACTTCATCACCTCCTTGACATCCTCCATGAACCTCTTTATGTATTCCTCGACGAGCTCCGCTCTCTCATCCACCTTGCTCTCATCGAATTCAGGATAGCTCTCCAAGCTTACAAAGCTGTCGTGTTTGAGGTGCCAGAGTTCCTCGCAGATGTGGGGGATGAAAGGGGCGAGGAGTTTGAGCCAGTCGTCGAGTATCACCGCCAGATTGTCCCCTCCCCTCCTCAGATACCATCTAACATCGTTCATGACCTCGAAGAAAGCGGAATTCACAGCCCTCCTCGTCTGTAGCTTCTCCATAGCGTCCCTCGTTTCCCTTATCGCTTTCTGGAACCTGCTGATCAGCCACCTGTCGAGATGATCTATTTCCTTAACCTCCTTGGTGTAGTGCTCCTTCACCAAGTTGTAGAACCTCCTGAGATGTCCGGCCAAAGCCTCAACGTCCTTCCTCCTCCAGTCCGCATCGCTGTCGTATTCCGCAGCATGGAGAATGTATAGTCTCGTTACATCTGCCGAGTTCTCCGCTACGGCCCTCTTCATCGTTAAGAGAGGGCCTTTGCTCTTGCTCATCTTCTTTCCTTCCAAGCTGACGTATCCGTTCACCGCTATCGCCTTGGGCCAGTGCTCCTTCGGGAATATAGCAACGTGGTGGAAGAGGAAGAACAGGAGGTGGTTCGCGACCAAATCCTTCCCGCTACTCCTCAGATCTACGGGATACCAGTATACGAAGTCTCTCCTTATTTCCTCAACCGTCTCAACCTCCAACCCGGAAGATCGGGCGACCTTTTCCGCATTACCCTTTCCGAGCAGAACGTAGTCCAAGAATTCGGGAGTAACGTTTTCCGCCCTAAGCTTCCCTTCGTTTATGAACTTGGCTAAGATGTAGTAGGCCATGTATATCGTCGAATCCGAAAGGCTCTCTATCAACCACTCCTTGTCCCACGGAATCCTCGTTCCCAAGCCCTTCCTTCTTGCACATGCCTTGTCCTTAAGCCACTCTATCTTGTTCCTGAACTCCTCCTTGTAGTAGTCGGGGATTATCGTCATCTCTTCGAGCCAGCTAAGAACCTTGGCCTTCCAATTCTCGTCTGAATACTTCAGGAACCACTGATCCCTCACAACCTTAACGACGCACTTCGTTCCGCACCTGCATACGACGGGCTTTTCGCTGAACTCGTAAAAGACGTCTCCAACTCCCAAATCTATCAGATCCTTTTGAAGAACTTCCTTTATTTTAGAAACCGGCATTCCGGCGTATTTTCCAGTGTTCTCCAGAAGAACTCCTTTGTGGAACTCCTTCTTGTAAACGATCTTCGTCGCCTTCTCAAGAAGTTCGACGTCGCTCTGACTCTTTATTCCTAACTCCTTCGCAACTTCCACCGCGGGAACCTCGTATTTTTCCCCCTCTATCCTTATGAGAACTATCGGCTCTACTTCTATCAACTCCTTCGGAATTCCGTGCTCGCTCTTCTTTAAGTCCTCCAACGCTACGTAATCGTATGGGGCGTGGGCGGGAACGCTCATTACGACTCCGGTTGCGTTGTCCGTATCCACGAAATCCGCAGGCAGAATAGGAACGACTATCCTCCTCAGAATTTCAAAATCGTCCGATTTTTCCTCAAAAGCCTTTTCGAATAGCTCTATCAGCTTCTTAGCAAGATCACCTTCGAGTATTTTCTTAACCACCCTCCTAATTCTCTCTTCTTCATCGAGCTCGGAGTATTCGGGAATTATTTTGTCTATCAGCATTCCCGCGAGAATCGGGTTTACGACCAACTTCCCGAAGAATTCTTCCGCGTCAACCTTTTCGACCACTTCCACCTCCTTCTCCTGAAACTTCAGCTTTTCCGCCGCCTCCTCGCTCAAGAACCAGAGTTCCCCGTTTACCCTTGCCAGAACGTATTTCGTGGGCTTTATCCAGATGTTCGTAACTCCGAAGATCGTTTCCGGCCTAAGAGTCGCACACGGGAATATTATTTTGCCGAACTTCTCATGCCATGAAACGAGCTTTACAACGGTAAAATCTACAATCGTCGCCTCCTCCCCCATCAGAAGGTCGTGATCTTCGACGGGATTCTCGTCGTTCGGGCAATATCTGACGGGGTGAGAACCCTTCACGACGAGCCCCATCTCCTTCAGCTTCCAGAACTGCCACTCTATGAACCTCTGGTAAGGCTCGTCGGTCGTCGTGAACTTCCTCCTCCAGTCTATCGAGTATCCTATATCTTTCAGAGCCTTCTCAGCCTCCTTCGAGAAGTATTCGACTATCCTTTCGGGTGTGGTGAGAGTCAGAAGGACTTCTTCGGGCACATCGTGGAACTTCGTGTAAACCTCTATAGTTCTCGGATCCCTCTTCGCTATGAGCTCCGCAAGACCTATTATCGGCGTTCCGGTAACGTGGAATCCCATTGGGAATAGGACGTTGAACCCGCACATCCTCTTGAACCTCGCGACCGCATCCCCTATCGTGAAAGTCCTGCAGTGTCCGACGTGGAGGTTTCCGTTGAGATAGGGATAGGGAATAGTTATGAAAAACTTCGGCTTATCGTTCGGTTCCGCCTCGAATATCTTCGCCTTTTCCCACTCTTCCTGCCACTTCTTCTCGATTATCCTGAGTTCCTGAACGAAATCTTGCATAATCTCCGCTTTAACCCGAGTTTTAAAACGTTAACGATTAAAAGCAACGCCTCCCAAATCGGGCCATGCCATACGAGGATCTTAGGGAATTCATCGAAAGACTTGAGGAAGAAAACGAGTTGGCGAGGATAAGGCACGAAGTCAGTCCGATTTTGGAGATGACCGAGATAGCGGACAGAGCGGTTAAGGGGGGAGGGAAAGCACTTCTCTTCGAGAATCCTAAGGGTTACGACATTCCCGTTCTTATGAACGCTTTCGGAACGGAAAGGAGAATGAAGATGGCTCTGGAAGTCGAGAGATTCGAGGAGATAGGGGAGAGGCTCGTGGAGATTGCGAAAACTAAGGTGGAATCGATAATGGACGGACTAAGGGGTTTGGGGAAGGTGAAGGATTTAGTGAGCTTCGTTCCGAAGAAGGTGAGGAGTGGGGCATGTAAGGAGGTGGTGATGGACGAGCCGGATTTGAACAAGTTCCCAATTCTGAAATGCTGGCCGAAGGATGGGGGAAGGTTCATAACCCTACCGGTCGTCATAACGAAGGATCCGGAAACCGGGGAGCTCAACGCCGGGATGTACAGGATGCAGGTTTTCGATTCGAAAACTACGGGAATGCACTGGCAGATTCACAAGCACGGAGCTCTGCACGTGAGAAAACTCAAGGAGATGGGCAAGGACAGGCTGGAGGTTGCCGTTGCCATAGGAGTCGATCCCGCAGTTCTTTACGCCTCCACCGCCCCTCTTCCGGAAAACGTCAGTGAGTTCGCCTTCGCGGGTTTCATAAGGAGGGAGAGGGTCAAGATGGTCGAATGTGAAACGGTCGATCTGCTCGTTCCGGCGAACGCCGAAATAGTCTTGGAGGGATACGTTAAGGTTGACGAACTGAGAACGGAAGGCCCCTTCGGAGATCACACCGGCTACTACACTCCCCCCGAGCCCTACCCCGTCTTCCACATTACGTGCATAACCCACCGCGAGAATCCTATTTACCACGCCACGGTAGTGGGAAAACCTCCGATGGAGGATGCTTGGCTCGGAAAAGCTACTGAGAGGATATTCCTACCGCTCATAAGGATGATACATCCCGAAATCGTGGACATGAACTTGCCCGTGGAAGGTTGTTTCCACAATTTGGCGATAGTATCGATAAAGAAACGCTACCCCGGACACGCGAAGAAGGTGATGTTCTCCCTCTGGGGCACGGGAATGCTCTCGCTTACGAAGATCGTCATAGTAGTGGACGACGACGTGAACGTTCACGACATGAGGGAGGTGATTTGGGCGGTAACTACGAGGTTCGATCCGGCTAGGGATGTCGTCATAATTCCCGACTCACCCATAGACGCTTTGGATCACTCCACTTACAGGCCGAACTTAGGCGGGAAGCTTGGAATCGACGCGACGAAGAAGTGGAAGGAGGAGGGATACGAGAGGGAGTGGCCCGAAGTCGTTGAGATGAGCGAGGACGTTAAGGCGAAGGTCGATTCGATCTGGGAAGAATTGAGGCGCTCGATATTTCTATAAACAATCGTGCGATAATTGGTGATGTGAAGGCGATAGTCGTCGGCATAGGCAACCCGATTTTAAGGGACGATTCCGTCGGGATTAGGGTCGTCGAAAGGCTTGAGGGTGTGGATACAGCCATTCTCACTACGACGAACTTCGAAGTTTTGGATGTTATAGCGGGATACGACTTGGCGATAATAGTGGATGCTATAAAAACCGGTGGCGAGCCGGGGAGGATATATGTGCTATCATTGGAAGACATCCTAATATCCAATACCTACACGAACTCCCACAACCTAACGCTCGCGACAACTCTGAAGCTCGGATACGAGATATTTCCAGAGAGAATGCCTAAAGATATAAGGATAGTGGCCATAGAGGTCGAGGACGCGGAGAGCTTTGGGGAGGAATGCACGCCAAAGGTGAGGGATGCCATACCAAAAGCAGTCGAAACTGTAAGGATGTTGCTGAACGATAGTTCTAAAAGCAAAGACTTCAAAATCGAACCATGCTCAACGAGGTCTTAAAGGAACACGATGCCCAATTCTACATCCAGCATTCTGGAGATAACAACTTCTATTACGCTACGAAGTTCAGAATTCCGAATTCGGCCTTTTACTTCGTAGGATCTGACGGAACGGACTTGCTGGTAGTTCCGGACATGGAGGGAGACAGAGCAAAGCGGGAGAGTGTTGTTGGAGAAGTATCTACTCTATCGGATTTGGGATACTTCGACAGGTTGAAGGAATTAAAGAATACCAAGAAGGCTTTGGCTTTAACCCTCGTCGAATTTTTAAAAACTCGCGGGGCTAAGAAGGTTCTTGTCCCTCCGAACTTCCCTGCGTTTTTAATAGTCGAATTCCTGAAACATTTCGAAGTTGAGGTTATTGAGAATCCATTCTCCGAAATGAGAGCAGTTAAAAGTGAAGAGGAGATAGAAAAGATTAAGGATACTAGTTTTGCCATAATCAGAGCATTCGAACACGCTTTAAAGTTGCTTAAAAGGGTTAGAGATTGCGACATGCTAAGAAACGAGATAGAGCTGTTCCTATTCTCAGATGGTTACCTCGCCCAGGATACCATAGTATCCTCGGGAAAGCTTTCGGCCGATCCGCACTACATAGGGCACGGGAAAATAGAGGAGCACGTGGTCATAGACATATTTCCCAAGAGCAGGAGACACCACTACTATTCCGACTTCACGAGAACTGTCATACTTGAAGACTGTCCCGAAATAGAGGAAATGCTCGATGCGGTGATAGAAGCTCAGAAAAAGGCGATTTCGATTATAAGAGAAGGAGTCACGGCGAAAGAAGTTCATCATACCGTTTGCGACGTTTTGGAGGAGATGGGTTACCAGACGATCAGGAGAAAATACAGGGAGGGTTTCATCCATTCTACGGGGCACGGAGTGGGGCTTGACGTTCACGAAAAACCCAAGATCTTCGAGAACGACGACGTGCTTAAAGCGGGGATGGTGTTCACGGTTGAGCCGGGGCTGTACTATAGAAAATGGGGTGGTGTTAGGGTGGAGGATGTCGTCGTAGTTAGGAAGAACGGATGCGAAGTTCTGACGGAGTATCCGAAAAAGATCGATCTGAGGAGTAAGCGTTAAATCCACGCGGACGGATTTCTTGGTATGGTCAATGTCGAGGAGTTCGTGAAGAAGGCGATAGAGGAGATAAGGGAAAGGGTTAAGGATGGAAAGGCGATAATAGCCCTTTCCGGAGGTGTAGATAGCTCCGTCTGTGCGGTTTTGGCCCATAAGGCGATAGGGGATAGGCTGATTCCGGTTTTCGTGGATACCGGATTGATGAGGGAGGGGGAGCCGGAGAGGATAAAGGAGATATTCGGCCCAATGGGACTCGTTTTCGTTGACGCCAGGGAGGAGTTCTTCAAAGCTCTGAAGGGAGTTACGGATCCGGAGCAGAAGAGGAAGGTGATAGGCGAACTCTTCGTCAGAATATTCGAGAGAGTTGCTGAGGAGCACGGGGCGGAGTATCTCATTCAGGGGACGATATATCCAGATATAATCGAAAGTCAGGGGGGAATAAAGAGCCACCACAACGTTGGTGGATTTCCGACGAAGTATAAGTTCAAGGACGTGATAGAGCCTCTGAGGGAGCTTTATAAGGATGAGGTGAGGGAGGTCGCGAGGTATCTCGGGTTGCCGGAGGAGATATGCGAGAGAATGCCGTTTCCCGGGCCGGGACTGGCGGTTAGAATAGTAGGGGAGGTTACGCCGGAGAAGGTGGAGGTAGTAAGGAAGGCTACGAAGATAGTTGAGGAGGAGCTTAAGGATTACAAGAAGTGGCAGGCTTTCGCGGCTTTGATAGGAAAGGCGACGGGAGTTAAGGGAGACGTGAGGGTTTACGGTTACATAATAGCCGTTAGGGCGGTCGATTCGAGGGACGGGATGACTGCGGACGTCCTCGAAATAGACTACGAAAAGCTCAGGAAGATAGCTCTGAGGATTACGTCCGAAATTCCGGAAGTTACGAGGGTCGTTTACGATTTGACACCAAAACCTCCGGCGACGATAGAATTCGAATGATTTTTTAACAATCCATTCGAAGTTCCGATGTGAAGATCGTCGTTTCGGCGTCGAGTTTTGCGGACGTCGTGGCTGCCAAGAACGTCGCGGACGTCATAGAACTTAGACTGGATTTGTTTCCAACTTTTCCGGATGAGAACAAGCTTAAGGGGATAGGAAAGCCCGTAATCGTCACGATTCGAAGGGAGAAGGAGGGGGGAAGGTATTCGGGAGATGAGGAGAGGAGGTTAAGGAATATCGTCAGATATTCGTTGTATGCAGACTACGTCGATTTGGAGAACGACGTGGAGGACGAATGGTTCAAAGTGGTTAGATGTAAGGTGATAGAATCTTACCACAACTTCAAGGAAACCCCTAATTACGAATACCTTAGGGATTTGGTGGAGAGCAGGAGAGGGGACGTTTTCAAGATAGCCACGATGGGGAGGGATAGGAGGGACGTTCTGACGATAGTCAGGTTGCTGTGCGAATACGACGACTTGGTGGCGTTTCTGATGGGTGAGAAATTCGCTTGGACGAGGGTGATGGCTCTGTTTTTGGGCTCTCCTTTCATCTACTGCACCGTAAGTAAGTCCGTCGCTCCGGGACAGCTTGAGGCGGGCAAAGTTAGAAGGATACTGACGACCTTAGGAGTTGAAGGATTATCGAGTATATCTCGTTCATGATGTGGATTCCGTTCATCTCCAGAATCGTGTTTAGGACCGCTCCTATAACCGCACCTATTATGAGGGAGGAGAGAACCCTCACCTTTATTATGATCCCCACGACGATCAGAAACAGCACGAGCGTGGAAACGGCTCCTATCTGAGCGAGTTGCGCCTGAGCTTCGGTTAGGGTGTGGGTCATCAGGTTGAACAGCGTTGCTATTCCGTTGAACCCGAAGACGAATCCGACGATCATTCCGATGGCCATCAGCAACCTATCGCTCATGAAACCACTCCGACTTCCCGAAATATAAAACTATGGAAGAATCAAGAGCAGAGCTATGATCATAACGTCCAAAATCAGAGTCGCGATAGCGTTGAGCACGACTATCTTCACCCCAAGCTTTCCGAATAGAGAGAGGTGGATCGGAAGGGAGTGCTTCACGAACCTCGTGGATAATGTAACTACGTTCCCCAGTATCAGTCCAACGACTACCAACTTCCAGCTCAAAATTCCCTTTTCGAGCATTCCGGACGCCAAAACTATAGCAGCCCTCAAGTTAACGAATTCCACTGCAGAAATAGTCAAAACGTTCGGATCGAAGGGTAGGAATTCCAAAACTTCCTTAAACCTCTCGAAGAATCCGTAGGTGGAGAGAAGGCTGACGGCCAGATAAGTTATGGCCATCGTGGGAATTATCCTCTTCAAGTTCTCGAGCGTTGATTTCAGGGGATCCACCTTCTTCCTTTCGATTCCTCCTATCTCGTGGCTACCGTCCTTCTTCCACCTCAAAGCCAGAAGGAATCCTACGCCAGACTTTACAAGAGCGACGAGCAGTCTGAGTGCTGTATATAACACTCCGGCCCATCCTAAGAGCGGGATTACGAAGGGGAGGAAGAATGTGTAGATGTGGCTGAGGGTGGCGGGAAAGGAGCTTAGAAATGATGCCGCGATAACTTCTCTTTCATCTATTCTACCTTCTTTGAGGGCTTGGGAGAGCATAGAATATGCAACGACCGGACTGACGAAGCAGACGGCAACAGCGGTAACAGTAACCTCGTCCAAGTTCAGCTTCGACAAAATCGGCTTTATTTCCGAAGAAATCTTGTCCATTACTCCCTTATTTATCGAATACGAAATTAGGTAGCTCGCCAGCGCTATTACCGGAACTGTGGTGGCTAGAAATCTGATAGTGTCGTATATAATTTCAAAGCCTAACGGGGATCCCCCTCTCCTTAAGGTATTCCTTAATCTTGGCGATCTCTAACTCCCTATAATGGAAGATAGAGGCGGCCAAGCAGGCGTCCGCCTTACCTTCGACAAAGCCCTCATAAAAGTGCTCGGGCTTTCCAGCCCCACCGGATGCTATTACCGGAATGTTCACGGCCTCGCTTATCGCCCTCGTTATCGGTATATCGTAACCCAACTTAGTTCCATCCCTATCCATCGAAGTCAAAAGAATTTCTCCCGCTCCGAGCTTCTCAACCTTCTTCGCCCAGCTTATGGCATCTATTCCTGTGGGTTGCCTTCCCCCATATATCACGACCTCATACCAAGCCTTCCTTCCGTCCTCCAACGTCACTACGTTCTCACCCTTGCTCAGGTCGAAGTTCCTTCTGCAGTCTATCGCGACAACTATACACTGTCTTCCGAATATGTCGGAAGCTTCTCTTATGAACTCGGGATTTTTCACGGCTGCGGTGTTTATAGAAACCTTATCCGCTCCCGCAGAAAGTAGTCTGTTTATCTGTTCTATCGTCTTAATTCCTCCTCCTACGGTGAGGGGAATGAAGACTTGCTCAGCAGTTCTTTCTATGACGTCCACCATTATTTCCCTCCCGTGAGGAGAAGCGGTTATGTCCAAGAATACGAGCTCATCTGCACCTTCTTCATCGTATCTTTTTGCCAATTCTACCGGATCTCCGGCCTTTCTCAAATTTACGAAGTGAACTCCCTTAACAACCACTGCTCCATCCTTGTCGAGCGTCACGTCGAGACAGGGAATTATCCTCTTCGCAAGCATGCTTCAAAATGGCACGAAGTTAAGATAAAGATTATTGCTAATAAACTATTTCGAAACTTTCGAACTCACCAGTTGCCGGCAACTTCTTAACGTGGACGTTTTTGACTACCGCGAGCCTTGGCCCCTCTCTAATTCGTGCCAGAAACTTTTCTATCATATCCTCGTTGCCCTCGGCGACTATGAGAACCCTTCCATCGGATAAGTTCCTGACGAATCCCTTTATTCCTAACTCTTTGGCCGTCTTTTTCGTAAAGTATCTAAACCCAACCCCCTGCACGATCCCTTCAACTATTACCTCCACTCTCTTTAACACATTATTATATTCATCATCAGATCTATATATCGCTTGCGGACATCTAAGTTGAAAAATTTGACTTATCGGTCGATTGATTTTATCCGTTTTGCGAGTTCGTGTAATTTTTCGATAACGATGAAAAATTTAATATACTCTGATGATGTAAGTCCAGTTTAGGGTTGACAAATAATAGGTCTACATGTGAGTGAAAGCTGGCTAAAACCGGTGTATATTTGTAGGAGTGTATACCGATAAAAATTTTGAATTGGAAAATTTAGGAATTTTATAGAGTTACTTAATATTTTATGACTGTTCTCGATTAATTGGTCGAGATAAAATTTATTAATTGCAACAGTATCGATAAGTATATGAAGGTCGTGCATGTATTACCGGTCGGCACAAATAAGGATGTCTTATTGGAGAGCACGAAACTTTACGGCAAGCCGATTCAGAAGGCTTACTTGGTGCTGGGAAAAGATGACAGCGAGGAAGTGCAGAAGAACGCCGAGGAAATAGAGAAGACGCTGAGCGTGCTCGTCGAAGTTAAGAGGATAGTGGTGGACAAGTCGGACATATACGCGACCGCTCTGGAAATGCTGAAGGCCATAAAGGACGAAATAAAGGAGGGGAACGAGGTTCTCATAAACGCTTCCGACACGACGAGGGAGCTCTGCATAGCGTGCTACATAGTCGCCCAGCTTTCTGGAAGCAAGCTCTACTTGGCGAAAACGAAAAACGGTAGGGTCGAGGAGATAGTTAACGTTCTCATACCGCCCCTCAAGAGGATAAGCGACGACAAGCTCGTCATCATAAAGACCATCGCGGAGCAGGGCGGAGAAGTAGAGTCGATAAACAAGCTGATAGAGTTGCTCGAAGGCAAGACGGAGGATCAGAAGAAATACATGGCTCAGAGAGCGAGGATGAGCTATCATCTGAAGGGACTTGAGGACGACGGACTCGTGGAGATGAGGAGGGAAGGAAAGAACGTGAGAATAAGACTGACCGAATTGGGCAAGGCTTACGCTTTAATGGCCGACCTATAATTTAATTTTTTTAAACGTTCGTTCCGAATTTTCCGCATGCACTTGATAGTCTGTAGCACCGAGGATTTGGCCTCCCAAAACATAAAGGAGAACTTAATCGATATTCTCGATCCCGACAGGAGGAAGGTGGGAGAATACGACTTCTACGATGCGGGAGACATCGGGATAATCGAAATAAAGGAGAGGCTGATATACGCCGACTACTTGGACGAGAGGCTTAGAAAGTTGGGTTTGAGCTTCGAAGAAATTCTGTTCGCGTCCAGACACAGCAGTAAGGACGGGAGGAAGATATTTACCGTCCACGTTTCCGGAAACGTCGCGACTGCGGATTACGGGGGAAAGCCCTATTCTTTGGCCAAACCTTCCCCGATAAGGATCAAGAACTACGTCTTGGCTTTGAAGGATAAACTCGAAAGAAAGCCGGAGTTCGAGTTCACGCTCGAAGTGACGCACCACGGCCCTTCCGAGATTTCCACCCCCTCCGCCTTCTACGAAATAGGATCCACGGAAGAGGAGTGGAAGGATGAGGTGGCGGGGAGGTTAGTGGCGGAAAGCTTGGTTGAGGCTATAAGGGATCCCAGATCGAACTGGCAAATTGCCGTAGGCGTTGGAGGAACTCACTACGCACCACGCCAGACCGAAATTATCCTAACGACCACGTTCACGTTCGGCCACAACTTCGCGAAGTATACGTTCGAGGGTTTGAATAGGGAAATACTCGTGAAGGCAGTTGAGCTTAGTGGGGCGGAGTTCATAGTCATCGACGAGAAATCCACGACTTCGGCGATTAAATCTCTCATCAGAGAGGTATGCGAAAAGCTCGGAATCGAGATGCTCAAATCGAAAGATGTCAAAAGAAAATATAAGTTGGTTGAAGGTTGATCAAAGAAAACGTTAAAAATCTACAAAAATTTTCAAATTTCATGATACTCAAAGCGAAGATCATTCCGATCAGGATAGGTAAAGATGCGGTCATAATGAATCAGGCTGATGCTGACGAGCTCGGTCTTCTTGAGGGTGATAGGGTAAGGGTCATCGCTAAGAAATCCACGATAGCGACGGTTCAGATAGCGATGGGGTTGATCGAGAAAGGGGAACTGGGAGTCTGCCATGAGGTTGCGGAAGAGTGCGAGATAGAGGAGGGGAGCGAAGTCAAGATAGTTCCGGTTCCGAAGCCTCGTTCGGTCGAATACATAAGGAAGAAGCTGGACGGGGGAAAGCTGACGAAGGACGAGATATACACGATTGTCAAGGATATAGTCAGCAACGCTTTGACGGAGGTAGAGCTTACCGCCTTCGTTCTCTCAAGCTACATCCACGGATTGGACTTCGACGAAATAGAGTGGTTGACGAGGGCGATGATAGAGACCGGAGAAACTTTGACGTTCGAGGAAGGAATTGTAGTGGACAAGCACAGCATAGGAGGGGTTCCCGGAAACAAGATTTCGCTCATAATAGTTCCCACGGTCGCCGCTGCGGGTTTGCTCATTCCTAAGACAGCGAGCAGGGCTATAACTTCCGCGAGCGGAACGGCGGACACGATGGAGGTCCTCGCGAACGTCAACTTGAGCGTTGAGGAGATAAAGGAGATAACCGAAAGAGTGGGAGGAGTGATAGCTTGGGGTGGGGCGACGAACATAGCCCCGGCTGACGATAGAATAATAAGGGTTGAGTATCCCCTCGCCATAGATCCCCGTCCCCAGCTTCTCGCGAGCGTTATGGCGAAGAAAGGAGCGATCGGAGCTAAGAACATCGTGATAGACATCCCAGTTGGGAGTCCGAAGGTTCCCAACATCGAAACCGGGAGAAAGCTCGCCAACGATTTCGTCGAGTTGGGCAGGAGGCTCGGCTTAAACGTTACGTGCGCCCTTACTTACGGAGGACAGCCCGTCGGAAGGGCGATAGGTCCGGCTTTGGAGGCATGGGAGGCTTTGAAGACGATGGAGGAAAAAAGAGGGGCAAGAAGCTTGATAGAGAAAGCTTTGGGGATTGCCGGAATTCTGTTCGAGATGACGGGTATGACTACGAACGGATACGCTTACGCGGAGGAGATATTTAAGTCTGGAAAGACTCTCGAAAAGTTCAGGCAGATCGTAGAGGCACAGGGGGGAGATCCGAACGTAAAGTCCGACGAAATTCCGATTGGAGATAAGACTTACGATATCTTAGCACCCATCGACGGTGCGGTTGCGGTCGTGAACAACCAGAGGATAGTTAAGGTCGCGAGAGCCGCCGGAGCTCCTAAGGATAAGGGTGCCGGAGTTCTGCTTCACAAGAAGGGAGGACAACACGTTAAAGCCGGAGAAAAGCTGTTCACGATATACGCGGAGAAGGAATGGAAGTTGGACAAGGCGATAGAGATAGCGATGAGAGAGCCGCCGGTGATAGTTTCCGGTATGATTTTGGAGAAGTATCCCTCTTACAGACTGGTGTGAGGTGGCGGTTATGACGTTTAAGGAGGGTTTGGAGGACGTTATAGCTTGCAGGAGCAGCATAAGTAGGGTGGATGTGGAGAACGGCAAGGCTATTTTGGAGTATAGGGGTTACAGCATTCACGATCTCGCGAAGAATTCCTGCTACGAGGAGGTAGCTTACCTCTTACTTTTCGGTGAGCTTCCGAGCAGGAGTGAGTTGGAGGCTTTTAAGGAGGAACTCAAGGATTTGAGGGAGCTTCCGCCTCAAATAATAGGACTGCTTACCCATCTTCCTCCTTTCACGCATCCCATGGTAGTTCTGAGGACTGCGGTGTCATACTTGGGTTCGATGGACAGATACATACACTACAAGAGCTATGAGCACAGCATAGAGAAGGCCAAGAGTTTGATAGCGAAGTTCCCGACGATAATCGCGTATTATCACAGAATTAGGCAGGGATTGGATCTCGTCCATCCCAACGACGATCTGGATCACGCGGCGAACTTCCTTTACATGCTATACGGCGAAGAGCCGACGGAACTCGAAGCGAGGTGCATAGATGTCGATTTCATACTTCACGCGGATCACGAGCTAAACGCGTCCACATTCGCCGCGAGGGTGGCCGCATCAACTCTTGCGGACATGTATGCTTGCATAGTCGCCGCGACCGGAACTCTTATGGGACCTTTACACGGTGGAGCGGCTCAGAAAGTGATAGAGATGTTCAGGGAGATTGCAGTCCCTTGGAGGGCCGAGGAATACGTCAAGGAGAAGCTGAGGAGGAAGGAGAGGATAATGGGGTTCGGACACAGAATATACAAGAACGTGATGGATCCGAGGACGATCGAACTTAAAGCTCTCGCGAAGATGCTCGCGGAGCAGAAGGATTCGAAATGGTTCGAGATCGCCGAGGCTGTCGAGCAGGCGGCATACAAATACAAGAAGCTCCTGCCAAACGTGGACTTCTACTCCGCCTGCGTTTATGCGACTCTCGGAATTCCCGACGATCTGTTCATTCCCATGTTCGCCATGGGGAGGATAGCTGGCTGGACCGCACACATAATAGAGCAATACGAGAACAACAGACTCCTCAGGCCGAGGGCTCTTTACGTCGGGCCGAAGGGCAGGAAATACATACCGATAGACCAGAGGGCAGACAAAACGGCAAGCGATATATACGAGGAGTAAAACCTCGCTCTATGTTCGAAATATCGGAGAGGTTGAGGAGACTTCCGCCTTACCTCTTCGCAGAGATAGACGAGATGAAGAAGAGGAAGGAGGAGGAAGGAGTAAAGGTCATAGATTTCGGCGTGGGAGATCCGGACATTCCCACTCCGAAGCACATAGTCGATGCGATGAAGAAGGCAGTGGAAAAGCCTGAGAATCACAGGTATCCGAGTTACGAGGGTCTTTTGGAGTTCAGAAGGGCTGTTGCAGAGTTTTACGAGAGGAGGAAGGGTGTAAAGCTCGATCCGGAGAGGGAGGTTATATCGCTTATAGGTTCGAAGGAGGGAATAGCCCACCTCCCGCTGGCCTTCGTAAACGACGGGGATTACGTCCTCGTTCCGGATCCGGGGTATCCCGTTTATTATTCCTCGACGCTTTTGGCGGACGGGATTCCTTACAAGGTTCCGCTGAAAAAGGAAAACGGCTTTTTGCCCGATTTCGAATCGATTCCGGATGAAGTGGCAAAGAAGGCGAAGATAATGTTTCTGAACTATCCGAACAACCCCACATCGGCCGTGGCAGAGAAGGATTTCATAAAGGAGGCGATAGACTTCTGCAAAGATAGAGGAATAATTCTGGCCCACGATTTCGCATACGGCGAAATTACGTTCGACGGATACAGGGCTAAGAGCTTTTTGGAAGTGGACGGAGCTTTCGAAGTCTGCATAGAGTTCAACAGCCTTTCGAAGACGTTCAACATGACCGGGTGGAGGATCGGGTTTGCCGTTGGAAACGAGGAGATTCTGAAGGGTCTGCTGAAGGTCAAGACGAACGTGGATAGCGGAGTCTTTCAGGCGGTTCAGGAGGCGGCTATAGTTGCTTTGACCGGGAGTTACGAATGCATAGAGGAGAACTGCAGGATATATCAGGAGAGAAGGGACGTTCTTGTTAGAGGGCTGAGGGAGTTGGGATTGGAGGTGGAAAAGCCGAAGGCAACATTTTACGTCTGGTGCGAGGTGCCCGAAGGATACGACAGCATGGGATTCGCGAAGAAACTGCTCGAAGAAGCGGGAATTCTCGTAACACCCGGTCTGGGGTTTGGGGAATACGGAGAAGGATTCGTGAGATTCGCTCTGACGAGGGACGTTAAAACTATAGAGGAGGCGATAGAAAGGCTAAAAAATATAGAGTTATAATATAATTTTGGAAAATCAAAAATTAATTAAAGCGTCCTTTCTAAATATCTCCATGTTCGTGTTCGTTTACGTGACTTGCGAGAGTTTGGATGAGGCGAGAAAGATTGCGAGACATTTGCTCGAAAAAAGGCTCATAGCGTGTGCAAACATATTTCCCGTTCGATCCCTCTTTTGGTGGGAGGGGAAGATAGAGGAGTGCAACGAGTTCGCGATAATAATGAAGACGAAGGCTGAGAAGTTCAAAGAGCTTAGAGAGGAGGCCAAAAAAGTTCACAGCTACTCCGTTCCTTGCATATGCGCCTTCGTAGTTGAAGAGGGGAACAGGGAGTTTTTGGATTGGATAGAAAAGACGGTTGAGCATGAGGGGTAAAACAGCAACATACGGGGATAGGAGGGAGGTGATCTACAGCAGAGAACACTGGGAAATCCTGAGGGAGAAGAGGGAGAGAGCGAGGGAGGTAATGGAGAGGTTGCGGGAGTTCGGGATAGATTCCATTCTATACGGCTCGGTTGCGAGGGGGGATGTGAGCAAGGACAGCGACATCGACGTGTTCATTCCCTACCAAATTCCCTCATACAAAATAGAGCTCGCGCTCGAATGCTTCGAAATTTTGGAGAAGAGAATAGTTCAGGCAACTCCCAATTACGCGATAAAAGGAGAGTTCGTTCTGACGGACAACACGACCGTCAGCTTTCCGTTGGTTAAGATGAAGGAGAGGGAGCTCGACTTTTACAAGTTTGGAGGGGCTCTGAGCTACGAGGAACTCTTACACGATAAGAGGGTTGCGGGGGTTGATAAGAGGTTGGTGCTGATATACCCCACGGGCAGGGGGCACATAGAGATTCCGATAGACGAGATCCAGTCCGCAGAGGTCGCGAAGATTTTGGGTGTCTGCATCGAAATAGTTGAAGAGAGGAGGAGGGTTTTGGAGAGGAGAAGGGAAAAGGGTAGGACGGGTGTGTTTTTGTGCGAGAAGATACCGCTCGAATCGAACTTCGAAACCGTGCTGAAAATAATAGCGGAGAGGAATCCGGCCGTTAGGAAGAGGCTTTTGGATTTTTGATAGCCTTCCAAGTGAACGTCGCTATATACATGAAAGGAGTGTCGAGGAGGGCTATCGCCACCTTTATTACGTATTGGCCGAAGATCATGCTGAGCAGAACTTCGTTCGGAACGACTCCATAGAAGGCAAGAGTTATGAAGGTGCATGTGTCTATGAACTGGCTGACTATGGTGGAAGCGTTGTTTCTCAGCCACAGGTGCCTACCTTTCGTTTTCTCCTTCCAGAAGTGGAATGCATAGACGTCGTGGGTCTGGGAAAGGAGATACGCTACCATCGATGCGAACACGATCCTCTGAGTCAATCCGAATACCTTATCGAAAGCTTTGGCCGTATCTATTCCTACGGGAGCGGGTTTCCATAGCAGAGCGGTAACTATCGCGAGGACTGCCAAGACGTTCGCGAAGAATCCCGTTATTACGGCCTTCTTCCCGTATTCCTTACCGTATATTTCTCCCAAAACGTCGGTGATTAGGAATGTTGCGGAATAGACGATTACTCCAGCCGGAACCACTATGTTGCCGACGGTGACGAGCTTCGAAGCGATTACGTTCGCGACAACCGTCAGTGAAGCGAATATGCCGATGGCTATCTCAACACCGTATTTTTCGGCCAGAGCCACCACGAGCGTTACCGCGCTCAGTGTTAAAATAACCCATGTAAAGAATTCTATCACGATCCATTTGCAGACCCTCGGGGAATTTAATGTTTCGGAAAAGTATAAAATACCCTGACTGTGTTAATTAAATCGAGCGGGGGTTGCCGAGTCAGGACAAAGGCGCGGGATTTAGGGTCCCGTCCCGTAGGGGTTCGTGGGTTCAAATCCCACCCCCCGCACTCCTCTTCATGTAGCTTCGAACGAAGAACCTCTTCAAATCGAGAGGATCCGCGAAGAAAAGTATGTGGGACTTTCCGCTTGCCTTCGCCATTCTGTTGCATAGCTCCAGGAACTTCCTGTCCTTCCCGAGCATTATTATGGTAAGGTGAGCATCGACGCTCCTCAAACCTTCGGCCTCCTTTATCGCGCATCTCCAAGGGGTCAGGTAGGGGTTGTAGCTCGACGTGGGTTCCCCGTCGGTGATTAGAAACACTATCTTGCTCCCTCTACTCTCTCTAAGTATCTCCCTCGCCTTCCTCAAAGCGAGGCCGATGTCCGTCCTTCCTCTCGCATCCAAGTTCAGTATCTCGTTGTCCTTTATCCTCCTGACGTTGTGGTTGAACGCCACGACGTGCAACTCGTCGAAGCTGTTCCTCTTAATAGCGTTCTTCAAAGCCAAAGCGGCTTCTATCGCGCCTATTATCTTCTTGCCCCTCATCGAATCGCTGACATCTATCAGCATCACGTAAACGCACTTCTCCGCGTGCTTTGGTCTTCTCGCAACGAAATCCTTCTCGTCTATGTTCAACTCCCTATCTCTCAAAGCGGACTTCACGAGGGTCTCCTGAATATCCACCATGTCGAAAGTGTGAACGAACGGATCGAACTCGACCATCTCGTATCCTAAAAATACCGACATTCCCTCCTTCTCCGTCTCGTGCTCTCCGAAATCCTCGTTACCCAAATCTCGAAGCGAAAGCTGGAGGATCTTTTCACCCAAAAGCTTCTCCGCCTGACGGCTGAATAGTAAAACTCTCCTGTTAATTCTCTCTATTACCCCTTCTATGTATCCTTCCTCCATCAAATCTTTAACTATCTCCTCGTAGAAGTAGTTCACAAGATCGCTCGCGCTCAAATCCTCCCTCCTCAACTCTCCCCTCTTAAGCATGTCCTTTATCTCTTCCCACGCCTTCTGCCTCGCCCTCCTGTAATCCTCGATCTTGTCCATCCAGAACGTGTTCACATAGCTGAAGTTCTTCAGTATCTCGTTGAAAAGGCTCGAAAACATGTCGAAGGACTGCTTGAGCTCCTCGTTGCTCAAATGCTTCTTTATGAATTCCGAAAGATCTATTTTCCCCTTCTCCCGATAATATGGGTTGAACATGGAATACAGTAGGTCCTTCGCCAAGTTCTGGTCTATGCCGCCTTCTTCCCTACACAACCCGCATTCAGGCTTCCCAATCGTAGCCGACATGGACATACCTTCCGAAATCCACCCTATCTATAAGGCCCGTGCAACGCTTTATGGATTCGAGCAAAATCTCGAATGCGGAGTTCAACTCCTCTGGCCTCTTTGCGATGAGGACGAGGACTCTGTATAGGTTCTCGTATCTCCTGAAGTCTATTTCATCCTCGACGCTCACCGGCTCTCCGCAGAGATCCGAAAGATCCTCCATAAGCTTTCCGAACAGATCTCTCGGTATCATTCCGTATATCTCGGTGCAAGTCCTGTTTATCGCCTCCTCCGTCAGCTTCACTATCACGTCGTCTTTCGAGACCTCATCCTCGTAGTCGAGTTCCATCCTGCTCCTCAAACCGAGCTTGACGATCTCGTAATTTCTACCGTAATCTATCAGCATCGCCGCCTTTCTTCCCTTCCTCGTGGCGGAAGCTCTGAGGTGGTCGAAGAGCTTTATCGTAGCTCTGCAGGAAGGTTCGAGCTCAATTCTGCTCGCGATTCTGCATCCGTTCTTATCCCTCGCAAGCCTCACTATCCTCGCAAGAATCTTCAGATGCCACTCCGGCAGAATCGCTCCGCTCTTGAGACTCATGTTCCTCAGTCCGATCTCGATCTCCTCCTCTAAAGTTTCCGGAGGACCTATGGGTATCTCCTCAACCCTATCCATTAAGGGCTCCTTTATGTCCGCCACTCCCTTGTAGTTTGCCGGATTCGTTGAGGCTATGAATATCGCGTCGATCTTCATCGGAACTATGTCCCCTTCCGGAGTGGTTATCTGCTTCTCCTCCAAAAGCTCGTGTAAAAGGGTCTGTAGTGCCGAAGGAATTGCTCCCAACTCGTCGAAATAGGCTATACCCCTGTGAGCCTTCAGAACCCTCCCCGGAGTGAAAACCTCTGGATGATCGAGATCGTAACCCTCTCTAATCTTCTGAATGCTTATTCCACCTATAAGCTGTCTCGTCGTCATCATCGGATCTCCGGGGATCCTTATCCACTTCCTCAGAACCCATGTGAGCTCCACCACATCT
>JALSOQ010000008.1 GCA_026986375.1 Archaeoglobaceae archaeon
AAAGCTGAATCCGTAAACCAAGGGAAGTAAAATCGAGAGGGACTTGAATGCCTTCAATATGTATGAACTGTTCGATTTTACCATACCAGCGTTGAACGCAAGAATAGTCATGAAGTAGAGGATAGGGGCGATTGAACTGAGAGGGATTGCTACTAAACTTAAAACGTTTGCGAGACCTACAAGATCCGCAATCAGATGTTGCGGATAATTTTTAAAATACCAGAAACCGTATTTCCCGATGTAAACGAGCGACGAAGGCCTATTAATTTTTCTCTTCAGCATCGATTTCGCAGTGATCTTTTCGGATGAGTAAACCGCCACACTTCTGCTAACAAAACTTTTGGCGCCAACCCTGTAGAGCCTAATTGCTAAATCCCAATCTTCTCCCCTCTTAAGTCTTCTGTCGTATCCTCCTACCTTTTTCAGCGTTTCCGTCTTTATTGAGCAGTTGCATTGAATGAGGTAGTTCGGATCGCTGAACGGAGATTTCGGCTCGTAATCTCTCTCAACAAGCCTTCCGTTAACGATGTCGTAACCTTTTTCGTGAAACTTGACGTGATTCGCAAACCATTCTCTGCTCATCGGATACTTTTCAGTGTCAAGAAAAACTATCAGATCGAACCTGTCTCTCGCATACTCATATATCTCCTGTCTCGCATCTCCAACACCTTCCCCTCTCTGCTTTATTATCTTGAAACTGATCGAATGCCGGCTTAGGAAATTTTCGATTATCTCCGGAGTTCTATCTTCGCTCGAATCCACGAACACTATTTCGTCTGGAAGCTTGGTCTGATTAACGATCTCCTTCAGAAGTTTCTCTATTGTGTCCTCGTTGTTCTTCGTGCATATTCCCAAAGCTACACGCATCCTATGGAATTGATTTTAAACGCTTTAATAACTCTACTCCTTATGAGAGTTGCCATAGCACATTGGAGCGTTAGGTCTTGGGGAGGGGCAGAGTATCTGATAACGAAGGTCGCAGAATGCTTGGATGTAAGGAAGATTTATACGTTGCGAAAGATTCCGCAGTCTGAAAATCCGTTCGGAAAAGTGGAGTTCGTTGAGCTTTACGATTCTCTTTGTTTACCGAACAAAATCATGCTCAAAGCCATGGGAAGAGCTTGGGAATACATCGCTTGGGAGAGTTTGAACCTTTCAGAATACGGGGATTTTGACGTCTTGCTTACATCCGGCTCTACGACAAGGGCGTTGATAACTCCTGAAGATATCGTTCATGTAAACTACTGCCACTCCCCTCCGAGATGGCTCTACGATCTATATCACGAGAGGATTAAAAGAGCGAAGCTTAGATTTCTTTACAACGTCATCCTTTCGAGGTTGAGAGTGTTGGATGTCGCTGTGGATAGAAGGGTCGATTACTATCTCGTCAACAGTCCAATAATAAAGAGGAGGCTCTGGAAATACCTTAAGAGAGATTCGAAAATCCTATATCCTCCTATAGATCTGAAGAGGTATGTGTTTAGGGAGTTCGGAGATTTTTACTTGTATTTGGGTAGATTGGATTACGAGAAAGGGGTTGTGGAGATAGTCAAAGCTTTCAAGGAGTTGGGAGAAAAGCTGATCTTGGCAGGAGGAAAGGGGACCGCATATTCTGAAGTTATGAAGCTGATCGAGAACTCAAGGAACATAGAATACGTTGGTTTTGTTTCAGAAGAGGAAAAGCTCGAACTTTTGAGCGAGTGTAAGGCTGTGGTTTTCAACGCGATAAACGAGGACTTCGGAATAGTGCCTGTTGAAGCAAACGCATCTGGAAAGCCGTGCATATGCGTTAAAAGCGGTTTTCCCGGTTTGTTCATTAGGGATGGAGTGAACGGTGTTCTGCACGACGGTAGTGTTGAAGGAATAGAGAAAGCCGTTGAGAGGTTTGAAAGCATGGATTTCGATCCAGACAAGATCAGAAGCTTTGCCGAGAAGTTCGATATATCCGTGTTCGAAAGAAGGCTGAAGGGGTATTTGCGAGAGTTCTACGAAGACTTCAATTCGAAGTTGGAGGAGGACTACTGACAAAAAGGATTTTTAAGGGTTAAATATATCGTTAATCGATGAAAGCCTTAATCCTGTCAGGTGGACATGGAACTCGCTTAAGACCTCTGACGTATTCTCAACAGAAACAGCTGATTCCGGTTGCGAACAAGCCGGTGCTCTTCTACGCCATAGAAGACGTAATTGAGGCAGGAGTGAGAGAAATTGGTATAATTTTGGGTCCGAATAAGGAGCAGGTTATCGAGACTGTTAGATCTGCCAATTGGGATGCGAACATAGAGTTCATATACCAAGGAGAGCCTAAGGGTTTGGCTCACGCTATTTTATGTGCTGAGGAATTTTTGGATAACGAGGAATTCGTAATGTATTTGGGGGACAACATTCTCAGGAATGGAATAATTGAGCACGCAAAAAGGTTTAAGGAGCTGAATCCGGATGCTTTGATTCTGCTTACTGAAGTAGAGGAACCTCAGAGATTCGGTGTTGCGGAATTGGATGAGAAAGGTAGAGTGAAGAGGCTCATAGAGAAGCCTAAGGCTCCTCCTTCGAACTACGCTTTGGTCGGAGTTTACTTCTTCAAACCCGTAATTATAGAGGCTTGCAAGAACATAAAGCCTTCATGGCGCAACGAATTGGAGATTACGGATGCTATTCAGTGGCTCATAGATAACGGTTACAGGGTTGAGGCTTCGATAGTTACGGGATGGTGGAAGGACACCGGAAAGCCAGAAGACATTCTCGAAGCTAACAGTCTCGTTTTGGATGAAATTGAAGAGAAAATCGATGGATTGGTCGAGAATTCGAGGATCATGGGTAGAGTTGTGATAGAGGAAGGAGCTAAGGTTATGAACTCAGTCGTGAAGGGTCCTTGCATAATAGGAAGGAACTCGAGGATCGTGAACTCCTACATAGGGCCATACACATCGATAGGCAAGGATTGCATCGTTGAAGGAACGGAGATCGAAGATTCGGTTATAATGGACGGAAGCGTTATAATGAACGTAGGGAGGCTTGTTGAATGCTTGGTAGGTAGAAACGTTAGGATAGTTGAGGAGAACTCGAAGCCCAAGGGATACAGGTTCGTTTTAGGCGATAATTCGAGCGTGGTGTTATGAGGGTTCTGGTTACCGGAGGCTTGGGATTCATAGGAAGCAACTTCATCAGGTATTTGCTTGAGAGATGCTCCGATGTGGAAGTGATAAACTTAGATGCTATGAAGATCGGCTCGAATCCGAACAACCTCAAAGATTTAGAGGGTGATGAAAGATACACTTTCATTAAGGGAGACATAACGGATTACGAACTGATTTCCGAACTGGTTAGAGATGTCGATGCAATTGTTAACTTCGCAGCCGAAACCCATGTCGATAGAAGTATATCGAATCCGGAATCGTTTCTGAAGAGCAACGTCATAGGAGTTTTCACGATACTCGAAGCGATCAGAAAGGTAAATCCCGAAGTTAAGCTTGTTCACATCTCCACCGACGAAGTCTATGGGGATATCGTGAAGGGATCTTTTAAAGAAGATGACAGATTGAAGCCCTCATCTCCGTATTCTGCAACGAAAGCTTCAGCCGATTTACTCGTCTTAGCCTATGTAAGAACTTACGGCATAAACGCCTGCATTACGAGGTGCACAAACAACTACGGGCCATATCAGTTTCCAGAGAAGTTGATACCTAAAACGATCATTAGGGCTTCGATGGACATGAAGATTCCGATTTACGGAACCGGGAAGAACGTCAGAGATTGGATATATGTTTTGGATCACTGCGAGGCTGTGGGTATCGTCATAAGGAAAGGGGAGAAGGGAGAAATCTACAACATCTCGAGCAGGGAGGAGAAGACGAACTTAGAGGTGGTGAAAACGATTCTCAGAATAATGGGTAAGAGTGAAGATTTGATCGAATTCGTCGAAGATAGACCGGGTCACGACTTCAGATACAGCTTGGATTCCTCAAAAATAAGGGAAGAGTTGAACTGGAAGCCTAAGCACAGCTTTGAAGAGGGAATTAAAAAGACGGTGAACTGGTATCTCGAAAACGAGTGGTGGTGGAAGCC
>JALSOQ010000009.1 GCA_026986375.1 Archaeoglobaceae archaeon
TACATGAATCTCAAATAGAGGACTGAAACTTTGACTGTGCCAGCACCCCAATGGCTATATAGTCGTTCCGAATCTCAAATAGAGGACTGAAACATTGTTATCCCTTTTACATAGAATTTTTCTGCATCAATGTATGAATCTCAAATAGAGGACTGAAACTTTCTTTGAGTAGCTCAATATCAAGATCAAGACTATTAATGAATCTCAAATAGAGGACTGAAACCAACCTTTGCACCCATTAGTGGGTGCAGGTGGATGAACAAGGAATCTCAAATAGAGGACTGAAACGTTTACGAAAGATAGGCTCATCGATTTCATATCCAACCAGAATCTCAAATAGAGGACTGAAACAACCACCTCCACTTTCTCCGCCCCGCGGGCTTACCCCGCCCGAATCTCAAATAGAGGACTGAAACTATTATACGTCTGGGATTATCGAAGCTCGTGAGTAAAAGAATCTCAAATAGAGGACTGAAACTCCATTAACATTCACATAACATTTATACTTGAATCCCCTTGGGATCTCAAATAGAGACTAAAACTGTTTGTGCTGTAATAAGGCTTGCATAAACGGGCTGGAAGAAGAATCTCAAATATAGGACCAAAGCTTCAATAATAATTGCTATCTTTCGGTAAAATCGTTTAGCCCTTCATCTCGTCTAAAACACGTCTGATAGCTAAGAGGTCGATTCGGTAAAGGTCTAACAGCAAAGCTTCCCCTTCGAAATCCCCCACCAACTCCTCGATCCCCCTAAGATCCCTTTCGAGAAATCTCGAATTTATCTCAAGTCCCCAAATTCCCGTAAAGCTCTCTAAACGTCTTAAGAATGCTCTTAAGTTCTGGCTCATCGATCCTTTCTCTCCAGAAGTCAATTATACTCGAAAGCATGGCGATCGCAAAAAACGTATTTGTAAGGTCAAACCATCCTCATTTACCTCTATCTCCTTGGAACCTTCAATCTCCTCGATAATTTTCAATAATGTCTCCTCCCTCTCTCTAACATCGATGTCCATGTTCACCTTCTGCCCCTCAACGAGAAACGTAGGCTATCTTCAGCGATACCTCCTGCTTCCCCTGCAAAATAACTCTGAGTTTTCTGTAAGTTGCGAACTTCCTCAAAGCTTCGAGCATACTCGTTGCATAGATGTTATGTCCAGTCGAAACGTCCGCGTAGATCTCATCGTATCCACGCTTCACGAGTTCGGTGAATATGAACGCTATCGTGTTATCTACGGAACCTTCAAAGCGTGCAACGAATTTTCCGGAATAAACTCCGACGGAAGGTATCATCAAAACATCGGCTTCAGTCTCGTCCAGCAGTTCGAGTATTCCCTCCTTGAACTTCTCTCTATCTTTCAGCAGATCGACGGCGTTATCGCCGTCATCTTCAACCCTCGTGATGAGACTGTCCGGAGCCAAAAGGATGATTTTCGCATCTCTACCATGATCCTTCAGCCATTCGTAAATTGCAACGGCTGACAGATTTTCCCTGTATTCATTTCCATCGATCACGAATCTAAGCGTCTTGTAAGTTCTGGGGTCTCCTAAAACCTGAAGAACTGCTGTAGTCGTATGAGCTACTTCGTTTTAAACTTAAATACCCTTATCATTCCCAAGCCGGATGTCCTTCCCCCTCCCACGTTTGAGTATTCGCCGAAGCTTAGCAGTTTCGACGTGATCATTGCAAATTCTTCGTTGAAAGTATCGTCTGGGATTGAGAATTTTACCTCACCGACGAAACCAACGGACCACAAACCCTTCTTCAACAGGACCTTTTCAGTTCTAATATCGCAACCAGACACGGCAATCCCCCACTTGTCGAGCCAATCTCTGTATTCCTTCGGTAAGCTTGAGACATATGCTTCGTAGAGTCTCGCTAAACTTCTGAAAAGAAGTTGTGGAAGTGGCAATGGAACGAATCTGTAATCTAAATTTGGAATCCTAAAATAGCACGGCGTTAAAAACGTTATTCTGAACTTTCTAACCTCTTCACTTTCAAAATCGCTAACGTATCTGACCTCAATTCCGTCCACCTCGTTAAGCATGCCCGCAAAGGGTATTCGATCGATACTCATTAAGTATTCTTTAAGAGCTTCCCCAAGCTCTTCCACGAATACTGAGATCGTAAAGGTATATTTCTCTCCCTCCACAAGCTTTTCTATGGAGTAGTTATCATCTTTAAATACTGGTGAGGTTGCAAACGGCGCCAATCCCTTGCTGGAATGAAGTTCCTCAGCTAAAATTCTGTTTATCTTCCTCAAAGCCCAGTATAGGAACCCTCTAACGTAAGCCCCAGAATACATCCAAAAGAATCTCGATTCTGATGCTACGAAATTTATGGTGAAGTGGACTATCATCCTAAACACCTAAAAAATCCAAATATTTAAGACATGTTAGTTTGGGGTTGCGATGGCGACGATTTTTCCAACTGACCGAGTGAAAATATAAAACATTCGTATAAAATAGGGACAATCTTACAGTTTTTTTAAATTATTAATATTATGTCATAAAAATTTTAACATCAGATTGCAAATTTCTCGAAAGTAAAATCGTCCGAAATTCAAACACATACTCAGAGATTTGATTTCTCTGCAAACCCTTGCGACGCTTATACCGTTTGCAAGTATTTTGATATTTGATAATTAATTTTTATTGGTTTCAGAAATACTGCTTTTTTCGAGCCTTTTAAGCTTTCTTTATCGATAGATCTCCACTTTTCCATGTCGACAGCGACTTTTAGACTCACGTTGTTATCTTTCTCGAAAAAGACATTTAAGGGGTTGAAGTTTGTCCCCGCGCCTCTAACACCCTTAAGAGGGCCCGGACCGGGACTCGAACCCGGGACGACAGGATCCACAGTCCTGCGCTCTACCCCTGAGCTATCCGGGCCACGTTTCAACTTAACATGAATCTACTTAAAACGTTTACTCAAAAAAATTTTTAAATCACATACCCAGCATCCTCTCCTCCCACCTCTTGAGGTATTCCGAGCTCTGACTGACATCCACGAATAGCTGCGAAGCTCTTTCAACGTCTTCAAGCTCGACCTTTCCAGAATTTCTCAGCTTCGCGAGTTCGTTCGCAGGGGCGAGTAGCTGTATTGCGTATCTAAGGCTGTTCTTAACGCCCAACTCCGTAAGCTTGTCCAGAGCTTCTTTGCTCAGCGTTATTCCAGATTCTGCCGCTCTGATCTCGATAATCGTTCTTATCTCTTCTTCGCTGTATGGTTCGGTCGTTATTATGAGCAGTCTGTCGAGCAAGTCCGGTGGAATTCCGTGAGGAGCGACCATGTCCGTCCCTCTTATCTTTGCAAATCCTCTGTTAGAGGCGAGTATTATTATCGGAGCCATCTCGGACTCCATAGCCCTGTTCATGAAGGCGAAGAGCTCTATGTCCATCAGATGCGTTTCGTCTATGAAAAGAACTCCCGGAACCAACTCAGCCCTTCCCTCCTCAACCCACTTCTTAACCTGCTCGTCCACGGCCTCCCTAACTTCGTTGTCGATCTCCTTGCTTACGGGCTCGAAGATGCTGAATATCCCGCCCCTTCTCGCGTTCGCCTCGTCCAAATCGTGCAGGGTTATGACGTATGTGAACTCCTTCTCCTTCTCTATTCTCCCCTTCGGAACGTCCACGAGCTCGTAATCTCCTATGTCGAACTTCTTCTTCGCCTTCTTACTCCTTCCGACCTTCGCAACCCTCCCCGTCTCCTTGTCTATGACTATAACGTCCCCAACCTCGATCCCCTGATACAGAAACTGCAAAGCGAGCCTACCGCTAACGCTGAACGTCTTCTGCTCGTCCGTAGTCGCTAAAGTCAGCGTCGCGGATTCTGGGATCTTCTGAGTAGGATTGTATGGGTTCGGAACCATGTTGTAGTCCAAGCCGACGACCTCACCCTCCAAAACCACCCTCGTCTCCTTTATCCTCACTCCTATCGCCTTCCTCATCGCCTGAATAAGAGCTTCGGTTTTCTTCATCTCGGTGCTGTAAAACTCGCTCGCTGAAACGTGGACGAAGGGTATGTCTTTACCGAGTTCCTTGCTTATCGCAACAGCTATCGCCGTCTTTCCAGTTCCCGGGGGTCCGGCAATTAGAATTCCCCTTCCAGCCATCTTACCCTCCTTTATGAGCCTCACTATTATTCCGGCAGCCTCTCTCGCTCTCTTCTGTCCAACGAGTCCGTCCGCAACGTCCTTAGCCCTCAAGTTCTCGTCCAAACCCAACCCTCCTATATGGGAATGAGCGCTTATCCTTTCGAACTTCTGGGCGATTTCCCTAATCTCCACGGCCATTTTGCCACCTCCTTTATAATGACTTCATTATTAGTGGGTTTATATGACTATATAAAAATTTTGCAATTCGCTATTAATCCGCCGAAGTTGAAGGTTGGTATATGAGGTGCATAACTCTGACCGTGGATGCGATAATTCCGTTAGAAGGGAAAATAGTTCTGATAAAGAGGAGGAATGAGCCCTTCAAAGATCACTACGCTCTGCCGGGAGGGATAGTCGAATACGGGGAGAGGGTGGAGGATGCACTCGTTAGGGAAGTGAAGGAGGAGACCGGATTGGATGTGGAGATACACAGGCTCGTCGGAGTTTACTCCGATCCCAACAGAGACCCAAGAGGACACTTCGTTTCCGTATGCTTCATTGCGGTTCCCAAGGGCGGAAGGCTCAGAGCGGACAGCGACGCCAAGGAGATCGCACTGTTCGGATTGGACGAAATTCCGAAGTTGGCTTTCGATCACAATAGAATGATAGAAGATGCCAAGCCGTATTTGGTCGATCTACTTCGGCGATAAAGTTTTAAGGACTTACGTCCAACCTTAGGTCTGCTGGAGGTGATCATGTGGAATTCTGTCCTAAGTGTAAAAGTTTAATGGTATACAAAGGGGACAAGGTCGTGTGCAGGAAGTGCGGATACGAGAAGCAGGCGGATTCTGAGGAAGAGATGGTCATAGTTTCGAAGAAGAACAGAGAAGAAGTGCCCGTGATTGAAGGAGAGAACATAAAGACGTTGCCAACGGTCAGAGTCGTCTGTCCTGCCTGCGGAAACAAGGAGGCTTACTGGTGGATAAGACAACTCAGGGCTGCGGACGAACCGGAAGTCCGGTTTTACAGATGCACGAAATGTGGGAAGACTTGGAGAGAATACGCTTAATTTTTTTAAAAATTTATATTTTATAGTAGATTATTAAATAATATTTTAATATTTTTTATTATTTTTATACATATGTCACAACTTATGCAGGTGTATGGGTAATTACATAATTATTATAATTATCATCTTGACTTTTAAGCGTGTTTCGAACATCAAAAACCGAAACGTTTATATTAGCAAAGTTTAGCACCTTTAATGATGATTATAAATATTATCACTAAAATGTTAGCTGAAAGTTCGTCAAATTTTCAAAAAAGTAAAGATAAAATATCTAATTGGTTACATATAATTCATCATTATTATAATAATTATTTTATAAATTTAGTTAAATATAAATATCCGTAACGTGCAGTATGTGTTGGGGGTGAACGGAATGGAGAAGAAGGTGGAGGTTAGGAAGGAGAAGGAAGAGGCCGAGAAGGTGTTTAAGGGAATAAGATTGTACTTTACAGGTTAAATTTAAAATCTTGTATGCGATCGTATTAAAAATTTAGTAAAATTTAAAATTTTAATTTTAAAATTTTAATTACTATGCCAAACATTAAATGTGTTATAGAAATTCTTAAACTTTCTGCGACTCCTCCGAACATAATCTATCCCATACCACTGCTCGCACTCTTGGTCTTTTCGCAGTCAAACCACGACGTTAAATCGCTGTTGCTTGCGGTTGTATTTTCATCAGTCTTTTATGCCGGAGTCAACCTGTGGAATCACGTAAACGACATCGAAGAAGATATTTTAGCCGGTAAAAGGAATATTCTGATCGAAAATCGTAGAGTTCGGAAAGTGACGGCCGTTCTGGTCGTATTTCTATATTTAACGTCGTTTCTGCTTGTATTTTTCGAATCGAAAGAGGGATTGCTTCCGTTTTTAATTTGTGCATTTGTGACGTGGATATATTCGGACAGAATTATCTTCGGTAAGTTCATCAGGAGATGGAAGGAACACTATATCAAAGAACTTTTGACTTTCATAATAGCTGTTCCAACGTTTACCCTAACTCTCTGGTCTCTATTCGAAGATATAAACGTTAAAGCCGTAGCCTTATCGATCACTGTAACGTTCCTGATGCTTTCCGGGACGTTTCTCAAAGACATAAAGGATACGACCGGCGATGAACTCGCTGGTTTGAAGACCCTCGCCGTAGTTTTCAGTCCGAGCAAACTTCTGAAGTTCTCGGTAGCCTTGCTGTGGTTATATTATTCATTAATTTTAATGTTTATTTTATTAAAAATATATGACAACTTAGCTCTGTTGGCATTACTGCCGTTACCGCTCTTGTCGTATTCTACGGCAAGTTATTTCAAAAGTAGCTGGAAGATATCCCGAGAGGTTATGAAACCCTTGAAGGTAATGATATTTTCAACTATCATTTCGCTAATAGTGTTCATTATCTCAGGTGTTCTATCTCGATCATGACCGATGTCCCCGATACGTTAAAGCATAGGTTTCTTTCGATTTCACTTAGATATGGTCTATCCAATAACTTCGATTTAAATGATGGATTTGATGAAAATAAACCCATGAAGTTGCTACAGAATTCCTTAGCAAAGTCGACTATTCTGTGAATTTTTCTACCGAACATCGGAATCGTGTTGTGGTCGATTACGAACAAATCGAACGAATCACTGAATATTTTCTTTTCGAATAATCTTCCGAAACTCTTAATTCCATCTCTAAACTGTTCTCCCAAAAATACGGCGGTGTCGTAAAAAACATCCAAATCGAACAGAGACGGATATATGCTTATGGGATACGGCAGTAAACCCAACACAGAACTACCGAACGTCTCCTTGCTTATGAATGCAATTCCGTAAGGGGAAACGGTCTGAAATCTGCCACTTTCAAGCTTTTCCAGCGTAGCATCCTTGTTTAACGTCTTATACGCTCTGACCTTCATCTCCAGAAAGTCCACGGGTCTAATACCGTTTATCTCACCGATTGCGATGCCCTTCTTAACTACGTCGACTATTTCAACGTTCGGAAAGTATGTTTTCAGGATTTCGACAGTCTCTTCAAAGCTGTTACCTCTTTCGGGAAACACGTCGTGAAATACCGAATTTACTTTACCTTTGAAGCAAACGGCAACTCCTCCTCTTCCTATATTCTCGTAATCGACAAATATTCTCGGAGTTCCGAATTTTGCTTCGAGGGGCATCAAATTCATTCCGATAATCGGCGTGCCCTCTGGCATCGATCTGAGGACTCTGTTAACTGGGAATATATATCTGGATTCGAGCATTCTCGAATAGTCTTTCAGAACCTTGATCTTCTCTTCTACAGTTCTCGCCCTCCTGTATCGTAGGTTGTAGTAGTATATGTTGTTGAAGTAAACCTTCAGAGCGTCGAACTTTCCGGGGAAGTAAAATGCCGGGAAGATCAACAGCACGGAATCCCAACCCGAACCGATCTCACTACCGAGTTTGGTAAACGTCTCGGCCGTGTTCCTTCCCTTCGCCCAAAATACATCCACTCCATCCGAGTCGATGAGCAGAATCACTAAACCTCTCATCCACGAGCTTTCTGGAGTCGCGTAACCTTCGACGAAACACCCGGCCATTCTGGTATTGGGAAACTTACTTTTAAGATATTCGAGAACCTTCTCGTGATCATCCCAAACGCTGTCCGTAAGAAATACGAGCAAAATTTTTGGATCGAAATCTAATTCGGAGAATTTCGATTCTAAGTCTCTAACGATTTCTTCGTATCTGCTAAAGGGCGTGCAGATCGTCTTTACGTTCATACCTGACGAGCTCCCTAATTCTATCGCATACCGATTCTATATCAGCTTCAAGCTTATATAAAGAAAATTCATCGCTTGCCATTATTGCCAGAACCAACGTTCTCGATATAGGATACATCCTAATGACCGTGTCCTTAAACTTGAAGCTGACTTCATCGATATTTCTGTTAAATATGTAATAGAGCATGCTCTTAATCTGGTTTTCGAGGTGGAACAGAACGTTCAGCATGCGCATGTTCCTTTCCTTTATTTCGGTTAGCAGAGGAATTCCGTCGATTCTGTATAGAACTACCATCTGAACGTTCCTGTCGAATACTATCGGCTTAACGATTTCCGATATTTCTAAGAGCATTTATATCACTCTCCTTAGTATTCTGATAAGTTCTTCCTCCGAAATGGGTATATCTTCCTCCATAAGCTTCTGTAATTTTTTGAGGATGTTCGGAGGAATATCCTTCAAACTGACGTTCAGACTTTTCAGAACTTCCTCCAAGCTCGCTCTAACCCTTGCTCTGGTTACGTATTCCAGTCCTTCAACCACTATTCCCAAACCTCTAAGTATCCTGTAAGGAAAGACACCCTCCGCATGCCAGGAGCCACGGTGCTTGATTATTCTCAGGGTTCTGTTGAAAGCCTCCCCGTAACCCAAGTTTTTCAGATGAATCACGCTGTCCCCCAAGAACACCGGCACGGTTATCGAAGGGTTGTTTAGGTTTCCGTCCAAGGGTTCCTCTATGGTAACGACGGACGTCCCGACCTCTCTCAACTTTGAGAAAAACCAATTAACGTCCTTTCTCATTTCAAAGCTTAGAGAGGCTATCAGCGGAGTAAAGGAGTCTATGACTATTCTGACGTTATCTTCGGATGCGTTGCTCAGTATGAAATCCAATAGATTGCTGTTCAGGTATGATATGTCCTCAACGTGAAAGTTGCTACCGACGAGCAGATCGCCGTCATCTATGTAATTTTTGACATCGTCCCAGCCCATGGACAACGCCAGTTCCACTACGCTCTTTTCATCCATATCGAACGATACGAAAATCCCCTTCTCTCCGCTTTCTAACCCTTTAAGCAAAAATTGCAATGCAAAAATCGTTTTTCCAACTCCGGCGGATCCCAAAACTATGTTCACGGTGTTTCGGTGGTATCCTCCACCCAATAACTCGTCCAACCCGAATATTCCCGTCTTGACTCTCTTTGTGTTGTTGAACTTCATTATAATCAGGATGTTACGCCGTGTATTTATAGGTTTTTTAACGTTTGACGTGTTTAATTTTTAAATTAATTTAAAAATAAATAAATAATTCTGGAATGTCATTTATCTTCGATGCCCCTTTCGGTTATCTTGAAAACCACCTCTCCCTCCGGAAGGTGGGGAGAATCTATGAGCCTCGCAACTCTAAGCTCACCCTTGCTCTTCTTGAGGTATATCCTGAACGTCGCGGTGTGTGCTACGACGTGCCCGCCTATCGGCCTCGTGGGATCTCCGTAGAAAGCATCTGGCTTGGCCTGAACCTGATTCGTCACGACTATGGCGGCGTTGAATATCTCCCCGAACCTCATGAGGTCGTGGAGATGCCTGTTGAGCTTCTGCTGTCTGTCCGCCAGAGTCCCCCTCCCCACGTATTCCGCTCTGAAGTGGGATGTTAGGGAATCCACTATCAAAAGTCTTACCGGCCTTCCTTCCTTCATGAGTTTCTGGGCAAGTTCTTTAGCCTGATCGACGAGCAACATCTGATGGTTCGAGTTGTAAGCCTGAGCGACGTATATGTTCTTCAAAACCTCCTTCGGATCGAGTCCTTTCGCTTCAGCCATCTGAACTATTCTCTCGGGTCTGAACGTGTTTTCCGTGTCGATGACGATCACCGAACCTTCGAGACCGCCCTTATCCTTAGGAAGCTGAACGTTTACGGCCAGTTGGTGACATATTTGCGTCTTTCCACTACCAAACTCTCCGAAGAGCTCCGTAATGGCTTGAGTCTCGATTCCACCGCCCAAAAGCTCGTCCAAAGCCTTGCTTCCAGTGGTGATCTTTCCTATGCTTTGCCTCCTTTCGAGCAGCTTCTCCCCGCTCTCGAATCCGCCCATGTTGGCAAGCTTCCTCGCGGCAGCTATGATCTGCATAGCCTTCGATTCCCCTATCTCCGCTACAGCGCTCAACTCCTGAGGAGATGCAACCGCTACGGCCTCTATTGTAGTGTATCCCGCCTCTCTCAACTTCTCAGCTATTGCAGGCCCTACTCCGGGCAAGTCTTCGAGATCCAACATCTTTCCTTCAACATCAGCATCCTTCGCCATACCTTCACCTCTCCGTTACCCTTAAATACATCCCGTCCAACTGTATATAGCTCCGCCCCTCACGCCCGAGTGACAAACATGATCTCGGGTCGGTTGGCGGAGCTACAATTTTACCTATAAATTCTTTTTCCCGGTAATCTCTATGGGAAGTTGGCGTCATGGCTATTTTAACCTTACGAGTATATATTTCAGTATAGATTATAAAAATATTGAAAGTTTCATAAAATTTATGAACGGGTCTTAAAAGGATTAAAAAATCCTTAGTTCTTCCAAGCATCTTTGAAGAATCTTTAGCGCCGTTGAAATTCATCGAAAAAATTATATAGCTATGATATGAGCGTTATGAAAAAATTTGAGAGGGTGATGAAATGGACGTAGAACAGGCGAAGAAGATTTTGGAGGAAAATAAAGTAAAACAAGTTCTCTGCGCTTTTCCGGACGTTAGGGGCTATTTGATGACTTTCTCCATCCCGGCGAGGGAGTTCATCGAGGGCGACGCTTTTGAGGGAATAGGATTCGACGGATCTTCAATAAGAGGTTTCAAGACGATAGAGCAGAGCGACATGGTTTGGAAGGCCGACCCGAGCACTTTGAGAATAATCCCGTGGATTGACGACCCGATTCAGAAGAGCGCAATAATGTTCGGAAACGTTTACGAGGCCGGAGGAGAGGAGTTGGCGGAGTGCGACCCGAGAGGATATGTGGCGGAGAGGATAGAGAAGAAGCTGAAGGAGGAGGGCAAGTCGGCGATATTCGGTCCCGAAATAGAGTTCTTCGTATTCGAAAGCTTGGATCCGACGATGCTCGCTTGGGATCTCTGGGTATCTCCGAACGGCGGTGCTGGGGACAGCTGGGGTCCGCCGAGGGTGATGCCCGAGAGTCCGGAACTGATGGCCGGAAACAACTTCATAATAAGGCCAAAGGAGGGATACTTCAGGCCTCCGCCGGAGGACACCACGGTGGAATACAGAAACTTGCTCGTCCACTACTTGGATCAGATGGGCGTTACTGTCGAATACCACCACCACGAGGTTGCCACAGCTGGACAAGTCGAGTTGGACTTCAAGCCTAAGCAGGTCGTTGAAGTCGGTGACGCCTTCTACATCTACAAGTTCGCGGCGAAGAACTTGGCGAAGATGATGGGGATGATAGCGACTTTCATGCCGAAACCGCTCTACTTGGACAACGCGAGCGGTATGCACACCCACCAGAGCCTTTGGGAGGGAGAGCCGTTCAAGGGCAAGAACCTCTTCGCAGATCCCGACGACGAGTTCGGACTGAGCCAGACCGGAAGGTATTACATAGGAGGTTTGCTCGAGCACGCCAAGGCTCTTACTGCTCTCTGCTGTCCGACCGTCAACTCCTACAAGAGGCTCGTTCCGGGATTCGAGGCTCCGATTTACATCTGCTGGAGCCCGAGAAACAGATCCGCTCTGGTTAGAGTTCCGGTTTACTTCAAGAAGCCTTCCGCGATAAGAGCGGAATACAGAGGAGCGGATCCGAGTTGCAACCCGTATTTAGCGATTCCGGCGATGCTCGCCGCTGGATTGGACGGAATAAAGAAGAAGATCGACCCCGGAGATCCGTTGATGAAGGACGTTTACGAGCTCTCGCCGAAGGAGAAGAAGGAATACGGCGTCGGAGAGTTGCCAACGACCCTAAGGGATGCGCTGGATCACTTGGCGAGCGACGAGGTTCTGCAGAAGGTCTTGGGATCGCACATATTCGACGCTTTCATGGAGATCAAGACGGACGAGTGGAACCAGTATTGTCTCTACATCACGCCTTGGGAGTTCATGAAGTATATGGACATCTAACTTTTTTATTAATTTTGAGAAATTTTTATTTAGTTTCTCAAGTTTATCGACTATGTTCAATTTTAACGTTTGAACTTTATAAATTCTGTTGAAAAATTTTTATCGTTCGGCTGTATTCTTTAACGATGTTTCAGTTTACGCTATATTTTGATCAAGATTTTATAAATGACGAAAATATTAAATATGAGAAAAAATATAGAAAATATTGGAGGTGTTCGAGATGGGGGTTCATAGAATAACGAGCGAGGCCGCGAAGTATTACGCGAAGAGGGAAAAGGTTTTGGGTGCCGGAATAGTTTTGCTCGGCTCCGCGAGCGAAAAACTCGATCAGCTTTCGAAGGAGCAGTTGGAGAAGTTGGGTGACATCGCGGCCGAGTTGTTCCCTCACGCTCCCGGTTACGCCGGAAAGCTGTTGCCGATAATCGCGAGGCTCTTCTGGAAACTCGCCGGAGTTGGGGAGAAAGAATACAAATACGTGGAGCTCGAAGAACTTGAAAAGATGATAGAAGAACTGAGGAAGGAAATAGGAGAATAATATTCAGGCTTTTTTCTTTTTTAATTGACTTTCGTATAGCTTCGCGATCCTTTCTATCGTATCCGCTTCCTCTGGGCTCTTGTCGTCCCTAACCCTTATGAAACGCGGAAATCTAAGGGCGAATCCGCTCTCATACTTTGGACTCTTCTGTATCTCTTGATACGCAACTTCGAAGACTATTTTAGGCTGGAACTTGATCTTCCTCCCTTCCTCGTATTCTATGAGGGGTTTGAAGAGCTCCGTGAGCTCCTCCAAGTCTTCGTCCGTAAACCCTGTCCCCACCTTACCCACCGGCAAGAGCTTTCCGGTCACGGGATCCCTGCAAGCGAGTTCGAAGGAACTTATCAGATGGCTTCTCCTTCCCTCTCCCCACTCCCCTCCTATCACTACCAAATCGAGGGTCTCCATCACCTCCTTGAGCTTCAGCCAGTGCTTACCCCTCTTCCCCGGGATGTATGGGGATTTCGGATTCTTCAGCATGGCCCCCTCGTGCCCGGCATCCAAAGCCTCTCTGAAGACCCTCTCTATCTCGTCCTTTCTGTTCGTGACTATCTGATTGGCTATTCTAACGATTTCGTTTTCTTTGACGACGGATTCGAGAATCTTCCTCCTCTCCTCCAAAGGAAGATCTATGACCTCTCCGTCGTTGTAAAGGATGTCAAAGAAGTAAACGATTAGCGATATCTCTCCCATAACCTTCGTAATCTCGTGCTTCCTCCTGAACCTCCTCAGCACGTGCTGGAACGGCATCGGCTTCCCGTCCTTCACCGCTATGACTTCCCCGTCCAAAATCACACCTTCCTTGACGCACCTCTTTACAGCCTCGACTATTTCCGGCAAGGCTTTTGTGACGTTTTCGAGCCTCCTTGAGTATATCGTGACCTTCCCGTTACCCCAGTGAACCTGCACCCTGCTCCCGTCGAACTTCCACTCCACGGCCACGTTCTTCATCTCCCTTATAGCCTCTTCTATGCTCTCCGCAACCTGAGCGAGCATCATTCTAACCGGCACGTGCAACTCTATCTTAAGCTCTTTAAGTCCTTCCTTCCCCCTGTTCTTCGCAACGACCGCTACCCTCCCCAAATCGTTCGTTATCATGTAAGCTCTTTCCACGAGCTCGGGATCGACCAAAAACGCCCTCGCAATCGCATCCCTAATTATACCTTCCCCTACTCCAAGTCTCATCTCTCCCAGCACGAGCCTCGTCAGATACCTCGCCTCTATGGGCGTTGCGGAAACGTAGAGATCTGTCAGAAGCATTATCTTCCTCTTCTGACTACCTTCCCCTTCAAGGCTGGCTATTTTATCGAATATCTCTCTAACTTTCGCTATCGTAAGCTCTTCGGCGAAAAGCGTCATCTGTGACTTGCCCCTTATGAGCTTCTCCGCAGCCAATCCCAAGTCCCCGTATTCCTTCACGAGTTGCTCTATTCTTCTCCTATCCACTCCGCTCACGACCTTCAAAGCTTCGTAGATAAGCCCGACTCCGACTCCGAGTTCCCTCTCATCCCAAGTAGGATAAACCTGTCCCATGAGGAATAGGATTACGTTGTAGAGGTCGTTATCGTCCTCTATCTTCTTGATGAATGTCGCTATCCTCGCGGTCATTTCGAGAGTCGAGGAGATCCTCTCCAAAATCGAACAGAATTCCGCGAATTCACGGAACTTGAGGCTCATCGTTCCAATTACACGGTTAAAATATAAGCGTCTTTCGACTGAAAAAATTATATATAAATTTATTTTATTTATTTAAAAATTTTTCATATGTTAAAAACCTCTCCGAACGCTGGGAATATCCCCTGCTCGCAACCGTGCAATCGCCTTAGCTGTTTTACTTACGAATGGGAACTCCTTTCGTATGATCAAAGGAAGATTAATTTACCCTATTACAGACGACAAAGACTTTGGAGAACTTGTTTTTAGGTTGGGTAAACCTTCAAACGGTGTTATACTCATAAGAACATCCACTACAAATCCTAAGAAGAGATTCGAACTGTTAAAGATTTTACTGAATACTGTTGACGTAAGAGATAGGTTCATATGATGTCGTGAAGACCAGAAAAATTAAATGATTGTCATCTCAAACCTACAAGCTCCTCCAAAGCTTTCTTGGGATCTTTAGCTTTAACTATACCACTTGCGAGCAGAACCCCCTCAGCACCCAAATCCAACGCTGCAACGTAGTCTTCGTGATTCGTAATTCCGGCCCCGCAGAGAACTTTGACGTTCGGATTTACCTCCTTTGCCGCTTTAACCGCACCTTCAACAACTTCCGGCTCCGCCTTGCTGACGGGTATACCAGTTCCTATTAGTTCCGGCGGTTCGACGGCAACGTAATCCGGATTCAGCGCTGCTGCTGCTTTTGTCGTAGCGACATTGTTCGTGCATACGACCGAAATTAGATCGAGCTTTCTGAACTTGCTGACCAAAAACTCAATGTCCGCGAGCTTCAACCTTCTTTCGCTGTGGTTTATGAGACTTCCCTTAGCCCCCTTCTCCTTTATCATCTCCGCCGTAATTCTTCCCGTGTGACTTCCGAATTCTACAGCATCCACGTGCTGTGCGTAAACGTCTATTTCCAGCTTTGCGAACTCGGCCAGATCTAAGAACGTCGGAGCGATCGCTATGTAGTCGTCCACCTTCTTGGCAACCTCTTCAGCCGCTTTGGCTATCTCGTATCCCTTCTTCCCGAAACCCTCAGCGTAGGCCTTGAAGTTTATGATGATCACGCCCATGAGTAAAGGCCGGCAACAAAATATAAAGCGTTATTGCCTAAGCGTTGACATGGATGCCATAGGATTCGGAGCGCTCAACGTCGACAAGATATACCTCATCAACAAAATTCCCAAGGCGGAGGAGGAGGCTTACGTTAAAGACGTCAAGATTTTCGCCGGAGGTTCCGCTTCCAACACAATAGCCGGGCTGTCAAAGTTGGGTTTGAAGACGGGTTACATAGGAAAGGTCGGAAACGATGCGGACGGGGATTTTCTGCTTGGGGATTTGAGGAGTTGGGGTGTCGATACCCACAACGTTATCAGAGCAGACGGGAGAAGCGGAAACGCCCTCATACTCGTCGACGAATACGGGAACAGAGCCATATTGGTTGATCCCGGAGTAAACGACACCATAAGCTTCGAGGAGATAGATTTGGATTACGTCTCGAAGTTCAGACTGCTCCACCTCACATCATTCATCTGCCGGATTTCCAACGAATCTTTCGAGTCGCAGAAGAAGTTGGTGAGGGAATTCGAAGGAATCGTAAGCTTCGATCCGGGAGCGGTTTACGCGGAGAGGGGATTGAAGGAGCTTAAGGAGATAGTGAAAGAAACGACGGTTTTCATGCCGAACGCGATCGAAATGGAAATAATGACCGGATTGAGCTATAGAGAGGGGGCTATGGAGGTAATAGGGATGGGTGTGGAGGTTGTGGTGGTAAAGCTCGGCGAGAGGGGTTGTTACGTAACCGATGGAAATGTAGAGCTCGAAATTCCAGCGTTTGATGTGGAAGTGGTCGATACTACGGGAGCCGGAGATGCGTTCAACGCGGGATTTTTGTTCTACTACTTGAAGGGCAAGGACTTGGAGGAGTGCGGGAAGTTCGGAAATTACGTTGCTTCGCTCTGCGTTCAAAAGATTGGAGCAAGAGAAGGTTACAAGCTTATATCGGCCGGGAACTCGTAGATCTCGGTATCTATGTCTCCCAACTTTATTATCCTGCCGACGGTTCCGCAGTCCTTGCATTTGACTTCCAAAACCTCCCTCCTCTTCTTCTCGCTTTTGATCCTCTTCAGGACGATACCTTTATGCTTCTTTCCGTCGTCGCAGACAGGGCAGTCGAACTCTATTTCCTCCATGTTGGAGGAAGGATTGTCTCCACATAAAACCCTTTCCAACATCCTTTTAGTCTTGGGAGTGATATCTCTTCGATGCGCGAAATGCTGAGGAGGGCGAGGGAAATAGCGGAGGTGATAGGGAAGCACGATGAGGCGATCGTCGTAACTCACATCGACGCCGACGGGATCACGTCGGGAGCTATAGCCATTGAATCGCTGAGGAGGGCGGGGATAGAGGGGGACATATACTTCGTGAAAAACTTGGATTCCGAATTTCTGGAGAAGATTGCGAATGCCAACGGATTCGTGTGGTTCACAGATCTGGGTAGCGGATCGCTCGATATCATACTCAAGCTGGACATAGACTGCGTAATAACCGATCACCACACTCCCGCGAACTGCCACTACAGATACCAGTTAAATCCCCACGACTTCGGATACGACGGGGCATACGACCTCTGCGGGGCCACCACAACGTATCTCGTCGCCAAGTGCTTGGGATTAAACTACGATCTCGTTTCCATCGCCATCGTAGGTGCAGTGGGGGACCTTCAGGATTCGAGGGAGGGGAGACTGATCGGATTGAACCGCAGTATTTTGAAGGAAGCAGTGGAGGGAAGATTCATCGAAGTGGTTAAGGATCTGAGGTTCTTCGGAAAGCAGACCCGCCCGGTCTATAAGATGCTCGAATACACGTTCGATCCCTACCTTCCGGGAATAAGCGGGAACGAGAGGGGTGCCATAGAATTCTTCGAGAGCTTGGGGATTCCGCTGAAGGATGGGGATGCGTGGAGGAGGTGGATAGATTTAACGCCGGAAGAGAAGAGAACAGTCGTTTCCGAGCTCGTTAGGATTTGCGTGGAGGCCGGGATGCCCGTAAACGTGATAAAGAGGCTCGTTGGGGAAACATACATCCTCCTGCATGAGGAGGAGGGAACGGAATTGAGGGATGCGATGGAATATTCGACGTTGCTGAACGCGACTGCGAGATACGGCTACTGCGACGTTGGACTGAAAGTTTGTTTGGGAGATAGGGGGGAAGCTTTCAGGAAGGCGAAAAGCCTTCTGAGAAATCACAGGAGGAACCTCTCCGACGGGATTAAGCTCGTGGACGAGATAGGAATAGTGGAGCTTGAGAACGTCCAATACTTCCACGCGGGAAACGAAATTCTGGATACGATAGTTGGAATAGTGGCTGGGATGTGCTTTTCCAAGGCGAATCTGAACAAGCCCATAGTAGCTTTCGCATACTGCGAGGACGGAGTTAAGGTTTCCGCGAGAGCGACGCAGAGATTAGTTGAGAGGGGAGTCCATCTGGCCGAGGCGATAAAAGAAGCGTGCAAAAAGGTTGGAGGTCAGGGTGGAGGACACAGCATCGCCGCCGGAGCTACTATTCCTAAGGGGACGGAGGAGGAATTTTTGAGAGAGCTGGATAGGATCATTGGGAAACAGCTTGGTAGATGACCCCGTCTCTGTATTCCAGTTCCATGACCCTTGGGGAGTAGTGTAAGATCGGCACCAGAACGACCTTATCGCTTCCCACCCTCTTCAACTTAAAAACCGCGTCGAATAAGGCGGAAATCAAAAGCTCGTCCCTCCTGTCCTGAGCTTCGTCTATGAGCATGCAGAGCAACCTCTTAGTCGAGTTTAGAAGTCTTACGAGGAACGTATGTATTTTTTTGATGCCGTGGTGCATTATCAACTCCGAAAGGCAGGAGATTATAACGCACGCTTTTTCCAAGCTTTCCTCGTGAATTTTGAGGCTTATCTCGTTCAGATTCAGAGGATCGACGACGTTTCCCGTCTTAGAGTGAAATCCGAAAACCTTGGCTTTTCCCCTATACGAGTTCGCGTTCAAAATCTTTGACGGAAGATATGTGTTGGAGGATACCCAAACTATAACGTCAAAATCCAAAGCCAGCTTCGCGAGCAACGACAGACCCTCTACTCCCAACTCGGATACAAGAAGAATCTTATCTTCCTTGAACATGACGACACCTTAGGAAGTAGTTTAGGATTAATCGTTGAAATACCTATCGCTATTGATGAAAAACGATTTCAATTAAGCATTTTAGAATTACTACTATGCCGGAGAATGTAAGAGATAGGGAGCATCACGAGAGGCTCTTCAAGGCTTCCATGAACCCTATAAGAAGGAAGATCGTAGCTTGCATCGGAATTCACGGAAAAACGAGAGAAGAGATTAAAGAAGAGCTCGGCCTCTCTGATTTCCAGCTTAAGTTCAATTTGGACTGGCTCATAGCCAACGGATTCGTGGTTGAGAAAGATGGAAAGCTCAGACTTACGGAAGACGGCATAGAACTGCTCGAAGCTGGATGAATTATGATTATTTATGATTTTTTGTTAAAGTTATTCTACTAAATCGTAAAATAATTTATATATTTTGTCAAGCTCTGGCACGTTATGAGGTTTTGGTTTGGTATCGTGCTGATAGTTTTGACCTCTGTTCTCTTAGGCTGTTCTCAAAAGGCCGAAACCGGAAAGGTAATCCACGTTTACTGCGGTGCGGGGATGAGAAAGCCGATGGACAAGATAGCGAAGGAGTTCGAGAAGGAATATGGGGTCAAGGTTCTCTGCGATTACGCCGGAAGCGGTTACCTTTTGGCCAAGATAGAGGCGACGAAGAGCGGGGACATATTCATGCCCGGAGACTACATTTACGTGAAGAAGTTGCTCGACAAGGGGGATATAATCGAATACAAGAATTTTACGAAGCACATACCGGTAATAGTCGTTCCAAAGGGTAATCCGAAGCACATAACCTGCTTCGAGGATCTCGCCAAGCCGGGGGTCAGGTTGGCGGTGGGGGACGAGAACATAGCGATAGGTGTTGCGCTGAAGAAGATACTCGCGAAGGCCGAGAAGTATCATCCCGGGATTGGCGAGGAGATAATGAAGAACGTCGTCGTTAAGGGAGCCACCGTTAAGCAGGTTCTGCTGTATGCGATAGAGGGTCAGGTGGATGCGGCCATAGTCTGGAGGGCCGATGCGCTCGAAAACAAGGACAAGGTGGAAATAATTCTGATAAACGAAAGCTACAACGTTATAAAGACTGTTCCTATCGCGATACTGAAGTTTACGAAGGACGAAGAATTGGCCAAGAAGTTCTGCGACTTCGTGCTTACTAAGGGGAGGAAGATATTCGAAAAGCACGGATTCGTAGTCCTATGAGGGCCTTAGCCTCTTTGGCTCTTGCTTTTTTTATATTCGCCGTCCTTTCGGTAGTCCTTTCGATAGCCGGGAAGATATCCCCCCAAGTCCTTCAAACCGCGTTTAGCTCCGAGGAAGTTCAGTTCGCAATATCTTTAAGCCTGAGATCGGCGTTAGTGGCCACACTATTCGCCCTACTCGTAGGAGTCCCTTCCGCATACGCTCTGGCGAGGTTCGAGTTCAGAGGAAAGGAGGTGCTCGACAGCCTGATAGATCTGCCGGTAGTTCTTCCTCCTCTGATTACGGGTTTCGGACTACTTATTTTCTTCGGAGAGACCGAAATAGGAAAGTTCGTAACGGAGCACCTCGTTAGAGTCGTTTTCACGCCATACGGAATAATAGTAGCACAGTTCTTCGTCGCCACGCCTTTCGTTGTCAGAACCACGAGGGCGGTTTTCGAGAGCATAGATCCGAAATACGAACTCGTCGCCCAGAGCTTGGGTTCGAGCAGGTTCGAGAGTTTCTTGAGGGTGACGCTCCCGATGGCGAAGAAGGGGATTTTGGCCGGAGCAATACTCGCTTGGGCGAGGTGCATGGGTGAGTTCGGTGCGACTCTGATGCTCGCCGGAGCGACTAAGATGAGGACGGAAACACTCCCAATTGCGGTGTTTCTGAACATATCCGTCGGAAACATAGAACTCGCACTCGCGATAGCCTTCATAATGCTCGTAGTGGCGATTCTAACGATCCTTTCGATAAAAACCGTCGCGAGGCTGAAGTAATTTTTTAAAAAATAAAAAAACTCAACCCTCTTCGAGCCACCAGTCTTCAACCGGAATGAACGTGACCATCTCGACCCAAACCTCTCCTTCCTCCATACTCCCTTTTGGAGCTGTATCCCTATTTAACTGTGATTGAGATCCGATGTGACCGTTTAAGATACCTTCTCACTCTTTTTCATAAAAATTATGAATAATTATAAATTAGAATTATAAATCGGACATTCGCACGATTTAAAAATGCTCGTAATCGAAAATCTCAGGAAGAAGTTGGAGAACTTCATGCTCGAAATCGAAAGGCTCGAAGTTGGGGATGGGGAATACTTCGTGTTCTTGGGATCGAGCGGTGCGGGAAAGACGACGTTGCTCGAAATCATAGCCGGATTTAGGAAGCCCGATTCCGGAAGAATAATTTTAGACGGCGAAGACGTGACGAACAAGTCGATAAACGAGCGAAAAATCGTGATGTGCCACGGGAGGTATCTCTTTCCCAACATGAGCGTCGAGGAGAACATAGGATACGGAATTAGGGGAGGTAGCAGGAAGGAGAAGGTTAGGGAAGTTGCGAGGATGCTCGGAATAGAGCATCTGCTTAAGAGAAAGCCCGACACGCTCAGCATGGGAGAACAGCAGAGGGTGGCACTTGCAAGAGCTCTGGCGGTGGAGCCGAAGGTTATACTGCTCGACGAACCGCTGAACTCGTTGGACAGACTAACGCACGAGAGTCTTCTGCTAGAACTGAAGAGAATTCACGAAAAAACGGAAACTACTTTCGTTCACGTAACCCACGACTTCATAGAGGCGATATCTCTCGCGGAGAGAATGGCCGTTCTGAGGTATGGGAAGATAGAGCAGTGCGGTAGCGTGGACGAAATCCTAAGGAATCCGAAAAACCTTTTCGTAGCGAAGTTCGTAGGAGTCAAGAACCTGCTCAAAGGGAGGATAGTTAGGGAGAACGGACGCTACGTTTTCGAAGGAGGGTTGAGGATAGTCCTCGACGGAACGCACGAATGCGGTAATGTAGTGTTGGGAATCCGTCCCGAGGATGTTCTGATAATAAGCAGTAGCAACTGCAAATTTAGGAGCGAGAACGTGTTCGAAGCGGAGGTCTTGGACGTGTACCCCCTGACGCTTTCCACAGTCAGAGTCGTGCTGGATGTGAACGGAATAGAGCTCGTCGCGGAAACGATAAAGTCTAAGGCGATAAGAATGGGGTTGAAGAGGGGAGATACAGTAACGATATGCGTGATGTCTGCGATTCCCGTAGCGGAACGTTTATATCCTCCCGTATCCTAAGATGTCAGGGTCGCATGGGGGTTAGGCTCCGACTTCGGAATGAGGGGCCGATACGGGCGACCCGCACAAACCGATGATGTAGCTGGTGAGCTTCTGAGAAATGATGAAAGGATGGCTGTCTGAGGATCTTTACATAATTTCCAGCAAAAATTCTGCCAGATTCTTTGCATCATTTTTATCTCTCATGATGATATCGGTCGCTAAGACTTCTATTCCATCATACTCTCCTGCAAAATCCGTATCCGAGCAGTGAACGACGAGGACATCTAAAAAATCAGCATAAACGTCCGCAACTCCTAAAGGAGAGACGTCGAATCCCTTCGCCTTCATGAACTTTCCGGCCGGCCCGCTTACGGGCTTATTCCCTATAATGGGCGATACGGCAACGACCTTCTTTCGCCTTAACCTTTCCTTTACCCCTTTAACCGAAACGATCGGCATTATACTCGTGATCGGGTTACTCGGGCCGATTATAATACCATCACACTTCTCTAAAGCCTTAATCACGTCATCCGTAGCCTTAGCATTCTCAATTCCTTTAAAATATACGTCCAGAACGTCCGGCTCACCCCTACGCTTGACCCAGAACTCTTGGAAGTGCATCTCCCCCTCGGGAGTTACTACGATCGTTGCGACCTCCTCCTCGCACATCGGCAACACTTCCGCCTTAACTCCGAAAGCGTTCTTCAGAATCCTCGTAGCTTCCGTCAGCGTGTGGCCTCGTCTAAGCAATTCCGAACGAAATATGTGCGTCGCTCTGTCCAGATCTCCTATCACCATGAACTCGTCCCATCCGAGCTTCCTTAATTGCTCGTGCGTTCTGAACGTATCCCCCCTTATCCCCCACCACCTTTCCTCGTCTATGATGTCCGCTAAAGCGTAAATCACGGAATCTATGTCCGGACAGAGCTTGTTTCCAGAAATCCAGATGTCCTCGGCCGTGTTCACTATGACCGCGAAATCGTCAACGATCTCTTTCAACCCCCTCAAAAGCTTCGGAGTTCCGGTTCCTCCTGAAAGAATTGTTATCAAGTTATCACCCTCGCCCCGTTTTCCTCGACTATTACAGTATGTTCCGCTTGGCTTACGAGTCCCTTCGAAACTTCGGTGAGCACGGGATACGCCCTAAGAATACCCTCCCTCACGAGCTTCGCGAGGATTATTTCCGAAACTTTCACCCACCTCTTCGCAAACGGCAACGTTTTGTATTTTTTCAGAATCTCCTCAACGAGCACCCTCGCCTGCCTCATCCTGACGGGCTTCAACGCTATCAGAGAGTATATCTCGCACTCCCCCCTCTCGGTAACTTTCCCAACACCGTTCGTCACGAAGGGCTCTATCGCTATCACCATCCCTTCCTTAAGCTCGACACCCTTCTCCACTCTGAAGTTGTATATCGTAGGAGGTGCATGGGCGAGGTAGTGATCCAAGCCGTGTCCGGTTAGGTTGAAGACGGGCTTGAATCCGAATTCGGTTATGGTTTCGTATATCGCGTTGCTGATCTCAGCCGTATTCACTCCGGCGTGAACGACCTCTATCGCTTTCCTGAGAGCCTCTTCTGCCGCCTTAACGAGATTTTCGTGATCCCCTAAATCGACCGTCACAGCCGTATCCGCTATGTAGCCGTCGACGTGCACGCCTATGTCGAGCTTCACTATGTCCCCTTCCTTAAAAACCCTCTCGTCGTTCGCCTTGGGTGTGAAGTGGGCTGCGTCGCTGTTTACGGATATGTTGCACGGAAAAGCCGGCTTTCCTCCCAGTTCCCTGATTCTGCTTTCAACGAACTCCGCAACATCCAAAAGCTTTACTCCCGGCTTTATCAGCTTTACGGCCTCTTCCCTAACCTGTTTAGCTATTTTTCCTGCCTCCAAATATTTTTCGAGCATCGGGAAAATTTCGATCTCTGGAAGATATAGTTTGCTCAGAGGCGGAACATATCATCACGAATCAGTGCGTTGGCCCCTCATCATCGCCAAGGATATATCGTCGGATGTAAAAAAATAGGGTTGCGATGATGAGAGCGAGCCGCTGAACGGTGATGAACTTTACCACTACTGAGCCCTCTTCCTCCAGTAGCGGACTCCTATCGCCACTCCTATCACCGCCAGTGTCATCGCGGTGATAGTTAGCGGGTTTATTAGGGGGGTATTTTCGACTTCGACTGATATCGTTATAGCGTCGGACGTGTAGGAATACCCCTGAGAGTCGTAGTATTTTATCTTCACCGTAGCTGGATAGCTTCCGGCTATCGCATGCTTGTCCACCTTAACCCTGAACTTCGCGACCTTAACCTCTCCCGGTCTTAGAGTTCCTATGAAATAAGTTCCGGGCTGTGACTGGCCTATTATCCCTCCGAGCTCGCTCGTTCCCGCGATGCTTAATGGATTCTGAACGTAGAGCAGAACGACCGCGTTGTAAACCGCAGAAGTTCCGGCGTTCTTCACGCTCACGTAAACCGTTCCGGTCGAATCGGGAAACATCCCCTCGCTTTTCACGGAAACTATCTGGAAGTATGCGGTTTTCGGCTTGACGTAAACTTCGAACTCCGCGACGCTCGAAAGATCCTTCAAATCCCCACAATCGAACCTCTCCACCACGTAAAGCCTGTGGTATCCGGGCAAGGCGTTTCCGCTGACCTTAACCCTGAACTTCGCAATTCCACCCGTTACGGTTGAGAACGAAGTTAGGGGCTGAACGCTTTCGTCCGGAGAGAGGAGGTAGAGTTCCGCTTTTGTGTAGTTCCCCCGAAGTTTGAGGTCTATCTCCCCGTCCATTCCTACCGCCAAGTTGGAGGTGACATTCTCTATTTTCAACGCAGGAACTCCCAAAACTTTCAATCTAACGTAGAGCTTCGGACTTACGAGCTCGTCCCCGAACTTCTTGTATTTTATCACGAGATAACCCACGTAGCTCCCCGGAGGGGCGTAGCACGTCAGGTAAAACCTGAGGATTCTCTTCTCACCCTTTTTGAAATTTCCGATGTAAACCATATTTTCGGCCTTCAGCAGTGGATTGTCGGTTAAGAGAACCGCGTATGCGTTCTTCATGGAGTATCCGTCGTTCTCTACTTCGAGGACTACGAAGCCCTTTGAAGGAATCGTTACTATTCCGGAAGTTGTAATCACCTTCTGCTGGACTTTAAAGGGTGGAAATGCCGGAATGTTCATCTTTTCTGCACTCGAAACTCTCACAGTTTTTCCCTGAGTTATTAGAGATTCGAGAACCTTTACCTTTAAGAATTTCCCGTCTTCAACCCTTACTCCAAACGACTTTCTTAAAATCAAGGGTCTGTCGGATTCGGTGGTGAACGCTAAAACTACGTTCGCCGGATACGTTCCGTTGAAAGCTCCATCAGCGCAGAAGACCTTGAACTCCACTCTCCTCTTTTCACCCGGTTTGAGGTCTCCCAAAAAGGCTGTCATCCCCTTTGGATTGGGTTTCAGCGGGGGAGTGGTGTTCAGAATCGCCGTAACGTTTTTCATCTCGTATCTACCGGTGTTGGTTACTTCTAAGACTATAACGCTCTCCCTTCCCTCGAAAGCTATATTCTTCAAAGGCTTCACCGAAAAATCGTAATCTCTCTTAACTATCTTTATCTTGAAGTATGCGGTGTAGGTGTCCTCCTCCGAGGAGATTATTAAGCCCGTGGACGATGGGTAGAAGTCGTATTTGACGTATTTTATTCTCACCGGGATACTGTAAACTCCTTCGCTCGCGTTGTTCCAAACTTTGACGATGAAAACGGCCTTCATCATGCCCCCGTTAGGGATCGACGCTAAAAGCTGAGGATTCACGTTTTCCACGGTTATCGGAACGTCGTATGGTTCCAACTCCACCCTCACGTTGTATGCGGTCGTTAGCATAGGAATGGCTTGAGACGTATTCTCGTTCATGGGAAAGTTCTTGAGCTCCGCTTGGTTTTCCACGAGTATGGTAAGCGGTGTTTTATCTCCGGGATGCAGAACGCTGTTAATCGGAGTAACGTGAAACGTGAAGTCCGCGCTCTCAGCCTTAACGCACTGCACCGCTAATATCAGAAGCACCAGAGCCAGTAACCTCGACGCCCTCATGTAGTAGTTGCAACTACGAAAAGATATAAATGTCTTCCCATCACTGCAAGGGCTGTGAGGAGGAACCCTTGGCTGTCGATGATTCCAATATCTATGGGAATATTCATGGCAGTGCTGGACATGAGCATTCTGAACGTAGCACTCCCCAAGATCGCCCAAGCTTTCAACGCCACCGCTTCCGACATCCAGTGGATTCTGAACGCCTATCTTATCACGTTCGTTGTCCTCCTTACGACCTTCGGAAGGATAGGAGACGTTTACAGAAGGGATTTGGTTTACGTGGCGGGAATAGGATTATTCACGATAGGGAGCTTTCTCTGCGCTCAATCTTGGAGCCTGATGGCGTTGATATTCTTCAGAATAGTTCAGGCCATAGGCGGGGCGATGATGTTGAGCAACAGTTCCGCATCGATAGCGGAGCTCTTCCCTCCGGGTAAGAGGGGAGTTGCAATGGGAGTTCAGTCGATTCTGACCGTCTCATCCTTCGCTTTGGGGCCCGTAATCGGGGGATGGGTTACCACACATCTAAGCTGGCACTGGGTGTTCTACATCAACATACCCATAGGAGTTGCGGGCGTGATTTTGGGTCTTCTTCTCCTTCCTCCGATGGGTGAAAAGACGAGAGAACCGCTCGACATCGTCGGTCTCGTTTTAATAGCCATCGGCTTGGGCTCCTTCACCCTCGCGATAATAAAGGGTCAGGACTGGGGATGGGATTCTCAGAAGACGATATGTTGCTTTCTGATCTCCTTCCCGTTCCTCTTCGCATTCGTCATGAGAGAGCTGAGCTACGAGCATCCCCTCCTCGATCTGAAGCTCTTCAAGATAGGCAACTTCAGCATAAGCATTTTGGGACTATTCTTCCTATCGATGGGTCTATCCGCATCCCTCTTCCTCCTCCCCTTCTTCTTGGAGGGGGTCAAGGGGCTTACTGCTGAGGAGTGCGGAATCTGGCTCCTACCGCTTACGCTTGTCAACATCTTCACGAGCCCGATAGCCGGAAGGCTCAGCGATAGGGTGAATCCCAAGTATCTGATGAGCGTCGGGCCTTTAATATTCTCGATAGGACTCCTAATGCTCTCTGGAATTCCCAAAAACATAGAATACCACGAGCTCGCGATGATATTCATGTTCTTAGGCTCTGGAATGGGATTCGTAATGCCGGTGGCAATGAACGTCATGATTACCGCGGTTCCCGAAGAAAAGACGGGAATGGCCGGAGGGACTTTCATGACTTTCAACTCGTTGGCGAGGGCGATGGGGATAACGTTCGGCTCAATACTCTTCACGAAAAGGATGAGCGAGATTACGGGATTGGAGAACGTGATTCCGAGCCCTATGATGTTCAAGATGACCGAACTCCTCGCATTGATCGGTAAGCCTCAGGCGTATGAATTGCTCGTTAAAGCGTTCATGGAGAGCTTCCATCACGTTTTCTTGGGAGTCGAACCGCTGATAATAACGAGCTTCCTCATAATAATCCTGTTTCTGAAGGGGGAGCAACATTTGGAGAGGATAAGATCCTCAGCCCTGGCTCCGTCATCATGAATCAGAAGGGGTTATGGTCTTCATCGGAAAAGTGGACCGGTGGGGATTTGAACCCCAGGCCTTCGCCATGCCAAGGCGACGCTCTACCAGGCTGAGCTACCGGCCCGTCCGAAAAATTCGTTTACGCAAGTGATTATAAACGTTTCGGTCGTTGGTGGGTTGTATGTGGAGATTCGGGAGGAGAGAGCTTTTAATGGTTCTAATACTGCTCAGCCTTCCGTGCTGTAGCGGGAACGTTAAGCCGATCGTTAGGGTTACATACTACAGCCCCTACCCCTTAGCCTTCTACAACGCCTTCTGGGAGCAGAGGATTCCGGACGTGACTTTCAAATTGACCAATCCGTCCGACATGCCGATAACGGTCAGAATCACCTCGGAATACGTCGGAATTAGCTACAAGGCGGTAACGACCGTTACGATTCCTCCGAGAAAGACCGTGGAGATAAACCAAACCATCCCCCTCATTTTGGACAAGATCGAGGAGATAAAATCCGAAACGAAAATCCCACTCCATTACGTCGTGGAATGCAGGAGAGGGAATGGATGGTATGTTATCTGCGAACAGACGGAGATGGTGGACGTTTATCCGATAAACGTCATGGTATGGGCTTTAAAGCTTAAGGACGGGAGGATGAAGAACATGCAGGATTACATAGCGGTTTTCGTGACTCCAAACAGCGAGGCAGTTCAGGAGTTGCTCGCCAAGGCCAAGAAGTTCGCTCCGAACCACGAGCTTAAGGGAGTTGAGGGAAAGGTTCTGCCGCAGGTGGAGGCGATATTCGACGCCTTGAAGTTCGAATACAACGTCAGCTACGTTAATACCCCTTTCCTATACGGAAGGGATTACGTTCAGAGGGTGAGGTTTCCATCAGAATCCTTAAAGCTTAAGGCGATAAACTGCGTCGATGGAGCGGTTCTCTTCGCATCCGCTCTTGAGGCTTTGGGTATAAGGACTTTCATAGTCCTTCTGCCCGATCATGCACTGGTTGCTTGGGAAGATCCTCATAACAAGCTGATGTATGCTCTCGAAACGACCCTTATCAATTCGAGCTTTAACGTAGCTTTAAACGAAGGTTTGAGGGAGTTGAACGAGAATTGGAAGAATTTAACGGATAGAAATCCATGGAACGGATACTTAGTCGACATCGAAGCTTGTAGGAAGGCGGGCATAGTTCCACTACCTCTCTATTAAGCCGATCGCAAGGAACACGACGAAGGAAACCAAGAACGTTGCTATCGAAACCATAGGATGCTTAATCACCGAAAGGGCTACGGCCGTAGTGAATCCACATACCAGCGTCGCCAGACCCGTTTTCTCCCCACCTCTCTTCCAGTGAAAGACTCCTAAAATCAGCGGTAGCTGGCAGAGAAGAATCGTCGAGGATAGCACGGCCAACTCCACTATATAGCTCACCCTCTTCAAAGCGAAAATCGCCACCAGAACGGTCAAAACAATCACTATTACCTTTCCTCCGACGACCTTGGCTTTTTCTCCGATGACGTCCCTCAAAACCATAGAAGACAGGGTTAGGATTATCGAATTTGCGGTGGTTACAGCAGCCGCTATTATGCTCAGAGCCAACGGAAGGGCAATCCAAGCGGGCATGATGCCGAGCAGAGTCGGAGTGACCTTATCCCTGTCCGCAACGAACGGAAACCTCCCTACTTCGGTTCCAAATCTTAAATCCAATCCCAAGAACGTTACGAGCACCGTGTAAATCAGTCCGAAAATGCCGAAGAGAACGACCATCCTCTTTATAGCCTTCTCGTCCTTCGGAATGAACAGCCTCTGAAATACTTGGGGATTCGTAAGTGCGAAGAAGAACCACGGAATCGTTAGCGTGGCGAACTTGAGGGGGGTCCAGAACTCGTTCGGAACTACTGCAAGCTCCTTAGGAATCTCGAACCCTCCGACGTAGTTGAAAGTCCAAAGGACCGCCAATATCGCGACGGTGAGCATGAAGATCCCTTGAACCGCATCCGTCCAAGCCACTCCCCTAAGCCCGCCTAAGAAAGCCCAGAGGGCTATCAGGATGGATGCAATCGCTACACCGCTCGCAAAGCTTATTCCGGCGTTCTTCTGCAGTATGAGAGCTATTCCGATCATCTGAATCGATGTGTATGGGATCAGAGCGATTAGCGCAAGTATGGTGGCGAGTTTGGCAGTCGTGGCTCCGTATCTGAAAGCCAAGAGCTCGGCCGGAGAAACAAAACCCTTCTCCTTCCCGAGTCTCCAAACCTTCGGAGCGTAGTAAGAAAGCAGAAAGAGTGTCCCGACGAGATACATCAATTCGAAGCCTGCCGCCCCAACTCCGGTCATGTAGCTTAGTCCTACCAATCCGACCATCATGAACGCCGAGTAAGTAGTTGCGGCGTAGGTTAGTGCAGATATGATTCCCCCGATGTTTCTACCACCTATGAAGTAATCTTCCTGTGTCCTAACGCCCCCCCTCGCGTAGATGGCTATTGCCGTTCCTAAGATTGCGTAGATGATCGTTAGGGCTATGAATTCATTCATACTCCCACCTCCTAAGTGCTATGTATGCTAAGTAAGCTGTGGCTACCGCGATCCAGTAGTAGTAGGTCCATTCCGTTTGAACTGCGAACGGAATCAACATCGCTATTACGAACGCCGACTCCATCAACTTCATCATCGAACACGTGTTCGGTAGATATTTAATAGTTTCGCCGAAACGTATAATAAATCTTGTTCGCTACGTTACGCGATGGCAAAGGTCAAAATAGTCGATCTAACCCTTAGAGACGCTCATCAGTCCCTCTTAGCTACGAGAATGAGGACGAGGGACATGCTTCCCATTCTCGAAACTTTCGATCAGGCCGGAATTTACTGCTTCGAGGTTTGGGGAGGAGCGACTTTCGACGCCTGTCATAGATTTCTGAACGAGAACCCCTGGGAGAGGCTGAGGGAGATAAGGAAGAGGATAAAGAACTCCCTCATATCCATGCTCCTCAGGGGGCAGAATTTAGTCGGTTACAGACACTATCCCGACGACATAGTGGAAAAGTTCGTTCAGAAAACGGCAGAATACGGAATGGACGTATTCAGAATTTTCGACGCTTTAAATGATGTCAGAAACCTCGTTACCGCAATAAAGACCGCGAAAAAGTGCGATGCACACGTGCAAGGGACGATATGCTACACGATAAGCCCCGTTCATACGATCGAGAAATATATAGAAATTGCGAACGAATTGGCGTATCTTGAGGTGGATTCTCTCTGTATAAAGGACATGGCCGGGCTTCTTTCTCCGAAGATGGCCTACCGCCTCGTGAAGGCCTTGAAGAAGGAGGTCGGATTGCCGATAGACGTTCACTCCCACTACACGAGCGGAATGGCCTCCATGGCATTGCTTAAAGCTGTAGAGGCGGGGGCGAAGATGATAGACACTGTGATGTCTCCTCTGAGCGGAGGAACGTCCCATCCACCTACGGAAAGCATGGTTTACGCTCTTAACGAGTTGGGTTACGATACCGGTGTCGATTTGGACGTTCTGCTTGAGGTTAGGGAGTATTTCATGAAGATTAGGGAGAAGTATTCCGGATACCTCGACTGGAGATCGACCATTCCCGACACGAACGTTTTGGTTTACCAGATTCCGGGCGGAATGTTCTCGAACCTCATTGCCCAGCTTAAGGAGAACAACGCTCTCGACAAGCTTCCCGAGGTTCTGAAGGAGGTTCCGAGGGTGAGGGAGGATTTGGGATACGTTCCTCTGGTCACACCGACGAGCCAGATCGTTGGAGTTCAGGCGGTTCTGAACGTTTTGACGGGAGAGAGGTATAAGGTGGTAACGAAGGAAACGAGGGATCTCGTTAGGGGGATGTACGGCAGGACTCCCGCACCTATAAAGGAAGAGATAAGGAAGAAGATCTTAGGTGATGAAAAGCCCATAGACTGCCGTCCCGCCGATTTGCTCGAACCAGAATTCGAAAAGAGGAGGCAGGAGCTCATTGAGGCTGGAATCGAGAATCCGAGCGACGAGGATGTTTTGCTATACGCCCTATTCCCTCAGACTGGCTTGAAATTCTTGAAAGGGGAGATGGAGGAAGAACCGTTCCCCGTTCCGGGAGGGAGGATAGAGGGGAAGTTCAAAGTGGAAATCGAAGGGGAAGTTCTTGAAGTGAACGTTATACCACTTGAGGAGAGTTAAAAGAGCTTTAAAATTCTGTAATAGGTGTCCCTCAGCGCCACGGGTCTTCCGATGGACTTGGCGACCTTTACCATCTCCTCGACCCTCGCAGGCCTGAACGGTTTGCCTGTAGCCCTGACCACGTTCTCTTCGAGCATGACTCCTCCCAAATCGTTCGCACCGAACTTCAAAGCGAGGGTGGCTATTTCGAATCCCTGCGTGAGCCACGAGGCTTGGATGTTCCTCACGTTATGCAGGACTATCCTCGATATCGCCAAAACCTGCAGGTATCTCGTAGGAGGAGCTGGCTCTTTGACCAACTCGTAGAGCTCGGTTCTGTTCGGCTGGAAAGTCCAAGGGATGAAGGCGGTAAATCCTCCCGTTTTAGCTTGGAGATCTCTTATCTTGAACAGGTGCTCCACTATGTCCTCGTTCGTTTCTACGTGGCCGAACATCATCGTGGCGGTGGTTTTCATTCCTATGGAGTGGGCGATCTCCATAACCTTCAGCCATCCGTTCGAATCGACCTTGTTCGGACTTATCACCTTTCTGACCCTGTCGCTGAGTATTTCCGCTCCCCCTCCCGGCAGGGAATCCAATCCCGCCTCTTTCAGCCTCTCCAAAACTTCCCTAACGCTCATTCCCTCCTTCTTTGCCAGGAAGTAGATTTCCGGGGCGGAGAGGCTGTGAATGGCAACGTTCGGAAACTTCTCCTTTACAGATCTAAAAACATCCTCGAACCATTCTATGCCCAAATCGGGATTCATTCCTCCCTGCATCAAAATCTGAGTGGCACCGAAACTGACAGCCTCCTCCACCTTTTTCAGTATCTCCTCCTTGCTCAAAACGTAAGCCTCTTCTTCGTTTTTTGCGTAGAAGGCACAGAACTTGCACTTCGAAACGCAAACGTTCGTGTAATTTATGTTCCTGTCTATTACGAAGGTCACCAAGTCCCCGCACTTCACACGCCTGATTTTGTCTGCAATCCTTCCCAAAATGGGTAAAGGCAATTCGAAAAGTCGAAGAGCTTCGTCGAACTCCAAATCTTCTCCCATCAAATTTTTCAGGACGTAGAAGTCGATTAAGTCTTTCATAACTTTTCCAGCCTCATCAACTCCTCCTCGCTCAAACCCGTTATGTCCATGATCGTCATGCCGGTCTTAAGCTTGGAAGCTTCCTCTTCGCTCAACCTCTCCCTGAAAGCGTCATTCGAGAGAATTACGCTGTTCCCCAAAGGATCTTCGAGTATCAGCGTTAGCTCTTCTTCACCCTCCATAGCCCTCCTCAGCCTTTCGAGTATCTCCTCGCATATCTTGACCTTCTCTTCATCCTCTTCATTCCACCTCTTCGCCATCTCCACGATCTCCACGAATCTCATGAGAACTCCTTCGACGTTCGTTATGAAAGCTTGAGAAGCCGGCCCGGGCTCCACTTCGAGTCCGAGCTCCGGAATCCTTATAGTTCCAGATGTAGATCTAATCACCTTGGCGAATAGCGTATCTTTGTTAACCTTTATAGTAAACCTTACCGGCTCCTTGAATTCCGCAACTACAGCATCCGCATGCTTGAATCCGCATTCGCAACTTATGGACGTAAGCAAAACCTTTCCGAAGAACGGGGTTTCGTATGTAGTCATCGTTATTCTGAGCTCTCTTCCGCAGATCGGACAGGGGATCATGCTAACTTCTTACCCCCTTTATCTTGTTCCTGTCCACCTTTATTCCCGTGGGGGTAACTATTATGTAATCGTCGCTCAGTCCCGCTATGTCCCCGTTCACGTCCTCGGCCAGAAGTCTGAGATCTTTCAGTATCCTCTCAAGCTGAAGCTTGTCGTGCTTTATGTATCCGACGTCCGCTATCACTATGTTCCCCTCGTATATCTGCCTCCTTATCTCAGGAATCTCGTTTATTCCCGTCACTTCGACGACCCTTATATACGTAGTTCCTTCCTTTTCTATCTCCGCCTCGTATTCGCTCAGATCGAGCTCCTCGTATTCTTCGACCGGCACCTTCTCCGACTTGCCCAAAAGCTTCTCGAATATACCCATGTTAAAGCGTTGTCATAAAAACGTATTTAACTGTGTCGAGATAAATATTAAAAAATCACTTGGCGATTTCCTTCTTCAACTCCTCTATCCTTCTCTTTATGTCCTCAAGCTCCGCTTCGAGCTCTTTCTTTATTTCTTCGAGAATTTCGAGTTCGTCTTCCGGCCTGTAAGCCCACCACGAAGGTGCGAAGGCCGGGAAGTATGCCCATCTCATCCATCCCGGCATTCCCGTAGCCCAGAACCACCATCTCCAGCCCCAACCCCAAGGCATCACCACCACCTCCTTCCGAACCTTCTCCTGAACCTCCACCAGCCGAACCACCTACCTCCGAAGGGAGGCCAGACAAACCTGTTCATGAATCCCGGAACCGGATAACCGGAGCAGAGTCCTGCCCTCCTTCCCGTTCTCGGTCCAAATCCCCAAGGCCCCGTTCCGTCTCCCCAAGGCATATTGAATATTAATTCACAAGACTATATCAATTTTTCGGTCAACCTAAAAATTTGAGAATTTAAATATTTTTAAATAAATCTTAAATTTGGAATCAGAATCGATAGGATTATCGATAAAAATACGACCATCGCGAGCGACTTTACGACCATCGCAGATATTTCTTTCCCCTTTTCTCCTCTAAAGACCGCCGTCAGAACCTCCTGAAGAACCCTTCCCCCGTCCAGAGGAACGGCCGGGAGACAGTTGAAGAGTCCGACGTAGAAGTTTATCCATCCGACCCAGTAGAGGGTGTTCAGGATGTAGAAGAGCCAGTTTCCCAAGATCTTTGGTGTGAAGAACTTCATAACTTCCCCGCTGAACCCCTGAAACATGAAGGGCATTGCTACGACGTAAAGCCACCCTCTAACGTCCGCAAGGGACTTCGGAACGTTTCTCAGGCTTTCGAGCAACCTTCCGGAGTATCCCAAAACCAAACCCGAAACGTAATCACCTCCTATCAGCACGCCCATGAACCCGTGGTCTCCCTTCCTCGCGAGAGTCATCTTCACGTTTTCCTTCTTTCCGTCGTGGAACAAGGTGACGGTTGCAGTTTCGTTGGGAGTCGTGTTAAGCATTACCTTTATGAAATCTCCAACTGTCGGCGTCGGAATACCGTTTACCGCTAATATCACGTCTCCTACTTTTATTCCAGCTTTTTCCGCTGGATAGCCTTTCAGAACTCCAGCTACATATACTCCGGCAACTTTTTCGAGCGTTAAGGTCTTTCCATTTTCCAATCTTACGGTGATAGCATTTCCCAAACTCAGAGCTTTTTTCAAATCCGACTCGTCGTAAACCGGGATTCCGTTTATGCTGAGTATCACGCTGCCGTTCTCGACTCCCTTCACGTTGGATACCATAACGATAGCGTGCGGTTGAAGAAAGCCTAAGAGGTAGAAGAAAGCGAGGAATGCGATGAAGGCAACGATGAAGTTGCTGATTATTCCGGCGGAGAATATCCTTATTCTCTGAATCCTCCTGAGCTTTTTTTCGTCCATCAACTCCTTCTCATCCGGCTCCGCGAATCCGCCTATCGGGATCAGCGCCAGTATCACTCCCAAAGCCTTGACCCTGACCCCTTCAACCCTGCAGAGTATCGCGTGGCTGAACTCGTGGACTACGAGAGTGACTATCAGGCCTATCAGCCCCCACACGAGGGGGATGAACTGGTTTATACCGGGGATCAGAAGTGCGTTTCTCGGATTGGTCGCAGGAGAGGGTTTCGGGGGATTCGTGAACATCACGTAGTCCATTATGAGAATTAAGGAGAACATGAAAGCCATTCCCAAGAAAACCGCCAGAATTCCCAGAGTCGCGATAGTCCTCCAAAATTTCTTCGGCTTGGATATCGCTTCGAGAACTTTTAGGCCTTTCGTAGTTCTGATCATCAGAATAGGGCCTATGGAGGACACGTTGAACTTTTCGAGAGTCCCCCTTCTCCTGAGAACTTCCACTGCCGCCCAGTATAAGGCGAAGCAGACTACCGCTAAGATCTCACTCAAGCCCAAGTTCGTCCCTGACATTCACCAAACCCCTTATTGCGATCTCGTAAAGTTTCGTAAGGTCTATTCCCAGCCTTTCTATCATCCTTATCCTATCCCTGTCGCATCCAGCGGCGAAGCTCTTTTCTTTGAACTTCTTCTTAACGGTTTTGGGTGTAATTTCGGTTATCTTTCCACCCTTAACCAAGGCGCAGGCTATTATCAGCCCGGACAGAGCGTCCGCTGACTGGAGAGCTATTTCCACGGGTTTTTCGTAATCTCCGAAGATCTTGTGATTGTGCCTTCTTACAACTTCGCATATCTCCTCATCGAATCCGTGCTCCTTCAGAATTTCCGCACCGACTATTCCGTGCTTCTCCATGTCTCCCCCGACGATCTCGTAGTCTATGTCGTGCAGAATACCTATTACCTCCCATCTGTTCTCATCCTCTCCCAACTCCCTCGCTATCTCCTTCATTATGGCCCCCACTGCAATGCAGTGTTTAACGAGCCTGTCATTCTTGACGAACTTCTTGAGGAGTTCTATGGCGGAATCGCGATCCATGCTGAGGATTGGTCGATCGATCATAAAACGATTTCTAAGGCTCGATAGATGAAGGCGGAAACTATCGGAACACTCAGGTTATCGTTTACCCTATCAATCCTCTCCGCTAAAGTCCCGGCTAAAACTGCCGTTAAGGATTCCGGGGAAAGAAGGCCGATCGCTCCGAGCATAGCCGAGGATGACAACAGCATCCCCAACGACGAGACGTTCTTTCCGAGCCTGAAGTGATGCTTTAAAATCCCCGCAACTCCATCCCCCAAAGATCCCGTAACTATTCCCACGAAGCACGCTTTCTTCGGAAGGAATGCGGTTATAACGAAAGCTGCTATTCCGAAGTAGACGTATGCTCCCACGCTTTCCTTCTCGTAATCTCTTAAAAGGAATTCGGGGATAAAATCGTATCTTTGCCTTAGAAATTCGACTAAAATTGCGATTGCAGTTAAAATCCCTACCGTAACGATCATTCCTTCCTTCCCGAGAAGGTCGTATGCCGGGATGTATGCCAGACCAACGAAGTGAATTGACTTTCTCAGAATCTCCCTCATAGCCCGTCATCAAAACTTTTAAACAAATGTTTTCCCCTCGAACGTATGGAAAAAGTTCAGGTTTTGGTAGAGGCTCTGCCCTACATAAAAGAATTCTACGGCTCGTGCATGGTGATAAAGATAGGCGGTCACGCGATGGTGAACGAGAAGGTGCTCGAAAGCACAATTAAAGATATACTATTGTTATATTTTGTAGGTATAAAGCCCATAGTCGTCCACGGCGGAGGGCCGGAGATATCGGAGAAGATGGAGAAGTTGGGAATAAAACCTAAGTTCGTCGACGGTTTGAGGGTAACCGACAGGGAGACGATGGAGATCGTCGAGATGGTTCTGGACGGAAAGATAAACTCGAAAATTGTAACGACGTTCATAAAAAACGGAGGAAGGGCTGTAGGTTTGAGCGGAAAGGACGGTTTGCTTATAGTGGCGAAGAAGAAGGTCATTAAAAAGAAGGAGAACGGAAGGGAGGTCGTAATAGATTTGGGATACGTGGGGGAGACTGAATACGTCAATCCCGAAATCCTGAAGATTTTGATAGACAACGGATACATTCCGGTCGTTTCTCCCGTCGCCACCGACTTGGAGGGCAACACCTACAACCTCAACGCCGACATAGTAGCCGGAAACATAGCTGCGGCTATGAAGGCCAAGAAGCTTATAATTCTGACGGACGTCCCCGGAATTCTAAGGGATTTGAAGGATAAATACTCTCTGATATCGAAGATGAGTGTCGCCGAGCTCGAAGAGATGCTGAAGGAGGGAAAAATAGTGGGGGGAATGATTCCGAAGGTTGAGGCGGTTCTGAAGGCTTTGAAGGGTGGCGTGGAGAGGGCGCACATAATCGACGGATCGAGGGAGCACGCGATTCTCCTCGAACTGTTTACGAAGAAGGGCATAGGGACGATGGTCGTTCCGTAAACGATTTCTATTATCTCGACAGTCTTAGAACCGTGAAGAAGGGATACGGTTACGAGCTCGAACTGGTTCACATGCTCTGGAAAAGAGGTTTCGCCGCAGTGAGAACCCCCGCGAGCGGATCGATCAGCCATCCTTCTCCGGATATAATCGCCGGTAACGGTAGGAGATACATCGCTATAGAGGTGAAGATGAGATCCAACCTTCCCGTTTACGTTTCAAAGGAGGATGTGGAAGGCTTGCTGAAGTTTTCCGAGATATTCGGAGCGGAACCGATCTTGGCCGTTAGGATTGCGAGGGTCGGTTGGAGGTTTTTGAAGGTGGAAATGCTGAAGAGGACCAAGAACGGATACAAGGTAGATGAAGAGGTTTTCAATTCGGGTTTGGAGTTCGACGAACTCTTGGATCTCTACAGGCAGATGAGGCTTCCCGACCGGTAGGAATTATTATTTAAAAATATAATGTTAAAAATTAATCGAGAAGTTCGTTTCAGTCTCGGTCAAATTTGCTCCTATAGTGCTTACCTACCAACGGTATGATTTTATTGTTACAATTTTTTCGAAACGCTTATATGGGTTCGTCAGGATTATCATCATTGACGATATAGAAAAAAATAGAAAACAATATATATGCTGTCGTTAATGACGGTATTGGATACGGAGTCGTTGGAGGTGGAAAGATGGGCAAATTGAGGATGCCTCCACCGCACGGTGGAGAGCTGGTTTATAGAGTTATAGAAAAGAAGGACTACGCCGAGAGCATGGCCGCAGGTGCCATAGAGTTCGAACTCAAAGCCACGACCGATCCGAAGGGCGTTCCGATAAGGCACGTTTACAGAGAGATAGTTTCCGTCTGCTACGGTTTCTTCAGCCCCGTTGAGGGTTCGATGACTCAGAACGAGCTTGAGAGCGTTCTGAACGAGAGGAGGCTTGAAAGCGGGTGGGTATTCCCATATCCGATTCTGCTCGACGTGAGCGATGAGGATCTGAAGGCTCTCGACGTTAAAGAGGGCGACAGGCTGTTGTTAAAGCTCAAGGGACAGCCGTTCGCAGTGATGGATGTAGAGGAGATCTACAAGATCGATCCTAAGGACGTCGCCACGAGGACGTTCGGAACTCCGGAGAAGAACCCCGAAGTCGTAAGACAGCCGTTCGACGAGAAGCATCCGGGTTGGATGATATACAGGTGCATGAACCCGAACGTAATAGCCGGAAAGTGGACGATAATAAACCCGCCGAAGTTCAGGGAGCCATACGACAGGTTCTGGTTGCCTCCGGCTGAGTGCAGAACCGTTATCAAGCACGTGAAGAAGTGGAGGACTTGCATCGCTCACCAGACGAGGAACGTCCCGCATACGGGCCACGAGATGCTCATGAAGTGTGCCGCATACACCGGTGACATCGAGCCGTGCCACGGTATTCTCGTAAACGCCATCATAGGAGCTAAGAGGAGGGGAGACTACCCGAACGAGGCAATTTTGGAGGGGCACGAGGCCGTGAACAAATACGGATACATAAAGCCTTCAAGGCACATGGTGACGTTCACGCTCTGGGACATGAGATACGGTAACCCGATCGAGTCGTTGTTGCACGGAATAATAAGGCAGAACATGGGTTGCACCCACCACATGTTCGGAAGAGACCACGCCGCAGTGGGAGAATACTACGACAAATACGCCACCCAGATACTCTGGAGCGAAGGAATTCCGAGCTTCGGATTCGAAGCTCCGCCGAACGAGGTCGACAAGGGACTCAAGATAATACCGCAGAACATGGCCGAGTTCTGGTATTGTCCTGTATGTGGAGAGATTGCATACAGCGAGAACTGCGGACATGTGGATAAGAAGCAGAAGTTCAGCGGTTCCTTCCTGAGAGGAATGGTGGCAGAGGGTGTAATGCCGCCCAAAGTGGTCATGAGGCCGGAAGTTTACAAGGCTATCGTTAAGTGGTGGAAGGTCTTCGGTTACCCGTTCGTGAACAACAGGTATCTTGAGAACCTGAACAAGAACCTTGAAATCGATCTGGAGCCGATGGAAATACCTAAGGCGTGAGGTGGTGAAGATGCCGCATTACATCGGTGTTATTTTGGATGAGAGTAGGCTTGCGCAGATAAAGGGAACTCCGCTAGAAGAGAAGGTACAGGATCTCTTCGGCGGACAGCTAAAGATGCTCGTCGTCGAAGTTCCGGAGGACAAGGCTCAACAGATCCTCAAGGCTTTCGACAGGGCGAGAATAGATTCGAGAGGATTCCTCGAGGATCTCCCAGTTGCTTTCAAGAGGGCGCTGTTCGAGGAGATAGCCAAGGCCAAGTCCTTGGACGTTATAGACAAGGTTCTCGAAAGGTTGCCGGAAATTCAGGAAGCTGCGAAGAAGGAAGACGAATACATACCCCCGCCAGAAATCGAATGATCGAAAAAAATAGTAAATTTTTTAAATTTTTAGGCGATTCAATGGTTTGAAGTATTGGGATTTCGAAAATTTAGAATTGGAGGTGGAAAGCATGCCAAGTTATGTAAACCCCGAGAAGTGTGACGGTTGTAAGGCTTTGGAGAAGACCGCTTGCCAGTACATCTGCCCCAACGACCTTATGGTGTTGGACAAAGAGCAGATGAAAGCGTACAACCAAGAGCCGGACATGTGCTGGGAGTGCTATTCTTGCGTTAAGATCTGCCCGCAGGGTGCCATCGACATGAGAGGTTACGTGGACTTCGTTCCACTTGGTGCGCAGTGTGTTCCGATGAGAGGAACCGACGCTATAATGTGGACGATAAAGTTCAGAAACGGAAAGATCTTGAGGTTCAAGTTCCCGATCAGGACGACTCCTTGGGGCTCGATCCAGCCCTACGAGGGATTCCCGGAGCCGAACCTCGACAACTTGAAGAACAACCTGCTCGCTGGCGAGCCGCAGATTTTGGATATGGACAAGTTGCCTGAGGTTAAGAAGAAGGCGTAATTTTGGGAGGTGTTTTGAATGGCGGTTGAGGTATATAAGAATATAGAGACATACAAGCCCGAGGATGTGGAGGACGTTACGGTAGAGACGGACATATTGATCATCGGTGGAGGTTTCTCCGGTTGCGGAGCCGCATACGAGGCGGCATACTGGGCCAAAGCTGCCGGATTGAAAGTAACGCTCGTAGAGAAGGCTGCAATCGAGAGGAGCGGTGCAGTCGCTCAGGGTCTGTCCGCTATAAACACGTATCTTGGACTTTCCGGCAGGGCCCAGCAGGTCGGAGATAAGCCGAACACGATCGAGGACTACGTGAGATACGTTACCCTCGACATGATGGGTATCGCGAGGGAGGACTTGGTCGCGGACTATGCAAGGCACGTAGATGGAACCGTCCACCTCTTCGAGAAGTGGGGATTGCCGATCTGGAAGGACGAGAACGGCAAATACGTTAGAGAGGGAAGATGGCAGGTCATGATCCACGGTGAGTCTTACAAGCCGATTATCGCTGAAGCTGCTAAAATGGCTCTTGGTGAGGAGAACATAATTGAGAGAGTATTCATAACACACCTGCTGATGGATAAGAACGATCCGCAGAGAGTTGCTGGAGCGGTAGGATTCAGCGTGAGAGAGCCGAAGTTCTACATCTTCAAGGCCAAGGCGGTAATCCTCGCTACCGGTGGAGCTACGTTACTCTTCAGGCCGAGGAGCACCGGAGAGGGTATGGGTAGGATATGGTATGCGGTGTTCAACACTGGAAGCGGTTACGCGATGGCGATCGAGGCCGGAGCTCACACGTGCCAGATGGAGCACAGGTTCATCCCGGCCAGATTCAAGGACGGATACGGTCCGGTAGGTGCTTGGTTCCTGCTGTTCAAGTCGGTAGCTACGAACGCTTACGATGAGGTTTACATCGAGAAGAAGGAGACCATCGCCGAATACAAGCCATACGCCGATGCCGTCCCGACGCCCACTCCGTTGAGAAACCACCAGATGCTCGTAGAGCTTACCGAGGGTAAGGGTCCGATCCTCATGAGGACGGAGTGGGCGATCAAGAAGCTCAGCGAGGAGGGTAAGGACCTCAAGAAGCTGATCGAGGAGGCCTGGGAGGACTTCCTCGACATGACGGTTTCACAGGCGTTGCTCTGGGCAGCCTTGAACATCGAGCCAGAGAAGGTTCCGTCCGAGATAATGACCGCAGAGCCTTACATGATGGGATCTCACTCGGGTTGTGCCGGACTGTGGGTCTGCGGACCTGAGGATCTGATGCCGGAAGAATACAAGAAGCTGTTCCCGCTCTGCTACAACAGGATGACGACGATAAAGGGACTCTTCGCAGTAGGAGACTGCTCTGGAGCTAACCCGCACAAGTTCTCAAGCGGGTCGTTCACGGAAGGAAGGATCGCAGGTAAGGAGGCAGTGAGATACGTAGTAGAGCAGAACCCGACCCCGGAGATCGACGAGGCTAAGGTTCAGGAGTTGAAGAAGAAGATCTTCCAGCCGATGGTAACATACGAGCAGTTCAAGGGAGCTTCGACAAGAGAAGACGTCAACCCGAACTACCTGTTCCCGAAGCAGGCCCTCTGGAGGTTGCAGAAGATCATGGACGAATACGCTGCCGGTGCTTCGATGTGGTACAAGACGAACGAGAAGATGCTGAAGATCGCGTTGGAGAGACTCCAGATGCTCAAGGAGGACATGGAGAAGCTCGCAGCGAGGAACCTCCACGAGCTCATGAGATGCTGGGAGATGTGGCACAGAGTCATCGTAGCCGAAGCACACGTCCAGCACATGCTCTTCAGGCAGGAGACGAGATGGCCAGGATACTACTACAGAACGGACTATCCGAAGCTCGACGACGAGAACTGGAAGTGCTTCGTTGTCGGCAGGAAGAACCCAGAGACCGGCGAGTGGGAGCTTCAGAAGGTTCCATACATCCAGATCGTCGACTGGCAACTCTAAATTTTTCCTTTATTTTTATCGAACAAAATATTCACAAATAATTATAAAAATGAATTATTCTAAATTTAAAAAATCGAAATCGTTAAGCTTTGGAATAAATGGAAATGCTTTTAAATTTCTTAAGGTTATTCCAAAATGCTTAAAGGAGGGTTATTATGGAAGCGGACATCTTGGTTATCGGTGGCGGTATTTCTGGACTGACTGCTGCAATAGAGGCTGCAGAGACGGGATATAACGTCGTTTTGGTCGAAAAGAATCCATACCTCGGAGGCAGGGTCGTTCAGCTCACGAGGTATTTCCCCAAGATCTGCCCGCCTTACTGCGGAATGGAAATACTGCTAAAGAGACTGCAAAACTGCAAGAACCTCAAATACATAACCATGGCGGAAGTGAAGAGCGTATCGGGAAGTGCAGGGAACTTCACGGTTAAGGTGGAGAAAAAGCCGAGGTTCGTGACAGACGCTTGCACCGCCTGCGGGGAATGCGTTGAGGTCTGTCCCGTCGAAATCCCCAATCCGTTCAACTTCGGAATGGACAAGTGCAAGGCGATATATCTACCGCACGAGATGGCCTTTCCGCAGATATACGTCATAGATGGAGAAGCTTGCGACAAGTGCGGACAGTGCGTTTCCGCGTGCAAGTATAATGCGATAGACCTGAACATGAAGTCGGAGGAGATAACGATAAACGCTAAGGCGATCATAGTAGCTACGGGCTGGAATCCATACGACAAGTCCAAGCTGACGAACCTCCTGCCCGATCACCCTAACGTGATAACGAACATGATGATGGAAAGGTTGGCCTCCCCAAACGGCCCGACGAAGGGCAAGATAGTAAGGCCGTCGGACGGTAAGGAGCCGAAGACGATAGCGTTCGTCCAGTGTGCTGGAAGTAGGGATGAGAAACACCTTCCCTTCTGCTCCGCGATATGCTGTCTGGCCACGATGAAGCACGCATTATACGTTAGGGAGCAGATACCTGACGCGAAGGTTTACGTTTTCTACATCGATATAAGAGCATACGGAAGATATGAGGACTTCTTCGCGAAGGTTTCGAGCGACGAGAACATTCAGTTCATAAAGGGAAAGGTCGCCAAGATAGAAGACGCAGGAAACGGAAACCTGATAGTTCACGCCGAAGACACTTCGACGGGTAAGAAGGTGAGCATGGAGGTGGAGATGGTCGTGCTCGCTACTGGCATGCAACCTTCGACTGCGGTTCAGAAGATCGAAGGACTGGAATACGACGACTACGGATTCGTAATCGAGAAGGAAGGAATAATTCCGTGCGGAGTTGCGAGGAAGCCTGCGGATGTAGCTTCGAGCAATCAGGACGCCACGGGTGCGGTTCTTAAGGCAATTCAGATTGTTAGGAGGTGATTCGATTGTCCGAAGAAAAGAAGGTTGCCGTTTACATATGTAAGGGTTGCGGAATTGGAGATGCTATAGATGTCGATAAGATCAAGGAAGTAGTCGAGAACGAGCTTAAGGTTCCGGTTAAGGTGCACGATCACCTCTGCGGGAGCGAAGGAGTCAACATGATAAAGAACGACATAAGCGGTGAAGGACTTAACGCGGTAGTAATAGCGGCGTGTTCTCCGAGGGTTAAAAAGGAGGTTTTCGACTTCGGAGACGTTTTCGTCGAGAGAGTGAACCTAAGGGAGGGAGTAGCCTGGACCCACGAGCCGAAGGACGAGAACACGCAGATGATGGCAGAGGACTACGTTAAGATGGGTGTGGTTAAGGCTCAGAAGGCGGAAAAGCCCGAACCGTATAAGGAAGAAACTTCCAAGGACATACTCGTAGTCGGAGGAGGAGTTACCGGACTCACTGCTGCTATAGAAATCGCGAATGCGGGATACAAGGTCTATCTTGTTGAAAAGGAGGCCGAGCTCGGAGGTTGGGTGAAGAACTTCTCCAAGATCCTTCCGGGCAAGTATCCTTACAAGGAGATGGTCGATGCGTCCGCTTACTTGGACGAGAAGATTAAGGAAGTAGAAGAGAATCCGAACATAACCGTTTACACTTCCACGATAATAAAGTCGATATCCGGCCAGCCGGGAATGTTCGACGTGGTCGTTAGCAGAAACGGTAGCGAGGAGAGTTTCAGAGTAGGTGCGATAGTCGTCGCGACTGGCTGGAAGCCTTACGACGCATCGAAGCTTGAGAACTTGGGATACGGCAAATACGCCAACGTGATCACAAACGTTGAGCTCGAAAAGATGCTGAAGGAGGGCAATCTGGTAAGGCCTTCCGACGGAAAACCGGTTAAAAACGTGGCGTTCATTCTGTGTGCCGGCCAGAGGGATGCCGAGCATATTCCATACTGTTCCACGGTTTGCTGTCTCACGTCGCTCAAGGAGGCGCTCTGCATAAGGGAAATGAACAAGGATGCGAACGTTTACGTGTTCTACAGAGATATGAGAACCGTAGGAATTTACGAGGAGTTCTATAAGAGAGCACAGGACGACGAGGGTATATTCCTCACCAAGGGAACCGTCAAGAGCATATACGAGGATGAGTGGGGAGATTTGATAGTCGAGGTCACGGACACTCTGCTCGGGGAAGATGTGAAGGTTAGAGTCGATCTCGTAGTTCTCGCTACGGGAATGCTCTCTTCGATGTATGGATTATACACGACGAAGGAGGAGTATCCGGAGGAAGGAGATCCGCCGTATTCTCACATAAAGCCCGCGGTTCCCAAGGAGGTCGCCTTCGAGAAGAAGGATAAGGAGTGGATTCTCAACCTGCAATACAGGCAGGGGCCGGAGCTTCCGACGCTCCGCTACGGAATGCCCGATTCCCACTACATATGCTTCCCATACGAGAGCAGGAGGACTGGAATATACGCCGCAGGTTGCGTAAGGGCTCCGATGACCGTAAGGGACTGCGAGTTGGATGCGAGGGGTGCGGCTCTGAAGGCTATTCAGACTGTAGAGCTCGTCGCGGAAGGAAAGACCATATTCCCGAGGACTGGAGACATAGATTATCCGAACTTCTTCCTGCAGAGGTGCACGCAGTGTAAGAGGTGCACCGAAGAGTGTCCGTTCGGTTCTCTCGATGAGGATGAGAAGGGAACGCCGAAGCCGAATCCTTTGAGGTGCAGGAGGTGCGGAATATGCTTCGGAGCTTGCCCGGAGAAGATAATATCGTTCAAGCAGTACAGCGTCGACATGATCTCATCGATGCTCAAGGCGGTTTCCGTTCCTAACGAAGAGGACAAGCCGAGGATAATCGTGTTTGCGTGCGAAAACGACGCTTATCCGGCGATAGACATGGCCGCAAAGAACGGACTGAAGTTCAACCCGTTCGTCAGAATAATACCGGTGAGATGCCTCGGTTCCGTGAACGTCGTATTCATTGCGGACTCGCTTTCGAGGGGTATCGACGGAATATTGTTGCTCGGCTGTAAGTTCGGAGAGGACTACCAGTGTCACTTCATAAGAGGTTCGGAGCTTGCAAACAGGAGGATGGACAACGTTAAGGAAACTCTGCAGAGGTTGTTCCTGGAGCCCGAGAGGGTTAAGCTCGTGGAGGTTGAGATATCCGACTGGCCCAAGATTCCGGAGATATTGGACGGCTTTGTTGAGGAGATCAAGAAGATCGGGCCGAACCCATACAAGGGCTTCTAACAAATTTTTTTGAGGTGATGGGTATGGCGGTTGAGGCGGATCCGACTTTCGTTAGGGAGGTTATCAAGCTCGGTGGAAAGACTTTGAAGAAGTGCATGCAGTGCGCCACGTGTTCGGTAATCTGCCCCCTAAGCCCCGAAGACAACCCGTTCCCGAGGAAGGAGATGATTTGGGCACAGTGGGGTCTGAAGGAGAAGCTTTTGAGGGATCCAAACGTCTGGCTCTGCCACAACTGTAACGACTGCTCGAAGTTCTGTCCGAGAGATGCCAGACCGGGAGACGTCTTAGCAGCTTTGAGGGCGAGGATGATCGCCGAATACTCGTGGCCGAGCTTCATGACAAAAATAGTGAACAACCCCGTGTTCTTCCCGCTGTTCGTTTTGATACCGATAATACTGATAGGTGCTTTGATTTCGGTGTTCAATTTGAGCGTTCCTACGAGTGGTGAGATAATATACAGCAGGTTCATTCCCATGGAATATGTCGAGGCTGGAGGTTTCATATTCGGCGGTCTCGCTGTTGCGATTGCCGCAATAGGCCTCTGGAGGTTCTGGAACGCACTGACGGAGGGAGGAGGAAAGACCGTAGTTATAGAGCCGAAGGAAGGGGCGGAGGTTGAAGTTCAGGGTGGGATGTGCTTCATAGATGCGGTGTTCTACGCTTTGAAGGACATACTAAAGCACAGCTGGTTCAAGGTATGTGAGGTAAACAGGAACAGATACTACGCACACCTGCTGATGTTCTACGGATTCTTGGCTTTGGGAGTTACTGCCGGTATGGACGTGATAGCAAAATACGTCTTCGGAATGCCCCACCTTCCGATATGGCATCCGGCGAAGATACTGGGCAACTTGGGTGCCATAGCGCTGTTCTTAGGCTGTTCGATGGTAATATACAACAGACTTACGAATCCAGATGCTAAGGGAGGTTCATACTTCGACTGGTTCTTCCTTCTGACGCTTTATGCTGTGGCGATAACGGGAATTATAACAGAGCTTGCAAGGTTGGCCGGTAGCACTGCCGCATACTACCTATACGTCGTTCATCTGATAGCGGTGTTCATGCTAATAGCATACGCACCCTACTCGAAGTTCGCCCACCTCATATACAGAGGAGTGGCGATGGCCTACGCGAAGGCAACTGGAAAGGAACCGAAGATACCCTTCTGACTTTTTTCTGACTTCGAATAATTTTACATCTTTTTGAATTACAAAATAAATGGCAAATCTTATATATTGTTATTATCGATTCGCCGTTAACGAAGGTATCGGATACGGAGTAAAATTCGGAGTTAACGTGGGGAGGTGACTCCATGGACTGGTGGTTTTGGCCCGTGTTTCTGTTCGTGTTCACGTTGCTGATCGGAATAATATCGCCAGTGTCCGGCGTGGGAGGAGGAGTCCTTTACGTTCCACTGGCGACGGTGCTTACGCCGTTCAACGTCGACTTCATAAGAGGCGCGGGACTGATCATGGCAGTAGTTTCGGCACTCTCCTCGGTTCCCTACCTGCTCAGGAAAGGATTGGCCAACATAAGGCTCTTCGCAGTAATAGCGCCTATAATGGTCATTACGTCGGTCTTGGGTGGTATAGTGGGGCTTTGGGTTTCGAACGCTCTACCCAACGGAAAATACTACGTAAAACTGTTGCTCGGTATAATTATACTGCTCGTGTTCCTCATAATGATAACCTCGAAGAGAGTGGAGTTCCCGGAAGTGAGGGACGAAGATGTCGACCCGTGGTCGAGAAAGCTGGGAATAGTTGGGGAATGGTATGAACCGAGCTTAGACAGGATAGTTCAGTATAAGATTAAGAACCTGCCCGTGGGTATGATAATGTTCGGTGTAATAGGGTTCATCGCCGGTATGTTCGGACTTGGAGCCGGATGGGCCAACGTTCCTCTTCTCAACTTGGTCATGGGTGCGCCGATAAAGGTTGCCACAGCTACGAGCATGCTGATCATCACGGCAAACGCTCCGGCCATCGGAATATATCTCGCCAAGGGTGCGGTGCTTCCGGTGGTGGTAGTCCCGTCGATACTCGGCATAACAATCGGCGCAAGAATTGGAGCCAAAATAGCCGAAATCATAAGACCTGCCTTCGTCAGATGGCTCGTGATAGGCGTTCTGTTCTTGGCGGGTGTTTTGAACATAATAAAGGGTCTCGAAGGTTTGGGCTACATACCTCACATAATCTGAGGTGATGGCTATGGAGGAGAGAAAGATAAGCGTCGATCCGATGGCGTTAGCGTTCGCAAAGGTGATGACGGTATTTACGATAATAGGCATTGCCGTAATGGTCGCCCCTTCGATACCCTACTTCATGGGCTACAATCAATACATCTCACTACAGATGGCCTCTAAATACTGGAACGAATCGACCGTTAACTTCTGGAAGCACGTTAAAGGGATAACCGTTCACGGATACGACTGGATATTCACGAATCTCGAATATACAGACTGTCAGAGCATGATAGGCGTCCTACTGCTGATGATCACACCACTGCTGAGCATGATAGCGGCGATTCCTAAAGCCGATCAGAAGGCTTTCAAGCTCCTCCTTCTGCTGGCGGCGATAGAGTTCGCTGTATCGATGATAGTCAAGGGAATTCTATAAAATAAATTTTTTTAAATTCCCGAGAACACCTCCTCCCTCGCGTGCACCACTATTCCCCTGTCGGTTATCTCGAACGGATGTATCTTCTTGCTGTGATTCGTTCCCCTCATCTTCAGAATTTCGATGCTCCTGACTCTGGTGTTCTCTATCCTCGTGTAATAGAGAACTATCGTTCCCTCGGTGACGAAGTTCTCCACGCCGAACCTCGAAAACCTGTTCTCTCCCTCTATTATCTCGCACGTGAGGATGGAAGTTAAACCGAGCACTTCCATCGTAGTTGAGATCTTTAGCAACTCCACCCTGAACTTCGCGACATCGTTTATGGCGAATCCTATCGACGTAGTCGAATCTACAACGGCTCTCCTCGCTCCTATCTCGTCCTGAATCGTTATTATCTGATCGAGCAGGGAACGGGTGTCGAAAGGCCTTATGTCTATGTACTTCTCATCGGAAGGTAACCCTATCTTCGTCGACGTAGCGTCGACTATCGCGAGCATGTTTTCGTCCTCGTATTTCTCCAACTCCCATCCGAACACCGAAGCGTGCTCTCTTATGTGCTGGGGCCTCTCTTCGGTAGCTATGAATATTCCGGGCTCCCTGAACATCTCTATCCCGTTCACGAGAAACTGGAGTGCGAATATAGTTTTACCGCTACCCGATGGTCCGGATAGGAGGTAACTGCGATCTCTGACGAGTCCTCCCTCGCAGAGCTCATCGAATCCGGGAATTCCTGTAGGACATCTTTCCAACCTCCTCATAACCGAACACCATTATAATTCTGATGATAAAGTTTTGACCCCAAAGTTTAAATTGTTTACGCATCATATAAATAATCATGAGCGAAAAGATAACGGTGAGCGTTATAAAGGCAGATGTCGGTAGCGTCGCCGGGCATACCACAGTTCCCGACGAAATAAAGGTGGTAGCTGAGAAGAAGCTGAGCGAGGCCAAGGAGAAGGGGATAATAATCGATTTTAGAGTGATGAACGCCGGAGACGACTTGGAATTGATAATGACGCACAGGAAAGGAGTGGACAGCGAGGAGATCCACGGACTCGCTTGGGAAACGTTCGAAGCTTGCGCCAAGAAGGCTAAAGAGTTGAAGCTTTACGCAGCTGGCCAGGATTTACTTGCTGAGGCTTTTTCCGGTAACATAAGGGGTCTCGGCCCCGGTGTGGCCGAGATGGAGTTTACAGAAAGACCTGCCGAACCCATAATAGTCTTCATGATGGACAAGACCGAGCCCGGGGCTTTTAATCTGCCGATATTCAGGATGTTCGCGGATCCTTTCAACACCGCCGGGCTTGTCATAGATCCATCGATGCACAAAGGTTTCAGGTTTGAAGTCTGGGACATAATGGAGCACAGGAGGGTATTCATGTCCACTCCGGAGGAGATGTATGACCTCCTTGCCTTGATAGGGGCGAAGGGAAGGTACGTTATAAAGAGGGTGTATCCGAAGGAGGGAGGCAAGCTACCGGCTGATGAACCGGTCGCTGTAATAAGCACCGAAAAGCTCTACCAGATAGCGCACAAATACGTAGGAAAGGACGATCCGGTTGCGGTGGTGAGGGCTCAGTCCGGATTGCCTGCCGTGGGAGAGATTCTTGAGGCTTTCGCCTTCCCTCAGCTCGTTAGCGGATGGATGAGGGGAAGTCACAACGGTCCGATGATGCCAGTTCCGTTCAGATACAGCAAGTGCACGAGGTTCGACGGCCCTCCGAGGGTGGTAGCCGCTGGTTTCCAGCTTTGCAACGGAAAGCTCGTCGGGCCGGTGGATATGTTCGACGATCCAGCCTTCGAATACACGAGGATGAAGGCTATGGAGATATGCGATTACATGAGGAGGCATGGACCGTTCGAGCCACACAGGTTACCTTTGGAGGAGATGGAATACACGACGTTGCCGGATGTTCTGAACAAGCTAAAGGACAGGTTCGAGAAGGTAGATTGAATTTAATTATTTTTTACTTTTTTTATCTAACTTTTTTTATCTATCTCCATTCTAAGACTCCACAGTTGCGAAAGTGTAGTAAATCCCGGCGGTGTTTCGGCTAACATGAAGGAAATCGTGATGAAGTTCGTAGTTCTCAACGCCGTAAAATACGGTAAGCCGAACGAGAAGGCGGTAATGGGAAAGATAATGGCCGAAATGCCCGAGCTAAGAAGTAAAGCTAAAGAAGTCCTCGAAATCGTTAAAGAATGTGTAGAGGAGTTCGAATCTCTGAGCGAGGAGGAGAGAAGAAAGCTAATCGAAAAATATTCCGCCAAATCGAAGCCGAAGGAGGAGAAGAAAAAGGGACTGCCACCGCTCGAAGGTGCGGAGAAGGGAAAAGTCGTCATGCGTTTCGCCCCGAACCCCAACGGCCCTCCCACGCTCGGCTCGGCGAGAGGTATCGTGGTTAACGACGAATACTGCAAGATATACGAAGGCAAGTTCATCCTCAGATTCGACGACACGGATCCCCGCACGAAGAGACCGATGATAGAAGCTTACGACTGGTATTTGGAGGATTGCGAGTGGTTGGGTGCGAGGCCGGACGAGGTGATATACGCTTCGAAGAGAATTCCGATTTACTACGAATACTGCGAAAAACTTCTTGAGATGGAGAAGGCTTATCCGTGCTTCTGTTCCAAAGAGGAGTTCAAGAAGTTCAGGGATGCCGGAGTCGAATGTCCTCACAGGAACACTTCTGCTGAAGAAGCTCTTGAAATATGGGAGAAGATGCTCAACGGAGAATTCGGGGAGGGAGAGGTAGTCATAAGGATAAAGACGGACATGAAGCATAGGGATCCGGCCATAAGGGATTGGGTTGCGTTTAGAATAATCTATGAGGATCATCCCCTCGTCGGAGACGAGTTCTGCGTCTGGCCGACTTTAGATTTTGAATCCGCTATAGAGGATCACCTATTGGGAATTACGCACATAATAAGGGGAAAGGATCTGAGAGACTCGGAGCTAAGGCAGAGGTTCATCTACTCCTACTTCGGCTGGGAGTATCCGCTCACGAAACACTGGGGAAAGGTGAGCATCCACGAGTTCGGAAAGCTATCGACGAGCGAACTCAAAAAGGAGATAGAGGCGGGAAAATACGATGGCTGGGACGATCCACGCTTACCAACGATCCGAGCTCTCAGAAGGAGGGGATTCAGGCCGGAGGCGATAAGGAAATTCATACTATCGCTTGGGGTCGGAGAGAACGACGTATCCGTTAGCGTGAAGAATTTATACGCAGAAAACAGGAAGCTGATCGATCCGATCGCGAACAGATACTTCTTCGTCTGGGATCCGGTGGAGATCAGGATAGAGGGGCTGGAAGAGGAGGTGGAGGTAAGAGTTCCCCTAAACCCCACGAAAGGCGGATACAGAAAGCTTATCGGATCGAATAGGGTTTACATCTGCGGAGATGACTTCGAAAGGCTGAAGGAGGGGGATTTGATCAGGCTCAAGGACTTCTGCAACGTCAGGTTGGTGGACAAAGAAAAAGGAACGTTCGAATTCGAGGGATTCGAGCTTAAGGGGGTTAAGAAGGGGAGGAACATAATCCACTGGCTTCCGAAGGATGGAGTGGTCGAATGCGTAGTTTTTGGGGAAGAGAGGTGGAAAGGATTTGCGGAGAGAAACGCGTTAAAAGATATCGGCAACGTGGTTCAGTTCGAGAGGTTCGCCTTCTGCAGACTTGAGTCGTTCGATGAGATTCTCAGAGCTATATACACCCATCCCTAATCCTTTTGAGTAAAATTCTCTCCCAATCGCTCAAAGAGGGGCAGATCGTGCATCCCAAGCGGTAAAATCCTTCGTAGTAGAGGGGATGGAGCTTCAGACGGTTCATCAGGACGTAAAGCTGAACCATGCAACCGCTCCAATACTTTATCGGAAATATCTCCTTCGCCACCCTATACTCCACTTCGCCTCTCTCCCTCCTAACCCTGCTCTCAGCCTCTCGGTCTCCAACTATCAGCGTTCGAGTTGCAATCCTCTGCAATCCTTCCATCTTGAGCTTCGTGCACCACCTATCGCTGTGAGTGGGCAATCCGAATTTTTCGACGTCGAAGTGCACGTCGGATTTAACGAGTTCGACTCCCAGCCTTTCGCAGACGTATTCTACGTATTCTTCCGTGCAGGGCATCTCGTGGCTAACCTTGACGTATAAAGCTTTAACTTCGTCGATAGCCTTCTTAGCGAGGATGAGCGTTGCCGTGCTGTCCTTTCCCCCGCTGAAAGGGACTCCGGCCGTTCCTTCCACGTTCCTCCTTATGAACTCCACCGCAACCTCTTCGAGTTTTTCGAGCCACGCCCTATTTTTCTCGACCATCCTCTCCAAGTTCAACCTCTTCGGCCTAACGTCCTCTCGACGAAGGATAACTTTCAAAGGCTCTCCGATCTTCTTGCTTATCACCGCCTTGAGGTCGGGGACGTATATCCACTCCTCGTTGAAGAGCTTCCTGACTACGAGATTTCCTTCCTCGATCTCTATTCCAAAGACTTCTTTCGTGTTCCGAACGAATCCCTCTCCTATAACAAAGTAAGCATCGTAGTCTGGATGGACTTCCACTCCTAATCTGTTCCTGTTCGTGAACGCGAAAACGCCGTCGAATTCGAATCCCAGCCTGAGCTTGGCTTTCGCCATCTCGAAAGCTTCGCGGATCTCCTCCATCCTCGTGTTCCTTACGGCCTTCTTGCTTAAGATCACGACCTGGTATATCGGAGTAACCTTCCTTATCTCCTCCTCCATCTCCAAAGCCAGTTCGATCTCGCTCCTTCCGAAGAAGAATATTGGAATCTTCTTTTCGAAAATCGAAAAGTCGAAATTCCCCAAACTCCTCCTTCCCCCGAGACTGACGACTTCGCAGTTTAAAGCATGCTTCAAAGCCTTTGCATCCTTTTTCGCTCTCGCAACTGCTACGATCATGATTTCAGAAGCTTAACGCCTACAGCTATTAGGAGTATCGCTAAAAGGCCGGAAGCTATTAAAGGTAGGAGTTCCTTTATCAGAAGCGCGATTCCGACACCTATCAAAACGTATGCTATCAGATCCCTCGTATTCTCCATTTTCTCCCCTTCGTCCGGCATTATTACGGCTAAGAGTATGTAGATGAGGGCTATTTTCGGTTCGAAGACGAATGCGACTACGAAGATTATCCTGACGATCGTCGGATCTACTCCCAGGTATTCTGCTATCCCGCTACAGACTCCGAAGAGAACTCTTTCCTTTCCTTTCTTAAGCCTCTTCATTTCCGAGCCTCTTGAATCTGTAAATGATTTCGCAAGAGTGCTCCAAATAGCAGGCTCTGTTGAAAGCTTCCCACATGTTCTCGCCGGCGGAATAAATTCCGTGTCCTCTGACTATCACCACACCCCTCTCAGCTATCTCGTCCGCAATCCTCTCCGCAAGCTCTCTGCTCTTAAACTCTCCTTCGACGACTTTGACTTTTCCCAAAAACATCCTTCCTTCCAAGTCCATCGGAACTATTTCGTTCATGAGGAGCGAAAGGACGACGTTGTAAACTCCGTGGCAGTGAAGAACAGCTTTGTAATCCGTCTTACTGTATATCTCACTGTGGACTATCAGGTCGCTCGAAGCCTCTTCGGATTCCTCACCGAGCTTGACGGTTATGAAGTCCTGAGGCGTGAGCTCGTCCAGTATCGCTCCGGTTCTCGTTATAACTACGTAATCGTCCATCCTGCAACTCATGTTTCCGCTCGCCCCATCTATGAGTCTAAGCCGTCCGAGCTTCTTTCCGATCTTTATCATATCCGCTATGGCCGATAGCATGTTCATCACCTAATCGAACCTCAAAAATTCCGCCAGCTTCTCCCTCAACCTCACGACCCCTCCGATTACGATTACCGCCGGAGGTCTTACCTTCTCTCTCTCAGCGACATCCGCTATTTCCCTCAGCGGAGCGACTATAACCCTCTGCTCCTTCGTGCAACCTCTCTCTATTATAGCTACTGGCGTTTCGGGATCTTTACCGTGCTTCAACAGTTTTTCGACGTTCTTACGCAAGTTCGATACGCCCATCAGAATTACTATCGTGGCGTTCAGCTTCGCCAAGGCATCCCAGTTAAGCCTTTCTCTCGCCTCTCTTCCAGTTATGAAGACCACCGCGGGATCGAACGCTCTGTGAGTAATCGGAATTCCAGCGTAAGCCGGAACGGCTATGGCGGAGGTTATCCCCGGAATTACTTCGAAGGGAATACCGTGTTCCGCTAAAAACTCCGCCTCCTCACCACCCCTTCCAAAAACGAAGGGATCTCCTCCCTTAAGCCTGACCACCCTCTTACCCATCTTTGCATATTCGACCAACAACCTGTTTATCTCCTTCTGTCCCTTCTTGTGCCTTCCAGCCCTCTTTCCGACGTCTATTAGCTTGGCCTTAGTCTTCTTTAAAAACTCCTTCAGATCCTCCCCGATTAGTTCGTCGTAAAGGATCACGTCCGCCTCTTTCAAAACCTTTTCTGCCCTCTTCGTAATCAGATCCAAACCGTCCGGTCCCGCTCCGACTATGTAAACCTTTCCCGTCACCGAATGCCAGTAGTCGCTTCACTTTAAAGAGTTTATCAAGATCTCCTCGAGAACTTTTCCGTCGATGACGACTTTGAACTCGTTCGTCTTGTAATACTTCATTACGACCATCCTCTCCTCATCGAATGCGATCCTTACGTCGAGTAGTTTCGCGTTTACGAGCTTTTTTATGTGGTTTATAAGAAGGGGTTTGGATATTCCAAGCATTTCTCTAAGTTCCCTGCTACTCCTTTCCTTAAAAAGGCACAAGGCGAGAATCTTCAGCCTGACCGGATTGGCAAGAACCTTTAATATTTCGGCGAGCTCCTCGGCCGTTGGCATGGTTCACTCTCTAAGTTCCCTTCTCAACTCCTTTATCTCCTCTCTAAGCATCCTTATCTCCCGCAACAACTCTCTCATGGTGTCCTCCCTTTCCGAAGAAGACCGTGTGATTTCGGGAATGAGATCTTTGACCAGTATCATCAGACCCATTCCGATAAGGAGCATTACGAACAGCCATAGCAGAACGTCCATTCCGGGCGGTAAAGGGGGAATCATTCCGCGACACCTCTATAAATAAGTTTATCTGGGTAAAAAATTGTTTACCAGATATTTAAAGTTTTCGGCTTTGGGACCGGGATGGTTTAGGCGATAAGAATGATGAGCGTTACCGCCGTTGCCGCTAAGAAGTAGGGAATAGAATACCTGTGAAAATCCTTCAGGCTTATTTTCGACATCCTGACCGCTATTAGGTTTGCGAGTGATCCGATTACGAATCCAGTTCCGCCGAGATTCACGCCAATCGCAAGGGGTAGCCAAGGACATCTCGACGACAGTAGAACGGTAGCCGGAACGTTGCTTATCGCTTGGCTGAGCAGTGCGGAAAGAAGCACGATCTCAAAATTCGAGCCCGCCACACCTATGTGGGGTGAGATCAGTCTTGATATTTCTCCGAAATCGACGAATATCAGCGCGAACACGGCTACTATTGCGAGGTCTATGGATAGTATCGTCTCCCTTGAGAGCGTTGAATACGTAACGAAGGTAATAAGAAACGCCAAAAATGGAAGGTTTATTTCAACGAGGAGCACGTTTAGAACGAACAGCGTGATGGACAGCATAACCAAACGTTTATTCACGCTAACGCTCGGGAACTCCGAGACATTTATACATCCCCTCGCACACTTCCACGCGAACGCTAAATTTAACGTCGTCCACGCCAGAACGAACGGAAACATGGAAACAACGAACTCCAAAGCCGGGACGTCGTATTTTCTCCAGATGATTATGTTCTGCGGATTCCCGAACGGCGTGAGGGAGGAACCTACGTTCGCCGCGATCGCCACGAGACTTACCGCCTTCGAAAGTTCTATATCCGCAACGCTGGAAATCGTTAGGATTAGGGGGATAAATACGAAAATAGCGTTGTCGTTCATTATAACGGTTGATGACAGAGTTACCACTGCGATTAGAATGACTAAGAGCCTGAACTCGGAACCTCTCGAAAACTCGACTACCTTCCCTGCAACCTTGCTGAAGAATCCCGAGATCTCCAGACCTCTCGAAACGATCAGAAAGGATAATATCGTGGCGATGCTTTCGTAGTCTATGAGTTTCGGTGTTCTCCTTATCAGTGAAGAATCGAAAAATAGCAGGGCGACGTAAACTAGTATAAGAATTGACAAAAGCCGTTCCCTTTTCAAAAACGATGCAATCCTATAAAATACGTCTTCTAACTTCCGAAGTAATTCCATAATCCGGAACGATCTCCTTACCGTCGTAAGTCACCTTTACATGCATTACTATGAGTTTCCTCCACGATACCGGAACTACCCAAACCCTCTCCGCCTCCCTATACTCTACGCCTTCGAGAACCTTCGCCTCTTTGAGTGCATTCTCCACAGCCCTCTTAGCTTCCTCAATATCGACGTCGTAACCCTTTACGTGTCTTCCCTTCGGAGAGGGGCCTTTAAGCGACGGATCGTAGTGAACCTTGTCCACAGCGAAGTCGAGGTACATCACGGGTATTTCCACCCGAACATCTTTCGGCTCTCTTTTCACTATGGGTTCTCCAACCTTCAGAAATTTTAACACATTTTTAACGGTTTCCACCGCTCTTTTCGGAAATTCAAATAATATTTCATCGTGCATTCGGATCCCAACCTTTTCTTATATTTTTCGCGATCTCCCTTGCCTCCTCGACCGCGCTCGAAGGATTGAGTGTCTCCTTTACACTCGCAACTTCGCGTCCGTCTGGAGTCAGTATCTGGCATATCAACCGAACTTTTCCTCTGTATTCTGCATATATCCCCGCGGGAACCGCACATCCTATTCCGAGCTCCCTGAGAACCGCTCTTTCGACTTCAGCTTCTAAAGCCGTCTTTTCGTCGTTCATGAATTCCACGAGATTTTCCTCACCATCTCTCGTTTCAACGGCTATTATCCCCTGATTCGCCGGAGGGACGAAAGTTTCCGGATCCAACCTTTGGTATTCCACCTCTTTGTCCAACCCGAGCCTTATCAATCCAGCCTCCGCTAAAACGATGGCATCGTATAGCCCCTCTCTGAGCTTCCTCAGTCGAGTATCAACGTTACCCCTCAAATTCTCGAACCTAAGATCCGGCCTGATCCTCTTAAGCTGGGCTCTCCTCCTCAAGCTCGATGTTCCTACGACGGCGTTGGGCTTGATTTCCTCAAGCTTCGAGCCATCTCTCGAAATAAAAACGTCGCAGGGACTATCTCTTTCAAGCACTGCCGCTATCGAAGTTCCTTCCATCCGAGCGCTCGGAACGTCCTTGTAGCTGTGAACGGCCACGTCTATCTCTCCCTTCACGAGTGCCTGTTCGAGGGTTCTGACGAACGCTCCCATCCCCTTGAACTCGTAGAGGGGTCTGTCCTTCATTATGTCTCCCGTGCTCTTGATTATCCTCACTTCTACTTCGTATCCCGCCTCCCTGAGCTTCTTTACCACCTTCTCCGTCTGAGCCAAAGCTAACTTGCTTCCTCTCGTTCCGACTACAACCTTCTCAGACATACCCCCACAGCCTCTACCGTCCTTTCAACGTCCTCCTCGCTGTGAGCGTAGCTGACGAAACAGCACTCATACTGAGACGGCGGGAAGAATATTCCCTCCTTCAGCAGTTCCCAGAAGAACTTGAGGAACTTCTCCTTGTCGAGCTTTAAAGCGTCGGCGTAATTCTTCGGAGTTTCGCCGAAGTAAACGCAGAACATCGAGGCTATGTATCCGATGGAGCAATCGATATTCGAGTCCTCTATCTGATCCGCGATTCCCTCGGCGATAGCTTCGGTAGTTCTGTTAACCTTTTCGAGCACTTTATTTTCCATGATGAACTTCACGGTCGTGTATCCGGCTATCAGGCTTAGGGGATTCCCGCTGAAAGTTCCCGCCTGATATACCGGGCCTGAGGGGGCGATTAGTTCCATTATCTCCCTTCTTCCTCCGAAAATGCCTATCGGCAATCCTCCTCCGGCAATCTTCCCTAAAGTCGTTAAGTCCGCTTTAACTCCGTAATACTCCTGAGCCCCACCCAAAGCCAGTCTGAATCCGGTTATGACTTCGTCGAATATAAGCAGAACGTCGTTCTCCTCCGTTATCTTTCTTACCTCCTTGAGGTAGTCTTTTTCGGGCAAGATCAACCCGGCGTTTCCCATAACCGGCTCCATTATGACGCACGCCAGATCATCCCTGTTCTTCTCTACGATTTCCGCCAGAGCTTCGACGTCGTTGAAGGGAACTTGGAGAGTGTTCTTAACGAAATTCGGAGGAACTCCCGCGGAATTTGGAATTCCATGGGTGGTCGCACCGCTTCCAGCTTTGACCAAAACAGCATCGTGAGCTCCGTGGAAGCTTCCCTCCACCTTCAGTATCTTGTTTCTGCCCGTAAACCCCCTCGCGAGCCTTATGGCGGCCATTGTAGCTTCGCTTCCCGTATTTACGAACCTCAACATCTCTATGCTGTCGTATAGCTTCGTTATCAGCTTGGCGTATTCCACTTCGAGCTCTATCGGAGTTCCGTAAAGCCAGCCCTTTTCGAGTTGCTCAGCGATCGCCTCCTTTACGACGGGATTGGCGTGTCCCAGAATCAGGGGACCGTAGGCGAGGCAGTAGTCTATGTAGCAGTTCCCGTCCACGTCGTATATCTTGGATTCTTTCGCATACGCTGTGTAGAACGGAAAGGGTTTTACGGCCCTAACCGGAGAACTCACACCGCCGGGCAGAAGCTTCAGAGCTTCTTCATACAGCTTCTTCGACCTCTCGAGCTCCATGGAAGATCGTGAACGCAAGACCAAATTAAGTTTGTCATAGGATGTAGAAGAGCCATACGACCGTGAGCAGAATTAGTCCGGCCGGAACGAGGAACCTGTAAACCTTCGCCATCTCCGCGGAGTAGTATTCGGAAGTGAGAATCAGGCAGAGATGTAGCGGGGACATCATGACTCCCAGAAGTCCGGCGCCGAACACGAGCATGAGGTTTTTGGGAATCAGATGATACCCCACACCGGTAAAAGCGGTGAGCAGTGGAAGGGCGATTGCGGAGTAGCTTATCTCTATTCCGACTGCAAATCCGACTACGAAAGATAAGACGAACGAGGCGAGGGGAATGGGGATTCCGAACTCTCTGAGATGGTAGAAGAATATCTTTGCGGAGTTCGTGCAGGCTATAAGATCCTTGTAGAACATCACCGCAAAAATCAGCAGGATTATCTTCGGATCGATCGTTCTCCGGAAGATCCTTTTGAGGTCGCTGAATTTCGGTCTCTTGTGGATGTATAGGATCGCCACCGCAATAGGAAGAGTTATAGCGAGATCGACTTTGAGAACTATAGCCGTAACTGCAACGATTATCAGAGGATAGAGAGAGGAGATCAGATCCTTGAGACTGATCCTTTCGAACTTGGACGATTCTATCAAATCTTTAGCGAGAAGAACTCCGGCCAGGATCATTCCAAGCGTTACGGGGTAGCAAGACTCGAGTATTTTCCAGAATTCGACTTCGACGACGGCCATGGCTATGACGAAGCTCGGGTAGAGGGGCCATATCGGAACCCAGAGGTGTCTGAACCAGTAGTTTACGAAAGTGGCTTTTTCGGCCTTCAGTTCGTATTTCCTGATTAGATCCGTGAGCATTACGGCCGAAACCAGAGCACCTCCGGGCATCGGGAGGAATCCGACTATAGCTGGCAAGATCAACAGGCTGAGTTTTCCGATCGAGTTTGAGACGGAATCGCACAACTTCCTTAGCAGTCCCAACTCCTGCATTGAATAGCCGAGAGTGAATGCGGAAAGGACTATTACCAGCAATCTTAGGGTTTGGAAGCTCGTCGCGACGTAGAACAGTCTGTCGAAAGTTCGGAATTCGATCGTTAAAATTCCGAGGAGAAAAGAGCCCGCGAATATCGCGAAGCTGACGTTTACTCTCAGGGCTATCAGAAGGAGTATCAGGGCTATCGATAGAAACAAGGCCAGAGACGGATCCATGCTTCAATGGCTTGAGGACTTAATTTTACGCTTACGTCAAAGCTATATCCCCAAGCCCGAACATGCGAACATGCGGAAGATATTCAGAGAACTTATTTCGATCGATGAGGCTAAGAGGAGGCTTTTCGGAAGAGTGAAACTCGAACGAAAGACGGAAATCGTTCCCCTCTTAAAAGCTAACGGAAGGATTTTAGCAAAGGATTATTACTCCGACGTGGACGTTCCTCCTTTCGATAGAGCTACGATGGACGGTTACGCGGTTAAGGCCGAAGACACCTTCGGGGCCGAGGAGGATAGGCCCGTGGCTCTTGAGGTGATAGGAAAGGTAGAGGCGGGAGAGTTGCCGGAAGTTGAGGTGGAAAAGGGGTGTGCCGTAGAGATCTCGACCGGAGCGGTGATGCCCAAAGGAGCGAACGCGGTGGTGATGGTGGAATACACGAGCAGGAAGGGGAATGTCGTTTACGTTTACAGACCCGTGCCCCCCGGAGCGAACGTAATGTCTGCCGGCTCGGACATCATGGCGGGAGAATTGGTGGTTAGGAAGGGTAGTAAGCTTACAGCGAGGGAGATCGGTGTTCTGGCCGCAGTGGGCGTTGAGAGGGTAGAAGTGATAAAAAAACCGGTAGTAGCAATAATAGCGACGGGAAACGAGCTCGTCAGTCCGGGGAGTAGGCTGAAGTTCGGGAAGATATACGACGTCAATTCCTACGCGATAGCTTCCGCGGTGGTTGAGAACGGAGGGGTTCCGATTCTTTTGGGAATCGCGAGGGACGATGAGAGAGAGATAAGGGAGAAGATAGCCGAAGGACTTGAGAGGGCTGACGTAGTGCTTCTCTCTGGAGGGACTTCTGCGGGAGTGGGGGACATGGTTTACAGAATTCTTGAAGAGTTCGGAGAGGTGATAGTTCACGGGATAGCGGTAAAACCCGGAAAACCCACAGTCATAGCCGTTTCTAACGGAAAACCTATCATAGGATTGCCCGGTTACCCTACCTCGGCCCTAATGATTTTCTACATCATAGTGGCTCCCCTTTTAAGACGTCTGGCCGGAATGGAGGACGAGAAACCCAAATCTGTGAAGGCGAGGATTCCCTTCAGGATTCAGTCCGCAACAGGTAGGAGGGAATTTTTACCAGTGAATTTGGTAGAAGCTGGGGGATTCGTCGCTTACCCGTTCACCGACTACTCCGGAGCGATATCCACCCTTGCAGAAGCGGACGGATTCGTCGAAATTCCGGAAAACAGGGTTTTCCTCGAGGAAGGGGAAATAGTGGAAGTTACGCTCTTCGGAGATCTCAAGCCGGCGGATCTGATGATAATAGGCAGTCACTGCTTGGGAATAGACGTTCTGCTCGAAGTGATGGGTAGGCACGTTAACGCGAAGGTCATCAACGTCGGATCTACCGCTGGGATATTGGCCGTGAAGAGGGGAGAAGCAGATATAGCTGGAGTCCATCTTTTGGATGAGGAGACGGGCGAATACAACGTTCCTTATCTGATCAAATACGGGCTGAGCGGGAAGGCGGTTTTGGTGAAGGGTTACGTCAGGGAACAGGGGTTCATAGTGGCGAAGGGGAATCCGAAGAAAATTAGGGGATTCGAGGATCTGCTGAGGGATGACGTCACCTTCATAAACAGGAATCCCGGCTCCGGGACGAGGGTTCTTTTGGACATGAACCTGAAGAGAATTGCTGAGGAGATGGGCGTTGAATTCGATGAGCTAAGGAAAAGGATAAAGGGTTACGACGTAGAGGCGAAAACACACAATGCCGTAGCTGTCGCCGTTCTAATGGGGAAAGCAGACGTGGGATTGGGGATTAGAACAGTCGCCGAAAGGTTCGGCTTGGACTTCATCCCCGTCAGGCCCGAGGAGTTCGACTTCGTAATAAGGAAGGACAGGCTCGAAAAGGAATCCGTAAGGCTTTTCTTGGAGGCCTTGAGATCCGAGGAGTTCGAAAAGGAGCTCGAAAAGAGGTTACCGGGCATGAGAGTTACTGAGAGAACGGGAGAGATAGTCGAAATCAGCGATCTTCGAAAGCCCTCCGAACGAGTTTAATTGCGCAGAGATCTCCGCACATGCTACACCCTTCCCCTTTGGGCCTTCTCCTCTCCCATATTTCCCTCGCCTTCTCCGGATCTATCGCGAGCTTGAACTGGGTCTCCCAATCGAACTTCTTCCTTGCCAGAGACATGAGGTAGTCTATCTGCCTCGCCTTCTCCCTCTGCCCCTCCTTTATCAGATCCACCGCATGTGCTGCTATCTTCGCGGCTATGACTCCCTCCTTCACGTCTTCAACCGTAGGCAGTGCGAGGTGTTCCGAAGGCGTAACGTAGCATATGAAGTCCGCTCCCGCCATTCCAGCCACGGCGGCACCTATGGCCGCTGCGATGTGGTCGTATCCCAATGCTATGTCCGTAACGAGCGGGCCTAAGAGGTAGAGGGGTGCGTTTTTCGTTACGAACTTCATGGCCTTAACCGAAGTTTCTATCTCGTCTAAGGGCACGTGTCCCGGCCCTTCGACTATTGCCTGAACTCCGGCTTCTCTGCACTTCTCAACCAACTCTCCCAAAACTATGAACTCCATGAACTTCGCCCTATCGCTTGCATCGTGCAGACATCCCGGCCTGAAGGCGTCGCCCAAGCTTATCGTGACGTCGTATTCCTTCAAAATTTCGAGGAGGTAGTCGAAGTTCGCGTAATACGGATTTTCCTTCTCGTTGTGTAGCATCCAGCCGATTATTATCGCCCCTCCTCTACTCACAACGCCCAAAAGCCTTCCGCTCCTCCTGAGCCTCTCCACGGTTACCCAGTTGACGCCGGCGTGGATCGTCATGAAGTCCACTCCATCCCTTGCGTGCTTTTCCACAGCCTTGAAAAAGTGATCCTCGTCCATGTCAACAACAACCTTCGCCATCCTCGCCGCCTGATATATCGGGACGGTTCCGAAGGGAACATCAACGACGTCCATTATCTTCCTCCTAATGTAATCCAAGTCTCCGGCCGTGGAGAGATCCATGACAGCGTCCGCCCCATACTTCTGCGCGACTATCGCCTTTTCTACTTCCTCCTCTACGTTCACGTAATCGATGGAAGTTCCGACGTTAGCGTTGATCTTCGTCTTAACGAGTCTGCCAATCGCCCTCGCCTTGAATCCGTCCTCCTTCCTAACGTTTCTGGGAACTACAACTTCACCCTTGGCGATGAGCTTGACGATTAAATTGAGATCTATACCCTCGTATTTCGCAACATCCTCAAGCCATTCGGGAGCTTTACCCTTCTTTGCCATTTCGACGAGGGTTTCCATTGGAGGAATTTTGTCTTAATTAGGATAAATATTTTGCCGACCGCTAAGCAAAAACGTCAAATATCTTGAGGAACAATCGATTTCGAGCGGGGGTTGCCGAGTCAGGACAAAGGCGCGGGATTCAGGGTCCCGTCCCGTAGGGGTTCGTGGGTTCAAATCCCACCCCCCGCATGCTTTTATAATTAAAACAAATCAATATAAAACAAAATCAGTTTTAAGTAGTTTTTAAAAGAGTGCCCGGACCCGGATTTGAACCGGGGACAACGCGGTCTTCAGCCGCGCGCTCTCCCTGGCTGAGCTACCCGGGCTTAAAGATACTCAGGTTGGAAGGGTATTTTTAGTTTTTGGTTTTGGGAATGTGAAATTTATATTTAATTATAAAGATTATTTCTTCGTTAATTCGACGCAAAACGTTTAAATATCCGAACGAAACATGCTATTTTGCCGACGGCCATAGGGATCGGGGAAACACCCGGACTCATTCCGAACCCGGAAGTTAAGCCCGATCCCGTTCCGCGTTGTACTGTGCTCCGAGAGGGCACGGGAAGCGCGGAAGCCGTCGGCATTATAAAATAATAAAGCATTAATACTTACAGTTCTTACAATCGAATTGATGAAGACAGCCGAAAAGATCGTAGTTTTCATCGTCATCATAACTGGTTTTGGTATGCTGACCGTTTCGCTCGCATCCCTTTACAACGATCTCTCCTTGGAGAGGGGAGTAATGTATTACGCCGTCGACTTCATGTTCTTCGCTTTTAGCGTTCTCCTGATAGGTGGGGGAATAAGACTATACAGAAGAATTCTGGCATACGAAGCTTTGGCGGATGTTATTGTAGATGAAGTTCTCTATGAAAGGTTAAAACCTCTTTTGGAACAGATAGCTTTCAGCACCGTAGAAATAGATGAGGTAAAAACGAAGCTTTCCGAAATAGAGAATGAATTAAAAAGAATAGAATCTGCAGAATATAAGGTTCCTGCGGTTGGGAACGTGATGTTTTACATCAAAACCATAATGGTGGCGATGTTCTTCTTCGGATTCTACCTGTTCATGATAAATTTCATTCTTCCATACGAGGTTTTTCTGTACGTTGTTCTCTACGTTATATGGTGGGCTTTTATCACTCAGGAGTTTCGGCTGTTCGACAGAATGGAGGCATGGGTCGTTCTCTGCATACCTATCTTAATAGTTCCCTCCGCTTCAATAATAATCGACTCGATCTTCGGAATGGTGGCCGCAAGGGCGGTCGCCTTTTGGAGTGCTGTCGTTTACGCATACCTCTATTACCTATACGCCAAGAAACTCGCCACATCACCCCGAGAGCCGATCAAGTTCGAACTCCTTAAAGCCTCAAAGAAGTAGTATGCCAAGCCAAATCACGGTAATCTATCTCGAAAAGTTTTTAAATTGATTCCTTGGCATAATTCGTGCAAGCTCACCAATTCAACGAACAAAAAAAGGCTGTTGTGAGACCATGACGTTAGATAAATTGGAGGAAAGAAAGGAGCAGTTGGAGAAGGAACTGCAGGAGCTCATAGAAAAGAGAGATCAACTGAACAAAGCCGCGAAGGAGTATAGGGCAAAGAGAGATCAGCTAAATCAGGAAGTAAAGGATTTGATAGCGAAGGCCAAAGAGTTGAAGGCAAAGAGGGACGAGTTGAACTCCAAGGCTAAGGAGCTAAGGAGTCAGAAGAGCGAGCTTTACAGAGAGATAGATGCACTTTACAAGGAACTCGACCAGTTGAGGAGGAGTATAGACAGGGGGGGTAGACCGCTCGGCGAGATAGAGAGGGAAATAAGAAGGCTGGAGTTCATACAGCAGACGACCGTTATGACTATAGAGAGGGAAAGGGCGCTCGTGGAGAGGATAGCGAGATTGAGGAGGGAGTTGGAGGAAAGGAAGCAACAGTTGGAGAAGCACGAGGAGTTCAAGAGGTTGATCGCCAGGATTAGAGAGCTGAAGGCGCAGGTTAGGGAGATCCATCAGGAGATGATGAAGTTCGTGGAAGAGGCGGACAAGTATCACGAGGAGATGGTAAAGATATTCAGTGAGGTCGATCAGAAGAGGAAGCTGGCGGATGAAATGCACGAGAAGTATCTTGAAAGCAAGAGGGAAGCGGACAGATGTCACGCGGAGATAATAAGAATAAGGAAGGATTTGAAGGATCTAGACAAGGTCATAAAGGCTCTAAAGGCCAGAATTACGAAGAGCAAGGAGGAGAGGGAGAAGGAAGAGCTCATCAGAAGGGCGAGGGAAATATACGAGATGTTCAAGAGGGGAGAGAAAATCGAGACGGAAGATCTGCTGTTACTTCAGAGGGCAGGTTTGATCTGACCTTCTTTTTTACGTCGATTTTTTATCTTCCATGCTTCAACTTCCAAACGTGCAGGAAGAAATACGCAAGAGCGTAATAAGAATAGTTGCTCTGCTTGTAGGTGTAATAATATTTGGAACACTCGCATATCACTTCATAGAGGGCTGGCCCCTCTTCGACTGCCTATACATGACTGTCATAACGATAACCACGACGGGCTACAGAGAAGTAGGGAAGATGGGAGTTTACGGCAAAATCCTATCCATGTTCCTCATGTTCTTCGGAGTCGGAATATTCATGTATTCCATAAACGTTCTCGTTCCCGTTTTAGTTGAAAGGAGGATTAAAAGGTGGGACAGGATGATAGAGAAGATGAGGGATCACTACATTGTATGCGGTTTCGGTCTCATGGGAAGGGAGATAGCCAAGGAGTTGGGGAAGGATAAAGTCGTAATAATAGACAGCGACATAAACAAGGTCGAGGCGGCGAGGATGAGGGGATATCTGGCGGTTCACGGCGACGCTACGGATGAAGCAATTCTGGAGAAGGCGGGAGTTAGAAGGGCGAGAGTAATCGTTGGATGCATGACTGATGTCTGCAACGCGTTCGCCCTGCTTGCGGCCAAGGACCTCAATCCGAAAATATACACCATCGCCGTGCTGAGAAATCCCGACGCGGAGAGGAAGCTGAGGAGGGTGGGAGTCGACCTAATCCTTTCCCCTTACAAGGATGTGGCGAAGAAAGTCTTTGCAATACTGATGAGACCGGCTACGGTGGAGTTCATAGAGACGATAATGGGAAGGAAAGGGGATTCCTTCCTGCTGGAGAAGATCGTCCTCGAAAAGGGAGAACTGATAGGTAAGACTCTCAGGGAGCTCGATCTCAGAAGGCGTTTCGGATGTATGGTGGTCGCGATAGCGAGGGACGGAAATCTCCTCCTTCCCGATCCCAATCTGAGGCTCGAAAAGGGGGACGTTCTCTTCGTAATAGGAAGGGAAGAGGATTTGAGGAAGCTCGATGAGGTGATATGAAGCTGAGCTTGGAAGCGTATCTGAGGCTTAAAGCTGCCATAGAGGAGCTCGTGGAAAGGGCGGAGGAAGGGGCAGTTATAATAGTCGAAGGCAGGAGGGACGTAGAATCTTTGAGGAGGTTGGGGGTTAGGGGAAAAATCATAACATCCTCGAACCATTCAAACTCCGAAATAGTCGATTTGGTCGGATGTAGGGAGGTAATCATAATGACGGATTGGGATAGGAGAGGTGAGAAGTTGAAGGACGACCTCGTCGCGAAGTTTTCTTCTTGGGGCGTCGTGCCGGATGTGGAGATAAGGAGGAGAATATTTTCGATAATCGGAAAAGAAGTCACGGAAGTGGAAGATTTGGCCGATTTCGTGTTTAAACTGGGGAGATTGGCATGATTCCGATAACGAAGATGGTTACGGGCAAAGCCACGGTATCCAAGAGGATAACATACGGAGGAGAAGATTCGGACGTTCCTAAAAAGCTCGTCGAGATGAGCAAGGGTTTGAGGCCCGTAGTGGTCTGGAACATCACTAAAGCTTGCAACTTGAGATGCGTCCACTGCTACGCTTCCGCCGATGTAAGCACTACCGGGGAGCTTACGACCGAGGAGTGCAAGGCGGTCGTGGAGGATCTTGCGGAGATGAACGTTCCGCTCATCCTCTTCAGCGGAGGAGAACCCTTTCTGAGGAAGGATTTATTCGAAATCGCGAAGTATGCGAAGGAAGGGGGTTTGAAGTTCGCCCTTTCTACGAACGGAACTCTGATAACCACGGAGGTTGCGGAGAAGATTAAAGAGACTGGGTTCGAATACGTCGGAGTGAGCTTGGACGGAATGCCCGAAACGAACGATAAGTTTAGAGGGGTCAAAGGGGCTTTCGAAAAGGCTTTCGAAGGTCTTTTGAACGCGAAAGAAGCGGGTCTTCAGACGGGGATAAGGTTTACCGTAACGAAGTTCAACTTGAAGGACGTTCCGGCGATAATCGATTTGCTTGCGGAAAACGAAATTCCGAGGTTCTGCCTCTATCACTTGGTTCCTTCCGGCAGGGCGGATTTCAGCTACGATATAAGCCTGAAGGAGAGGAGGGAGCTCGTGGATTGGTTGTTCGACAAGGCGATCGAACTGCACGATGAGGGGTGTGAGACGGAAATTCTGACCGTAGATAACCCATGCGACGGAGTTTACGTCTGCCTCAAGCTTAGGGAGTTGGACGAAGACCTCGCCGTTAAGGCTTTCGAATTCCTGAAGTTTAGGGGAGGAGACAAGAGCGGGGCTCAGCTCGCGAACATAGACATGCACGGAGACGTCCATCCGAACCAGTTCTGGTGGGATCACACGTGCGGGAACGTTAAAAAAGAGAAGTTCAGCGAAATCTGGCTGAATCCGAAGGATGAGTTGCTGATCAAGCTCAGGAACAAGCTGAACTACTTGAGGGGTAAATGCGGTAGGTGTGCTTACAAAGACGTTTGCGGGGGCTTTAGGCTGAGAGCTTTGAGGGCTGGAGACCTCTGGGGGGACGATCCGGACTGCTATCTGAAGGAGGAGGAAATCCGCCATCGTATGATTTAAATACATCGCTGACGTCTTGGAGAATCATGATAGACGAGGACGCTCCTCTTCCGGAGGTAAACATAGGATTGGTCGGTCACGTTGATCACGGTAAAACGACATTGGTTGCGGCTTTGAGCGGTGTTTGGACTGACAGACATAGCGAGGAGATAAAGAGGGGAATTACGATAAGGTTGGGTTACGCGGACGCGACTTTTAGGAAATGTCCGGAATGCGAACCTCCTCAGGCCTACACCACCGAAAGGATATGTCCGATTCACGGGATAAAGACGGAGGTTCTGAGGACGGTGAGCTTCGTCGATAGTCCGGGGCACGAAATGCTGATGGCGACGATGCTCAGCGGTGCGGCGCTTATGGACGGAGCCATTTTGGTAATAGCGGCGAACGAGAAATGTCCCCGCCCCCAGACGAAGGAGCATCTGATGGCTCTGGAGATAATTGGAGTCGATAAAATCGTGATAGCTCAGAACAAGATAGATACGGTTCCGAAGGAGAGGATTCTTGAGAACTACCGTGAGATCAAGGAGTTCATAAAGGGAACCATTGCGGAAAACGCCCCTATAATTCCAATTTCTGCCCAGCAGAAGGTGAACATAGACGCTTTGATAGAGGCGATAGAGGAGACGATTCCTACTCCTGAGAGGGATCTCGATTCTCCTCCTTTGATGCACATAGCGAGAAGCTTCGACGTGAACAAACCCGGAACCAAGCCCGAAAACTTGGTCGGGGGAGTGGTGGGAGGTTCCCTCGCGAGGGGAAGGCTGAGGGTCGGAGATGAGATAGAGATAAGGCCGGGAATAAAGGACGAAAGGGGAAACTGGCAACCCCTCCACTCAGAAGTGGTAAGCATAATGGCATCTGGCAGAAAGGTGGATGAAGCTACGCCGGGCGGTTTGATCGGAGTGGCTACGAAGCTCGATCCGGTGCTGACGAAGAGCGACGGACTCGTCGGAAACGTCTTGGGACACCCGAACGAGTTGCCCGATGTTCTGACGGAGTTCACGATGGACGTGAGACTGCTCGAAAGGGTCGTGGGAGTTGAAAAGGAGATGGAGGTGGAGAAGATAAAGATGAACGAACCGCTGATGCTCGTGATCGGGACAGCCGTGACACTCGGAGTCGTTACCTCCGCGAGGGACGATGTCGTTGAAGTGAAGCTGAAGAGGCCGGTGTGCGCGGAGTCGGGATGGAGGGTGGCGATAAGCAGAAGAGTAGGTGGGAGATGGAGGCTGATAGGTGCAGGAACGATAAGGTGAGGTGTGCGGTAATAGACACGAACGTCCTCATGTATGTGTTCACGGAAAAGGTTGACGTCTTTTCCCAGCTTAGGGAGTTGGGTTTCAACAAATTCATCGTTCCGTCCAAAGTGGTTGAGGAACTCAGGAATCTGTCCGTATCTCTGACGGGCAAGGAGAGGCAGGCGGCGAAGTTCGCTTTGAATTTGGTGGAGAAGTTCTGCGAGGTCGTGGATGTCGAGGCCATAGGAACGGACATAGCCTTGCTTGAAACCGCCAAGAGATGCGGATGCGTTCTTATAACGAACGACAAGGTGCTCAAGAAGAAGGCGAAATCGGAGGGTATTCCGATGGGCTATCTGAGGGAAATGAAATACTTGGTGTTGGATTCCGAATTTTAAAAACGACTTTCTATCCACTATCCCGTATTCTTCGAGTATCTTGAGCTTGTCCGAAAGAACTCTCGAACTGACGTTCAGAATCCTTCTGAGTTCGTTGAAGCTTGAAGTAAAGACAGTAGATTATCTGAGGGTTCCACTTCGAAAGGATTACCGAAAGGTGATTCGATTACGCCAATTCGGAGCCGTTGGATGAGAGCAGTCCATACAACCCCAATCCAAACCCGTATGCGGAATCGAAGGCTAAAGCGGAAAGTCTCGTTTTGGAGATGTGTAAGGAGGGTTTGAACGCTGTTGTAGTTAGGCTGGCCTTCGTTTACGGCGTCGGCGGAAGTTACGGCTTAAATCTGCTGATAGAAATGATCGTCAAGGGAAGGCTGAGGTTCGTAGTAGGAAATGGAAAGAACTACATACATCCGATCCACGTCGAAGATCTTGTCAGGGCTTTGGTTTTAGCTATGGAGAAGGGTGAGGGGATATACATAGCCGCAAACGAGAAACCGATAAGGCTGAGGGATTTCATCGATTTAGTTGCGAAGTTCAGCGGTAGGAGAGAGTTAGATACGGCCTACCTCCGAAGCTCGCATATATCATGTTGAAGTTGAAAGGCGGGATAGGCAGTGCCAAGGAAACGATCATGCTCTTCACGAAGAAAAAGTCGAGAGGTTGAAGGGTTTGGGTTGGAATCAGAGAATAAGCATAGAAGAAGGAATCAGAGAGACCGTGGAATGGCTCCAGATGATCGCGGAAGGTATTTAAACGATATTTTAAAATTTTCCGTAGGATGGACGCAATCGACAGAGCCGCGAAGATGATCGCAAATTCCAGATACGCCGTCGTTTTTACCGGCGCCGGTGTATCTGCCGAAAGCAGGATTCCAACCTTCAGAGGAGAGAACGGACTTTGGAGAAGGTTCGATCCTGAGGAGGTAGCATCCATCGACGGATTCATGAGAAATCCGAAGGCGTTCTGGACGTTCGCCAAGGAGTTGATTCTGAAGACGAAGGCCGAGCCGAACGCCGGGCATTACGCTATTGCGGAGCTTGAGAGGATGGGCATAGTCAAGGCGGTAATAACTCAGAACATCGACGGATTACACCAGAAGGCCGGAAGCAAAAGGGTTCTTGAACTACACGGTTCCCTGAAATTCGTGGATTGCCTGAATTGCGGGAGGACGTTCGGATGGAACGACATAATCGACAAGATCGAAACCGGAAACGTTGCGTGCGACGAATGCAGTAGTCCCTACCTAAAACCGAGGATAGTCTTTTTTGGGGAGAGCTTGCCGAAGGACGTTCTTAGAGAGGCGATAGATGAGGCCAAGAGGTCGGACGTTTTTATAGTCGTCGGTTCATCCCTTCAAGTTTATCCGACAGCGAGCATTCCGTTTATAGCGAAAGATAGCGGAGCTAAGCTTATAATGATAAACGCTGATCCGACGGAAAAGGACTGGCTGTTCGACGTCGTAATTTACGGAAAATCTGGAGAAATTCTTCCGAAAATTGTCGAAAAAGTAAAATAAATTACGGAAGGAAATCTTCGGGCTTGGGAAGCTCCAACTTCAGACCCTTCCTCTTCCTCACTTCCATTATGAAGTTTTCGAGCAAAGCCTGAGGAACGGGCTCGAATCCCGCGTGTTCAACGCTCCACATCGCTTTACCGGCAGTTGCTGACCTTATAGCTCCGGCGAATCCGAACATCTCCTTAACCGGAGCCTTGGCTATTATCGTTACCAAGTCTCCTTCGGTCCTCATCTCCAATATCTGTCCCCTCCTTCCCTGAATCTCCCTCGTCACGTTTCCAAGCATGTCCTGCGGGACGGTTATGAACACCTTCTGGTAGGGTTCGAGCAACGTAGGATTGGCCTGCAACATGGCCGCGTATATCGCTCCTCTGACTGCCGGAATTACCTGAGCCGGCCCTCTGTGAACTGCATCCTCGTGAAGCTTACAGTCCACCAACTTCACTTTTACGCCCATGCAAGGCTCTCTGGCCAAAGGCCCCGCGCTCATCGCCTCTCTGAATCCTTGAATTATGAGATCCATAGTTTCGTTGAGATACTGAACACCCTTCGTCACGTCGCAGAGAACGTTTCCTTCGTAGTAATCTACTATGCCCGAAGCTTCCTCACCGCTCAATCCGGCCTCTACGAGCTTCTTCCTGAGCTCTTTCTTGTCCGCCTTCTTCAAATCTATGTTCTCCTCCTTGAACAGCTTTATGACCCCTTCCGGCAATGGCTCGACGACTATGTAGAACTTGTTGTGCCTGTTGGGCGATTTGCCCTCCACGACCGGCGATGTTGTGGTGACGGTCTCTCTGAAAACTACTATAGGCGGAGACGTTATGACCTCTATTCCCTTCTCCCTTCTCAGCTTCTCCACCTTCACTTCCAAGTGGAGCTCTCCCATTCCGCTTATGAGATGTTCTCCCGTCTCCTCGTTCAGCGTGACGTGCAACGTCGGATCTTCCTTGGCGAGTTGCCTCAAAGCCTCTATGAGCTTCGGCAGATCCCTCGGATTCTTAGCTTCGATGGCCATCGTAACCACTGGCTCGCTTATGTGCTTGATCTCCTCGAACGGCTCGAAGTTTTCGAGCGTCGAGCAAGTCGAACCGGCGACGGCATCCTTTAAACCTACAACTGCAACGATGTTTCCGGCCGGGATTTCGGGCACTTCAACCCTCTTCGGCCCCATGAAGAGTCCTACAGTCTGAACTCTGTTCTTCCTCTTCCTATCGACGATGTAAAGCTCCATACCCGGCTTGATCGTTCCGCTGAACAACCTTCCTACCGCAACCTCTCCGGCGTGAGGATCGACTATTATCTTGGTGATCATCAGAGCTACCGGCCCCTTCGGATCACATCTGACCATCGCCTGTCCTTCCGGACTGTTTATGTCTCCCTTCCATATCGTCTTTATCCTCTCCTTCTGAGCCTCTATCGGTGAAGGCAGATGCCTTATGACCATGTCCAGAACTACTTTGTGCAGAGGAGATTTCTTTGCGAGTTCTTTCCAATTATCTTCCTTCAGATACTTGTAAACCTCCTTGAATCCCACTCCGGTCTCTTTCATCGCCGGAACGCTCACCGCCCACTTGTATAGTGCAGAGCCGAAAGCGACGCTACCGTCCTCAACCCTGAGCATCCACTCCTTGTATTTCTCGGGCTTCATCGCCTTGATGAGCTTGTTAACTTCCAAAATTACGTTCATCAGCTTCTCCTGCATCTGATCGGGAGTGAGTTCGAGCTCCCTTATCAGCCTGTCCACCTTGTTTATGAAAAGAACGGGTTTGACGTTCTCCCTCAAAGCCTGCCTGAGAACCGTTTCGGTTTGTGGCATAACTCCTTCTACGGCATCGACTACGACTATGACTCCATCTACAGCCCTCATCGCCCTCGTTACATCTCCACCGAAATCGACGTGACCGGGAGTATCGATGAGATTAATTAGATACTCCTTTCCTTTATATTCGTGAACCATAGAAACGTTAGCGGCGTTTATCGTTATACCCCTCTCCTTCTCCTGCTCGTCGAAGTCCAAGTAGAGTTGCTGTCCCGCAAGCTCCTCGCTTATCATTCCCGCTCCGGCCAATAGGTTGTCGCTCAATGTGGTTTTACCGTGGTCTATGTGGGCTACGATGCCCATGTTTCTGATCTGCTCGGGTTTCCACATCAGTTCCTTAATCTTGTCGATCATCTTCTTCGCCCTAACCATAAATCACCACCTCATATATAATTTGACGGAAATAAAAATGAGCATTAAAAAATGGTTACCTCGCGGACTTGGCGATCCTCTCGACTTCCTCCTTCTTAGACACGGCATAGCTCTTGCTCGGGTCGTTGTTTGCTGCTGCTATGAGCTCGTCCGCAAGGCACTCCGCTATACTCTTCTTGGATTTGAAAGCCGCTAAGCGAGCACCTTCTGCGATGTTCCTCAGAGCTACATCTACCCTTCTGAGCGATGACGTATCTACGGACTTCGGCACGGCGATACCACCGTATTTAAGCCTAACCACTTCCTCCTTCGGCCCGGCGTTTATTATAGCATCTACGAGCACCTGCAGAGGATTCTTCTTGGTCTTCCTGTGAATTATTTCGAAAGCCTCCCTGACTATGTCGTATGCGAGCATCTTCTTGCCCGTGTTCTTCCCCTTCCTCATCACCTTGTTTATCAGCCTCTCGACGATGAACACCTTCTGCTTCGCGAAGGGAATGTTCGCATGCCTTCCGTGTGTGTGGATGACGAACCTCGGCTCCAAGCAGATGTAGTTCTTCAGCGCGGGATCCTTTACTTCAACTTCCTCCACGTCCCACTTTCCGAATACGAGCAACTCCTCCTTCGTGAATCCGTATTTCATGCTATCACCTTAGCGGTTTCTCCTTCCTACCCCTCACGAGCTCCTTGAGAGATACTCCGTTCACCATCACTACCTTATACCTAACTCCCGGAATGTCACCCATCGACCTTCCCATCCTACCTCCAATTCCCTCGATTATTACCTCGTCGTGTTCGTCGATGAAGTTTATGGCTCCGTCTCCAGGGCAGAAAGCTGTAACCTGCCTGCCGTTCTTGATCAGCTGGACTCTGACAGCTTTTCTTATCGCGGAGTTCGGCTGTCTCGCCTCTATTCCTATCTTTTCGAGCACTATTCCCCTCGCCTGCGGAGCACCCTCAAGCGGGTCGGATTTCTCCTTAAGTTCGAGTATCCTCCTCACGTATCTCCTGTCGCTCCACCTAAACTTCTTCCTATTCTCTATTAGCTTTCTCGCGGCAAACAACCCCCTACCCATGAGCATCACCTCCCATCGAATTGATCGAATCTGATTTTTAAACTTATCTCACGATTATATCGTCTATGTCGTGATGCCTCTTGGCAAGCTCCTTCGCCTTGTTTATGTTCTTCCCTCCCTTTCCTATCACGAGACCCTTGTATTGAGGACTCACGCTTATCTGAGCGATCTTCTTTCCCTTCCTCTCCACTATCTTGACGTTCACCTTTATCGGCTTGAATATGTTCGCTATGAACTCGGCCGGGTCTTCGGAATGTTCTATGATCTCTATCTTTTTGCCTATAAGCTCCCTCGCTCTCTCTACGTTTATTCCTCCCCTTCCTATCGCTATTCCCATGTCCCCCTTCTTAACGACGAACACTACCTTGTCGTCGTAAACTATGCAGTCCTTAACGCTCGCTCCGGTCAAACTTTCAAAAAGAGTTAAATAACGGATGCTCTCAGCCGAGAGCTTCACCTCCATAATACCAAACCTCAGACCTGCAGAATCTCTGATTCGCCGGCATCTATTATGGCAAGTGCTGCGACGCTGAACGGTTTACCGCATATCGCCCCGAGCTCCATGTTCGTCCCTTCGAATACCAAAACCGGAACGTTCGATTTGTTGAACTTCTTTATCTTCTCCCTTACCTCCTTCGGGCAGTTCATAGCTATTACGACCATCTTCGCCTCTCCTTTCCTAAGAGCTTTTATCGTCCTCTTGCTTCCCAAGTAAACCTTTCCCGTCTTCAAAGCCTTCCTCAAAGCCTTCTCAAGATCGACCTTCATTTCCTACCCCCCAATTTCATTACCAATTCAACATCTCCCGTTCCCAACTTAATGGGCTGACCTACGATTATGTTCTCGGTAATGCCCTTCAACTCGTCAACTTCACCCTTAACAGCAGCCTCAAGCAGGTTGTTTACCGTCATCTCGAAAGCGGCTCTCGCTAAAATGCTCTGCTTCTCTCCGGCAACTCCGTGCCTTCCTATCTGCCTTAGCTCTCCGTCGGCCGTCATCACATCAGCTACGAGCATTATGTGCCTTATATCGACCTCCAAACCCTGCTCCTCAAGCGTTGCCATCGCCTCCCTTATGACAGCGTTCCTCGCAGCTTCGATGCCAAGAACCTCGTATATCTCGTAGATGTTGTTGGTCAGAGTCCTCGTGAAGTCAACGCCCTTCACCTTCATCACCTTCTTGAGGTTCGATCCTTCGGTGTAAAGCACGTATTCGTCGCCCTCCCTTCTTATTATGACCCTTCTTATTTCCTTTATTCCCGCTATTACCTCCTTCTTCAGCTTGTCGAAAGTGTCCATCAGCGTCTTGTATGGCTTGTCCACATCGGGCGGGATCTGGATTATAAGCTTTCCGTCCTCCTCCTCGATCTCCATTTTGAGCTTCTTTTCGAGCCTCTTTTTGATGTCCTTCACGGTCAAGCCCTTCTTTTCGAGAGCTTTTGGATCGGGGTTTATTATAATCCTGAGCCTCCTGATGTCCGTCGTTACGTCCGCAACGTCGAGCACGTATGTAGCTTCTATTCTGTTTGCAACTTCTCTCGCCTTCTCCCTATCCTTCGCGTATTCCGGCAACAACCTTATTGTCATCATAGGCGTCGAGGGGTGCTTTCTAACATCTAAAATCTCTATAAGTCTCGGAAGACCTAAAGTAACGTCTATCTCAGCTACTCCGGCGTAATGGAAAGTTCTCATCGTGTTGTGCGTTACGATGCCTTCAGCGGTTACGAACGTTTCGCTTTCTGGAACGCTGAGATCATAGACGTAGCCGTCGTAATCGACGTGCTCGATCGATACTATTTCGTCCCAAACGACATCCGACTCCACGGCCCTCCTCAGAACTTCCAACTCCTTTACTTCGACCCCCTTAGCTCTGGCGAGTTCTTCGAGCCTTGCGAGGTGTCTCTGCAACGTGGTTCTTCCTACCTTCTGCTTTTTAGCGAACTTCCTCACCTTACTCAACGGATATCCCAACTTCTTAGAAGCTTCGATTAAAGCTGTTCCTATGGACGGGATCATGTCTATTATGTCGTATGTGATTTCCGAGCTTGAGTTCGCAATCTTTTCAAGTTTCGTAGCCTTTTCAGGCACGGATGAACCGATCTCCTCGGCAAACCTCTTAGCGTATCTGTAGGAGATCTCGATGCCGTATTGCTCTTTCATCCTCCTCTTAACGCAGAATATTCCGAACCTCGTCAAAAGCAAGGCTATTCCGTCTATCAGTTCTTTGGATGATGAATAAACTCTGATCGTCTTTCTCTCGGCACTTACACTTCCATCTCCGTCGAAGTATCCTCTAAGCAGCCCCCTAACGAACTCCTTTTCCGCACCGAAAACGAATTCGGGAATTCTCTTATCTCTTGCATTAGATCCGAAGTTCCTGACGAACTCGCTCAGCACTGAAGAGTAAAGCCTGATGTCATGGCTCCTCGAAAATCCGCTGTAGTTGTCGTATTCTGCAGTTTTTATCCCGAGCCTTTCCGCGAACCTCCTGATGAACTCTATCACCTCACCGCAGTTGTTGGAAATCGATACGAAGTGCTTCGTCGCGTATCCGTCTGCCAAGTAGATTCCCAAGAAGTAACCGAAGTCGAAGTCCAACTGAAGGATTCTGCTTATCGCCCTGCCGTTCACGGGCTTAACTAAGTCCTCGGATGATGGATAGCTCACGAACTCCGCAAGATCTATTGCGGATATGCAGTTAAGAGGCATGTTCCTTATCGCCGGAATCCTGTCCCCCACCTTGAGCATTCTCCCCTCAACGGGCACGATTTCGTTGTTCTGCCTTACAACGAACGAATGGAAGGGTGTGGCCGTAATGGTTCTCCCAGACCTCGTTTTAATCCTAATCAGCTTTCCTCTGAACCTGTGCCTTATGACGCTCGAAATCCTCTTCCACCTAACCTTCTCGTCCCGATCCAAGCTCAGTGCGTAGATCTCCACTGGTAGATCGCAGATTTCGTGAATTCCTTGCTTGGTGAAGCCGAACTTCCCGATGCAATAATCCACGAATTTACCTATTTCAATTATTCGAACGTTCTCCCCCTCTTTTACGATTATCCTCTCATCGTATGGCAGGGACATCTGCGTTCCCGGCTCTCCTATGGACTGTGCCGCAACTATTCCAGCCGCTTCTCCCGGTTCCATGAGGTTTTTGAAGTAAGCCTGAACGCACTTCTCCACTATCTCCTTTGCAGTCTCCTCATCAGCCTTAATCTCCTCCAACTTCTTCTTTATCTCTTCCTTAACCTTACGGGGGAGGGGTTTATCTTTGAGGAGATCATCGTAATTCACGAAAAATCACCTCCTCGCCAAAACCTCCTTAACTATTCTATCGATATCGACGGCCTTGCCCCTGAAGCTCTTCATCGGATCCACTCCGTCTTCACCGTATCTGAACTGGACTATCGTTCCAGATGTCTGCTCCTTCACCGTTCCATCGTATTCGACCTTCAAGTCCTGCAGAGCGTTTATCAGCCTTCTCTGGAGGTAACCTGACTGCGAAGTCCTTACGGCGGTATCTACCAGTCCTTCCCTACCACCCATGGCGTGGAAGAAGAACTCCACCGGATTCAGTCCCCTCTTGTAGCTACTCTCAACGAACCCCCTCGCCTTAGCCCCCAAATCTCCGGGCTTGAAGTGGGGCAGTGTTCTGTTCGAATACGTGTATCCTCTGTTTATCCTCTCTCCTCTGACGGACTGCTGTCCTATGCAAGCAGCCATCTGCGTTAGGTTCAGCATCGAACCCCTCGCACCGCTTACCGCCATGATTACCGCCGGATTGTCCATACCCAAGTATTTACCGGCAATCTTACCCGCCTGATCTCTCGCCTTACCGAGCTCCCTCATTATCATCATTTCAAGAGTCTCCTCCAAGCTCCTACCCGGCATAGGCTCCAAATTACCTTCCCTGTAAGCCTTAATCAGCTCTTCAACCCTCTCCTCCGCTTTCCTTATTACCTCCTTTATCTGCTCTATCGCCTCCTCCGGAATGTCCTCGTCGTCGATTCCTATGGTGAACCCGGACAGCATTATCGCTCTAATAGCGAGATGCGTCATCTGGTCTATGAACTCCTTCGCCCTGTCGTTTCCGAACTTTCTAACGATTTCGTCTATTATTATTCCCTTGAAAGCTCCGACGGCCTTCTCGTCGATCGTTCCCCTGATGAGTTCACCGTTCTTTATTATCACGTATGCGTCGTATGGACAATCCTCCTTCTTACACTCGTCACATCCCTGACATATCTCCGCCCTGAATTCGAGCGTTATATCCGGCAAAATCAGGCTGAATATCTGCTTTCCCGTCCAGTATTCCTTTCCGTCCTTTACGTATTTGGGCGGTGGCAGTTCTTTGACGTTCAGTGGCCTTATCAGCGTCATAACCTCCTCCCTCGTGAACAGCCTCTCCCCTCTCGTAAGCAGGTAAAGGCCGGATATGTGATCGTGAATTCCTCCGATTATGGGCCCTCCGAACCTCGGGCTGAGTATGTGCTGTTGAACCGCCATGAGTATCTTGGCCTCAGCCTGCGCCTCCAAGCTCTGAGGAACGTGCAAATTCATCTCGTCTCCGTCGAAGTCTGCGTTGTAGGGCGGGCAGTTTCCAGTTAGGAATCCGTTCGCTATGAAGTTGTGCGTGTGCATCTCCGTGGTTATGTCGTAAACGTAATCGACTTTCGTTTCTTCTATTTTGACTACCCTCTCCTTTATGAACCCTCCTCCGACGTGTCTTTCCTTGACCCATTCGTCGAAGTTCGGGAAATCGTTCGACGTTTTGGCGAACTCCGGTTTCCTGCTCCTCCAAGTGTATAAAGCCGAAGCTGACTTCCCGCTCGCTAAAGCGATCTGGACTACCTCTCCTCTCTTGGCGTTCAAAACTTTCTCAAGCAATTCGTTTCTCTCCTTCAGATATACCTCTTTGAACTTGAGGTAGCCGTATGCGAGTCTTGCGAGGACTTCCGCCTCTCTGTTGTAAGCGTAACCGATTTTTCCGAAGAACTCCCTGTAAGATCTTATCGTAACCTCTATTATCTTGGTTCTGCTTCCGTCCTTTCTTAGGTTGCCTTCAACAATTCTAACGCTGCTCTCTATTCCGAACTCCTTCAGCATTTCCCTTATGCTGTTGACGAACCTAATTCCCTCCTCCATCCTCTCCTCAACCTTTGCAACCTTGAACTTCAGGTCTTTGAACAGCTTTCCGCACTTCTTTCTGACGGCGGGTTTAGTCAGTTCAGAACCGAAGTAAGATGCAAGGAATTCTTTCTTAACGTGCAAAGGAGCATTCTTTATCCATTCTGGGACGTCGTAGCCAACTTTGGTTTTGTCTCCGTCCGGACAGCCCAAAGCCTTCAGCAGTAAACAGAACGACTTCTTCCTTACCTCTACGCTGTATCCCTTACCTCTCACGACCAAAACACTACCGTCACTCCTCTTTATTCTTCCCTCGTTTTCGTGAACCTTTATCTCCCCAGCTTCGTATCCTAAAAGCTTTATGTCTCTGATTATGTCCTCCAAATCTTCAGGTTTGGCTCTGAAAATCGCTCTCGAATTCTTACCTATTATGAGAGTTCCGTCTCCGAAGATGTGTCCGACCAACCTTGCGATGGCGGTGATCCTTGGATCGTTAAGCTTGAGCGGGATCAACTCTCTTTCCTTCAACTCCCTCAAAATCTTCTTTATCTTGCAGTTTTTGGCCACTTCAACTATATCCTCCTCTCTCAGAACGATCTCATCTCTTTCGACGACTTCCGGAAACTCCATAGGATAGACTATCGCCTCGTCTCCAACCTCAAGCTTTCCTGCCGGCTTTACGCCCTCTGAAGTGTAGAACGGATGATCCTCGGTCGCGATTATTTCCCTACCCGTTTCGGTAACTATTCTGTAGCACTTCTTTCCGTAGTCTTCAGCTTTGAGCTTCCAGTAGTGCGTTAGAGGTGTAAGGGTTTTTTCGAAATCATCTGCAGTGGACACTAACGCATCTTTCCATTTTCCTTCGAGTTTAGCTATCTCCATCTGAGCGCCGTCGAGCAGAACCTTCGTATCTCCCGCAACGCATACAGCCGGATTAAGTCTGAACGTCTTATATGGCAGAACTCTGACGTAGTGGGCCATGATGCTCATTCTGTGCAGTGAGGGCTGTCTGTTGAATAGAACTATATCTCCATCTTTGAGCTGTCTCTCCACGATCCAACCCGGTTCGATTTTCTCCGCTAACTCCTCTCTGTTGGTGTCCATGACCCTTATCCTCCTCCCGTCGGGCCTTATCACGTAATTCGCTTTCGGATGTTCCGTCCTCAGTATGTATTCTCTCGCCTCGTCGATGTTCCTTTCGGTAACGTAGAGAGGAACCGTGAGTTCTTCAGCTATAACCTTCGGAACTCCAACTTCGTTTATGCTCAAGCAAGGATCCGGAGATATGACTGTTCTTGCGGAGAAATTGACCCTCTTACCGCTTAAAGATCCTCTGAACCTCCCCTCCTTACCCTTGAGCCTCTGAGCCAACGTCTTGAGAGGTCTTCCGCTTCTGTGCCTCGCCGGAGGAATCCCGCTCACTTCATTGTCCAGATACGTGGTTACGTGATACTGCAACAACTCCCACAGATCCTCCAAAATCAGCTGAGGAGCTCCGGCTTCCTTGTTCTCCAGGAATCTCTGGTTGATCCTGATAATGTCCACCAACTTGTGCGTGAGATCGTCCTCGCTCCTCTGTCCCGTTTCGAGGATTATTGAAGGTCTAACCGTAACGGGTGGGACTGGCAAAACCGTAAGCACGAACCACTCCGGCCTTACAGCTTTCGGATTCAATCCCAAAGCCGGGAGATCTTCATCCGGAATCTTCTCCAGCCTCTCCCTGACGTCCTTTGGCGTTAATCTGTGCTCACCTTCGTAGTAGAACGTCGGCTTCTCGAACTTTATCTCTATCTGCTCCGCTCCGCAGTGAGGACACTTCTTTACTGCCTTGGCCCTTCTGTAAACCTCCTTCACTATTTCCTCGTAATCTTGACCCAACTTCTTCCTGTTCTCGATTTCCTCGATGAACTTGTCCCTTATCGATTCCTTCAGCCTCAACCTTCCGCACTCCCTACATATCGCGTTCAGAATCTTCGCTATGAGTTTGGCGTATCCGACGTGGATGACCGGAGCCGCAAGCTCTATGTGTCCGAAGTGTCCGGGGCATTCCCCAGCTTTACCTCCGCACGTCTTACACCTAAGCCCGGGATCTATTACGCCGAGTCTTAAATCCATCAGACCTCCTTCTATCGGAAAACCGTCGTCATCGTAAGTTTCCGGAGTTATGATCTTAGCAACGCTCATCCTCCTGATTTCCTGAGGACTCAAAACCTCGAACTTGATGGCCTTAATCCTCTTCGGGATCATAAAACCACCTCACGCCTTATCTCCCAACACCAAACGGGGCGCGATCATCATCGACTTGAGCTCGTCCAAAAGCAGCTTAAACGCGTAGCTCATCTCCACCTTATGGATGTTGCTGTCGTCATCGCATACGTGACAGTATGCCGTTTCCCTTCTGTAATCGTAAACCGCTATGTGCCCGCAGTTTCCGCAGACCCATACCTCTATCTTGTCCGATTCCTCAAGAAGTCTGTCCTTAAGAAGTAAAGCCGCTCCATGCCCGATCAGCACGTCCCTCTCCATCTCTCCGAACCTCAATCCTCCTTTTCTCGCCCTTCCTTCGGTGGGCTGCCTCGTTAGGATCTGCACCGGCCCTCTGCTCCTCGCGTGAATCTTGCTCGAAACCATGTGGTAAAGCTTCTGGTAGTAGATAACTCCGACGAATATGTCCACGACGTATCTCTTGCCGGTTATTCCGTCGTACATAACTTCCTTACCGGTGTGAACGAAACCGAACTTCTCCAAAGCCTTTCTCAGGTCCCACTCCTTCTCTCCGTGGAATATCGTTCCGTCTATCCTCCTTCCCTCCAGACATCCGACCTTACCGCCTATCATCTCCAAAACGTGCCCTACGGTCATCCTCGAAGGAATCGCATGAGGGTTGATTATCATGTCCGGCACGATTCCGGATTCCGTCCAAGGCATGTCTTCCTCTGGAACTATCAAACCTATAACACCCTTCTGCCCGTGCCTCGAAGCGAACTTGTCTCCGAGTTCGGGAATCCTCAGGTCTCTGACTCTAACCTTAGCAAGCTTCGATCCGCTTTCGGCCTGCATCAGAAATACCGCATCTACAATGCCTTTCTCGTTGCTCCTCATGCAGACAGACGTTTCCCTCCTCTTCTGCGGACTTATGCCTAATTTGGGTTCCTCCAAGAACCTCGGCGGGGAAGTTTTTCCTATCAGAACGTCGTCAGGTCCGACTTCGGTTTCCGGATGAACCAAGCCATCTTCGTCGAGATGCATGTAAGCTTCCGCCCCTCTGTAACCGGAAACATCTGCGGGAGGAATCTCGAACCTATCCTCCTGCCCGCCGGGATACCTTATCTCCTCAGCTTCGTAAGTCCTGAAGAAGTGAGACCTCGCCAAACCTCTGTCTATGCTTCCCTTGTTGAAGATGAGGGCATCCTCTATGTTGTATCCCTCGTAGCTCAAAACCGCAACTACGAAGTTCTGTCCCGAGGGTCTTTCGTCGAACTTGATCTCCTTCTGCGTATCGGTGGTTACGATCGGAATCTGGGGATAGTGCAGGAGGTGTCCCCTCGTATCCGCCCTCCAAGCAAGGCTCGAATACGGCAGACCCAAGCTCTGCTTTATCATCGCGGCCCCCATAGTGTTCCTCGGAGATGCGTTGTGCTCTGGATATGGAATGGATCCCAAGCATATTCCCGCTATAAGCGCCGGATCGAGTTCGAGGTGGGTGTGTTCGGGAGTGAGGTCTTCCTCGTTTATGGCTATGTATGCGTTCTCCTCCTCCTCAGCATCCAAAAACTCAATCTTCCCCTGTTTTACTAAGTCTTCGAAGGTTATCTCTCCCCTCTTGAGCTTCTCTATGTCCTCTTCCGTCACCAAAGGCTTTCCGTCCTTAACGACTATAAGTGGCCTCCTCGCCCTTCCGGCGTCCGTATTAATCCTAACCTCGTTCGAATCTGGATAGTAAGCAACGTTAATCTGAATCGAGATTTTGCCTTGCCTCCTCAACTCCCTTATCTGCTCGGCCAACTTCCGTCCATCGTCAACGAAACCTATTAGCGCCCCGTTAACGTAAACCCTACACTTCCTCTCCAACTCAACCACCCCTTATCGGTTCAACGCCCAAATTGAACAGAATTCTCTTTACCTCCTCTTCATCCGTTCCGACGCTAACCTCGGCGTATTGGGCGAAGTTCTTAACCAAACCACAGTTCGGGCCTTCCGGAGTTTCGTTCGGACAAACCCTCCCCCACTGAGTTGGGTGCAAATCTCTCGCCTCGAAATGAGGCTGGGATCTTGAGAGGGGTGAGACGACTCTCCTAAGATGGGAGAGAATCGACATGTAGTTGTGTCTGTCTATGAGCTGGGAGACACCGGTTCTTCCTCCCACCCAGTTTCCGGTCGCCATGGGGTGCATTATTCTGTCCGTCAGAACATCCGCCCTAACTGCGGTCGTCATTCTCAAAGGCCTGCCCCTCGCCTTCGCCCTTTCAAGCTGATATTTGACGTCCTTAATCAGCCTGAGCAAAGCAACTCTGAATATCTCCTCCATCAGATCTCCAGCGAGCTTCAACCTCTTGTTCGCGTAGTGATCCTTGTCATCTTCCCTCCTAAGCCCCAAGTGAAGCTCGAATACCATCTCCGCCATCCTCGCCAAGAAGAAAGCTTTAGCCCTCCTCGCCTCCGGCTCTATACCCAAGTGGGGAAGGAAGTATTGATCCAGAACCTGATTTGCCCTCTGAATCCTGTATTCCTTGCTCTGCCCCGGAGCCACTCTCCTTCCTATGTATTCTATCGCCTCCTCCTGCGTCTCGACTTCCGCAACTTCCACGTTTTCGAGCATGAACTTCATTATTTCGGGATTCGTGCTGACCATCTCTATGATCTCCTGATCCGTCTCGACACCTAAAGCCTTCATCAGAACGACGAACTGTATGGGCTTGGGGAGTTGGGGAAACGTAACTTCGAGTATGTTGCCCCTCGTTCTTTCAACGACCACAAGAGCTCTGTAGCCCGCTCTTTGGCTGAAACACTTCGCAACCTCGACTTCCTCACCATACCTCTCCTCCTTCTCCAACAGAATCTTATTGGGAGCCAGATCTTCCAGCGTAACCAAAGCCCTCTCGCTCCCGTTTATTATGAAGTAACCGCCCGGATCGAGCGGATCCTCCCCGACTTTAGTTACATCGTCCACCTCGTTCAGGTTGCACGCTTTGGATTTCAGCATGATGGGGAGCATTCCTATTTCAACTACCTCCTCCTCGTGCTCTCTACCTTCTTCAACCACCTGAGCTTCCAAGTAGATCGGGGCCGCATAAGTTAAGTTCCTAAGCCTCGCTTCGGCGGGGAACAGCTTCTTCCTCGAACCGTCCGCCTCTTTAACTATCGGTCTTCCCACCCAAATCTTACCCAACCTCACGTAGGTGTCGGGTATGTCGAGTTCGATGATCTTCTGCTCGTCTATAACCCTCTGAAGACCCTCATCCAAGAACCTGTTGAACGAATCGATCTGGTGCTTGACGAGTCTGTCGTGGGTAAAGTAAGCTCTCGCCAAAACCCTCCTATCCAGCATGATTACCACCCGACAATAGTCCGAAATATAAAACTATCCGTGCCATACCTAAAGCTCTTCTTCCTCCTCTTCTACCTCCTCAACCTCCTCTTCCTTAACCAACTTCGAGCTCTTAATAGAAGGCGGGATGACGAGTCTGTAAACTATGGATGTTCCAGCAGTAGGACTCTCCCTTATGATCCTGACTATGTCTCCAACCTTAGCCCCTATCTCCTTTGCTATGGGATCGTCCGCCCTTATCTTGGGTAACTGCTCGGGCCTAACGCCGAGAGTCTTCAAAACCTCCTCCGCCTCCTCCTTGCTTAGAACCTCGTGCTTCGGAACCAGTATGTGATCTTGCAGTCTGATTTTCATATTCCACCACCGGAATTTAAATGAGAGCGGGCTCGACGGGATTTGAACCCGCGACCGACGGGTTAAAAGCCCGTCGCTCTACCTGGCTGAGCTACGAGCCCACGATGTAAGTGCCGGGATTTCGATATAAATCTTTTTCGTGGAATCTTATAAACTCCGATCCCTCTATGAGGAATCGATCCCAATGGAAATGCTTAAATACAAATTATAGAATCAAACCCACATGGTGAGTATAGGTGGTGGACTTTGGATTGAGCAGAGCCATTAGGAAATGCGATAAGAACGCGATAATTGCGGAGGTTAAGGTTCACTCTCCGAAGCACGGTGACCTTTTAAGGGGAAGAGATCCGATTTCGATTTTGAAGGCATACGAGAGGGCGGGAGCGATAGGAATCTCTTACATAACCGAGCCGAAGCACTTCAGAGGCGATTTCAACCTGCTGAGAAAGATCTGCAAGGAGACGGAATTACCCGTGCTGAGGAAGGACTTCGTAACGACCAAAGAGGAGATAGAGAGGACTGCGGAGGCGGAAGCTTCTGCAATACTGTTGATAACGAGAATTTTGAAGGATAAAACCCCCGAATTCGTGGATTTCGCTTTGGAACACGGGTTGGACACTCTCGTGGAAGTTCACAGCGAATCTGAAGTTGGTATGGCAGTCAAAACGAATTCCACTATGATAGGAATAAACAACAGGGACATCGGCAGGCTTGAGAAGGACGACGGAAACGTGATGCTGACTGCGAAGCTTTCCCCTCTAATTCCTGAAAAATTCGTGAAGGTTAGCGAGAGCGGAATCTCATCTATCGAAGATCTGAAGGTAGCTTTGAGATACGCCGACGCCGCCCTCATAGGAACGGCATTCATGAAGGCTGACGATCCAGAGAAAATTGTTAGGAAATTCGTGGAGGCGAAACTATGCTGAAGGAGATAGTTGAGGGTAAGAACCTGAGCTTTGAGGAGGCTTACGAGCTATACAACATACTGCTCAAGGAGAGCGACGTCAGGATTGCAGCGTTCCTCGTGGCGTTGCAGATGAAGGGTTATACTGCGGAGGAGTTGGCCGGATTCGCCAAGGCGATGAGGGACAACGCCGTAAAGGTAGATTTAGGGGAGGTTTGCGACACCTGCGGAACCGGAGGAGACGGGGCATCGACGATAAACGTCAGCACCGCAAGCGCAATAATTCTGTCGTGCTTTAAGAGGGTTGCGAAGCACGGAAACGTCTCGATAACTTCCAAAAGCGGTTCAGCAAACGTCCTTCAGGCTTTCGGAATGAGGATAGATTTAAAGCCCGATGAAGTGAAAAAGCTGGCGGAGAAGACTAACTTCGCATTCCTGTTCGCTCCCCTCTACCATCCCACCCTGAAGAGGATCATGCCGGTGAGGAGGGAGCTGAAGATCAAGACGATATTCAACGTTTTGGGGCCTTTGGCGAATCCGGCGGAGCCGAAATATCAGATAATCGGGGTGAGTTCTCCGGATTTAATCGATAAGGTTGCGAAGGCTTTGGAGTTTTTGGGAGTTAAGAGGGCGTTGGTCATTCACGGGAGCGGGCTTGATGAGGTTAGCCCGAAGGAAGAAACGTTGGTCGTGGAGGTCGGCAAAGGAATAGACACGTACAAGATCAAACCAGAGGACTTCGGACTAAATCCCGCCAAAATCGTCCCGTGCGGGAGTCCGGAGGAAAGTGCAGAGAGAATTAAGGCCGTTTTTTCTGGAAGAGGAAGGGAGGAGGACAGGAATTTCGTAATAGCGAACGCGAGTATGGCTTTATATTCCGCGGGGCTTGGAGATTTGAAGGAGTGCGTCGAACTCGTTAAATCGGTTTTGGAAGGAGAAGCTCTTAGAAAACTGGAGGAGATAATAAATGCGTGTCCAAAAGCTTGACTTCGTTGATCCCCTAAAGCTTTACTCCGTCCTCAGGGACTACGACTTTCCGTTTATACTCGAATCTTTGGAGAAGCACGAGAAGAAGGCGAGGTTCACTTACGTGTCGGCAAATCCGGAGTTCGTCGTTGAGGTGGACGGAAGGGGAACCAAGGTGGACGGAAAGTTCGTCGGCAAGGAGACGAATCCTTTCAGGGCTTTGAAGGATCTCATGAAATTGGACGGGGATGGGGAGAGGTTCGTCGGCGGATTCGTAGGCTACGTCGCATACGATGCGGTCCACAACTTCGTGGAGGGTAGCATAGAGGAGCCTTCGGTCTTCGGATACTACGATGGGGTTTTCGTCTACGATCACGTCTCCGGGAACTTCTACTTCTTGGGAGAATCGGATTTCGATGCTGAAAAGGTGGTGGAGAAGGCAAAGAGGACGGAATTCGACGATGAGGAAGGTGGATCTGAAATTCTGAAGTGCGATGCGGATAGGGAGAAGTTCGTGGAAATGGTTTTAAAGGCCAAGGAATACATATTCGCCGGAGACGCTTTTCAGATAGTTCTTTCGAGAGAATACGAGATAGATACAGATCTCTCGGCGTTTCAGATATACAGAAACCTCAGAGAGATAAACCCGAGTCCATACATGTTCTGCTTGGAGTTCGGAAAGGACGTCGTTGGAGCTTCTCCCGAAACGATGGCTTCCGTAGAGGGAAACATCGTGAAGATAAATCCGATCGCCGGAACCGCTCCGAGAGGAAAGGATGAAGAAGAAGATCGAAGAATAGCGGAAGAGTTGCTTTCAGATGAGAAGGAAAGGGCTGAACACGTCATGCTCGTGGATTTGGCGAGAAACGACGTTAGGAGGGTTAGCAAGGCTGGAAGCGTCAGGGTTACGATGTTCATGGAGGTGATAAGATACAGCCATGTCCAGCACATCGAAAGCGAGGTTATCGGAGAGCTTGAAGAAGGAATGACAGCTTTCGATGCGATGGAAGCTGCGTTTCCCGCCGGAACACTCACCGGAGCTCCTAAAATTAGGGCGATGGAGATAATCGACGAACTCGAAAGATCGAGGCGTAGGGTTTACGGAGGTTGTGTCGGCTACTTCTCGAAAAATGGATGGGCGGACATGGCCATTGCAATTAGGATGGTCGAGATAGATGACGTTTGCAGGGTTAGGGCCGGTGCGGGAATAGTGGCGGATTCCAAGCCGGAGAAGGAGTTTATGGAAACCGAAAGGAAGATGAGGGCGGTTATGAAAGCTCTGGGGGTGGTGGAATGATACTGCTTGTGGACAATAGGGATTCTTTCGTCTGGAATTTGGCAGAATACGCCTCTATGTTCGATAGGGTTAAGGTCGTTCCGAATACGATTTCGCTTGCGGAAGTCAGGAGGATCGATCCCGACGGGATAATAATATCTCCCGGACCCGGCTCGCCGGAAAGCAGGAGGGATGTTGGTAACAGTCCCGAAATAGTGCTTGAGATGGACGTTCCGATTTTGGGAGTCTGCTTGGGACATCAGATAATCGGGCACATCTTCGGTGGGAAGGTTGGAAGGGTGAAGCCTCTGCACGGAAAATCGAGCTTGGTGAAGCACGACGGCAAAACTATCTTTACCGGCGTTAAGAATCCGCTCGAAGCCGGAAGGTATCACTCTTTGGCCGTTTTGGAAGTTCCTAAGGGCTTCGAAATTTCGGCGATTTCGCTGAACGATGGCGTGATCATGGGAATAAGGCACAAGAAGAGGCCGATCGAGGGAGTTCAGTTCCATCCCGAGAGCGTTCTTACGGAGTATCAGAGAGGGGAGGGGCTTAAGATCGTGAGGAACTTCGTTGAGATGTGTAGGGGAAGGCTATGATCGGTAGAGTTTTTGAAATACTCGAAGAGATCTGCTCGAACGAACAATTTAGGGAAGAATATGAGAAGTTGGGAGTCATGCTGGAGATAATCGATGAAGCGAAGGAGGAGTTTGGAGGCTTCGGATTCAAAGTCGGGATGGGAATGCTCTTGGGATTCATAGACGGAATGATAGACAAGGCGTCGAAGCTCGGATTAAAGAGGGAGCTCGATTTACTGATCGAGGCGAGGATGAGGGTGATGGCATGTTTGTGAAGATCTGCGGGATTAAAAGTGGGGAGGAGCTCAGAGTGGTCGAGAGGTATGCCGATGCCACCGGTGTTGTGGTGGAATGCGAATCCAAACGTCGCATAAGTCTTGAAAAAGCAAAGGAACTCATCGAAATTGCAAAAATTCCGGTGTTCGTTGTTTCTACACTCGACAACTTCGATGATTGGACAAATGTAATTGAAAAAACGAACGCCAGCCACGTTCAAATCCACACCGACTCGATAAATCCCAAGGATGTCGAAAGGATAAAGTCCGAATTCGGAGTGTTCGTAATGAAGGCTTTTAAAGTTCCCAAAAGGAGCGATGACCCGATTAAGGATGCCGAAAAGCTGATGGATCGAATCGAGCAGTTTGAAGTTGATAGAATTCTGCTCGATACGGGCAAAGGCACCGGCATAACCCACGATCATAGGGTCAGCAAGGCTGTTGCCGAAAACTTCGATATCGTGCTCGCCGGTGGTTTGAATCCGCGGAACGTGGCTGAAATTGTTAAATTCGTTAGGCCATTCGGTGTGGATGTTTCGAGCGGTGTTGAGAATGACGGTAGGAAGGATGAGGAGTTGATTAAAAAGTTCGTTAAAGCTTTGGAGGAGTTTGGATGAAGTTCGGTGAGTTCGGCGGGATGTTCGTTCCGGAAGTGCTGATTCCACCGCTGAAGGAGCTCGAAAAGGCTTACAGAGAGCTGAAGGACGATGAGGAGTTTAAGAAGGAACTTGACTATTACTTGAGAAACTACGCCGGAAGGCCTACGCCTCTCTACTTCGCGAAGAATCTGACTGAAAAATTGGGAGGGGCGAAGATATATCTCAAGAGGGAGGATCTTCTGCACAGCGGAGCGCACAAGATAAACAACACCATAGGCCAAGCCCTGCTCGCGAAGTTCATGGGAAAGAGCAGGATAATAGCGGAAACCGGGGCTGGACAGCACGGAGTTGCTACGGCGATAGCCGGAGCTCTTCTCGGTTTAAAGGTAGACGTTTACATGGGTGCGAAGGACGTGGAGAGGCAGAAGATGAACGTCTTCAGGATGAAAATATTGGGTGCGAACGTTGTTCCCGTGGAAAGCGGAAGTCAAACGCTCAAGGATGCTATAAACGAGGCTTTGAGGGATTGGGTTGCGACTTTCGAACACACCCACTACCTTATAGGCTCTGTAGTTGGCCCTCATCCGTATCCGACGATCGTCCGGGATTTTCAGTCCGTGATAGGGAAGGAAACCAAGAGACAGATCCTTGAGATCGAGGGAACTCTGCCGGATGCAATCGTAGCCTGCGTTGGCGGTGGAAGCAACGCCATAGGCATATTCCATCCGTTTATAGAGGATAAAAAAGTTAGACTGATAGGCGTCGAAGCGGCTGGGAAGGGAATAGAGACTGGAAAGCATTCCGCATCTCTTTGTGCCGGAAAGAAAGGTATTTTGCACGGAATGTTATCCTACTTTTTGCAGGATGAAGACGGACAGATAGCAACGACCCACAGCATAGCGGCCGGCTTGGACTATCCCGGAGTAGGGCCGGAGCACGCATGGCTTAAGGAGGTCGGAAGGGCAGAATACGTAGCCGTTACGGACGAGCAAGCCCTGAAAGCGTTTTTAGAGCTTTCGAAGACCGAAGGAATCTTGCCGGCATTAGAATCCGCCCATGCTTTGGCTTACGCCATGGAGCTAGCCAAGGAGATGAGCAGGGATGAGATAATAGTCGTTAATCTGTCCGGAAGGGGAGATAAGGATTTGGGAATAGTCATGGAGGCGTTGTCATGTTCCGCAAACCAGCTTTGATAACGTTCATAACCGCCGGAGATCCGAACGTTAAGGCGACGCTCGAATTTTTACTCGTGCTCGACAAGTATTCGGAAGTGATAGAGTTGGGAATTCCTTTCAGCGATCCGATGGCGGACGGGAAGGCGATTCAGAAGGCTAACGTTCGGGCTTTGAAGGCCGGAACTAAGGTTAGGGACGTTTTCAACGTTGTCAGGGAGTTCAGAGAGTATTCGGACACGCCGGTGGTATTGATGACCTACTACAACCCGGTTTACAGGATGGGAGTCGAGAGGTTTGTCAGGGAGGCTAAGGAGAGCGGAGCCAACGCTATGATAGTAGTAGATCTTCCGCTCGAAGAAGCTGTAGAGTATTTGAGCGTTTGCGAAAAGCACGACATGGGAACGGTGTTCCTCGCGGCTCCTAACACTCCGAACGATAGACTTAAGGCTATAGATGAGGCGAGCTCGGCTTTCGTTTACCTAATATCGCTCTACGGAACCACCGGTGCGAGAGATAAGCTTTCTCAGCTTGCGTTTGATTTGCTCAGTAGGGCCAAGAAGATTTGCTCCAAGCCTTTAGCAGTGGGTTTCGGTGTTTCGAAAGCTGAACACGTCAGGGAGCTTATAAAGGCCGGAGCGGACGGAGTCGTCGTTGGAAGTGCGATAGTGGACATAATCGGAAGGTATGGCGAGGATGCGGGCGATTACATCGAGGACAAACTTAAGGAGTTGAGGGGTGGACTTAATTTTTAGCTTTATCTTTTTATCTTTATTTATCTATGATGATTTCTATAGATGACTATTGCTTAGTATATTCTACACTTGCTCAAGCACCTACATAAATTCGAACAAAATTTTCTACATCGTTAAATGGATTATCATATGCAAGAAAATTTTAAGTATAATTTTCGAGAGAGGATCTTACGGCGAGAGGGAGGTGAGAAGGTGGGTTGGTTGACGGCAATGAGGAAGAGTAGGAAAGGAGCGATAGGCATTGAGACCTTGATCGTCTTCATTGCGTTGGTGCTCGTAGCGGCAGTGAGTGCAGCGGTTCTAATACAGACGGTCGGCTACCTCCAGCAGAAGGCGACCGCCACCGGAAGGGAGACTACGAAGGAAGTAGCGAGCGGTCTTAAGATCGACAGGATCCTCGGATACGATCCGAATGCTCCCGGTGGGACGATTGACAAGCTTGCGATATTCGTTGAGACGAACACCGGTGGACAAGCCATCGACCTTAGCAAGACGATAGTAACTCTCAGCGTCAACGGTCAGACCGCAACGCTCCACTACAACCCGACAGCGTTCTCGGACCTCACATCTGGTAGTAGCAACATATTCAATTCATCTCTCGCAGCTTGGAACTACACAACCGCCAGCTCCTATGGTATAATCGTCCTGCTCGATCCGGACGGATCTCTTACGAATAACCAGAACACACCGACGCTCAACAGCGGAGACAAGGTCGTGCTGACAGTCGATGTCACCAAGGTCTTTGGATCTGGATTCTCGACGAACACAGTGGTCAGCGGTGAGGTCAGACCGGAGCTCGGTGCTCCGGGTATAATACAGTTCACCACACCGCCTGCCTACACGGTAAACATAATGGAGCTGCAGTAATACTCCCAATTTTTTAACAACACTATTATTTTTTTTCTTCGAGGAGGTGATTTTCCATGCTTAGAAAGATCATCAAGCTGAAGAGAAAGGGAGGTGAGGAAAAGAAGGAGGTGGAGGTGGAAGAGGAAGTTATAGAAGAAAAGAATCCAGAAGAAGTGGAAAAGGAGGCGAAAGAGGAAGAGAGAACGGAAAGCAGGGAGGATATAACTGAAAAGATAATGGACAGGATAAACGAAATAGAGAACAGGTTGCCGAGGCTCGACGTTGCGATAGAGAACACGAAGAAGGAAATAGACGAGATAAAGAGCAAGCTTCAGAAGATGGACGATACTATGAAGGACGTTATGAGTCTTTATGAGGTTGTCAGCTCTCAGATCAATCCGTTCGTTTCGTCTTCGGGTGTGGTGGATATTGTGGAGTTGAAGAGGAAGGTTGACGATTTGGAGCAGGACTTCAGGATAATTTTGGATGTTGATCTGGATAAGATAATTGCGGATGTTTTGTATAATGGAGAGGAGGTGAGCTGACTTGTCTGATCAATCTCAGGTTTTGAAGGATAACGAGCTCAAGGAATACCTCAACAAGTTTAAGGGAAGAGTTCCTTCGGTTTTACTTGAGGATCTATACGAAAAGCTCAAGGGAAAGGGGGTTACAAGGGAGCAGGTGGATAAGATAGTTAAGAAGATAGAGGAGAACTTAACGAACGCGAGAAAGATAGACGAGATATTCAAGAAACTCGAAAACATAGAGTCTCTGATAAGGCAGAGAATGAAGGAGGAAAGGAAGGAGGCGAAAGTCGAGCCACTTCCTGAATTCCTAAAGCAACAGGAACAGCAACCGGCTCAGCAGTATTATCAGCAACCCCAACCGGTTCAACCACAGCAACAGATTCAGCCGCAACAAGTTTCACCCCAACCCGTTCAACCGCAGATGGAAGAGCCTCTGCTTCCTAGCCTTCCCACCGAAAAGCCGAGACTCGAAGACGTCCCTCTTCACGATACCAAGGCCATAATGATTCTGCTGAAGTGGATCGAATTCATGCTCGAAAGGGTCGGACACGAAGGACTTAGGGATGTTCTAAACTACTACGTGGACATAAACTGGATAAGCGAGAAAGTTTTGTTCACAGTTTTAAGATTCGCCAAGGGAATAAGACTATACCATGAGAGCTCTGACTGGAGACCGGTAGGATACATGAACGTAAAGGACCACATGACTTCTCTGCTGTTCATAGAGGCGCTTAGAACCGGAAGGTTCGACAAGGACATCGTGTTGAAGGTGGAGAGAGAAATATATTCGATAAGGAAGGAGGTATCGGAGATAAATGGGTTTTAGCACTACCGCCGCATTTGCGGTCTTGTTCATAGCGGGACTGATAGCATTGGGGATAATGTCCGCCACCGTGATCAGTGAGGTCAGGGAACTAAACGATCTGCTGAAGGCGAAGGATAAAGCGGAATTATCGCTAAAGACTTCCGATTTCGAAATAGTCAACGTAACCGCCCAAAACGTAACCTCCACAACATACAACCTGACGGTAATAGTGAGGGATACGGGTTCCACGACGTTCAACTGCACGAAGTTCACGATACTCGTAGATGGAAGGCCGATCGAGTTCACGACCAATGTCACGGTTCTCTACCCTTTGCAGTATGCGAAGTTCTACAATTCGAGTTTGAGCGGAACGGTTGGGAGCTCCCATAGACTCGCAGTAATTTCGGATAACGGGTTGATCAGGTATGCGTCGTTCGTCGTGGGGTGATAGGTTTGTCTGGAGAAAGCGCGGCGCAACTGATATTGTTCATAACGGCAGTCCTCATAGCCGCCTCGGTCTCGGCGGTTATGGTAGTTACCATACAGCAGATATCTTTGGGTATAAAGGAGCAGGGAGATTATTTGAAGAGCGCGATAGCCACGAACTTCAAGATAATAAACGATCCTCTGAGTATTCCGACGGAGACCGTAAACGGTTATACCGCCTACGTTTTCTACGTTAAGAATATCGGTAATGTTCCGTTTCCGTTTACCAACTCGTCTATATCGGTTCTGATCGATGGCAACATAATTCCTCCCGCCAACTTCACGACATCTCCTTCGGTTCTCTATCCCGGACAGGTCGGGAAAATAGACGTTATAACGACTCTTTCTGCGGGAAATCATAGGATTACCGTGATTCTTTCAAACGGAATATCAGACACGCTCGAATTCCAGATATGAGGTGATGCGCCATGAGGATGTATTCGGTTCAACTGCCGAACGACGAATTCCACAAGAGACTCGGAGGGGGAATTCCGGTAGGGACGATAGGGCTCATAAAGGGTGAACACGGTAGCGGGAAGTCGGTAGTCTGTCAGAGAATAACTTACGGACTGCTAAAAAACGACGTTAGCGTTACATACATATCCACACAACTCACGACTTCCGACTTCATATCCCAGATGCTCTCGTTGGGTTACGACGTGATCGGTGATATGATAAAGATGAGACTGCTGTTCATACCGGTCTATCCCTTAATCCAAGAGCCTATGAAGAGGGACAGATTTGCTGACAAGCTCATGAATGCTAAGGAACTTTTCGAGAAGGATGTAATAATAATAGACTGTTTCTCGACGCTTTTGAGAGCGGATTTGGATGAAAATTCCGCAGTAAAGCTGATGGGCTTTTTCAAGAGGTTGACGGCTTTGGGTAAGTCTGTAATATTAACCGCCCTCGACGAGCTCGAAAAGAAGGTTATGGACGAAATAGAAGGAGCTTGCACGTTCATAGCCGAAACGAGCGTTAGGAAGTTTGGGGCGGACTTGAAGAACGTCATGATGATTAAGAAATACAACTTGGCCGGCGGGACTTACTCCAAGCAGATCGCGTTTAGAGTTGAGCCCAAGATCGGTCTAATAGTAGAAATAGCGGCGGTAGCATGAAGGTCGTAAAGTCCGAAAGTTTAAGGGAGGCTTTGGAAAGGAATCCGCATCTTAGGAGATATATAGAGGAATTCAGGCGCAGGGAGGGGGTAGTCCCGAATTTCGTCGTCCAGCTTAGCAGGGACATGAAGGCCTTACCGAGACCCAACATAATATACCCCGTAGGAGATCCCATATTCATCCACATATGGACGGATAGGGAGGGGGACAAGCATTACATCGCCATAGAACCAAGGCTAACGCCGGACGAGGAGCCGAAGTATCAGGCTTTGATGGACAGAATGCTCGAAGTCGTTCCCAAAGAGGAAGTTCCGAGAGATGAGGAAGAGCTTAGCAAGCTTATAGATAAGCTCGTCGAAGAGGTAGTCGAAATAGTTCCAAAGCCAGTTCCGTTTAAGAAAAAGAGGAGATTTTTCACGCTATCTTTTAGGGAGGAAAAGCTCAAGCTTACGAGGGAAGAGGTGGAGAAATTCAAGTATCTCCTTAAGAGGGACATAATTGGTGTAGGACCTTTGGAACCTCTTATAAGAGATCCTTACATAGAGGACATCCACGTCATAGGTCCTCACAATGTCCATATAGTCCACAAGATCTTCGACATGCTTCCTACCAACATAGATTTCAGAGACGACATATACATGGTAGAATACCTGAAGAACCTCAGCGAGAGAATAGGGAGGCCTGTAAGCGAGAAGAATCCGATAGTCGATGGAACCCTTCCAGACGGAAGCAGAATAAACATAATCTTCAGCACGGACGTCAGCCTTAAGGGTCCCTCCCTTACAATAAGAAAGTTCACCGCCGTTCCTATAAGCATAACTCAGCTGATAGCTTGGGGAACTCTTTCAGCCGAAATAGCCGCTTACCTCTGGCTCTGCTTGGAATACGGTATGAGCGTATGGGTTAGCGGTGAGACAGCAAGCGGTAAGACAACGACACTTAACGCCATAATTCCCTTCATAAAGCCTCAGTCGAAGGTGTTTACGGCCGAGGATACACCGGAAGTTCAGGTTCCTCATCCAGTCTGGCAACAGCTCTGCACGAGGGAGAGGGGAACTGAAGGTAGGGTAGACCTGTTCGACTTGCTTAGAGCGGCACTGAGGAGCAGGCCGAACTACATAATAGTCGGTGAGATCAGAGGAAAGGAAGGAGCCATAGCGTTTCAGGCGATGCAGACTGGACATCCAGTTTTATCGACGTTTCACGCTGGTAGTGTCAAGAAGCTCATTCAGAGGCTTACCGGAGAGCCTATAAACGTTCCAATCACGTTCATAGACAACCTGAACGTGGTTTTAATACAGCAGGCGGTTTATAGGCAGGGGCAGTTCCTGAGGAGATGTCTCGTCGTAGAGGAGATAGAAGGCTATTACGAGGAAGTGGGAGGTGTGATAACGAGAACGGTTTTCGAGTGGGATGCCGTGAACGACAGGCATATCTTTAGGGGTTTGTACAACTCGTATATACTGGAGACGAAGATAGCCCAGACCGCCGGATTCGAAGATCCGAGGCAGATATACGAGGAGATGTTTTTAAGGGCAAGGATACTGCAGAGGATGGTCGAGCTCAAGATATTCAACTACTACGAAGTAGTGAAGATAATATGGGCTTTCTACAAGAAGGGGCTTAGAGGTTTGCCTTTCAGGTTGTGAGGTGGTTGGCATGTATTACGATTACAGGAGGTATGTTAAGTTCGTTCTCCTACCGTCGACGGTCGTATCTCTGCTAATATTCGTAATCCTGATGTTAACTTTGAGAGCTTTAATCCAGAAGCTCGGTCTTTTTGCCATACTCTTATACAGCGTTCCGCTCTTCGTTCAGCTCGTCGGTCTGTTGTATCCTAAGATCGTAACGAGCCGTAAAAGGAAGGAAATCGAAGACAACATACACTTCTATATAACGCACATGGGTGCCCTTGCGACATCGGAAGTTAGCAGAAAAGAGATGATGAAGATACTCTCCGAAAGAAAGGAGTACAAGGCTTTAGCCGAAGAGACAAGAAAAATATACATGCTAATGGACAAGTGGAACAAGAATTTGGCTCAGGCCTGCAGGTTTATAGCTAAGAGAACGCCGAGCAAGATATTCGCCGACTTCTTAGACAGAATGGCTCATGAAATCGACAGTGGAGAGGACTTTAAGGAATTCATAAAGAGGGAGCAGGAGACGGTAATGGACGCGTTCTCGAACGTTTACATGGGTAAGCTATACAGCGTCGACGTGTTCAAGGAAGTTTACATTTCTTTGATACTTTCCCTTTCGTTCTTCACGGCTTTTGCCATGATCGCTCCGTTTCTCGCCGGATTCAGTGTTAGGTTCATGCTGATGCTTATGCTGTTCATGTTCGTGGTAATTGAAGTGGGAATTCTCTTCTACCTAAAGACGGTCGTTCCAGTCGATCCAATATGGCAGACTTCTGGAGAACTCACGAGCGTTGATTGGAAGCTGTATAAGTGGTTCTACATATCCTGCGCAATGTGTTTGGTCGTATTCACGCTCGTTCTACTTGTAAATTACGTTTTCAAGGTCTTTAGCATACCCGTTCCGTTCATTATAGCACTCTCCGTTACCCCTTTAATAATACCCGGTTACCTTGCGAGGAAGGAGGAAGTGCTGATTAAGAACAAGGACAAGAACGCTCCCTCCTTTATAATGAGTCTGGGTGCATCCGCGTCTGCGAGAGGAGGAAATGTCATAGAATCTCTAAAATATCTAACCGCTCACGACTTCGGAGAGCTTACCAAGGACATCGTATCCCTTTACAAGAGGTTGAGCACGAGGATAAATAAGAAGAGGGCGTGGGAAAAGTTCAGCATAAACACGAACAGCAACCTGATATACAGGTTCATAGATATGTTCGTCGAGGCACTCTACCTTGGAGGAGATCCCAAAGACGCGGCTACGATAGTTTCCAAGAACTTTTCGAGAATTAACAGTCTAAGAGAGAGAAGAGACAGAACAGCAAATACATTCGTAGGAATATGCTACGGAGCCATAATAGGAATCGCCATAGCCTTGTACATATCCTTCGGAGTCGTGAGCGTCATGAACAAGATGTTCTCATCCCTAAACATATCTGGCAGGTTCATTCAGAGCATACTTCATACGGTTTCGAGTGCCGAAATCGCATATATCAACGCGGTCATACTCGCTATTCTGTTCATTCATTCCGTAATTGCGGCTATCGCTATAAAGATGATAGACGGTGGGAGGTGGATGAGCGGATTTCTTCACCTCGTCGGTATGATATGGACTGCCGCAGTTACGGGATACATTTCAGAACTGACGATACACTTCCTGATGGGCAACATATAACTTACTAAGACTTTTTAAGAAATTTTTTATTTTATTATCTACAAAAAATACTTCGAATATAGGCTATCTACCATATTGTATTTCTCGCATCGAAAGTTTTTTATAGTATGAGGCCTTCAATAATTTTGAATATTATTACAATGATGATGATGAATGAGGGGGTGAGGGGGTGTTCGACTCGTGCATACTGACGATAGACCCGCACATCCTAAGATCGATAAACAAAAGCTCCCTTAGAAAGAAAGTTCTTTTATATTTAGATTCGATATATCCTAACGCTGACTACCTAACAAACATCGCCAGAATGATAGGTAGCGATCCTTCTAACGTCTTGGGGTGTCTCAGGGGGATGGGAAACAGATACAACGGTAACAGCTCTTTGATCGAACTCGGACTCGTCGAAGTAGTTGAAAGGGACGGTTACAAGTATTACAGGATTACGGAGTTGGGTAGGAAGGTGGCGAAGCACATAAAGGAGTTCTACAGGGGGTTCCTGCATGCTTGAATTGATAGAGGTGAACGACATAGACTTCGCATACGGATACGTAATTCTGGGGGCTTACTTCTTCAGAATAAGGACAAACATCGACAACGAAGTTTATCCCAACGAAGAATACGCGAGACTTTGGAGGGATTACTTCAAACGTGTAGACTTCGATTCGATGCTTAGAAAAGCGTTCGAACTGATATCCATCCCTCCCAAGCACAACTGCCTCAACTTCTACGATTGCCTGACGAGATCCGCATACTTCGCGTTGATCCACAAGGATCATCCGAACATAACGCTCGGATTTTTGAAGGACGCGGATCTCTGGGATCTCTGGCTTAGGGAAGGGATCTTTAAAGTTGCGAGGGAGAGAATAGCGGAAATAATATCACCATCGGACGGCGACAGAATTCTCGACTTGGGTTGCGGAAGCGTTTCGCCTTCATACTACGCCGAGCTCGTCGGGCCCAACGGAATTTACACGGGCGTGGACTTCTCGAAACCCCTCTTAGGACTCGCTCACGAGAGGGTTAAGGAGGAAAGGTTTGACTGGGTTAACTTGAGGCAGGAATACGTAGATTCAAGACTGCATTTCAAGAGGGCATACGACTTCGTCATATGCTCCTCGATACTCCAATACGCTGACTTAAAGGCAACTCTCAGAAATGCTGTGGAGGCTTTGAGGGGTGAGGGGACGATCGTCGTATTCTCCGATGTTTTCAGAGACCTCGAACCGGAAAAGGCGGAGCTCTTCGAGCTATACTACAGGCTTATCCCGAACTTCAAGGGATTTCCGAGCGTTTCGGATATAGTCGATTACCTCTCGAAGTTCTGCGAGTTCAAATACAGGATGATAGATAAAAACTTCTTAAAAATAGAAGTTAAGGATTTCATTTAGGCTTCAAATGCCCCCACTTTTCGAGAGCTTTCCTAAGCTCCTCGTGATCTTCTGCATATTCCTCCAAACTTATCCCCTTCAGAGTAGCGTCTATCGCCTGCCTTAAAGCTTTAGCACCGGCGTAGGTTCCGTCTGGATGTCCGTGCACTCCACCCCCAGCTTGGATTATCACATCCTTTCCAAAAAGTTTCATGACGTCCGGGATCAGTCCGGGATGGAGTCCGCCTGAAGAAACCGGAAAGACGGGCTTAAGGTGGAACCACTCCTTCCTGCAAAGGTCCGCGTATCCCTTAACCTCTTCCGCCTTTCCAGCCATCTTACCTACTCCCGTCCCGACGTGTATGTTGTCCACTCCAACGAGCCTTGCGATCTTAACTATTACTCCGAAAGAAATTCCATGCTTTGGATTTCTCGTAAATGCCGCATGCATAGCTCTGTGAGCGTGAATTGCAAGATCCAAGTCCTCGCAAACTTCTCTTATCGTCTGCAGTGCCGACCATCCGGCGGTTATTATGTCCACCATTACGAACTCGTTCCCGTGATCCGCCACGAGCTTTGCCCTTCTCTTCATCTCCTCGCATTCGGCGGTGATGTTCACCAAATAGCTCTTCTTTTCTCCCGTTTCGTTTTCAGCCCTGTCTCTAACCTTCATAACCTTCTCAAGTCTTTTCTCGAACCTTATGAAGCTCTGGCTCGTTAAGTTTTCATCGTCCTTTACGAGATCTATTCCTCCAGTCCAAGCGTTCAGAGCAACTTCCGCATATTCATCGGCATCGAATCCGACCTTAGGCTTCGGGACCGTTGCTGTGAGAGGACGGTCTCTTATTTTAAGTCTCCTTCTGACTCCGTCTATTCCGAACTGCGGACCCTTAAAGTGCTTCACGTATTCCTCCGGAAATTCGACGTCTTCGAGCCTCAAATTTTTCAAGGCCCTCATTCCAAACACGTTTCCGGCTATCGAGCTCAGAAGTTGTGGGATGTTTCCTTCTTCGAAAAGATCTATCGGATATGCCACTCTTATTAGATCCCCGTCTATCTCGAAAACCTTAGCCATAAGATCTCTTATTCTATTGGGTAACTTGGTTAGTGTAGTCCACGTTCCCACTGAACTCTCGGATGCCACCCTTCCAGCTGCTTCTTCCATAGAAACGCCGTCCGGTTCCACTCTAAAAGTGCAGACGAGTTCGTTTTCCTTTGGCTCGTAACCCGTTCGAACGAACTCCAAATACCATTCCGACATGAAAAATACTACGCGATGCGAAGATAAGTATTTATCCGTAGTCGGGTGGTCGTGTAACTATTCGGTTAGGAGGTGTGTGGGAAATCTTTCTTAAAAAAACCCTATCAAAAATTCGTAAGCTGTTCGTAACGTTAATATATTAACCGATAGGCCGGAAGTTATGGAGGATCTCATCTGTAAGTATGTGATAAGGGACGGAAAGATCGTAGGAGAGAGCATAGACGTTTACGAAAACTGCCTCATAGTGAAGGTGGGCGACAAATTCATAGCGATTCCGAAGAACTGCATAGTTAGGGTAGAAGCTGAGAACATCCACGTTTCCGATTTCGACGAGGAAGAGGCGAGGGAACTTGGAGAGGTGTGGGTGGTAGAAAAATCAAAACCCGTCAGTCTGAAAGAGCTGGAAAGGATGAAACATGAAGGAGTATAAGCAGGTTATAGTCGTCAGAGATGATCTTAAGCTTTCGAGGGGAAAGCTGGCAGTTCAGGTGGCTCATGCGGCGATAATAGGATACGAGAGAGCTGATAAAAGCATAGTCGAAGCTTGGAAGTTGCAGGGACAGAAGAAGATAGTTTTGAAGGTTCCAGATTTACGGAAACTCATGGAGATAAAGGAGAAAGCTGAGAGATTGGGATTGCCAACTGGCGTTGTGGTGGACGCTGGTTTGACGGAAGTTCCACCCGGAACCGTTACAGCCATCGTGATCGGGCCGGATGAGGCGAAAAAAATAGACAAAGTCACCGGAAACCTGCCGCTACTCAAGTGATCACCACTTCTTATACGGCAGGAATTTCCCGTTGAAGATTATTACGACTCTATCCCCCTTCGGATCCTCCTGCTTCTTTACGTCTATCGTGAAGTCTATCGCGCTCATTATTCCGTCTCCGAACATCTCGTGAATTACCTCCTTTATCGCCATCCCGTAAACCTGAATTATTTCATACAATCTGTAAATCGTCGGATCTCTCGGAACGTCCTCCAAAAGCTTCCCCCTATACGGCGGTTTCGTAAGCTCCTTCACCGTTTCTTCATCGAGATCCAGCAGTTCTTTGAGTTTCTTTGCCTCTTCCTCAGATGCGGTCGCCTGTCTGTAGAAAAGCGCCGCGACCCACACCGGATTTCTACCCAACTCCTTCGCAATCTGTTCGAACGTCAATCCCTTTTTCTCCTTCGCATTCAGCAGTTTTTCTATAACGTCATCCATGTTACTACGGCATCGCGTCGAATTAAATCTATTTTTGAGACAATTTCGGAAAATTTACGCTAATCTCATACGAGTTCGTAACGCCTTACTGCCGAACTGGTTTAGTCCTCAAAAACCCCTGCTATCCGTTGGGTGATTTAACATCGCCGGCCAAAAGGTAGTGACACACCAAAGTGCATGACTTAAATACTTCGTCAACAGTGCTATGACATCACCAAAAATAGTATTTATTCATTGAAAAATATTTAAAAGCGAAAGAATTAAGAATCATATATAACATATAGCTCATGTGGTGATCTGCATGGGTAGGATGTCATTCATACCCGCTATTTTAGCCTTGTTGCTTCTAATATCACCTGTAGCGGGAGCAGAGTGGCTAACAAGAGATGATTTCGTGCCAGTAAATAAGGTTCAGATAGCGCCAGTAATGATGGAAGTAAATAATGAAACATATAGTCTAATATAAAAGTTTAATAAATAAAACTATTCAGGTGTTAGAGGTAGTTTTAATTAGCCCTAAGATGCATGCACGAGATTTGAGATATCTATAGCAGAAACTTCAGGGGAAGCTCCACTAAAAAATGTGCACCTATATGTTGCACATGTTGTCAGTCCTACTATTTATCCACCTGTAAATCCACTTCCACCGGAATGGGTTAGCTTCGATAAAAATTATTTCGATGTTCCTGCTGGAGGGGAAGTGAAAGTTAAGTGTGAGATAAAGATTCCTGAGGATGCTGAACCTGGCAAATACGTTGGACTAATCCTTGTTGGAGCCGAGAATGTTAATATCACGGAAACTATTAACATCACGATCAATGTCTTAAAGGATACAATTCCACCAGAGATCGAAATTTATTCGCCCAAGGACGGAGAAATAGTAAACCGTCTCAGTCAAATATGAGCCTATAATTGTTGTAACTCCCGTTATAACGCCAACACCAATTCCCATTATCACACCAGTGCCAACTCCTAAGTCTAAGAAACTTGAGAAGCTAAGCGTAAGCATATATCCAAAATACGTTGAAGCGGAACCAGGAAGCTCCATCAACTACACGGTAACCATAGATTGGTATCCGCCAGAGTGGAAAGGAGAGATGAAGATTTTGGCAGTTATATCGGCTGCTGGATTTGAGAGAAAGTTTGAATTGCCATCCGTAACTCCAGCTACCAACCCCCCAATAACGAATGAAATTTCAATCCCAATACCAGAAAACATTCCTCCACTTACGTATAAACTAAGACTTGAGGTCAAAGCTGACTCATTAAAGGCGAGTGATGAGACAGAACTTCAAATTAAACTTAAAACCCCAGGATTCGAAATATTAACGGAAATAATAGGAATTACAGTAGCTTTAGCAATAACAAGAAAGACTTGAAGTTTTTTTATTAATCAGCTCGATCCTAATCCATTATAATCTTATCCTCTCCTTTAATCTTCCTGAAATGCTCAATATCTTTCCTCATTCCCTCTGTAATCTCATCTCCGAAAACCCATAACTCGTCGCAGAACTCTAACAGTTTCTTATTCATCCCCAAAGTCGGGGCGAATTACTTATGGAAGATCTCTTACTTCTTTAGAGCTTTCAGGAAATCATCTCTGCTTATTTATTTCCGCGAGTTTAAGGATTCCGAGGAGAGTTCCTGGCTTTAACTCTGGATGTAGAGGAACGACCGTTACGATCTTCCTTCCGGCTTCGTGTTTTACTAAAGTTACGTGACTACCCTTCTGTCTGCTTACTTTAAATCCAAACTTCTTTACGAGAATTTTGATAACTTCTTCTCCAGAGAGTTTCGGAAGTTTAGACATTCATAACACCGATAATCTCCTTCTTTTCCAGTTCTTCTTTTAATTCCGGTAGTTCCTCCAAATATAACTCAACGGCTTCCTTAATATTCTCCAAGGCTTCTTCTATCGTTTTCCCTTGTGTGGTTACCCCCGTAAACACTTCTTTTACTACAAACATATCCTCTTCCTTCCAAATCACTACGTTAAACTTCATTAATTCCATTAGCGGATTAACGGATAAAAAACTTTAGTCCAACTAACAATAAATGTCTGTTGAGATAATACGGGGTTTGTTTATAGGGTCACACGGTTAGGTCTAACTTTCCTCTGCTTTCTTGAGAGGAGAAAAACCTAAGTTAACATAATGATACATCAGAGGTATTCGATACCATACTGAAGCAAACGGAACTGCGAGGATACCAGATCGTAGGATATTTATCATTGTCCTGACAACACAAAAGTCCCGCCATTTCCTGTCCGCTCCATCGAGTGGAACAGTTAACTCCCAAGAACCCTTAAGATGTTGTAAAACGTATCTCTCTCGGCCGGAATCTTCCCCGCTCCTCTTATTATCTTCAAAATCTTTTCTATTGGGAGGTATATCGGAGTTTCGGCTCCCGCGGAGTGGGTAATTCTCTCCTCCATTAACGTTCCGTCCAAATCGTTCGCACCGTAGTTCAGGGCGATTTGGGCGAGTTTTTCTCCGAGCATAACCCAATACGCCCTAACGCTCTTGAAGTTGCTCAGAACTATTCTCGACACCGCTATCGTTTTTAGAATGTCAACGGGATCCGTCTTTTCTCCAACTACTTTTTCGAGCTTCGTGTTTTTTGGATGGAAGACTAAGGGAATGAACGCCAAAAATCCTCCCGTTTTGTTTTGCAACTTCCAAAGCCTATACAGATGAATTGCTCTATGTCTGTAGCTTTCGATGTGCCCGAAGAGCATCGTTGCGTTGCTCTTGATTCCCAAGCCGTGGGCTATCTCCATGACCTTAAGCCATTCATCCGATTTCGCCTTGTTGGGGCAGATCTTCCTCCTTATAGAGTCGACCAGAATCTCCGCCCCCCCTCCGGGCATAACCTGCAGTCCAGCATCCTTAAGCCTGCTAAGAACCTCCCTAACGCTCATCTTCTCCTTCTTAGCCAAGAAGTGGATTTCGGTGGCGGTCAGAGCCTTTATAACGACGTTCGGAAACCTGCGCTTTATTTCGGAAAACATCTCCTCGAAGTATTCCACGCTAACTTCGGGATTGTGCGAGCCGACTATGTGCAACTCCTTCGCACCAAACTTCACGGCCTCTTTTGCCTTCCTCACCACTTCCTCCACGCTCATCAGATACGCATCCTCATCGCTCGGATTTCTGTGGAAGGCGCAAAGCGGACACTTGGAAACGCAGACGTTCGTGTAGTTTATGTGCCTGTTTACGACGAACGTTACGATATCGCCGTTCATTGAATTCGCCCTCATTCCCAACTCGTGCAGATCCATGTGGAAGAGCTCTTCGATCTTCTTAGGCGTCCACATCTCTTTCACCTTCTCTTAGAGCTTTTATCTCCTTCCTTAGCTCTAATAACTCCTTCCTGAGCTGGAAGTTGTTCCTGACAACGAAATCGCTTAAAGCTCCTAAAACCATTATCTGCAGTCCGGCTATTATCAACAAGGCCGTCAGAGTCGCCATCAAGTAGTGGGTAATGTGCCTCATCCAGTCAACTACGACCTTAACGCCGATAGCGAATCCCGATAGTATCAAGATGGTTCCGACGAAGTAAAAGTATCTTCCCGGGCTGTAGCGTTTTAACAGATCGTAGATCGTCAGAGCTATTTTTATCCCGTCTCTGAACGGTTTGAGCTTCGTCCTTCCCACCCTCTTTCTGTATCTGATCGGAACCTCGACTATCTTGAACCCCTTCGCGAGCGTTTCGACCGTCAGCTCCGTTTCAACCTCGAACCCTTGCTTCTTCAACTCGACGCTTTTGTATACGTCTTTCGTGAGCGCTCTGTAACCGGACAGTATGTCGTGCAGATCTTCCCCATACATCACCCTGAATATGAAGTTGAGGATCTTGTTTCCGATTAGGTTGAGTTTCGTGAAAGCCCCTTTTTCGAAGTTTTCGAGTCTGTTGCCTATGACGTGATCCGCGGAGCCTCTCCTTATAGGTTCGAGGAGCTTGTGAACGTCTTCCGGCAGATAAGTTCCGTCCCCGTCGATCATCACGACTACATCGTTTTCCAAAATCTGGAACGCTTCTGCTATCGCCTGCCCTTTCCCCTTCCCGCTTTGAACTACTACCCTCGCCCCCTTGCTCTTCGCTATTTCGACCGTTCTGTCCGTGCTGTGTCCGTCCATCACGAGTATGTTCTCGAAACCCAAGCGTTTGAACTCGTCTATAATCCATCCGATGCTCTTCTCCTCGTTCAGAGTTGGAATCAGTATGCAGACATCCATATCAGAGCCTGACTATTTTGAAAAGACTCAGCACGGGAAATCCGTCCATCTCGTTGATCCCCTTCTTGTCTATGATTACGGACGCACAGAGAACCTCTCCTTTCCTGTTCCTTATCTGCTCCGCAGTCTCTTTTATCGTGGATCCCGACGTTATCACGTTGTCCACAATGACGCACTTCCTCTCATTGACCTTGGCGAAGTTCTCGCTGAATATTCCTCCTATCCTCTGCTCCTTTCCCTCCCACTTCAACTTCTTCGGATAATACATGCTCAAATCCGCCCCAAGCTCCTCTGCAACGAGAGTGGCTATGGGTATTCCGCTCGTCGCGATTCCAACGACTACATCCGGCCTCTCGTCGAGGTTTTCGAGTATCATGTCCGTAATCGCGCTCGCTATGCACCTCATCCTGAACGGGCTCGCTATGTTCTTCAAGTCTACGTAAACGTCTGAAGGGGCCTTCTCCTTCTCCGCCTTCGCCAAAAGCCACATCGCGGTCTCCTTGGAAACGTTCAGCTCCGCAGCGATCTCTCCCGTTGTGAGTCCTCGCTCCTTCAACTTCTTCGCCCTTTCGATAAGATCCTCAATCACCTCTTAACCCTCCTTATCACCGCCTCGCTACCACACACGGGGCAAACGTCATCTTCTATCCTTCTCCCACAACCCCTACACACCTTAACCCATTTAAATGCTTTGGATATTCTCGGCTGGACGATGTTCTCAACCTTCAAGCCCATGACCATCGCGACGTTCTGAATCGAATAATCGTCAGTCACTAAGACGACATCCCTCTCCTTCTTCCTCTCATCGAGGGTTTTGGCGAGGAGCTTTATGTCAGTATTCGAGAGCTTGTGGATGTCGCCCGTTTTCTTGGCCACCCTTATTACTTCCTCAACGCTTTCCTTAGAAGCTTCCTCCACCCTTATGTCGAGTAAAGAGAGGTAAAGCTGGGAATTTTCGTCCTTTATTTCGTCCACTACCTCCGGAATCGTGACCATCTCATCGTAATGAGCCTTCCTCATGAATATAACGCTCGAATCTATCACGTATACCTTCATCTGCAATAACGATGTTGAACCGAACCTTAGATAAGCTTTCCCTTCTCCACGTCATCATGAAAGACGAAATCCTTTCCGCACTTAGGAAGTTTTTCGAGGAGTTGGAGGGAAAGGGGGATGTAGATTTGAAGAGGATCGAGTGGGAGCTCGACAACATAATCTATCCATACATAGGCTCCTACATCGCGAGTGGGGAACTGAGCAAGGAGGAGGGAAGGGAGATATTCGAGTTCTGCGAGAAAAAGCTGAGAGAGTTGAAGGAAAGTTTGTCCCGCAGGAGTTAAATAGCTCAAACGTTCACCACAGAACGATGAAGCTTGAGGAACTCAGGTTCGGGACAGAACTAATAAAGAGAGGATTTGCGAAGATGCAAAAGGGCGGAGTCATAATGGACGTTACAAATGCGGAGCAGGCTCAGATCGCTGAAGATGCCGGAGCCGTAGCCGTCATGGCCCTGCACAAAGTTCCGGCCGACATAAGGGCGAGCGGAGGAGTTGCGAGGATGGCGGATCCTAAGAAGATTCAGGAGATAATGGATGCCGTAACGATTCCGGTGATGGCGAAGTGCAGGATCGGGCACGTTGCGGAGGCGAGAGCTTTGGAGGCGATAGGAGTGGACATGATAGACGAGAGCGAAGTCCTCACACCCGCGGATGTCTTCTTCCACATAGATAAGAGAAAGTTCACGGTTCCGTTCGTCTGCGGTGCGAGGAGTTTGGGTGAGGCCGTTAGGAGGATTTGGGAAGGGGCGGCGATGATCAGGACGAAGGGAGAGGCCGGAACGGGAAACGTCGTCGAAGCGGTGAAGCACATGAGGATCATGAACCAGTCGATAGCCCAGCTTCAGAGGATGCCCGACGAGAAGGTTTATGCGGTTGCGGAGAAATACGCCGAGAGATATGTCGAGCTTACGAGGACTGTTAGGCAGGAGATGGGTTTGCCCGAGGAAATAAAGCCTGATGATGTTGTTTACGAGGAATACACGTTCGAGGAAATAGTGGGAGGAATATATGAGATTCTGCTCGAAGTAAAGAAGATGGGAAGGTTGCCCGTCGTAAACTTCGCCGCCGGTGGCATAGCGACTCCTGCGGATGCTGCTTTCATGATGCAACTCGGAGCGGACGGAGTTTTCGTCGGATCGGGGATATTCAAGAGTTCGAATCCGGAAGCTTATGCGAGGGCTATCGTCGAGGCTGTCGAGCACTGGGACGAGCCGGAGGTGGTTGCTGAGGTAAGCAAGGGGATAGGAGAGGCTATGAAGGGATTGGAAGTCTCACAGCTGAGTGTCAGGATGCAGGAGAGGGGGATATGAGGATCGCTGTTATAGGAGTGCAGGGTGCAGTCGAGGAGCACGTGGTGGCAACTAAGAAGGCGATGCAAAAGCTCGGGATAGATGGAGAAGTCCTCGCCGTGAGGAGGAAGGGAATAGTTTCGAAGTCCGATGGTGTGATAATACCCGGTGGAGAGAGCACGACGATAAGCAGGCTGATGTTCAGGGATTCGATAGCGAGCGAGATAATAGAGCTTGCGGAGGAGGGTAAACCGGTAATGGGAACTTGCGCGGGATTAATTCTGCTTTCGAAACACGGAGACGAGCAGGTTGAAAAAACCAAGACCAAGCTTTTGGGGCTTTTGGACGTTTGGATTAAGAGGAACGCCTTCGGAAGGCAGAGGGAGAGCTTTCAAGTTAAGTTGAACGTCAAATACGTGGGCGAGTTCGAGGCTGTTTTCATCAGAGCCCCGGCGATAACGAAGGTAGGGGAGGATGTGGAAGTTTTGGCGACCTTCGAGGATTACATCGTCGCCGTTAAGCAGGACAACGTTTTAGGCTTGGCTTTTCACCCCGAACTGACCGAAGATACGAGGGTCCACGAGTTCTTTTTGAAGATGGCTTTGGATTAAAATATTTTATTGCCGTTGAGACGGAAATCAGCAACGGAGGATTAACGTAGCCTTCATCGACAACTGGATAATCGAAGACGTCTTGGCTTTTAAAAGATCGAACCGTTCGATCTCCTAAAGCTTAAATATTCTCTCAGACCAAAATCCAACATCCATGAGAATCGCATACAAATTGGCATACATAGGAACTAACTTCCACGGCTTTCAGTATCAGCCCGATGTTAGAACGGTTGAGGGGGAGCTCTTCAAAGCTTTCGAAGAGTTGGGGATCGATGTCAGAAAGGCCAACTACAAATCCGCTGGAAGGACTGATGCAGGTGTTCACGCTTTCGGGCAGGTGATAGCGCTCGATTTGGAAAAACCGATATTTCCCCGTGCCATAAACGCCCACCTGCCGGAAGACATCACGGTCTGGGCTTGGGCGAAGGTTCCGGAGGATTTCAACCCGAGGCACGCCAAGAGTAGGATATACCTATACGTTCTGTTCGCGAAGGATTACGACATATCCGCGATGAGGAAGGCGGCAAAGCTCCTGCTCGGAACTCACGACTTCTCAAATTTCACGAAGAAGTTCGGTGAGGGGGAGAGTTGCGTCAGAACGATCTACAACGTCGAATTAAGGGTGGACAAGGAGTTCCTCATACTGGAGATCGAGGGTAACGCTTTCACTTGGAACATGGTCCGATGCATAGTTACCGCTTTGGAAGAAGTTGGAAGTGGGCACAGGGATCTGAAGTGGTTCGAATCCATGCTGAATCCGGAAAAGCATAGGGAGAGGATAGAGCCGGCCCCGCCATACGGTCTAATTCTCAAAGACGTCATTTACGACTTCGAGTTCGAAGTGGACGAATACGCTTGGAAGACACTGCAACATAGAATAGAAAAGACGGTTAGGTTCCACGGGACGATATACAAACTCTTCTCTCTCCTCACGCCTTGATCCTGTCCGGGTTGAATCCCTTCTTTATCAGCAGTTCTTTGACCCTCGCAACGTGATTACCCTGCAACTCTATTACTCCGTTCTTAACCGTTCCACCGCAAGCGAGCTTAGTCTTGAGGAACTTCGCGAGCTCCTCCAAGTTGATCTCACTCCCGTCTATGCCCTCGATTATCGTGACCTCCTTTCCGTATCTCCTTCTGACCACTCTGATCACTATCTGCTGCTGCTCCTTTGCAACCTCCTCGCACACGCATATATCCTTCGGCAATCCGCAAATCGGACAGATTTCCGACATCTTAGCCCATTACCTCCTAAGGATTTTTTTACAAATATTCGGTTAAGGATTTTAATTTTTCGCTGGACCTATCGACATGGATATCCCGGTGGATGTGAAGAGGGTTTGGGACAAATACGGATTGCCGGAGAACGTGCGGAGGCACTGCGTTAAGGTGGCGGAAATAGCTCTAAGAATAGCTGAAAGAATAAAGAAGAACGGGCATGAAGTTGATTTGGAGGCAGTAAAGAAGGGGGCTTTGCTGCACGACGTAGGAAGGGCGATAACCCACGAACCCTTCAGACACTTCATAATCAGCGGGGAAATTTTGAGAAAGGAGGGTTTCGACGAGAAAATAGTCAGAATAGCTGAAAGGCACTTTTCTGCGGGAGTTAGCGAGGAGGATGCGAAGATGCTCGGACTCGAAGTCGTGAAGAGCTTCATGCCCGAAACTTTGGAGGAGAAGATAGTCTGCTACGCGGACAAGGTGACGAAGGGCGATAGGGAAATATCCTTCGAGGAATTTCTGAAGAGGCTGGACGAACTCGAAAGACAGCATCCGGAAACCGCTTGGTTCACTAAGAAGACGAGGGAGAGGATAAAGGCGATAAGGGAGGAGTTGGAGAAACTTGGAGGGTTATGATAGCCGGAATAGATGTGGGCAGAAGAGTCAGCTTGGTAGTCCTTAAGGGTAGGAAGGTGGTTTACGTTGGAGATCTTGAGGAATGCGAATTGGACTTCGAATTCGCAGGAATCGACGCTCCCTTAAGCTTTCCCGAATCGGGGTGTTTTAGGGAGTGCGAGAGGAAACTTCAGAGGATGGGCATAAAACTTCTACCGCCCAAGTTCATAGAGAGGGTGGCTTTGAAGGGTATGGAGATCGCCGGGAAACTGAGGAGGATGGGCGTTGAGGTTTACGAGGTCTATCCATACGCCACGAGATGTATTCTCAACATAGCTCCGAAAGCCAACAAAAAAACGGAAAAGGGAAGGAGAGAAATATTAAGGGATTTAAGGAAATTTTTGGAATTCGACGTTCTGAAAGACCACGATTCCATAGACGCGGCGATATCCGCATTGACCGTCTTATTTTACGTCGAAGGATTGGGTGAAATAGTTGAAGGAAGGGACGGGAAAATTCTAATCCCTAAACCTTCACCCTCTCGACTTCCTTAACTTCAGCCTTTGGAATCCTCCTGCGATACGCGTAATCCTTCGCGGCGACGACTATCTCGCAAATCGGAGGACAACCGTTTATACCGCAAGCTCTGCACTTCCCGTCGTTCGAACATTCCACGACGTCGTAACTTCTATCGCTAATATCGATGATTACCGTAGCCACGATCTTCCTGAGAAACACTTGGAGGTAAATTGTAGTCATCCCACACACCTCTTCGCTTTTGATCCTGATAATAATCATCACAATCAACATATTTAACGTTTTTGCAAAGCTTTCGCACAATCTTTTTCATTCTGAACGATCCAATTTTGCATGTGATATGCGCTAAGTGCAAGGGAAGGTTGCTGTGCGGGAGGAAGAAGTGCCCCTTTTTGGTGAAGTTCAGATTTAGGAGGAATGTGGAGGTCGGAGAGATAGAGAGGCCGACTCCTCCTTCCGTATTCGTAGGCAGGATCGGATATCCGAAGGTCTTCGCGGGCCCGCTGATAGCGATGGATTACGACGATCCCGAGTTTTTGGACTCTCCTTGGCTTTGGAAGGGTAGCGTGGAGGACGTAATGGCTTTGAGGATGTCTCTCGTTAGAGGGATGAAGGTCTGCGACGTCAGGAAGGAAGACGGATTCGTCGAAACTTTGAGAGAGGCGGTAGCGTCGATTAGGCACGTCGAAATCGAGTGCGGGATAGTGAAGGTCGTGGAAAAGCCAGTTTTCGACGACATCCTTCAGCCCATGGGTGTTTCCGCCAAGATAGATGGGTTGAAGCTCATCGAGAATCCCAAGATACCTAAAAAGGTCGAGAAGGTTTGGAACGATGAGATGAAGGCCGTCGAGGGCGTTGGATATCTCTTCGACTCTGGATTCAGCACGTATTACATTCAAAAGCTGTTTTCGGTGGGGATTTTAGGAATCGAGAGGAGAATGGTTCCGACAAGGTGGAGCATAACCGCGGTCCACGACCTGCTGGGAGAAAGCTTGAAGAGGGAGATAGCGGGGTTCGAATCCGTGAACGATTCAATGCTGTTCAGCTACGAGCACTTCGGAAACAGATTCAAGATCCTCATAACTCCGGGAGAGTTCTCTTTCAACTTGATCGAGGTATGGAGGAAAGGAAGCTTCTGGAGTCCTAAATCGGACTGGATCGGAATCGACTCGGAAACGATTCGGAGGAAGAAGAGGTATTCGGATTTGGGAGGCGGATACTACGCGGCGAGGCTTCCCGTTCTGGAGTTTCTCAGGAGGATTGGGAGGAAGGGAAGGGTGTTCGTCGTTAGAGAGATAACGCCCGAATATTACGCTCCTTTGGGTGTGTGGGTGGTGGAGGAGGGGGTTAGGAGGGCTTTGGAGAGAGGAAAAAAGGTGGATGAAGAAGTCGTGGGTGGTATTCTGAGATCGTTCGAAATTCAGGCGACCCTTTCCGACTTTTGTAGGGAGTGAAAAATAAAACCGTTAAATTACGCGTCCCGCAAACGTAATTACATGATAGAGGAGAGCGTTAGGTTCGGCGATTTTTTGTGCAGGGTCATAAGGAGCGCCAACGAAGGGGATAATCCTGTGGTTTTTCTGCACGGATACGCTTTCAACAGCGAGGTCTGGAAGGAGATAAACGTTCTCAAGGTTTTGGAGGAGAAAGGAATACCGTTCATAGCGATAGACATGCCATACGGGTCGAAGAGCAGGTGTCAGCCGAAGACGGACGATGTTGAGAAGAACGTTGAAGTGGTGGAGAAAGCTGTGGGGGATAAGGAGCCGATAATCGTGGGAGCGAGTTTGGGGGGATACATAGCATTGAGATACGCCGTCAAGAAGGGAGTCAAGGGGTTACTTCTCATAGCGCCCGTGAGAGGATTGGAGGAGGATCTGATGAAGGAATACGGTAAGCTGAGGGGAAAAGTTTGGATAATACACGGGGAGAAGGATGAAGTCGTTCCAAAGTGGGAGATGAAGGATCTCGCCAAGGCGCTGGATGCTAAGCTTATAGTTTACGAAAACGCCGGGCATCCGGCATACCTCGATCGGCCGGAGAGGTTTAAGGAGGATCTGCTGAAGTTCTGCTCCAAGCTTTAAACATTTTTAAAGCATTCTACCATATAGTATTCCTTCTTAGTCCAAGCGATTCGGTAAGGAAGAGGAAGGGTTCTCATCTGCATCTCCCTCAACCATGCGAGATCCCAGACGTTGGGTCTTAGGTTGAGAGATTCGATGATCTCGATCAAAGCATTTACGTCCGCTCCCCCGTAGAAAGGAAGGTGCTCACTGATTTTCTGTCTGTAATGCTTAAACGGATTTCTCCTCTCGTAGATTCCAATCAGAACTTTTCCCAAGAATTTCCTGACCTTCGTGCTTAAAGAATCGTCGGTCCACCTTCCGTCCACGATAACAACTTTCTCTCTGGCAACCCTCGCCCATTCAGCAAGAGCCCTCTTCGGATTCGGAAGAGTCCATAGGAGGTGTCTACATATTACCGCATCGAAACTTTCGTCCTTGAAAGGTAAATTTTCGGCATCTCCCAGCTTGAACTGAACTTTCAAACCCCTCTGTTTCGCCTTTCTCCTTGCAACTTTCAGCATACCCTCAGATATGTCCAATCCAACTACTTCGTGTCCCAATTCTGCCAGAATTAATGCAAAAAATCCAGTTCCCGTTCCCACATCCAATATCCTCATCTTCGATTCGAAAACCTCCTTAAGTATCGAACGCCAGACTTCTGGAAGGCAGACGTGTCCCGGACTTCTGTCGTAGCTTTCTCCTCTCGAATCCCAGTATTCCTTTATCAACATCTTAACGTCCATTGTTGCGAAGTTTTATCGTAATTTTTAAAATTTTATGCCAAAGTATTATTGCAGAATGGGTAGTTACGACAATAACAATAGCAATTTTAATATACTTAATTATTACCGAATCCAATCAATGTTGGTAACAAGTGATATTGTTAAATATTTACTTAGCATCGTGAACCACGAGGCTTGGATAGAGGTGGATGGTAGAGCCTACCTAAAGTGGGGGCACTATCCAGAAGTAGACGGCAAGCTCGATCCTATGTGCATAGTCAGGGCTTTCGCGGTTAGCGGAGGAGCAGTTTTGCCCGTCGCAGTCGGAACGGACAAGGAGTCGTCATCGAGGGGGGCGCTGTTTCTGGAGTTCGAAGAGGCTGAAGCGTTGGCTGTGGAATACGACAGAGGTATTTATACGCTAACCGAAGACGGAAAGTGGATCTTCGGAAGGCATGTTCCCCAGAAATACAGGGTTAAGGAGAAAAGGCAGATACTGGGGTCCGCGAAGACTTATTTGGGAGATAGGATCGAACCCTTGGGCTTAGAGCTTGAGTTAATGCCGGATAAAATTGGTGATGAGGTTAGGATTCAAATCCTATTCGGAGGAAAGCCGATAGCCGGGAAGATCAAGTTGAGGAATTCGAAAGGTGTTTTCGAGTTCGATGCTGGTGAGGAAGGAGCAGTTTTGAAGCTTGCCGAAGGGATAAACGTCATCTCCGCCAGATACGTCGATGAGGGTGTCGATTTTATGAGGAGTCTCGTCACCACTCTGACGATTTCGAGGTGATGGTATGCTTACGAGGAGGGAGTTCGTAAAGTTGGTAGCTTTGGGCTCAGCAAGCCTTCTGTTGGGATGTGCCAAAAAGGAGACTCCAATTCCGACGGAAACTCCGGTAGAAACAGTAACTCCGACGAAATACAAGGCTGAATTCGTCTTGGGATACGGAAGGGATCACAGGCTTAAGGGTGGAAAGTGGGGTATAGGGTTCTTCCCCAAGATACACGTTTTGGAGAGGCTCGTCGAATACGACTTGAAGAACGACGAATACATACCGTGTTTGGCAAAGAGATGGGAGATCGAAAAGGACGGCAAAATAATAACGTTCGAACTGAATAAGGGAATAAAGTTCTCCGACGGCACGGAACTTAAGGCGGATGCGGTGAAGTTTACGGTGGAGTGGCTCGCAAAAAATCATCCCCTCGGGCAGGAGACTTTTGAAAGTGCTGAAGTGGTCGAAGACTACACGGTATCGATAAAATACAAGGAGGAGGGGTTCTTCAACCTCGCAAAGATGGCCGAATTCCACATGAGTATAATGTCGCCGAAATCGGTTAAGCCCGAGGGGGATCCGAAAGGAAATTTCGTGTGGCCGATAGGATCCGGCTGTTTTAAGGCGGTAGACTATAAGGAGGAGCAATATGCCATATACGAACCCAACCCATACTGGTTTGAAAGATTTGGATTGAAGCCGAAGTTCAAGAGATTCGTGGTCAAGTTCATAAAGGACGAAGACACGAGGGTTATGGCACTAAAGGGCGGGCAGGTCGATGCTATTTCCGACTTCATCCACGGAGGTAGCGACTACACACCGAGAAACCAGTTGAGCGTCTTAGAAGGTATGGGTTTCAAGGTTTTCAAGAGGAACATACCTCTAACTTGGATAATAGCATTCAACTACAAAAAGGATCCTTTTAACGACGTAAAGCTGAGGAAGGCGGTAGATTTGGCTATAAACAGAGATGACGTTATAAAGATATTCGACAAGCAGGTTCTTCCAGCAAAGACCCTGTTCATTGAAGATGCTCCGGGAATAAAGGAGGCGAAAGCTCAGGGAGTTATATACGAGTTCAAGCCAGATGAGGCGAAGAGGATCGTGGAGGAGAACGGATACAAAGGTTTGAGCGTGGACATGATCGTCGATAAGAATCAGAGCGATCAGATTCTCGTTGCCCAACTGATCCAGCAGAAACTGAAGGATATTGGAATAAACGTTAAATTGGAGGTTCTCGAAACCGGAGCATACAGACAGAGGAGAGATGCCGGAGAATACGATATGAGACTCTACTACATAGGGGGAACGGACAGAAGGTTCTACCTCAGAATGTTCTGGAGGTTCTATCCCGGGCAGAAGTGGAGCGCATACGTGAGCGATAGGACAGGAGAGCTCTGCAAGAAGATACTGAAGGAGTTCGATGAGAAGAAGAGGAAGCAGTATCTCGTTGAGTTCTACAAGGCCATTCACGACGAGCACGGAGTTGTGCCACTCTACTTCGACATAATGACCGCAGTAACTGCGAAGAATGTCGTAGCCGATTACTATCACATTTTCCACTATCCCAACGGAATCCCGTTTGGAGAGCCCCTCTTCTACTACGTAGGAGTGAGGGCATGAAGAAATACCTGATCAGGAGAATACTTCAAATATTTCCCACACTTTTTGGAGTTTCTCTTCTATCCTTTTCCCTCCTATACCTCTTTCCCGGCGATCCTGCGGAGTTCGTCGCTCAAATTAGATACGGGGTTGAACCTTCTCCTCAGATAGTGGAGAAGGTAAGAAGGGAGTTGGGATTGGACGAGCCCTTTCTAATTCACTACTTCCACTGGCTTACGCACGTTCTCAGGGGGGATTTCGGCGTATCTTGGACTGAGGGAGAACCGGTTTCGAAGCTGATAATGCAGAGATTGCCGGCTTCAGCTGAGCTGTTCTTCACAACTTTTGCCATATCCGTCGCTTTCGCCATGATCTTGGGAGTTATATCGGCGGTTCGTAAGGATAAGGCTATAGATCACTTCTGCAGAATATTCTCTCTTTTGGGAATAAGCATTCCAAGTTTCTGGCTCGGACTGATTCTGATATGGATATTCTCCGTCCAATTCCACCTCCTCCCGGCTTTCGGATACGGGGGAATAGAACATCTAATTCTGCCCGTTCTAACTTGGAGCTTCTCCTTCATGGCGATAAAGACGAGGTTCGTGAGGAGTTGCTTGGTCGAAGCTTTATCGCAGGATTACGTGGTAGTCGCCAAAGCTAAGGGTTTGAAGGAGAGAGTCATAGTTTTCAGGCACGCTCTGAGGAACGCTCTGATTCCCATAATAACATACTTCTCCCTCTCGATCCACCACCTGATAATCGGTTCGATAATGGTCGAAGTCGTCTTCTCTTGGCCCGGCTTGGGTTCTTTGCTCGTCGAATCGGTATTCAAGAGGGACTTTCCAGTAGTTCAGGCTTTGGTGCTCATTTCGGGAGTCGTGTTCGTCATAGTCAACCTGATCGTGGATCTGCTCTACGCGATTATAGATCCACGAATAAGATTCGGTGATTGACATGGAAGTCGTCGCGTTCAGAATGGGAATATTCAGGAATACTCTCTGCACTCTGGGATTGGGGATAATAGTTTTCATAGCCTTGATGGGTTTGCTTGCTCCGATAATAGCTGGGGATCCCTACAAGACGAACATGAGCGAAAGGCTAAAGCCTCCAAGCCTTAAGCATCTCTTTGGAACGGATCAGCTCGGCAGAGACGTTTATTCGAGGATAGTATGGGGGGCAAGGACTACTCTACTCGTAGCTCTGACAATCTCTATTATTTCGATGACGGTAGGCTGTCTTTTGGGAGCTATAGCCGGATACTTCGGCGGGATTGTTGACGATGTCATCGGAAGAATAATAGACACGTTTTTGGCGATTCCCGAACTCGTTTTTAACATAGCTCTGGTCGGAATTTTCTGCGTGGCATACGGAACATCGATCTGGAACGTCATTTTGGCAGTTGTTGTTACGAACTGGGTCAGCTACGCGAGGGTTATGAGGAGCATAGTTCTATCGCTGAAGGAAAGGGAGTTCGTGATATGCGAGAAGGCTTTGGGGGCCGGGGATTGGTATATATTGCTAAGGCACGTCATTCCGAACGCGTTGGGTCCGATAATAGTTCTGGCAACGCTGAATATGGGTAACGTCATCATGACCATTTCGAGCCTGGGGTTCTTGGGACTGGGAGTTCAGCCTCCCACACCCGAATGGGGTCAGATGATAAACGCGGGAAAGAACTACATAACAACAGCCCCATGGCTAACGTTCTTCCCCGGCCTATTCATAGCCCTGTCCGTTTTGGGGTTCAACTTGTTGGGCGAAGGATTGCAGGAGGTCATAGGGAGAAAGAGGTTGGTTGAATGAAAAGGCTTATCGAACGAATGCCAAACTCCGTTATACCGATGAGGATCGGGTCACTGGCTGAGGTGTGATGATCGGGCTGTAACCGAGGTTTAATATATAACTATCGATAAATATTAATTATTCGCAATTTGATTTAACTCCATGCTAAAAGTTGAAGAATTGAGAGTCCACTTCAGAACCGAATTTGGAGTCGTTAGGGCTGTGGATGGAGTGAGCTTCGAAGTTGAAAGGGGAGAGAAGTTCACGCTAATAGGGGAGAGCGGTAGCGGGAAATCAGTTTTAGCCCAATCAATTCTCAGACTCCTCCCCAAGAACGCCTACGTGAGCGGTAGAATAATATTCGAAGGCAGAAATCTGCTCGAACTTGGAGAGGAGGAGATGAGGAGGATAAGGGGGAGGAAGATAGCCTGGATTCCTCAGAGCCAGAGTTCTCTAAATCCCGTTCTTACCGTCGGATTACAGTGTGCGGAACCGGTTATGGAGCACTTCAAAACTGACAAAAAATCAGCTCTGCTGAAGGTTGCAAGGATGTTCGAGTTCTTCGGAATGGGAAGAGGTAGGATCTCCGACTACCCCCACCAGTTCAGCGGTGGGATGAGGCAGAGGGTTCTCGTAGCAATGGGAATCTCGGCTGATCCGGAATTTCTCATAGCTGACGAACCGACTAAGGGATTGGATGCCTCTAAGAGGAAGAACATAGCGGAGCTGTTCGAGAAAATCGACAAAACCATGCTTATAATAACTCACGACTTGGAATTCGCGGAACGGGTTTCCGACAGAATCGCTGTTATGTATTGCGGGGAAGTGGTGGAAATATCTCCGGCGAAAGAGTTCTTCAGGGAACCTCTCCATCCATATTCCAAAGGTTTGCTCGAATCCCTTCCTTCGAGGGGATTAAAGCCTATAATAGGATTTCAGCCGAGCATGATAAACCCTCCAAGTGGTTGCCGTTTTAGGGAGAGGTGCGAGTTCGCTAAAAAGATATGCGAAAGAGCACCGCCGGAATCGATCGTGGATGGAAGGATCGTGAGGTGCTGGATGTATGCTGAGAGGGGTTGGGCTTAGGAAGGTATTCAAGACTGGGCTTTTTGGAGGGAAGAGGATCGTTGCCGTGGACGGTGTAAGCATAGAGATAGAAGAGGGAGAGACCGTCGCATTGGTGGGCGAAAGCGGTAGCGGGAAATCCACGCTCGGAAGGATACTCCTGATGCTTATCAGACCGGATGAGGGGAAGGTTTTCTTTGACGGAATCGATCTGACGAAGCTCAGGGGGAAAGAGCTTAAGAGGGTGAGGATTAAGATGCAGTTGATCCCTCAGAATCCAGAGGAAGCTTTGGATCCGAGGTGGAGGATCTACGATAGCATTGCTGAGCCCTTGAGGATCCACAAACTCGTCGATAAGTCGGAAGAGGAGGACAGGATTTTAGAACTGGTTAAAGCCGTAGGGCTTAAAGAGGAACATCTCACCAGATATCCTTGGCAGTTGAGCGGTGGAGAACTTCAGAGGGCCGTAATCGCGAGAGCTTTAGCTTTGAATCCTAGGTTCATCGTATGTGACGAGCCTACTTCGATGCTCGACCTTTCCACTCAAGCTTCGATCGTCAGGTTGCTCATGAAGTTTCAGAAGATGTTCGGCATCTCCTACCTCTTCATAACTCACGACTTGGAACTCGCGAAGGTTGTGGCGGATAGAATTCTTATCATGCGTTCGGGTAAGATTGTAGCCCGCCGTGTGGAATCCCCCTCATGATTTTCGGGGGACGCATGGCTGGCGGGCCTGGAAGGAATACGTTCGGAAGTTTAAAAAGATTACCTTCTCTTGGACTCTCCGTGGATTAGGGCGGAAGCTACGAGGTGTGCAATTCTTAGGGGTTCTGGAACCTTTCCCTTCAACCTCGACGCCCTTATGAAGGTCTTGGCATCGTTAAGCTCACATCCCGCCAACTGAACAAAGAGCCCTTCCGCCCTTAGAATTTCTCCCGCTTTCTTAATCGTTTCGAGCCTTCTCTCGAATCCGTCCAAATTCCTGAGTGCTTTCTCTATCTCTTCAAAGTTGGGCATTCTTCTCATTACCACCACCACGGGAATTCCAGTCCTCTCGTTTATCTCCTTCACATCCGCAACGTTGAAACCGGCGAACGTTACCCCGTCCAAGAATATGCACTTTATTTGAACTCCGAACCTCGAACCCTTCACGAGCTTCACTATCTTTTCGGTAACGTCGAATCCGTCCACCTCTATCTCGTCTATTAGAAAACCTTCCACGTAAGTTCCTGCCGTAACGCATCCGACGATGAACGCCTTATTCCTGCAAAATCCGTCGTCGAATCCGACGAATCTCCAGACCTTCACTTAGAAAAGTTTAAAAGCTGAGTTAAATTTATATTTTCTCGGCTTTCTGCAGTTTTTACTTTCGGTGATGCTCATGTACGTTCGCCTGAAGATTAAGGATACGGTTAGAGTCCCTCCGCAAAGGCTGGGGGAGGACATAGAGGAGGTAATTAGAGATCTCCTCTGGGAGCAGTTTGAGGGAAGGCTCGACAGGGAATACGGAATGATCATAGGAATAGAGAGCATAGACAGCATAGGGGAAGGGAAGATTATAGAGGGGGATGGAGGAGTTTACTTCGACGTCGAATTCACCGCCATAGGTTTCAAGCCGATGATGCAGGAGGTCGTGGAGGGTGAAGTGGTGGAGGTAGTCGAATTCGGTGCTTTCGTTTCCATAGGACCTTTCGACGCCCTACTGCATAGGAGTCAGATAATGGACGATTACATAGTTTACGACGAGAAGAACAAACGTCTGATAGGAAAGGAGACTAAGAGGACTATAGAGGAGGGAGATCTGGTCAGGGCGAGGATCGTCGCTTTGAGCCTCAAGGAGAGGGAGCCGGCAAAGAGCAAAATCGGTCTGACAATGAGACAGCCTTGGCTCGGGAACCTCAAGTGGATAGAGGATGAGATAAAGAAGCTTGAGGAGCACAGGTGAGTGGAATGGCGGAACTCGCGTGCAGGAAGTGCAGGTTCATAAACATAGATTCGGAAGTGTGCAAGAACTGCGGTAGCACAGACTTGACGAAGGAGTGGTATGGATACGTCGTGATAATAGATCCCGAGAGGAGCGAGATAGCCAAAAGGCTGGGAATAAAGACGCCGGGAAAGTATGCGTTAAAAGTGGGATGATATGTTGAGGATTACGGAGGAGCTCAGGAAACTCTTGGCACAGCCGCAGGGAAAACTTTACGAGGGGGAGGGTGTAGATCCTATAAGGAACGCTTTAAAAAATCGCGATTTCAAGATTTTAGCTTGCGTTGGTGATATAGTCACATACTACACCTTCAAGGCCAATTTTGATCCGGACGTGGTCGTTTTGGACGGGAGAACCGTTAGAAGGGAACTGAACGGAGCTATCGCCAAAGAAATAGGTGAATTTACGGGGAGTTACGAAGTCCTATCGGCAGAGAATCCGGCGGGGCACGTAACCGAAGACCTCGTGGAGAAGATATTTAAAGCGGTAAAAATGGCGGAGCGTGGGAGGAGGGTAAAGGTGGTGGTTAGGGGAGAGGAGGATTTGGCCGTAATACCCCTCGCCCTTATCCTTCCAAAAGGCTCTTTAATCGTTTACGGTCAACCGGGGAAGGGTGTAGTTGCGGTGGATGTTGACGGGAGTAGGAAGAGGGAGATGTTCGAAATAATCCTGAGGATGGAGAATTTGGGAGGGAGGACTCTTGACAAGCTTGGGAGGTGGTGTCATGGAGATTAGGGTAGAGAGCGAGAGATACAATCCGTTGCTGAAGAGGAAGGAACTGCACCTGAGGGTTATATACTGGGGAGAGGGAGCGACGCCTACGAGGCAGGAGGTTAGGGAAAAGCTGGCGGGACTCTTCAACGCGGAGCTCGACAGGATAGTGGTTCACTACATAAAGCCCGAGTTCGGAAAGCAGGAGGCGAAGTGCTACGCGAAGATTTACGACACTCCCGAAGATCTGATGAGCATAGAGGAGGATCACATAATAAGGAGGAACTTCGGTGGAGGAGAAGAGGAGAGCGAGGAGGGTGAGTGAAGTATGGCGAAGGGTGCGGAATGCGTTTCGAGGTTTTACGAGATAAAGGGGGATAAGGTCGTAAGGAAGAGGAAGTTCTGCCCGAGATGCGGTGAGGGAGTTTTTCTGGCGGAGCATCCCGACAGGAGGACTTGCGGAAAGTGCGGATACACCGAATTCAAGAAGAAGGGTTAGCCAGATTCTGAGATGAAGGCGTTGGGAATAGAAGGGACCGCTTGGAACCTCAGCGTCGCGGTAGTGGATGAGAGGGACGTAATAGTGATGGAGAGCGATCCCTATGTTCCCAGAGAGGGGGGAATACATCCGAGGGAGGCATCCCAGCACCACTCCGAGAAGATTGGGGAACTGATAAGGAAGGTTTTTTCTAAGGTTCCTCCGGAGGAGATAGATGTCATCGCGTTCTCTCAAGGCCCGGGGATGGGGCCTTGCTTGAGGGTAGTAGCGACGGTTGCGAGGGTGCTGGCCTTAAAGCTCGGAAAGCCCTTAGTGGGAGTGAACCACTGCTTGGCTCACGTCGAGGTGGGGAGGTGGAAGACGAAGGCTAAGAATCCCGTGACACTCTACGTGAGCGGTGGAAACAGCCAAGTAATTGCGAGAAGGGGGAACAGATACAGGGTATTCGGGGAAACCCTCGACATAGGCATAGGGAACGCTCTGGACAAGTTGGCGAGGCACATGGGTTTGAAGCACCCCGGAGGGCCGAAGATAGAGGAGCTGGCAAAGAGGGGCAGGAACTTCTACGAACTTCCTTACGTGGTTAAGGGCATGGACTTCTCCTTCAGCGGGCTCGTAACAGCAGCACAGAGACTCTACGATTCCGGAGTAAGCGGGGAGGATGTAGCTTTCAGCTTTCAGGAAACAGCATTTGCAATGCTTACGGAGGTTACCGAAAGGGCTCTCGCCTATCTCGATTTGGACGAAGTCCTTCTGGTCGGGGGAGTGGGGGCGAATTCAAGGCTTCAGGAGATGCTCAGAATTATGTGCGAGGATAGGGGGGCGAAGTTCTACGCCCCTCCAAAACATCTCATGGGCGACAACGGGGCGATGATTGCCTACACCGGTCTCTTGATGTTCAAGCACGGGCACACGACTCCGATAGAGGAATCGCACGTTAGACCCGACTTCAGGATAGAGAGCGTGGAAGTAAACTGGGAATGAGGCTCGACAAACTCTTAGTTTTGAAGGGCTACTTTTCGAGCAGGTCGAAGGCTAAGGAGGCTATAAAGAGGGGTTTGGTTAGGGTGAACGGTAGAACGGTAACCAAACCTTCGGCGGAAGTGGATTTATCCGCTGAGATAGAGGTTCTTGCTGAAGAGAGGCCGAGGGGATACTGGAAGCTTAAGGAGCTCGATGATAAGTGGGGGATTCTGAAGGAAGGAGACGTAGTCCTCGATTTGGGAAGCAGTGCCGGCGGATTTCTGCTTTATGCGAGCGAGAAGGCTAAAAAGGTTTACGGAATAGAGATCAGCGGGGAGTTCGAGGAAACCCTCAGGAGAATAGAGAGGGAGAGGAAGAACGTTAAAGTATTCATAGAGAACGCTTTCGAGTTCGATCTTTCGAAGCTTGAGCCTTTGGACGTAATTCTGAGCGATCTTACTCTGGATCCGGTTTCGGCTTTCAAAGCAACTTCGAGGTTCTTTCCGATTTTAAAACCGGGTGGTCTCGTTTTATTCGTCATGAAAACCGGAGTTAGTGATGACGTTCCCGATTTCGGTCTGGAAGTTCTGCGTTTCGAGGATTCCGAGGATAGGAGGGAGAGATATTACCTGCTAAAAAAGGGCTTATGATTATGATTGCAATTCGAGAATTTACAATAAATTTTTATTGTTTAAAAATCCTTAAAAGTTATGAACAAAATTTTGGTAGGTGTCGTCTCTGTTCTAATTTTGGCCGGCTTGGGACTCACGAGTTACTGGGCCCTGTCGAACGGAAGCGCTACGGTTTACGGGAAGGCTATGGAAATAAGTCCGTCGACTTATTCGGTGAAGATGAACGCGAGTTCTGTTTATACGAAAAACGTAACGATAAGCACGAATTCGAAGGAGGAGATTACGGTAGAGGTTAAAGTGCTACCTGGAGATTACACAACATCTAAGGCATGGGGTTCGGATTTCATAGCCTACGCGAGTCCTTCCAAGGTCACGGTGGACTCGAATCATCCCGCGAAGGTTTCGATAATTCACTACGGTGAGGAGAAGGGAACGTATAGGGTGAAGATAATTGCGGTCAAGTAGGATTCTCTGGATTTTGGCTTTGGCATTCTACGGAGTGGGAGACACGTATACAACAATGGAAAATCTGAAGAAGGGATACATGGAGTTGAATCCGCTGATAAATATGCATTCAATTATATTTTTAAAAATTTTTATAATTTTTATTTTATTTTTTATTTACAGAAAAACTAAGTCGTTGGTAATTCCAGCGTCTTTGGCTGTTATCGGGTTGATGGGTATTGTCGTCAATGCGAGTTTGATTTTTTAACAAGATTAACGGCGCAGGAATTTTCATCGAAGTTAATGTTGGTTAAGTCTTATATAGCTAATCAACGAATTTATGCACAACGTTCAACTATTTTCAATCAATCTCCAATAGCAAAAAGCTTAAATATGTCATGGATTTTATAAATGCTGGTGACGGCGGGGGTAGCCGTTGGAATAGCTGTCTCTGCCGTCAAAAAGAGTAGGGTTTATATATGGTGGGATGTGAAAGCGTTTTGGGCTTTGGGAGGTAGAGAAGTATGAAAGGTGTAAAAATAGGTTTGGCGATATTAGCGACTCTACTGATTGCAGTGGCCACAGCGAGTGCAGCGAGCATAAG
>JALSOQ010000010.1 GCA_026986375.1 Archaeoglobaceae archaeon
TGTGAAGCCGGAAGGAGCGTTCTACGTATTTCCCAAGGTGAACGGAGACTGCATTGAGTTCGCGGAAAAGCTTTTGCTCGAAAAGGGCGTCGCTTTAACTCCGGGAATAGCTTTCGGAGAAGGAAACGAAAGCTACGTCAGAATCTCCTACGCGACCTCGATGGAAAAATTGAAGGTCGCAATGGAAAGGATAGAGGAGTTCGTCCATGGAGGTAAAACCGCTTGATAGAGAAGAGGTGAGGGAATTCGTTAAACTGCTGTTCCTCTGCCACGAGGAGGAGTTCACGCACCTATTCGGGGATACGTTTTTGGCCATGGAGATATTTGTCGATTACTACTCGAAGCTCGACGATTACAGCGGAATATTCGTGGCGAAAGCGGGAACGAGGGTTGCCGGATTAATAGAGGTATGGGTTAGGGAATTCAAGCGTGAGAGGTTTCCTGTAAGGGATTTCGTTAGAGCTTTCGGATATCTTAAGGGTTTGAAGTGCAGGTTGTTGCTTTCTTACTTCGGAACTAAGCCGAAGAAGGACGAAGCTTACATAAGGTTTTTCTGCGTTCATCCGAGAGTTAGCTTGGATTACGGTAGGGCTCTGCTCGATAAAGCTTTGGAATTTGCGGGTAGCATGGGGAAGAGGAGGGTAAGCGTGTGGTTGCCGGTTGAGAGCGAGTTGGTCGATCTTTGCGTTGAGAAAGGGTTCGAAATAAAAAAGATGCTCGACAGCAATTTTGCTGAAAAATACTTCGGAAAGAGGTATTATTACTTGCTCGAAACCGAGCTTTAGTATTTCCAGATTATTCTTCTAACCCTCGACTTTCCATGGGAGTTTGGGCTCTATCGAAAAGGTTTAAGGTATGGTCCGTGGTGTGGTAGTGGGAGGATAATAAGGAGGGGATACGATAGGGAGAGTCAGAGGTCTTAGTGTAACGAAACTCACTATTTAATGACGGAAGATGAGGTTGCAGAATTTATCATAAAAATAACAAAATAATTATTTAGGAATACTCTCAATTTCCTTTTCCCTAAGCCTGTCGAGAATTATCCTCTTCTCAACCCTCGCTACGACCTCCCTTATTCTCTGAACGGCATCCGGATTGGCCGAAACGCTGTCGATCCCCATCCTTACGAGCTTCTCGACCACGTGCGGATAACTTCCGGCCTGACCGCATATCGAAGTCTTTACGCCGTGCTTCTTGCAAATCTTTATCACCCTCTCTATGAGCTTCATCACGGCCGGATGCTCCTCGTTGTAGAGGTATGCCACGTTCTCGTTGTTTCTGTCCACAGCCAACGTGTATTGCGTAAGGTCGTTCGTCCCCAAGCTTATGAAGTCTATTCCCTCCTTTATGATGTCCTCGATTATCAGAGCGGCTGCCGGAGTCTCCACCATTATCCCGAATTCTATCTTGTCCAACGGCAGTCCTTCCTCCATCATTATCTGTTTGGCTCTCCTTACCTCCTCGGGCGAAGTTACGAGCGGTAGCATTATTCCTATGTTCGTATATCCTTCATCCACGAGCTTCTTTATGGCTCTTATCTCCGCTCTGAAGTGCTCCTCCTCCTTCAGATCCCTCCTTATCCCTCTGAATCCTAACATCGGATTGGCCTCTATCGGTTCATCCTCTCCCCCCTCCATAGCCCTGAACTCATCCGTCGGAGCGTCCAAAGTCCTTATCCAGACCGGCTTTGGATAGAATGCTTGAACTACCTTCTTCATTCCCTTGTAGAGCTCGTTTATGTATTCCTCGATCTCCCCATCCCTTATGTACTTCATCGGGTGCTTCTTCAAGCCCAAAACCATGTGCTCGATTCTGAACAGCCCAACGCCGTCCGCTCCGGTTGCCGCAGCCCTCTCAGCCGCATCCGGAATCGATATGTTCACTTTCACTTCCGTGGCTGTTATGATCGGAGCTTGAGCAACTACTGCTGGTTTTTCTTCCTTCTTCTTCTCCTTCAACGCTCCGGCGTAAACTATTCCCTTCTCACCGTCCACCGTTACAACCATTCCATCCTTCAAAACCTTCGTAGCTTTCTCTGTTCCCACAACGGCCGGAACACCCAACTCCCTTGAGACAATGGCGGCGTGACAAGTGAGACCTCCCTCATCTGTAACGATTGCGGACGCTTTTCTCATCGCAGGAACCATATCCGGAGTGGTCATCGTCGTAACGAGAACGTCTCCCTCCTCTACCTTATCGATCTCGTCAGCGCTCAGAACTATCTTGACCTTTCCGACTCCTATTCCCGGTGAGGCACCCAGCCCCTTGAGCAGGATCTTCCCTTCCTCAACCTCGATCTCTTCCTTCTTCTCTCTTATCGTAGTTATCGGCCTCGACTGAACTATGTAGATCTTCCCCTTCTCTATCGCCCACTCGACATCCTGTGGAGTTCCGTAGTGATCCTCTATTATCTCTCCAAGCTTTACCAATTCTTCTATCTCGGAATCGCTCAAAACCCTCGCTCTCGCCTTCTCTGGAGGAAGTTCCACCTTAACCGTCTTTCCGTCCTCTCCCCTCGTCAGCATGAACTTCTTCTCCGCGATCTGAACCTTGGTTATCTTCCTCTCCACCCTGTCGTATTCGTAGTGATCTGGAGTGACCATCCCGCTTACTATCGCCTCCCCCAACCCCCAGACGGCCTCGACTATGGCTATCTTATCGCCGGTAACGGGATGGGACGTGAACATGACACCAGATTTTTCGCTGTTCACCATCTTCTGAACGACTACGGCAATGCTGACGTCTTCGTGCCTGAATCCCTTCTGAACCCTGTAGTAGATAGCTCTCGGAGTGTAGAGGGAGCTCCAGCAATTCTTAACCTTCTCGACGACTTCGTCCTCCCCTCTGACGTTCAGATACGTCTCCTGCTGTCCGGCGAAGCTCGCTCCGGGTAAATCCTCCGCAGTAGCTGAGCTCCTAACCGCTACGAATACCTCCTCTCCAGCTTCTTCGCAAAGCTTTCTGTAAGCCTGCTTGATCTCCTCCTCAACGTCTTTCGGCATCGGAGTGGATTCTATCATCTCCCTGATCTTCTTCGAAGCTTCCTCAAGCTGTTTCGTGTCCTCGACGTTTATCGAATTGAGGATCTCCACGATCTTCTCTTTCAGTCCAGAACTCTCTATGAAGTCCATGAAAGTTTTCCCGTCAACGACGAAACCTTCAGGAACGGGAATTCCGACTCTAAGAAGTTCTCCCAAGTTTGCGGCCTTCCCGCCGACAATAGGAACGTCGTCTTTATCTACTTCGTCCAACCAAAGAACACCCATTAAAACCACCCTTACTTATTAAAACAGCCAAATTTAAAAGACTTTTGGGAAAGCATCAATGTTTTTAAATCAGAATACGAACCTCGGAGAGGTGAAACGATGATCGAAAGCTGGGAAGAGTTCAAGATCATAAACGATGAACTGAACAAGCTCGTGGAAAATGCGAGGACTGTTCCGAAGTTAAAGAAGGCTCTGAAGCATATAATCAAAGCCGGAGGGAAGAGGACCCGTCCTATCATCGTCCTTCTGAGCGGTAAACTTTGCGGAGGTAGTTACGACGAAGTTCTGAACATGGCTTTGGCGGTGGAATTGATACACACCGCGAGCTTGGCGCACGATGACGTAATAGATAGGGCGATGACGAGGAGGAACGTAAAAGCGTTGCACGTGGAATACGACATCGCTTTGGCGATACTTGTCGGAGACTGGTTGATTTCGAAGTCTGTAGAGTTGGTTTCGGTTTACGACGAGGAGATAGTGAGGGGATTCGCGGAAGTTGGAATGAAGATGAGCGAAGGGGAGGTTCTGGACGTTTACAGCGTTAGGGAGCCTTTCACGGAAGAGGACTACTTCAGGTGCATCTCAACGAAAACCGCGGCCCTATTCGCATACAGCGCCAAAAACGCGTGCTTGGTCGTTTCGGACGATAAAACCGCTGCGGAAAGGCTGTTCGAATACGGAAACAACTTGGGGCTGGCCTATCAGTTGGTGGACGATCTTCTTGAGTTCTTGGACATGTATGAAGATAAGAGGGCTGAATTTGAATCTCTCACGCTTCCGATGATGTATGCGGAGAAGTTCGGTTTCGAGGATGGTGTTTTGAGGATTCTCGAACTGATAAGGAATTATGCGGAGAGGAGCAAGAGGTCTCTCGAATACTTCGACGATTGCGAGAGCAAGTCGAAACTGCTCAGGCTCGTTGACTACATGACCTCCGACCTCGTAAGGAATTACGTAAGCAAGAACGAGGAAGTAATGAGTCTGCTCGAATCCTTTAAGGCTTGAGGACGAAAACCTTCGTGTCGAGTCCGCCGTATTTGACCCACCTCTCCTCCAAAACCTCGTAATCGTTTTTGGATATCGAGTTCTTCATGAATTCTATTTCCGCGGTTATCACAACTACCTTCTCGGCCACGTCCTTGGCGGACTTAAGAAATCCGTAGTATAGCTCCTCTATCACTCCCTTCTTGGCTATCCTCAGTCCGTAGGGAGGATTGGTCACTATAACGTCCGCACTTCTAACGCAGAGCTTCGTCGCATCTCCTTGGATGAAGTGAACCGTATCCCCCACTCCGGCCCTCTCCGCGTTCCTGATCCCGCCCAATATGTGCTTCCTGAACCTCTCTATTCCCAAGAGCATCATTTCGTCTTCGTTCTCCAACTTCGACGCCTCTTCCCTCACCTCTTCGAGCAGATCCCTTCCGTAGATGTTTACGAACTGGAAGAAATCCCTGAGCTTCTGCGGAGCTATGTTCCTTCCCATCATTCCCGCTTCTATCAAAATCGTCCCACTCCCGCACATCGGATCGAGTAGAGACTTTTTCGGATCCCAGCCTGAAAGCCTGATCATGGCCGATGCAATCGTGGGATTTAGAGGAGCGGGATGATCGTAAACCCTGTAACCCCTTCTGTGCAAGGATTCATCCCCGGTCGTATCTATCCCCACGTAAACCTCGTCGAATATCACGTCCACCCTTATTATAACATCCGGCTCGTCCAAATTCACCTTAAGCCTTACACCTTTCGATTCCATGTATGAGTCTATCACCGCCTGCCCCGCAACCCTTCCCACATCTAAGGAAGTGAAGTCGTGTTCTCCCACTCTGAGGGGCCTTATAGCGAAGCTCTGGTTCGGCTTTATCCATCCGAAGTCCAGCCTCTTCACGATCCCGTATATGTCTTCGAGGATTTCGAACTTCTCCACCGCAAGTAAGATCATTATCCTTTCGAGGGTTCTCGCCATATAGTTGAGCTTTGCCATCAGCTTGAGATCCCCTTCGAAGAACACCCTTCCCCTCCCTTTCCTAACTTCCGTTATTCTGCCTCCCAGATCCTCTATCTCCTCAGCGGCGACATCCTCCAGTCCCGGGGGAAGTGTAGCGTAGAATCGCATTTGAGTAGGAGTTACGTTCAGATTTAAATCATTCCTCGAAATGAATATCGAGAACGGGATACTTTTCCTTCAAATCTTCGACGATTTTACGTTCGAGCTTACCCTTAATGACTACATCTACGTCGTGCGCTCTGTCCAAGTCACCTTCGGCGACGCTTCCGACGATTTCTGCCTCTATGTGCCTCAGAACATCCCCTATCCACTTCCTCCAACTCTTTATCATATCCTCTCTAATCTTGAGTCTGTGATCGATGTAGTCTCCCAGCTTTCTGCCCGTAATTCCTCTATATGCTATTTCCACTGCAAAGGAACATAGAACTAACGCCAAGAATATCATTAGATTGGTCGGATCTTCCTCGAACATTTTCAAAATGAGTATAGACAGAGCTATTAACGTCAGAACTGCTCCTAAGGCTGGAATTACGGGATCGATCTTCATCTTATCTCTCAGCCTTAACGCGGATATGTTTACGGCGAGGAATATTATCAGGAATCCGCCACTTCCGGCGGTGGATATTGATTCCAAGTTGGCGAAGTTTGCCATTATTAAGGAGAGAATGCTTATAACTATCAATCCCTCGTAAGCCTGCTTCCACACGGGTCTTTCGATCGACTTCGGTAGCTGTCCGTATTTTGCAACCATGTAACTTATTCTTGCCGTTCCGTATAGAGTCGCGTTTATCGCGGAACTCGTGGATGCAAGAGCCGCAACGGTAACGAGCCAGAATCCCAACTCTCCGAGGGAAGGTTTCGTTACTATTGCGAGTGCGTAGTCCCTCGCCTTTACTATTACGTCGTATGGGAGTGTCCCCACGGTAACTACCGCCACGAGAACGTATATCGCTATTACGAGAAGGACGGAGGTGTAGAACGCTTTAGGTAATATTTCGGGATTCTCGATATCTCCAGCGGTGTTGGCTATTAACTCGAATCCCTCGTATGCCAAGAATATTATCATTCCTCCCGCTATTATTCCGATGGGATCCGCCCAGTTGGAAGGGGACAGCCTTTCCGGATTTATGAACGAAAGTCCTGCCACGACGACTGCCAGCAGTATAGCCAGCTTGAATCCTACGAGGGCAATTTCCGTTTCACCGCTAATCACCGCACCGAGCGCGTTTACGATCGTGAAGATTATTATTACAGCGGAAATTAACAAGTGTTTTGCGATGGGTGATGAGCCGAAGACCGTCGCGCCGTAGCTTCCGAAGGCGTAGGCGTATAGGGATATCATCACGATGTAGCTCGCTAAAAGGAGGACGTTCAAACCGCCAGAAAGAACTCCCGTTCCAAAAGCTTTGACGAGGAACTCTATCGTTCCACCCTCGCTCGGAAATCTTAGGGAAAGCTTCGCATAAGAATAAGAAGTAATGAGGGCCACGATTCCGGCTATTAAAAATGCTAAAGGAGCGGCGCTCTTGGACAGCTGGACGCTTAGACCCAGTACTGCGAAAATGCCTCCACCGATCATCCCTCCTACGCCTATGCTGAAAGCTTCCCAGAAGCCTATCTTCTCCCTCATTTGCATGGAACGAGGAGGACGGGTAGCATGGACTTCCTTATAACGCCATCCGCAGTGCTTCCGAGTAGCAAATCCTTTATCACACTTCTACCCCTCTTACCAACCACTATTACCGTCGAACCTCTTATTATAGCTTCCTCTATTATGAGGTTGGACGCCACTCCCGCTCCAACTTCGAGCGAGCACTCAAATCCGAACCTCTTGGCGTATTCTTCGAGCTTCTTTAAAGCTTCGTCCGAAAGTTTTTTGGTTTCCTCCGGCTTTCCGTAGTCTATTACGTGGAACAGAGTTGCCTCTTTAACGTAATCACCAAAGAGATCGTTTACAGTTTCTACTATACTTTCAGAGCATGCCGAAAAGTCCAGAGCGATTAGAGGTTTGTCGAAAACTCTCCTCGCGTCCCAAATACACTTCACAGTATGTCTCGCCTTGTCCCACTCGTATTTGACTAATAGAACGGGTTTAGTCGCGACCCTCGCGACGTTGGATGCGGTATGGCCCAGTATCATGTCCCTAAGTATGTGCTCACCTTTCGAAGGCATGTATATCAGATCTACATCCTCCTCTTCTGCAACCTTCGCTATCTCCATCGCCGGATTTCCGGTTCTGACTATAGTCTTGGCCACGTTTATCCCCATATCCCTGAAGTCCTTTGCAACCTTCTCAAGTTTCTCCTTCGCATTCATCTGCATTTTGTCGATATCCAAGAAGTGTTCTCCGGTGAAATGGATATCGAGCACGTGTATGAGTATGAGCTCCTCCGCAACTCCAGTGCTGAAGAATTTCGGAATGCAGTTGCTGAAGGCATACTCCGAAACCAACGAGAAGTCCACCGGAAACAGAACCTTACTTATCATGGGACTCCACCTCTTGAAAAATTATTATTATAACATCCAGTATATATAGTTTATCCGTGAAAGGAATATAAATCTTGAACCGCTACTTTCGTTTATGCTGAAGTTGATAACGAACCCAGACGAATTCTTCAGAAAGAACGACGACATTCCTATGGTGCTGGCGTTTTCGGTAGTCATCGTTGTCGCAATTTTGAGCTCGTTGCTCGTATACGTGAACATGGACTTGATAATTGAACAGCTGAAGGGCAAGCTGAGCGGATTGAGTGAGGAGCAGGTGAAAGCTTTCTTGGAGATAATGAAGGTGAACATGATCCTGTCTCCAGCTTTGGGATCTATAATCGGCTGGGTAATAACCGGCGGGCTCATACATATCTTTTCATCCCTCTTCGGAGGGGAAGGTGAATTTTCGAAAACGCTAAAGCTGACCGCTTTAGGTTACGTTCCAGCGATAATCCTGTTCCCAGTAAACTTCGCTATAATAGAAATGACCCACAGCTTTTCCGGCACGCCCGTCCTTATAGTTGGAATGGCATCCACCATCTGGCAGTTCGTAATCCTGACTTTTGGCGTTAAGAACTGGAGAAACGTCGAAACATTTAAGGCCGCTCTGTCCGTATTGATCCCGCTGGCGATATTCACCGCTCTGGGATTCTTGGGTAAAATTTTTGGGAGGTTTGGGTAATGCCGAGCGATATCGTTAAGAGGGGTGTGGAGAGAACCGCTCACAGAGCTCTTCTGAAAGCCTTGGGTGTCTGCGATGAGGATATGGACAAACCGTTCATAGGCATAGCAAACGCATTCAGCACGATAGTTCCGGGACATATGTATTTGGACAAGATAACGCAAGCCGTTAAGGAAGGAATTTGTTCCGCAGGAGGTGTTCCATTCGAGTTCGGAGTCATAGGAGTCTGCGATGGTATAGCGATGGGGCACGAGGGGATGTGCTACTCTCTGCCTACGAGAGAACTCATAGCGGACAGCATCGAAGCGATGGTTCGGGCTCATCAGTTCGACGGACTCGTTGTGGTAGGAGCCTGCGACAAGATAATTCCGGGAATGCTCATGGCGGTTCTGAGGCTTGACGTTCCGGCCATAGTCGTTTGCGGAGGTCCAATGCTCGCTGAGAGAGTGGGAGATAAAGTCGTTACTATAAAGACGGCTTTCGAAGCCGCTGGGCTTTACAAGGCGGGGAAGATAGACGAAAAAACCTTGAAGCTTTACGAGGACTTCTGCGCCCCTTACTGCGGGAGTTGTCAGGGGCTTTACACTGCAAACACCATGCAGATCTTGACCGAAGCTTTGGGTCTCTGCCTTCCTTACTGCTCGACTTCCCCATGCGCATCGTCGAGAAAGTTAAGGATTGCGAAGGAAAGCGGGAAAAGAGTGGTTGAGCTCGTTAAACGGAACATCAAACCTTCCGACTTCATAACTGATAAGTCGTTCGAAAACGCCATAACCGTGGACATGCTCATCGGAGGTTCAACGAACACGGTCCTCCACCTTCCCGCCATCGCCAATGAGATCGGAATAAAGATAGATCCCGATGTTTTCGACGAAATCAGCAGACGAACCCCCCATATCGTAGCTCTGGATCCCGCCTCGGATTTAACGATAGCGGACCTGGACGAAAGCGGAGGAGTTCCGATGCTCATGAAGAAGGCGAAAGATCTGCTGAGCGACGAGATGACGGTCAGCGGGAAAACGATTTACGAAATAGCGGAATCCGCTTTCGTTAGGGGAAGGGACATAATAAGGGATCCTTCGAATCCCATAAGGCGTGAAGGAGGAATAGCAGTTTTGAGGGGTAATCTGGCCGAAAGGGGGGCTGTCGTTAAAACTGCAGCGATAAGCGAAGACATGCTGAAATTCGAAGGGGAGGCGAAGGTTTACGATTCCGAGAAAGATGCTTTGAACGCTATACTCAACAACGAGGTGGAGGAGGGAAACGTCGTCGTTATAAGATACATGGGGCCTAAGGGCGCTCCCGGTATGCCGGAAATGCTTCTGCCGACGGCCGCAATAGCAGGAATGGGATTGAGAAGGGTTGCACTCATTACGGACGGAAGGTTCAGCGGTGCGACGAGAGGTCCTTGCGTAGGCCACGTCTCTCCAGAAGCGGCGGTTGGAGGGACTATAGCTTTGGTGGAGGAAGGAGATATCATATCCATAAATGTTCCGGCGAGACGTCTGGAACTCAAAGTCGATGAGGACGAGCTTGAAAAAAGAAGGAAAAAGTGGAAGCCGAAGGAAAAAAAGCTGACCGGATTCTTGGCGAGATACGCTAAACTCGTCCGAGGCGCGGACGAAGGTGCTATCTTACGTTAATTTTTTATTTCTGGAGAAACATAGATGGAGTGTTAGAAATTTTGGCCATGCTAAATTTTTATGAAAAGATTTATATTGCAATGCGAAAGGTTTAAATATCATTACTATTATGATGATAATTTGAGGAGGTGATACGATGGAGTGGCTGAAAAGTAGGAAGGGAGTAAGCCCGGTAATAGGAGTAATACTAATGGTCGCAATAACGGTCATACTCGCAGCGGTGATAGCGAGCTTTGTATTCGGGATGGGTTCAAAGGTTAAGAGCGCTCCGCAGGCATCGTTTATGCTTGAGGATAACTCCACTGCCCTAAGAGAGCATCTTTCTGATACTAACGCACCCTTGTTCGATGCGATGCTTTACGGCGGAGGACCTTTGAAGTGCGATGAGCTGAGAATCACGATCAAGGATTTGAACACAAGTAAGACTTGGATATTGAACTGGAATAATGACGAATTTATATCTAATGACAATAACATAACTGCAAAAACTGGTGGCAAGAAAGCATTGAGCCCAGGTGACAAAATAGTGTTCTACGCTAATGAGCAGAACTTAAGTAGCGATAAGATATGGCCAGGAGATCCGCTCGAAATGATAGTGCTCCATATACCCACCGGAACGATAATATACGATGGCAGAGTTGTAGTCTACTGATTTGTTAAAATTTTTTTATTTTACCATTCTATTTTTGAGAACAAAGTTTACAAAACATCCCGTTAGAATCGACTTCATGTTGGTTTTATTCACTTCTCACAGGGTGGAAATGCTTCCCCACTTTGAGGAGGTGGCGAAGGATTACGATGTCATAGTTATAGAAGAGCCAAAGGACGAGAGATTTTTGGAAATGCTCGAAGGGAGGATTTCCGTCGATAGCTACGTCCGATCGATAGACACGTCATTCCCCGTTTATTCGAGGCATCAGTGCGAAATCCTTCGGAAATTGCACGCATCTGGCAAAAGGATCCTCCAGATAGATCCATACTTGGAGATAATAGAGAGGATAAGGGATGCCGTGGAGAGGAACGAATTCGAGGAAGTGGTTAGGGATGAAAAGGTCGAACTCGTGAGGAATACGGAGAGGGAAGTAAACCTCGCTTGGCTCGACTATCAGGAGGCTTTTCTCCGTAGAGATTTCGACGAGCTCGTCGATGCTACGGTCAGGTTTACAAAGGCGGATGCCGAGCGTTTTAAGGTTAGGGATAGGATGAGGGCCGAAGCGATAGCGGAGGAGGTTGAAGGAGATAGGGTTTTAGTTGAGGCGGGACAGATTCACGTTCTTCTTCCGAAATACTTGGAGGAGATGGGGTTCGACGTTTCGACCCTAAACTTGCCGGAAACTATCGCGAAAGAACTCGGAATCGAGCTCTACCCCAATCCGGGAAACGAGCTCACGAAGATGTTCATGCTCGGAGAGGACGTAGATGAGGAAACTGCAAGGTTGATGGCGGCCAGGGGAATAATATACATCTCTCTGATTCCGAAGGAGGAGATGCTACCCGGTAAGGATAACCCCTACCCCCACCTTCTGAAAGAAAACAAGATAGCCAAAGCGGTAAGCAAGCTAAGCTACGAGAGTTGCAGGAAGCTGTTTCACAAGATCTGGGGATAACTTCTCTTCAAAGCGGATAGTAGCAGAATGGCGGTTGCGGTTAACGTGATCGATGATCCTATGGGCAGGTCGAACTCGTAGCTTACGGCAAATCCTATGAGAGACGAGAGAACGGAGAAAACGATCGCCAGAATAAGCTGAAATTTCGCCTTGTCCGAAACGAGCGTCGAAGACGCTACCGGGATGTAAAGTAGAGAGAAGATGAGAAATCCTCCAGTTATTCTGAGCGTGAAAGCTATCGCTACGCCCATGAAAGCGAGCAATATTAGGGTGTGCATGTAGACGTCGATTCCTTCAGCTTCGGCGAGCGTTCTGTCGAAAATTATGCTGTCTATCTGAAGTTTGAAAGTCCTCAAATACGATACGAAGACCAAGAGAACCACTGCAAGGATGACGAGTTTTTGAAAATCTACTGCGAGTATGCTTCCCCAGAGAACGGTCGATATCGTTGCGGTCGCCAAAACGTTCGTGTTCGATAGGTATATGGCCATCAACGCTACGGCGGAAAAGAAGGAGAAGAGGGAAAGCGTTAGAACCTCCTTAGCATGAACCTTCGGAATGAATACTCCAAGTCCTATTGCGGACGAAACCGCGAGCGCCATTCCCGAGTATGTGGGATCTACACCTAAGACGAGACCTATCGAAGCTCCAGCCAACGCCGCGTGGGCGATGCAGAAGCTAAGCGTGGTTATTTCGAACTTCTCCGCGTAATATCCCACGGACGAAATCAGAACGCTACTCAGAATTGCTGAAATAATTGAATCAAGAAATATCAACAATCTCTCCTCCCTCCATCCTTACAACCCCGTCCGCAACCTCTTCAACAGCTTCGTCGTGGGAAACCACTATCACCAGCTTATCTCTGAAATCTCCGAGTATGTCGCAAAGCGTTCTCTTGGATTCCGCATCCAAGCTCGAAAACGGCTCGTCCATCAGCAGAACCTCCAGATTCCTCGCAAGAGCTCTTATGATTATTATTTTCTGTTGCTGTCCTCCGCTAAGCTTTCCGAAAGGCTTTTCGAGCAGATCCCTCGCTCTTAATTCCTTCGCAAGCTCCATGGCCCTCTCGAATCCTTCCTCTTTGAATATCAGTCCGAGCTTTATGACGTCCATAGCAGTGAGGGATTCCGTGGGTGGTTTCATGAAATCCTGTGGAACGTAGCTACACCTCCTCCTAACTTCGAAGATCCTCCTGCTTTTCGTGTTGACTCCTAACAGGTATGCTTCCCCTTCTAAAGGCTTCAGCAGTCCTAAGATAGTTTCGAGCAACGTCGTCTTTCCCGCTCCGTTCGGGCCAACTATTGCGTATATCCCTCTGTCGAACCTGAGGGTAACGTTCCTTATTGCCGGCTTCCTGCTTCCCGAATAAGCTACGTGGACGTTCTCCAGCCGAACCCTCATAACCTCCTAACGATCAAAGCCAAAGCGAGTCCGCAAATAGTTGCAATAGCCTCGAATCCCGGTGTCCTCTTTTCATTCTTACCCTCCAACGCCTTGGCGAGCTTCTCTGCGTTCTCTATCATCATCTCGGAAACGTTCCCCTTAGTCGGAAAGTTGGATATCGCAACCTCTACAGCCCCGATCTCCTTGGCTATCTTCTTTCCGAGCTCCGTTCCGCTCTGAAGGTTATCTATCACGAGCTTTGCTCCCTTCCCCTTCTCTATTACCTCCTCATACTTCTTCGCAGACACCATCTCCGGCGGAGGGTAGGTTGCGAGGACTTTGAAGCCCAAGAACTCGACGAAGTTCTTCTGCCACTGCATGCAAACTACTGGCGTTCCCACGAATCCGTGCTCCTCAGCGAACTTCTTGAGATACGCTTCCGTTTCGTTTATCGACTTCAGACACCTCTCCAAGTCCACCTCGTATCCGAGCCTTTCCAACGCCCTCGCAACCATAACATACTTCTCCCTCAAGAGCTGAGGGGTGTTCCACGGTCCGGGAACCTTTACAACCGTTATGTTCCTGCCGGAAGCTTTCACGAGCTCCTTTACCCAAGGCTCGAAGCCGTGGCAGAATATTACGTCCGCATCCTTCACCTTCTCCACGTCGCTCGGCTTTATGTCGTAGTGTGCGGGGCATATCGTTGGAGGTGCTATGACTTCACACTTCTCTCCGGTGAGATCTTGAACTATGCTCGCGAGAACAGTTGTCGTGCACACTATTTTTGCATCGCAAACGCCTATTAATATCATTAAAGCTACCGCCGTGAGTATGATCTTCCTAAGGAGTATGCACGGTTTTCGTCGAAATTGTTATTTAATCGTTCCCATTCCGGAAATCATGGAAGATCTCCTGAAAATTCCGGACGTGGATGTTAGGTTCTTCAAGGAGCTCGTGAACTCATCCCTCAACGGCGTTAGAACTTGGTTCGTTTTGAAGTCGGCGGTTGAGTTGGGTATTTTCGATCTGTTGAAGGTTCCTATGAGCGTCGAGGAGATTTCGGAAAGGCTGAACTGCGATAAGAGGTTGATAAAATTGTTCTGCAAGGTTCTGTGCGGTCTGAAGCTTTTGGTTGAGAAGGATGGGAGGTTCGTGAATACCGAGCTCAGCAACGCTTTGCTTACGAAAGATTCCTTCTACTCTCAGAAGGTGTTCCTAAGCAACGCTGAAAGAGCTATCGAGCTCTGGGGGAAGCTTACGGAGATCCTTAGGAACGGTCCGATTAAGAGAGATCCGAGTGAATTCTTCGCCGAAAGAGCCATACACTCTCTCGCACAGTATTCGCTCCTTGGGGAGCTTCAGGAGACCGTTAAAATCGTTTCGGAGCTTCCGGAGTTCAAGAGAGCTAAGAGGTTGCTCGACTTGGGAGGCGGGCACGGTCTCTACGCCATAGCGTTCACGAAGCTGAATCCGAACCTCGAAGCTATCGTATTCGACCTCCCGGAAGTGGTGGAGAAGACGAAGGAATACATTAGGAAGTTCGGAGCGAGCAGGGTTAAGGTGATGGCGGGTAACTTCTTCAAAGACGACATAGGAAGAGGATACGACATCGTCTTCTCCTCATACAACCCCGGCGGGAAGAAGGCGGAGCTGATACCGAAAATCTACTCGAGCCTGAACGAAGGAGGAGTTTACGTTAACAGGCAGATATTCAGAGATGGCAAAGAGATATCGTTGATCGACTTGGAGTGGAACCTCTGGAGCTTCGAAGGTGTTGAAAAGGACGACAGGGCTTACAGGTTCAAAAACGATCTGAGTTTGGATGAATACGTTTCCGAGCTCGAAAAGGTCGGGTTCGAAATAGTTGAGGTTATAACGCTCGACGAAGAGATGGGGAGTAAGATGATAATAGCCAAAAAGCCGTCCGCGCGCTAAGCACTTTGGTTTCGATATTTTTTTATTGACCGAGACTTTCGGGAGTTCATGAAGTTTCTCATCGGCGAAGCTCTGATAGGTCAGGGCTACGAGGTCGCTCACGTGGACTTGATGATAGGTAGCAAGGACGGGCCGGTTGGACAAGCTTTCGCCAACGCTCTATCCCAGCTCTCAGCCGGACACACTCCGCTTTTAGCCGTTCTGAGACCGAACCTGATAACGAAACCTCCGGCGATTATAGTTCCGAAGGTTACGATCAAGGACATGCATCAGGCGGAGCTCATCTTCGGCCCGGCTCAGGCGGCGGTCGCTAAAGCGATAGCCGATGCGGTCGAGGAGGGAATTATTCCGAAGGAGGAGGCGGAAAATCTTGTCGTAATAGTGAGCGTCTTCATACATCCGAAAGCGAAGGATAAGAACAAGATCTACTACTACAACTACGGTGCAACGAAGCTGGCCATAAAGAGGGCTATGAGAGGATTTCCGGACGTCGATACTGTTCTGTGGGAAAAGGACAGAGCTTTCCACCCCCTCGTCGGCAGAAAGCTTACGAAGCTCTGGGATCCGCCTTACCTTCAGATAGCGTTCGATCTTACAAGCCTAAATGAGGTTATCAACGTAATGAAGCAGATTCCGGAGAGCGATCACATAATATACGAGGTCGGAACGCCTCTGGCTAAGAGATACGGTGCTGAGGTTATTCTGAAGTTGAGGGAGGTAAAGCCGGATGCCTTCTACGTGTTAGACTTGAAGACTCTCGACGTTGGAAAGTTGGAGGCGAGGATGGCCGCCGACGCTACCGCTAATGCCATCGTGATATCTGGACTGGCTCCGATAAAGACGATAATCGAGGGAATAAAAGAGGCGGACAAGACCGGCATTTACGCCGTCGTGGACATGTTGGGTGTTGAAGATCCCATAAAGAGGCTTGAGAAGATCAAGGAGTCCGGTTACATGCCGAACGTGGTTGAGTTGCACAGAGCCATCGACGTCGAAGGCGAAGCCCCACCGCCGTGGCACCTCGCGAAGGACGTGAAGGAGAAGTTCAACGTTTTAGTTGCGGTTGCCGGAGGGATAAGGCCGGAGAACGTTTCAGAAGTTATTCGGGCTGGTGCGGACATACTCGTCGTGGGAAGGGCGATTACGAGGGCGAGGGATGTGGAGGGGGCGGTTAGGAAGTTTCTTCGTTATATGAAGCCGGACACGGATCAGTTCAGAATAATGACCGATTTCTAATTTTTAGTTGAGATTAAATTTTTTATTAAAAATTCATCAGCAGGTTGAAAAGGTTTATAACTATAACAGTTCCAACCAAAAGTATGATAGAATCTCCGATAAGGTATGAAAAAAAGGAGCAGAAGATAGTTATCCAGACCGATGAATTAAAACCGGGCACGTGTAAAATCGTCGAGGTGAAGGAAGGCTTTCTAAAATCTAAAAAATTCGTAATCTGCGTGAGCGAAAATTTAAAGAAAATTACAATTGAGCCTATTGAAATTAGAGACGGTTAAACAAACGCTTTTAACGTTGTCGGTGAAGATGTTGTTATGAAATCAGACGTTAAAGAATTTCCACCCGTAAGCAAGGTGGAAATAGAGAATTTCAAATCGATCAAACACATCGAACTCGAATGCAAAAGAGTCAACGTTTTCATAGGCGAGCCTAACACGGGGAAATCAAACATACTCGAAGCTGTGGTCGGTTTACCGTCATCGGTAGCGCACGAATTCGAATTGCAGAGTGCCGTTAGATTTGAGAGAATTTCCAACCTCTTCTACAATGAAATAGTGGAGCAGGATGTGCGGGTAAGTCTTGGCAAGTATGTGCTCTATCTTAGGCACTCTAAACGTGATGATCTGTCTGTTTGGGTAAAGTCTAAAAATGGATGGCTATCGACTGTGTTCGAATTACACTACTATCTCACGAGATCGAGGAAAAGGGAGGAGTGGAAGTGGGGACACTTGCATTATCCTGATTCTGGGGAATACGATACTGCCAAGGAATGGTTGAAAAAGTTCAAATTTTACAGATTTAAAAAATTGAACGAATTTCCAAACAAACTCGCAGAATATCTAATGCCACCGTCGGGCGATAACTTGGTAAGCGTATTAACACGAAACAAGAAGCTCAGAGAGGAGGCTAATAGAATTATAAGCAAATTCAGAATTATAAGCAAATTCGGTTTCAAGCTTACGGTTAAGCCGAGGGAAAGCAAAATCGAAATTCAAAAGGAGCTTGAGGAGAGTGTGGTTGTAGGCTTCCCGTATACTCTCATTTCGGATACTATTCAGAGGTTGATATTCTATTTGGCGGCAATTCATACGAACGAGAATTCGGTGATAGCGATGGAGGAACCCGAAGCTCACGCTTTCCCATTCTACACGAAATACTTAGCGGAACTGATAGCTTTGGATGACGGCAATTAATACTTCATAACCACTCATAACCCATACTTTCTGCTGACGTTGATAGAGAAAACGCCGAAGAAGGATGTTGCAGTTTACGTGACGTATTACGAGAATTATCAAACTAAGATCAAGAAGTTGAGTGAAGAAAAGCTTCAGGAAGCTCTTGACTTGGGTCCAAGTGTCTTCTTCAACTTGGACATCTTACTGGAGGACTGAGCATGGCCGCGAAGTTCAGCAGAATCATATTCATAGAGTGCGTTACGGATAAAATCCTCGTCCTAAAGCTGAACTTTGGCAGAAGACAGATAAGGTGTGCCGGAGGAATAGGAGAGGTCTGCAATAGGTTGAAAGATAGCGAGAATTCGTGTGTCGTCGTCGATGAAGATCCCACGAAAACGAGACCTAAATATATGATAGATCTGCTGAGAACATCCGTCGTATCGAACGATCACGACATAATTGTAGCCCATGATGGTAAGAGAAACAACTATCTCATCGTCATCTGCCCGGATAGAGAAAACTGGCTAATAAAAACGGCAAAGCTGCTGAAGATCGATTTGAAAAGTTATGGCCTCCCTCCAAATCCGAAGGAACTGAAAGTTTTAAATTTGAGAGATCCCCGCAAAATCGAACCCTTCATCGAAGATCTACTCAAATTTGATCATCCGAGGATAAAAGAGCTAAAAAAGGCATTTGGTATGTGCAAATAGTCACCTCACGTTCTCAAGCCTCGCATGCAACTTCCACCCGCTCACCTTAGGTTCTTCCATCCTCGCGTACGCTATCGCCGAAGCAATCGCGGCTATTTCCTCCTCAACCGGCTTTGCGGTTTCGAACATCTCGTCGAGTCTCTTCTTCACCGGATACAGTTCCACCATGAACTTCCTTACCTCCTCCCTTATGTTGTGCTCCTCAACGAACTTCGTATGCGTGTCTCCTCTGACGAAGGCTTCGTGGTGCAGAACTGCCATGTGGAAGGGTATGTTCGTCTCGACACCTTCTATAACGTATTCGTATAAAGCTCTTCTCATCCTCATAATCGCCTCCATTCTGTTCTCCCCCCAAGCTATCAGCTTTGCGATCATCGGATCGTATTCCTTCGGAATCCTGTATCCCATGTGAACTCCGCTGTCAATCCTTATTCCCATCCCACCGGGACTTCTGTAGTGTATTATCCTGCCAGTTCTCGGCAGGAATTCGATCGGATCCTCCGCGTTAATCCTGCACTCTATCGCGTGCCCTCTCATGACGATGTCTTCCTGATCGTGCTGAAGTTCCTCGCCGTAGGCAATCCTTATCTGATACTTCACGATGTCTATGCCGGTAACCATCTCCGTGATTGTATGCTCAACCTGAAGTCGGGTGTTCATTTCGAGGAAGTAGAACTGCCCCTCGTAATACAGAAACTCCATAGTTCCAGCGTTCGTGTATCCGATGTGCTTCGCTCCCTTAACGACGAGCTTGCCCATCTTCTCACGGGTTTCGTCGTCCACGGCTGGAGACGGGCACTCCTCTATCAGCTTCTGATGCCTTCGCTGAATTGAGCACTCCCTCTCACCCAAGTGAATCACGTTTCCGTGTTCGTCGGCCAAAACCTGAAATTCTATGTGCCTCGGTTTCGGCAGATACTTTTCGATGTAAACCGTCGGATCGCCGAAATACTTCTCGCCCAGCTTTTTGGATCGGTTGAAAGCATCCTCTATCTCGTTTTCGTTCCACACCACCGTTATCCCTATCCCTCCTCCCCCGCCCGAAGCTTTTATCGCTACGGGGTAGCCTATCCTTTCCGCCCATCTGATGGCATCGTCAACGTCCTTCAAAGCCGGAGAGCCGGGAACTACTGGTAAGCCGGCCTCTTCCATCATCTTCCTCGCGTTGACCTTAGACCCCATCGCCTCGATAACCTTTGGCTTCGGCCCTATGAAGACTATTCCCTCCTCCTCGCATCTCTTGGCGAACTCCGCGTTTTCTGCGAGAAAACCGTAACCGGGATGTATCGCTTCCGCCCCGCACTTCTTCGCTATCTCAATAATCTTCTCCATGTTGAGGTAACTCTTCCTCGCCTCCGCCTCACCGACGTAATAACTCTCGTCGGCGTAAAGCCTGTGCAGAGACTTTCTGTCAGCGGAGCTATAGATTGCCACGCTCTTTATTCCCATCTCCCTACACGCACGCATTATCCTTATCGCTATCTCCCCTCTATTAGCGACGAGGATCTTCTTGAACATCGGAACCCTTTGAAAGCGAATTTATAATAATCTTTCGCATTTAATACAGAGAAAATCGACCAAAAACTTCTTGAATTCCCCTTCTTCGATCTTCAGAACGTCTCTACCAACTAACACCTCGAACCCTTCCCTGAGCTTCTCTCCTACGTTCTTTCCCATCCCTTTCCACTCTCTCCTTATCAAATCCGCTATCGCCTCTTCCACTCTGCAGTTCCTCCTTTCGACGTAAACCCAGAGCTTTCCTCCCTCCAAAAACGGTCTGTAATTTCTCTCCTTCTTTAAAAATCTTTCCACATGCTCTTCTTCCTCGAAAGGCGGGCCTTCGTGCCTTCTAATCCTCGCGAGCTCCCTAACCTGAGTCTCGAAAAGTAGAACACACTTCTCTCCGGCAAAAAATCCGGATCTAAGCGGTAGGAAGTTTTCCCTCCTCAGGAATTCCTCTATCCTCCTGCAGGCCTTTTCGAGCTGGGGATAGAGGTTGTCCTCGACTACATCCGGCCTCTCGAACACAACCGCACACAATCCCGTTCCTCTCTTCTCTATCTCCTCCGCCAGAACCTCGTCGCTCGGAACCTCGAAGTCCTTCTCCAAGAAGAACTCTATCGACGGTTTTTTCAGGAATTCCCTGCATAACAGAACGAACCTCGCCAAGTTGTCCAAGCTTAGGTTTGCGGCGACGTTCCTCTTGGGATCGACGGGATCGACGACGAAGAAACCGGAACCCTTCTTTCTGTAAACCTTCCCCGCCGGGACATCTATCACTGTATTCCTCGTCCATTCCGTTGCGTTCCTAATGACGTTCAGGAAGGATCCGTAGAAGACCACGAGGAGCTCGCAGAGGTATCCGGAAAATCCCCTAACCTTGTATTCTGCCCCGTATATTCCCGCAACCTTGAGGAACCTTTTGAGCAATCTCACCTCGTTTTCCTTCCCCTTCACCCTATCCTTCAGCCAGTCGTGGTGGAAGGGCGTTCTGTCCACCGCGGACTTTATCCTCTCTGCGGATTTCAGCTTGTAGCACGGAACGACATCGACTTCAACCCCCTTAACCAGTCCGTGAACGTATGGATGCGCGGCGTATCTCAGTTCGTATTCGTCCACTACGGCCTTTCCCACTTCGAGCCCTATCCTTTCGAGTTCCTCCATCGGCGTATCTTCGGGAAAAAGAATGAAGACGTCTATTTCCAAATTCCCCCTAAGCCACGTGTCCCTCGCGTAACTTCCCAAAAAGCGGTATTCGAGTTGGGGATATTTCTTGAGAACTTCCTCCAACCTCCTCTTCAATTCCTCTTCGGCCTCTTTAGCTCTCCTGTATTCCTCCTCGCTCGGAACCACGAACTTCAGAGCCTCGTTGAGAACCCTCTCGATCTCTTCCATTCGTTTTAGGAAGGAGGAGGACTACATTTAGAACTTTCGCATGACAAGGTTTAAATTCTATGGAGGAGAGGGTTTCGGGATGAGCGAGCAGAAGTTCATCGTCAAGAGGGACGGTTATCCCTCTCCCGGGGAGATCGTCATAGGAACGGTTACAAGAGTCATGGACTTCGGAGCTTTCGTTTCTTTGGACGAATACGAGGATAAGGAGGGTATGGTTCACATAAGCGAAGTCGCTCCGGGATGGGTCAAGGACATAAGGGATCACGTAAAGAAGGGGCAGAAGGTCGTTTGCAAGGTTCTGAGCGTTAATCCGAAGAGGGGACACATAGATCTCTCGATTAAGGATGTCACTGAAAGGCAGAAGAAGGAGAAGTGGCAACAGTGGAAGAGCGAGCTAAGAGCGTTCAAGTGGCTCGAAATAGCCGGAGAGAAGGTCGGGATAAGCAAGGATGAGCTCGTCAAAATCGGAAAGAAGCTGATAAAGGAATACGATACGATATACGAGGCCTTCGAGGAGGCCGCTTTCGAAGGCTACGAGGTTCTCGTTCCGGTAGTTGGGGAGGAGATGGCCAAGGCGATAGCGGAGATAGCGAGGGAGAATGTCAAACCTCCGAGGGTTAAGGTTAGGGGATACTTCGAACTTAAGTGCTTCGCTCCGGACGGTATAGAGAGGATAAAGAAGGCTCTGATGGAAGCTTACAAAGTTGCGAAGGACGGAGTAAAGGTTACTCTCGAATACGTCGGAGCTCCAAAGTATAGGATCGTGATAGAGGCCGAGGATTACAAAGTGGCTGAAAAGACTTTGAAGAACGTCGTAAACAGGGTTCTCAAGACCATAAAGAAGTTGGGCGGAGAGGGCAACTTCGTGAGGGAGGCGGTATGAAGGTCATAATGAGGAAGTGCCCGAAGTGCGGGAGGTATACTCTGAAGGAAACGTGCCCGGAGTGCGGAAGCAAAACTTACATGCCCATCCCACCGAAGTTCTCCCCGGAAGACCCATACGGGAAATACAGAAGGATGTTGAGAAAGGAGGTGGGATTCTTCAACATAGGGAGGTGGCATCATGCTAAAGAGGGTTGACGTCAGGTATTTGAAACAGCCGGAGGAAGTCGGACTGGAGAAGCCAATCTTCATCGAGGGACTGCCCGGAATAGGGCACGTAGGCAAGTTAGTTGCGGATCATCTCGTCAAGGAGCTCAACGCGGAGAGGGTTGTGGAGATCTACTCCCACCACTTCCCTCCGCAGGTCATGGTGAACGAGGACGGGACCATAAGGTTGCCCAAGAACGAAATATACGCCTACAAATCGGATGGAGAATCCCCGGATTTGCTGATACTCGTAGGAGACTTTCAGAGCATGAACGGAGAAGGACACTTCGAGTTGGTAAACGCATACATAGATGTGGCCAAGAGGTTTGGAGCGGTTAGGATTTACACGTTGGGCGGTTACGGTGTAGGAAAACTCGTAGAGGAGCCTTACGTGATAGGAGCGGCCAACAGTCTCAAGCTTGTGGAGGAGTTGAAGAGTTACGGCGTGAAGATAGAGAGGGGTGAGCCGAGCGGAGGAATTATAGGGGCCTCCGGCTTACTCTTGGGAGTCTCCCAGCTTGAGGGAATAGAGGCCGCTTGTTTGATGGGAGTTACTTCGGGCTACATGGTGGATCCGAAGAGCGCTAAGGCCGTGCTTGAAGTTCTCATGAAGATGCTCAACCTCAAGGTCAGCGTCGAAGCTTTGGAGGAGAGGGCTAAGGAGATGGAGAAGATAATAGCCCAGATAAAGGAGATGCAGGAGTCGATGATGCAGCAGTGGAAGAGCGACGAGGACTTGAGGTATTTCAGGTAATTCTTTTTTAACATCAGTTAAATTTTAGTTTTTCGAAAACCAACATCCTTCGATGCTTCCGAATCAAAAGACCAAGATTATCGCCACCATAGGCCCGGCATCGAACTCCAAAGAAGTCATCAAGAAGCTGATAAAGGCCGGAATGAACGTCGCGAGGATAAACTTCGCACACGGAAGCCTCGAAGAACACGCGAAGGTCGTCGAGAGGATAAGGAGGGTTTCGGAAAGGCTCGAAACGAGGGTAGCCATCTTGGGAGACCTTCCCGGGGTGAAGATAAGGGTAGGCAGGCTAAAGGAAGAGCCGGTAATTCTGAACAAGGGAGAGAGGGTAACTTTAACGGTTAGAGACGTCGATGGCGATGCTTCAGCTATTCCGGTTGAGTTCAAGGATTTTCCCAATTTGGTCGGAAAGGGAGATCTGATCTATCTGAACGACGGACTTATAAGGCTTAGGGTCGAGGAAGTCCGGAACGGAGAAGTGATTTGCAGGGTTCTCGTTGGAGGCAAGATCTTCAGCGGGAAGGGAATAAACGTTCCGAAGGCCGATCTACCTCTCGAAGCAGTTACCGAAAAAGATCTTGAGATCCTTAAATTTATGATAGAGCTCAACTTCGACGCCGTCGGAGTTTCCTTCGTAGGCTCCGCTCACGATTTGATAAAGGTTAGGAGGTTCGCCAAAAGGGAGATTTTCGTCATAGCGAAGATAGAGAGGGTGGATGCGGTTAAGAACTTCGAAGAAATCCTCAGCTCCGCGGACGGAATAATGGTGGCGAGGGGAGATTTGGGTGTTGAAATTCCGATTGAGAAGCTTCCGATAGTTCAGAAGAGGCTTATAAAGAGAGCGAACTACGAAGGAAAGCCGGCAATAACCGCCACTCAGATGCTCGAATCCATGACTACCGACAAAATGCCTACGAGGGCGGAAGTTACGGATGTCGCTAACGCCATTCTGGACGGGAGCGATGCTGTGATGCTTTCCGAAGAGACCGCCGTAGGGAGATATCCGGTGGATGCCGTTAGGATGATGGCGAAGATAGCGAAGACGACCGAACCCTACATCAGATCGAATTTGGACATCGATGAGATAAGAAGGGGTAAGGGCGTGGAAGATGCGATTTCTGTGGGAATCGTGGAGTCGCTGAAGGTAATAAACGTAAAATACATAATAGCATCTACGAAAACGGGAAGAACTCCTCGCTTAATTTCGAGGTTCAGGCCCAAGCAGTGGATTTTAGCATTTACGGAGAACGAAAAGACCTGCGGTGGACTTATGTTTTCGTTCGGCGTGTATCCATTCAGATTGGACGACGTGAGCGAGGCGATCGAATTTTTAAAAGACGTGGGCCTTCTTGATTCGGGCGATAAGGTTCTGATGACCGAAAGCAATCCGCCAGTCGAGGGGGCTGTGAGGATATGTCTCGTTTAGGGATGATGACGGACCTCCTTGCTGATCGGTGATGAGAGAGTCCCGTTCTGACCGTCACAACATTTATTAATCCCGATCTGAACGTTCAAGAGATGGCATCGTCGATGTATGCTTACATCAGGGAAGCTTGGAAGAGACCTTGGGAGGGCTATGTAGGGCGGTTGATGTGGGAGAGACTGCAGAAGTGGAGAAGGGAGCCGGCTGTAGTTAGAATAGAGAGACCTACGAGGCTCGACAGGGCGAGGGCGCTCGGCTATAAAGCAAAGCAGGGTATAATCGTCGTTAGAGTTAGAGTCAGGAGGGGTGGAAGGAGAGCCACGAGACCCAACAAGGGAAGGAAGACGAAGAATCTCATGGTGAACAGGAAGACGCCGAAGAAGAACCTCCAGTGGATTGCGGAAGAGAGGGCTGCGAGGAAGTATCCGAACATGGAGGTTCTGAACTCCTACTGGGTTGGGGAGGACGGAAGATATAAGTGGTTCGAAGTGATACTGGTGGACAGAGATCATCCGGCGATAAAGTCCGATCCTCAGCTTAACTGGATATGCAACAAGAGGGGAAGGGTATTCAGAGGTCTGACCTCTGCCGGAAGAAGAGCGAGAGGATTGAGGAGAAAGGGCAGAGGGGCAGAAAAGATCAGGCCTTCGCTGAGGGCGAACTTCAGGAAGAAGGACTAATTTTTTGATACGACCTTTTTTCCCCTCTCGCAAGGGATAACCTTTATCTTGGCATCCAGAAATTCGAGTCTGAACACCGAACCTTCCAACACCCTATCTAAAAAAACCGCCAGAGCCGCCACCTCGCTGTGGGGCTGGTTTCCTATGGAAACGTTCAGATCGCTGAGCTCGTAAACCTCCTTCGGAACCTTCTCCGCCCCAACTATTACGAGGACTTTGTCTGCTCTCCTTATTTCGTCGATCTTCTCTATAAGAGGAACTCCATACATCGTCAGGTGAACCTTTAAGCCTTCGAATTCCTTAAGGAGTTTTTTCCAGTTCGCATGCTCTATGAAAAAGTCCCCTCCCCACCTCTCCACGACGTCCCTAACACTGTTGAAGACCGATTCGTCGTATGTGTCGAAGTATATTCCCTTAGCTCCAAAGGCCCTCGCAGTCAAAGCGACGTGGGTAGATATCCTCTTATCCCTCTCCGGCCTATGACCGAGCCTTAAGACATATATCTCCACGTTGAGAGAGTTGCCTAAAACGAATAAAAATCTTTCACAAGACTCCGAGCATCTTCATGGCCATGTATAACATCACCACAACGAACGCGAGCTTCAACCATTTCGCCGGAAGGACGTGGCCGAAAGTCGCACCCACCTGAGCCATTGGAACGCTCGTAACCGCCAAAGCCAAGCACGATTCGGGGTTGAAGTAACCTACGAGGTGTCCTACGGGAAAGCATCCGAATATTCCGTCCCTCAAACCGTTCAGGATGTAGCCGATCAGTCCGGCGAGAGAAGTGAACGCCATTACCGCAGTGGAAGTTCCAACGGCCTCGTGAATTCTAAGTCCCACTATGATCGCGAGGATGGGGACTATGATAACACCACCACCTATCCCTACGAATCCGCTGAAAGCTCCGGCTATGAACCCCAATATCGCCCACAGAATCGGATTTCCGACCGCTTTGCTCTCCTTCGGTGGCTTGGACGTCAGCATCCTTATTGCACTCGCTATTATCACGATTGCGAACGCGGTCTTCAGTATTTTTGCTGGAAGGAAGGTCGCAACGGTTGATCCGAATACTGCGCCTAAGGCTCCGAATGCGCCGATCACGAGGGCTATTCTGAAGTTGACGGCCTTCTTCTTCGAATGCCTATACGCCCCGCTTATGGCGGTTGGAAAGACCACACCCAAGTTCGTTCCGAACGCGGTCAGTATGGCCACCTTCGGATCCAGCACAGCGCTGTATATCCAGTATAGGACGGGAACCATTATGAAGCAACCTCCGACCCCAAGCAAACCGCTCGCGAATCCCACGCCGATTCCAGTTAGGACTAAAACCGCAATGGTTACCAAATCCATACGCAGTTTAAAATTTAAACAATATATAGCCATTTCGGTTTAAATTTTAAACTAAAGATAAATTAAACGGGACTGATTCGATTGGTTCATGAAGGCCGTAATCTTGGCCGCCGGACTTGGAACGAGGATGGGTAGCACGATTCCAAAGCCCCTCCTCAAAGTTGCGGGGAGGGAGATCCTTTACAGAAACCTCAAGATTCTGTCCGAGCTTGGAGTTGAAGAGTTCGTCGTCGTAGTCGGTAGAAAAGGAAAGATGATAGAGGATTTTCTCAGAAGACACGAGTTCAAATACAAAATAATCTGGAACGAGCATCCGGAAAGGGGCAACGGTTACTCCTTCTATCTTGCCAAGGACTTCGTGGACGGGAAGTTTGTCCTCATAATGGGCGATCACGTTTACGAGAGGGAGTTCATCGAGAAGGCGATAAGGGGAGAGGGGCTCATAGGTGATGCCAATCCGAAATACGTGGACATAGGCGAGGCTACGAAGGTTTTGTGCGAGAACGGGAGGGTAAAGAGGATAGGAAAGGATCTGGATGAGTTCGATTACGTCGATACGGGTTTCTTCGTTTTAACTCCGGACGTTTTCGAATTCGCGGAGGAGCTCGTTAGGGAGAAGGAGGAGGTTTCCCTTTCCGAAATAATGCAGAGAGCCAAGGTGCCGGTAACGGAGGTTTCGGGGCACTTCTGGATGGACGTGGACACTCCCGAGGAGCTCAAGAAGGCGAACAGGCTGATAGTCAGAATGAGTGTTAAGGGATCTGGAGACGGTTTCGTTTCGAGGTATTTGAACAGAAAGATCTCCCTCCTAATTTCGGAAAAGCTCGTGAACCACATAACCCCCAATCAGGCGACGATTCTGAGCTTCCTTGTCGGAGTTCTCTCCGCCCTCCTAAACTTCGTGAGCGTCCCTCTCGCCGGAGTGATGTATCAGATCAGTTCGATTCTCGACGGGATAGACGGGGAGATAGCGAGAGCATCTATGAGAACCTCCAAGTTCGGAGGCTGGCTCGATTCGATTCTGGACAGATACGTCGACTTCATGTTTCTGCTCTGCTTGGCTATAGTGAGCGGACTCGACATGTTGGGCTGGGCGATCGCTTGCGTTGCGATGTTCGGATCGTTCATGGTGAGCTATTCCACTGAGAGATATAAGGGAGCGTTCTTCAGCGACTTCTACGAGGACTTCGAGTTCAAGTTCCCGGGCAAGAGGGACGAGAGGATCTTTCTGACAATGCTGTTCTGCTTGGCGGGATTGATTTTTGAGCTTTTCGTTCTACTCGCAGTATTGACGAACATGAGAGTGGCTTTAACGGTCTACGCGGTGGCGAAGTTTAAGAGATGCGAATGATTAATTCTAACACATGGGGAAGTTCAGGAGGATAGAAGCGGGAAGCTACTACAGCTATCTGAGCGAGGGATGCAGGCTTTGCAGGAGAGGGGCCAAGCTCGTCCTTTTCATTACGGGTCTTTGTCCGAATAAGTGTTTCTACTGTCCGATTTCGGGGGAGAAACGTGGGAAGGATGTGATATACGCGAACGAGCGAGAGGTAAAATCTATCGATGACGTTAAGGCCGAAGCTGAACTCATGGACGCTTTGGGAGTGGCGATAACCGGGGGAGAGCCCTTGGTAAAGCTCGAAAGGGTTTTGGATTTCATGGAGCGATTCAAAGATCTTCACATCCACCTATACACGAGTATCCCGGCAAAAAAGTCCGTTCTCGAAAAACTCGCCAAATCGGGACTCGATGAAATTAGGTTTCATCCGGTGGAGTTGAGGGACGTTAAAGCGTTCGATGAGCCTGTTCGCATCGCGAAGAAGCTCGGATTGGAGGTGGGTATAGAGATTCCCGCTCTGAGATTCAGCGAGGAGATTGCGGAGTTCGTCAACAAGCACGACATATTTCTGAACCTCAACGAGCTCGAATTTTCATCCACAAATTACGAAGAACTGATCAAGAGGGGTTACGAGCCGAACGAGCATTACGGAGCTAAGGGAAGCGATGAAATAGCAAAGAAGTTCGCGGAAGTCGTGGATAAGTTCCACTACTGCACGGCGAAGTTCAAGGACAGAGCGCAGATGAGGAGGAGGTTCATAAGGATGGCAATGAACCATCCCGAGTTCTATCAGATTACAAGAGATGGAACGCTTATATGTGGATTTATAGAGGGTGATAAAGAAAAAATTGAAAAGGCGAAAATGCTTTTGAGATCGAAGGGGCAGGATTTCGTCGAGGTGGAGGGGGGTATAGAGACCTCGGTAGAGTTCGTCGAGAGGTGGAGTGAAACTTTAAAAGCAGAGGGTCTTAAAGTGAGCATTATAGAGAGATACCCGACTTCCAAGAGGATAGTGGTCGAAGTCCTTCCGCTGTGAGGTGTTCTTGTGAAAAGGGAGGAGATAGAGGCGAGGCTGAGGAAGTATTTGGAAAGGGACAGGAAGGGCGTTCGTAAGGAGTTACTCAAGTTGCTCTTGGACGGAAGGAAATATACGACGACGGAGATATACGAGAAGCTGAGAGAGAAGGGATTCGACTTAAACATCAGAGGAGTTTCGGCTATGGTAGGATTGATGAGTGCTCGCTTGGGAATTCTAAAGATGGAGCTCGGAGATAAGAACAGATACTTCATAAAGCCCGAATACGTAGACTTGGTTAAGGCTATTCTTCGGGAATTTGATCGTATATGTTGAGTAAAATTATTTATAAAATTTACGAAATTAAGCTTTTGAAGGAGGTTAAGGCCAAGCCTCTTCCGAATCACGTAGCGATAATAATGGATGGAAATAGGAGGTTTGCCAGAAAAAGGGGTTTGCCATCTTACGTTGGGCACGTTTTCGGTTCCCGTAAAGCCGAGCAGGTTTTGGAGTGGTGCTTCGAGTTGGGAATTAAAACCCTCACAACGTACGCTTTCTCTACGGAAAATTTCAGGAGAAGTGAGGAAGAAAAACGCCACCTCTTTCGCCTGATTGAGGATAGGCTTAGAAAGCTCGCTAAGGATAGGAGGATACACAAGAACAGGGTTAGAGTTAGGATAGTTGGCAGGAAGGATCTGCTCCCGGAAAACGTCCTGAGTGCGGTGGAGGAAGTTGAAAGGGCGACGAGGCGTTACGACAACTACAAGCTTAACATAGCGATCGCATACGGAGGAAGGCAGGAGTTGATGGACGCGATAAGGGAGATTCTGCGAAAGGTAAAGGCCGGAATTCTTAAAGTAGAGGAAATAACGCCGGAGGTTATAGAGGAGCACCTCTACGCGAACGGAGATTACGTCAAGGTGGATCTGCTGATAAGGACGGGAGGAGAGCAGAGGCTTTCGAACTTCCTACCTTGGCAGTCCGCAAACTGCGTCGCATACTTCTGCGACGTTTACTGGCCCGAATTCAGGAAGATAGATCTGCTCAGAGCCATAAGGGCGTGGCAGATCAGGAGTCAAAAATATAAATAGCGTATCAGAAATCCGATTTCTATGACGTCGAAGGTGATGTATGAGTTCAAGAGAAAGCTTGAGGAGTTGGAGAGGTATAAGGGAAGGGGGACAGAACTCATCACGCTTTACATTCCTCCCGGTAAGAACATTGCGGATGTGGCCAATCAGCTTAGGAGCGAGCTTAGTCAGGCCGAAAACATAAAGTCGAAGCAGACGAGGGTTCACGTTAAAGCGGGATTGGAGGCCATACTCCAGAGGCTCAAGATGTTCAAAAAACCTCCCGAGCATGGAATGGTGATAGTGAGCGGTGTCGTGGAGATAGACGGAAAGGAGAAGCACATAACCGAAATAATAATTCCTCCGGAGCCCGTTCCTCTATACAAATACCACTGCGACTCCAAGTTCTACCTCGATCCCCTCAAGGAGATGCTAAAGGACAAGAAGCTTTACGGTCTAATAGTTTTGGACAGAAGGGAAGCGACGATAGGACTGCTAAGGGGGAAGAGGATAGAGGTATTAGCCTACACGACTTCGATGGTTCCGGGTAAGCACAGGCAGGGAGGACAGAGTAGCGTCAGGTTCGAGAGGTTGAGGCAGATAGCGATCCACGAGTTCTACAAGAAGGTGGGGGAGAAGGCGAGCGAAGCCTTTCTGCAGTATAAGGACGAGTTGCTCGGAATTCTAATCGGAGGGCCTTCCCCGACTAAGGAGGAGTTCTACAAGGGAGAATACCTCCACCACGAACTCCAGAGAAAGGTAATAGGGCTTTTCGACGTCGGATACACTGATGAAAGCGGGCTTTACGAGCTGGTGGAGAAGGCCGAGGACGCTCTGCAGGAGCTCGACCTGATAAGGGAGAAGAAGCTGATGAACAGGTTTCTGAAGGAGGTCGTTAAGGACGGACTTGCAGCTTACGGGGAAGAGGAGGTGAGGAGATACCTTACTCTCGGGGCGGTGGATATTCTATTGCTCAGCGAAGATCTGAGGCTCGAAAGGGTTCGCTATAGGTGTCCGGCTTGCGGGAAGGAGAAGGAGGAGACTGTCAGAGATGGAGCGGGGAGTAAAGTCGTGTGTGAGTGTGGTGTGGAGATGGAGGAAGTAGAAAGGAAGGACGTAGTTTTAGAGCTTTCCGAATTGGCAGAGCAGAGCGGTGCGAAGGTTGAGATACTATCGACGGAATCTGAAGAGGGGGCAATGCTTCTGAACGCCTTCGGAGGAATTGCGGCTATACTGAGGTTCAAGCCGAAATGAAGGGGTGCTACCTTTTATTCCTAAAGCTGTCGAGCGACAAGTTGATAGAAGTGGGTAGCTTGGGCGAGATAGATTTTAAAGCTGGTTACTACGTTTACGTTGGAAGTGGGATGAACAACGTGCTTAAGAGGGTTGAGAGGCACTTCAGTATGGAGAAGAGATTGAGGTGGCACATAGATTATCTCACTATCCAAGCGGATGAGATGCACGCCTTAATAATTCCGACTGACGTTAAGATCGAGTGCGAACTCGCGAAGTTCTTCGCAACCAACTTCGATTACGTGAGAGGTTTCGGATGTTCTGATTGCGACTGCGAGAGCCATCTTTTCTACTTGGAATAGAAAGCGATTTATTACTTCGGAATTCCCGAAGAACGATGCTGTCGCCGTTCGAGGTTAAGTTGCTGAAGTCACTCGAAGTGGGAAAGAGGTATTCAGTGAATGAAGCTTCCAAAATTGTAGGAATAAGCAAGGATGCGGTTTTCAGAGCCTCCCAATCACTGCAGAGTAAGGGTTACGCGGAGGTGCTGGAGGAGGTCAGAAAGGAATACAGGTTAACGGAGGAAGGGAGAGAGTACTTGGAGAAAGGACTTCCAGAAGAAAGGCTGTTCAGGATTTTGAAGGAAAAGAGAGAGGTAGATTTAAAGGACTTGGAGGAGGAGTTCGGAAAATCGCTTTTGGGCATAGCCTTGGGATGGCTGAAAAGGAAGGGAGCGGTGGAAGTGGAAAAGGGAAAGATTAGACTCGTCAAGGACGTCGATTTTAAGGAAAGGGAAGCTTTGAGGCTCGTTGCTGAGGGTAGGTGGGAGGAAGTTCCCAACGAAATTCTGAAAGTCCTGCTCAAGAGGAAGCTCGTCGAGGAAGAGGAGGAGAAGGAGATATACGTTAGAATATTGAAGAAGCCCGAGGTCGAGCTTAAGGAATACGTAACCGATCTAACGCCGGAACTCATAATTTCGGGGAAGTGGAGGGAGAAGGAGTTCCTCAAATACGACGTAAAAATTCCTTCTAAAGAGATATTCGTCGGGAAGACCCATCCTTACGAGAGGATAATAAGGGAGTGCAGGAAGATATTCTTGGAGATGGGGTTCACGGAGATAAAGGGTCACTATGTTCAGCCCTCCTTCTGGAACTTCGACGCCCTCTTCCAGCCTCAGGATCATCCGGCGAGGGAGATGCAGGACACGTTCTACCTCGACAAGCACGTCGAAATTCCTGAGGATTTGGCCGAGAAGGTAAGGCGGACACACGAAAACGGATGGATAACCGGCTCCACGGGCTGGGGTGGGAAGTGGGACGTGAAAAAGGCGAAACAACTCGTCCTTAGAACGCACACCACTGCCATAACGATACACTACCTCGCAAAACATCCAAAGCCCCCGGTTAAGGCGTTCTGCATAGATAGGGTTTACAGGAGGGAGGCGATAGACCCGACACATCTACCGGAGTTCGATCAGCTTGAGGGAGTAGTGTTGGATGAGAACGTAGGATTCAAAGACCTCTTGGGATTGCTCAGGGAATTCTTCCTCAAGATGGGTTTCGAGGATGTCAGGTTCAGACCGGGTTACTTCCCTTATACCGAGCCGAGCGTGGAGCCTGAAGTTTATGTCGAAGGTTTGGGATGGGTTGAACTCGGGGGAGCGGGAATTTTCAGGAAGGAGGTAACCGAGCCCCTGGGAATAAAGGGAAGGGTCTTGGCGTGGGGTCTGGGGATAGGAAGACTGGCGATGCTTCGATTGGGTATGAAAGATCTCAGGAAGCTCTACCAGCCGGACTTAGGCTGGCTTAGGAATTGTCCGGTTATTAAAACCCTTTTATAACGATAAGGCCAACTCGAATCGTGCTTCCGGACATTCAATTTTTAAGACCCGAAGTTCCGGTAAGGATCAACAGAGTGGGTGCAGTGGGAGTTAAGAAGCTCGTAGAGGTCGAGAGAACGGGTAAGAGACCGATAATACTGATATCGAAGTTCGACGTTTTCGTCGATCTTCCGGAGGAGATGAAAGGTGCAAACTTGAGCAGAAATTTCGAGGCAATAGATGAGGTTTTAGAAGCTCTGACGGAGAGGCCCGTTAAGAAGATAGAAGATCTCTGTCTAAAGATCGCGGAAACTCTCCTCAACAGGCACGAATACGCAACCAAGGCGGAAGTCAAAATGGACTCCGAGCTTATACTCAAGAAGAGGACGCCCGTAACTGCAAGAAAAACTCAGGAGGTTGTGAAAATAATCGGAGAGGCGGTCGTTTGGAGAAACGGCGGTAGGAGGGTTTTTGTCGGTGCAGAAGTCGTTGGAGTTACAGCATGTCCGTGCGCTCAGGAGATGGTCAAGGCGAGGGTGAGGGAAAAACTGAGGAAAATGGGATTTGGAGACGAGGATATCGATAAGATCTTAAATGCGATACCTTTAGCGAGCCACAACCAGAGGGGAAGGGCGCTGATAAAGATCGAAGTTAGGGATTTCACACCCAACATAGACAAGCTTATCGAAATAGCAAAGAAGGCGATGAGCGGAGAGATATACGAGGTTCTGAAGAGGGAGGACGAGCTCGAAGTCGTATGGAGAGCCCACCTAAATCCGAGGTTCGTCGAGGACTGCGTTAGATTGATGGCAAAGATGGTAATCGAGGAGTTTCCCGACGCTCCGGATGATGTGATCGTTTTTTTCAGGCAGGAGAACGAGGAGAGCATTCATCAGCACAACGTCATTGCGGAAAAGATTGCGACCATGGGTGAACTCAGAAGGGAGTTATCTTCTTATGAGCGAAAAGTATAGGTCTTCGAGCCTCTTGGTTTCGATATCTATTCCGACGATCTTTCCCCTCGGAACTACCTCTCTAAGGAATTCGTTCAGATCCTCGATGTCATTCGTGACGAACGTTCTCTCAACCCCATCGAGCTTGTAACGGACGACGTAGGTCTGCATTCCCTTCAGCTCCTCGATGTCACCGTAGAACAGAATTCTGCCCTCCTTCATTATCGCGACCTTGTCGCACACGAACTCGACGTAGTATAGGTTGTGGGCGGAGAAGAGTATCGCCTTGTCCTTCAAGTTTTTCATGAACTCGGCTATGAATAGAGACGTGGAAGGATCGAGCCCGCCGATAGGCTCGTCGTATATAAGGTAATCGGGATCGTGCATTAAGGATCTCGCTATGGAAAGCTTTCTCTTCATTCCTTTCGAAAACTCCGCTATCGTTTTGTTCGGAATTCTCAGGGATTCCATCAATTCTTCAGCCCTCCTCTTAGCAACGTCTCCTTTCACCCCGTAGAGGGATGCGAAGAAAGTGAGGTATTCGAGGGCGTTCATGTCCTCGTAGAGCGAATCGACTTCCGGAACGTAACCTATTCTCTTCCTGAGCTTACCGCGATTTTCTAAGAAGTCCAAACCGTCGTATTCAACTCTTCCGGAATCCGGCTTGAGCAAGCCTACGAGGATCTTTATCGTCGTTGACTTTCCCGCTCCGTTTTCTCCTATAAGACCCAAGATCTCCCCCTTCCTTATTTCGAAGCTGACACCCTTCAACGCCAAAAACTTACCGTATCTCTTAACCAAGCCCTCGACCTTTAGCATCCTTATCGACGGACGATAGAATTATATATATCTCTTTCTCATGCTCATTATAATGTTTAAAATAGCTCTGATGGAGCTCAAAAGGAAGAGGTGGGACAGGAGGTTCTTTTCAATTCTGATATTACTGGCCATTGTTTCCGTTGCCCTCTCAATTCATTCTATTTCGGAGGGAGTAAAGATAGATAGGGAAATATACACGATAAACGTCCGCGTGGATGATCCGAAGTTCGTAGTGACGAAAAATCCAGATGTAGTTGTATCGGACGGGAACGTTTTCGTTAAAGGTGATCTGAAATCTTTATCCGCCTTCGACGAGCTCAGAAATTACCTCAGAAGGCTGTATGACGAGTGGATCTACGAGAAGTTCGACGATTCTGCTTTCCCCGTTTTACTCAGGGTCGTAAGGATACCCACAAAAGCTGAAACGTTCCTTCCGAAACCTAAAAAGGTCGTCGTCAAAGAGAAAAGTGTAAGGGGGGTCTTAAAGAAGACGGAACGGGAGAAAATCGTAAAGACTACTCCAAAGATGTTTGCCGGAAATTTCAGTAAGAGCAATGTGAGTTTGAATTTCCTTACACCAGAGCAACTCAGACCTCCAAGCCTACTGGAGAAGATAATATACGCTTTCGCTTTCGTAATTCCGGTATACTTCGTAGTTCAGGTTTACTCATCCTCAGCCGTAGAGGACAAGATAAAGAGGAGACTGGATCTTCTGTTCGTTGCGAAAGATGAGTGGAAGGTCTTCGCCGGAAAGATAATACCTTATTTTGTGCTTTCATCACTGTTAGCGATCGTAATTCTAACTGTTTTCGGAAAACCCCTCGGAGTACCTCTCCTCCTTCCCGTAATTATCTTCATGTTCGCCTTGAGCACATTCACCGCGATGATTTCGAGGAGCTACAGGGAAATGACCTTTTTAACCATAATCCTGTCGATTCTCGTAACCATATATCTCTTCATTCCGGCCGTATTCAACGTAATGCAGTTCAGCAAGATCTCGCCCATAACACTCCTACTCGAAGATAAATACGGACTCAAGGAATACCTGATCGCGACCCTTCAATTTTACGTTATGTCTGCGGTTCTTTTCCACCTATCCATAAATTCGATCGAAATCATGCACTCGAAGTCCAATCCTATCGATAAAGTCGTTCAAATTTCCGTGAGGACGGTAAATCGCTACGAACTCGTCCTAATCGCATCTCTTCTATCCATTCCTTTCGTCTTCTTCATCGAGTTCTTCACCCTCTCCCTCATATTCGCTTTCAAATACGCTCTGATTGTGGTAATACTGTTGATAGGCGTTATCGAGGAGTTCTTCAAATCCGTTCTGATATATTCGGGGATTAGGAACGGTCTGAACCCATATGCGTGTGCTTTTCTGTCAGCGATCGGTTTCTTCTTGGGGGAGAAGGGCGTTCTATTTTCGATGGTTTCCCTCAAATACGTTAAGTTCACACTAATCCCCCTGATGGCTCATCTCTTAGCTTCTATAATCTTCGTCTTAACGCTTAGATTCGGATTTAAGAGAGCGTTGATCATGGCTTCCTCGTTTCACGCGATCTACGACTGGGTGGTTCTATGCTTAGCGTAGCCCTCAAAGATCTGAAGAGCGTGAGGAGGGAGAAAACGATACTTCTGGTAATAGCTCTGCTTTTCTTCGTAGCGTCCTTCTCATCGCTCGTAGTGTTCGGGTTAACCGTTCTCTATTCTCCCTCCGGCTACACGAACGCGGTAGTCGGATTGGTAGGTAAGGCTCCGATATTCTCGTCGATAGTCCATCCGATTCAATACGATTCGCTCGATAAGGCTTTATCGGACTTGAGAAACGGAAAAATAGACGCAGTAGTAGTTTTCAACGAGAACGTCACCGGAAAGAACTTCATTACGATATACGTTCCGAAGGAAGACCTTAAGGCCATTAAAGCTACGCTCTACCTGAGGAAGAAGCTCATGGAGTATCAGGATGTTCTAAGGAGAATGAGAGGCATTCCGACGCTCAACTTAAAGGTTTACGAGGACGGGAGGGAGATAGATGTGCCGGAGGGGTATTCCATACACTTCAGATTCGTGTACGTCATGTTGATACCCCTACTGGCGGTGACCACCGCTGTAATATCGGCGGCTTTCTTGATAGATTCGATATGCGAGGAGGTGGAAACGAAAACGATCGAAGTCCTGCTGACAGCCCTTGATTCGGGAGAAATCGTCTCGGGAAAGGTCTTAGCTTCCCTCGTTCTGTCCATCGTTCTGACGGCATTCTGGATGGTCATGCTATCGATCAACGGGTTTAAAATTTCGAATCCGGCGATAGCCTTCCTGATCTGCATGGCGATATGCGCTCTATTTACTTCTTTAGCCCTAATAGTTTCCTCCCTAACGATGACGAGGGAGAAGGCTCAACTCGTCTTTTCAATTTTAGTAATTTCGGCGATAATGCTCATGTTCTCCGATTCAAGCACTCCCGTAGGTTTGCTCGTAAGGGTTTCCGCAAACTCTCCGTTTAAAATCGAATCCGTCATAGCCTACTTTATCCTTTCTACCCTCGCCATGCTGATAGCAATACTCTTTGCGGATAGGAGGATTTCCAAAAACAGTAATAGCTGAACGGTCGATCTTCTGGCATGGAGGTGGAGATCAAGTTCAGAGCGGACGAGAGCGTCGAGGATAGGATTAGAAGCGTTGCGGAGTTCATTTGCGAGAAGGTGGAGGAGGACGTTTACTTCAACTCTCAGGTGAGAGATTTCAGGGAGAGCGATGAAGCTCTCAGAGTGAGGAGGGATGAGGAGGAGGTGAGGCTGACATACAAGGGGCCGAAGGTCGATCCGGAAACCAAGACGAGGGAGGAGATGGAGGTAGTGGTGAACGACTATCGGAAGGCTTTGGAAATTCTCAGCAGGTTGGGTTTCAGAGTCATAAGAAAAGTCGTAAAGAGGAGGAGGATTTACAGATACGGAGAAGTTACGATTTGCTTCGACGACGTGGAGGGTTTGGGAAAGTTCGTCGAAATAGAGGTTAATTCCGACGACGTAGATTCTGCAAAGCGCAAGGTATTCGAGGTGGCGGAGTTGCTCGGACTCGATCCTTCGAATTCGATAAGGGAATCCTACTTGGAGATGCTCATGAGAGATACCTCGACTTCAGAAGCCTGACGTTAACGAAGAAACCGACTATAATGTTCGTGTAATACGTTACGAACCTCCAGAGGGCAACTAAAATTCCCAAGACTTCCTGAGGAACGAATTTAGAATAAAGGTAAACCATGCCCGCCTCCGCTATCCCGCTACTCCCCGGTGTAAGCGGAATCAGAGATATTATTACGAGTATAAACTGGGCGGTAATCGAAAATAGAAAAGCAGGATCCTGATTCAAAGCGAGCAGAATGGCCGAAGGAACGAGGAACTCGGAAAACCAGATCAGGGACGTGTAGAGGAGGGAGAGAAAGACCTTTTCCAAAGGATTTTTTAGCATGTTCACCAGAGCCTCGCGGAACATCAGAGTTTCCTCTCTAAACCTTTTTGCGATCCTAACCGCCCTTTCCTCTCCAAATCTTCCGAGCTTGATCTGAATCCAGTTGGAGAACCTGTCTATGTTTCTCTCGTCCTTAACGATTGAGTAAAGGAAAACCATGAATCCCATCAGACATACCGCAAATACCGCACCCACCTCGAACCCGAACTTCGTCGCGAAGCCCGATAGGGTGACGAACACGGCGAGAGCTACGACGAAGAATATGGCATCAAGAATTCTCTCCGCCAGAACCACCGCAGTTGCGGATCCGAGGGGAATCTTTTCCGACAGCATCTTTATCCTCAAGGGCTCCCCTCCGGCGGAGGAGGGTGTTATGGCGGCCAAGAAGGTGCTCGCTATCGATATCTCCAGCGAGTATTTCAGAGGTATGTCCGCGTTCAGCATGGAAGTTAACTGCTTGAGTCTGACCCCCCAGAAGAACCAGAACAGGGTGTGGAGGAGTAAAGCGAGAGCCAGAAACCTCCAGTCCGCCTTCAGTATAACCTTCCAAGTTACCCTCGTCTCGGTAAGCTTGAATATGACGATGATTGTTATCAGGCTGACCGCGAGCCCTATCAGCATCGGTTTTGTCGTAGATCTCTTTTCATCGGACTCCATTCGACTCCTCTCCCCCTGACGAACTTGACAATCGCACACAGAGCGGAGTATTGCAATAAGATTGTATGAACGAGCAGACCGAACGTTACTAAAACCTTTCTAAAGCTTCTGAACTCGATGAGCAGTAGAAGTGGGGCGAGCGATAGGAGGGGCAGGAGGATAGCTATGCAGTAAGTTAAAGTTAACGCGGAAAGCCAAGAAATTTTAAAGCTAAGGTTTTTCGATGAGAAAACGCAATTCATATACCTCCAGAGTTGAAGTCCGCCGTAATACCACCTCTTCCTTTGAGAGATCAAATCCCTCCAGCTAATGGGTGCCTGCTCGTAAACCTTCGTGCTTTCTACGAATACGGCTTTGTATCCCATGCAGTGCATCCTCGTCGCGAAGTCCGCATCTTCCGTAATCGCGTCCTCGTTCAGCCTGTGCTTCATCAGAAGATCCGCCCTAAGAACGCCTATCAGACCGTTGAACTGCTTGAACCCCGACCTCTTCAGCAGGAAGTTTATCAGACGGTATTCAACCTCGACGGTCTCCGAAACCAAGTTCGTGGGATTCGAGATGAACCTCGGCGAGGATGCTATGTATGCGTTTCGATCTTCTTTCAAAGCCTCGACGCACTTTACGATGAAATCCCTTTCGGGACGGGAATCCACGTCGAATATCGCTATGTAATCGGGATCGAATTTCCTTAGGTAATCCAGAGCATCGTTTATAGCCCCAGCCCTCTTCCCCCTCGTGTCTCTCCTTTCCAAAACATCTACTCCCAACTCCCTAAGCTTTAAACCTCTGAGATCGTTCGAATCTTTCCTATCGACGACGAATACTATCTTAAAATCGAATCCGTCGTAGTTCAGGGATAGAAGGTGTTTGGCGCAATCTACAACGATTTCCTCGGGTTCGAACGGAGATACTGGAACTATTACCGCAACCTTACTCATAGATCTCCCTTTTAATTTCCTCCATGACCTTCAGAAGGGTCTTCTCGAAATCGGTGGCGCGTTCGAGCAAATTTCTAAGCCCGAACTCCTCCATCTCCTCCCTCATCTCGGGATGGGACTTCACGAATTCCTCCAAACTCGTCGTTATCGCTCTCACATCCCCATAGATCTCGTTCAGCAACGCGAGCATAAGCATGAGCTTGGCCTTTCTGTCGAACATGGCTATCCCTTCTTCCAGAAGGAAGGATACGTTCCCCTCTCCATTATAACCCTCGTAACGTCCACCACGACTCCGCCCCTAACCTTCAGCATGTCTTCGGCGTCCATCAGAGCCTTTCCCAAGGCTACGAGTTCGTTCTTAAGCGTGAATATCGCAACGAGCTCTCCCTTCTTGACCGTCTTTTCTATGTATAGAATACCCTTGGCGGTTAAATCCGCTCCGTGGCAGATAGCATCCACTGCCGTATCCTTTATCACTATCTTCGGAACGTTTACCACGGCGAGCTCCATCGGCTTTATTATCTCCCTAAGATACTTCTCCTCCCCTCCCTCCTTCCAGAAGACGTAAGCGTCGAGGAGATCGTGGAGTGTGTAGCACATGCTCTCGTCGAATATTCCCGTTCTGGTTCTCCTCAACTCCTGCATGTGCGCTCCGCATCCCAAAACCTCTCCTATGTCCGTGCAGAGCTTTCTTATGTAAGTTCCGGCTTCGGTCGTGACCTTGAAAAGGACGTCCCTACCCTCTATTTCGAGAACCTCTATTTTGTATATCGTCCTAACCCTGAGCCTCTTTTTAACTGCGGACTTCAACGGAGGACGCTGGTATATCTTCCCCTCGAACAGCTTGAGAACCCTCCTTATCTCCTCCTCCCTAACGTCCCCGTGCAACCTCATGAGGCACACGTATTCCTTCTCTGAACCCTGCAGAATCCTGACGAGCTTGGTCGCGTCCTCTATCATGATGGGCAAAACTCCCGTAACCCTCGGATCAAGAGTTCCGGTGTGCCCGGTCTTCTGGACGTTCAGAATTCTCCTGACCCATACCACGACCTCGTGACTGCTCGGGCCCATGGGTTTGTCTATCACGACGAAACCCTTGCGGATGTATTCCTCGATCGGACGGTTGAAGGGGTAACAGCCGTAGCTCTCGTCGGTGCTTCCCTCCTCCTTTACGTAAAACCTCTCCTCGAAGTTCTTCTCCTTGGTAATCTCCTTTGCGAGCATGCTTGAAAAAAATCGGAGCGGAGATATATAAGTTGTTCGACTCAAGCCACTCCAGTCTTTCTCAAAACAAGTTCGAATTCGTCCTTACTCGGATTTACGTCCTCTAAAATCGTGTATCTCTTTTTTCGGATGTTCTTGGCGAACACCAAAGCCTCCAAAACCTGCTCCTTCGTTAGCCCTATCTCCTTCGCCATCGTCGGAGCCTGAACCCTTTCAAGGGATTCCTTAACGAGAACCCAGTCCCCCTCGCCGTAGTGCTTTTCGTGCAAATATTCCATTATGATCGTTCCTAAAGCGACTTGCTCGCCGTGAGTTCCGTTTCCGTAGCCGAGGATGTCCAAAGCGTGGCTGAACTTGTGCTCCGAACCGCTCGCAGGCCTACTACTCCCAGCGATGGCTATCGCGACCCCGCTCAGTATGAGCCCCCTTACGAGCATCTCCAAATTTTCCCTCAAACTTTTATCGCTCGCGAGCATTAGGTTTGCCGGCATTATAGCCATGCTCGCGGCGACTTCGTTGAAGTCCTCACCAACCTTATCCTTCGCGAGTTTCCAATCCTTAACCGCAACCACGTTCGAAATCAGATCCCCGTAGCCTGAGCGTAGCAACCTTATGGGGCTGTGCCTCAGTATCGTCAAATCGGCTAAAACAGCCGTTGGAGGATCTACCAAAATCGAAACTGCCTTCCCGTTCTCTCTAAAGCTTGCAACCGGAGAAGCGATTCCGTCGTGCGAAGGGGCGGTGGGAACGCTTACGAACGGAACCTTAAGCTCCGAAGCTACAACCTTCGCTACATCCAAAACCTTACCTCCTCCAACACCCACGACGCCGTCCACGTCGGAATAGCCTATGGACACTATCACGTTCTTCGCAACGTCGATCTTAGATTCTTCAACGAAAAACTTGTCCGATACGAAATCGGATATCTTCTCCTCTATCTTCTTTCCGGCTACCTCGTAGGACCTTCTTCCGGTGATCATTATAGCCGACGAAACTTTCAGCTTTTCCAGCACGTCTCCAACCTTCTTCCTCGCGTTCTCGCTTATCTCGACTATCAGAGGTATCTCGACGCTTTTGGCCATAGCAGTGCTTAAGAGGGAGATCATTTTAAGGCTACCGAAATGTTTATATATTTTATTATTAACCTAAGGTTAGTAACAAACATACAGCGATGAGGTGGTGCCATGGACATCGACGAGATACTCGAAGTGCTCGGAAACGAGAGCAGAAGGAGGATTCTATCGCTGTTAGCCAAGAAACCCTGCTACGTCAGCGAGATCTCTTATTCACTAAAGATGGCTCCAAAAGTCGTGCTCGAACACTTGGAAAAGCTCGAAAAGGTTGGATTGGTCAGAAGCTTCGAGGAAGGTAGGAGGAGATACTACTACATAGACAAGAGCGTCAGGTTGGAGATATCCATAACCCCTCACAGATTCCATGCGGAAATATCTACGGGAAACAACTTAGAAATAAACTCGGAGCTCGAAAAGATTTCAGAAATGGTCAAAAGTTTCGACTTCGGGGCGAAGGGCATTTCCGATCTCAACAGAGTTCTGTGTAAGGTGGAGGAACTTCAGAGGATGTTTTCGAGACTTCAGAGTGCTATAAATTCGAAGATAAACGATCTGTTCGAGGAAATGGTTGAAGAAATTGAGAGAGTTTCGGAAAACGTGTCGGAGAGGTTGGTTCTGCTCGGCCTTGCGAAGGGTCTAAGCAGGGTCTCCCAACTCGCCGAGGAGTTAGGTCTGTCTTATAGAGATGTTGAGAGAACTCTTGAGAATTTGGAGAAAAGGGGTTTGGTTGAGAGGGTTGTTGTGGGTGGAGACGTAATTTGGAGGATAAGGTGACGCGATGGTTTTATATATTGGAATTATCATAATAATGGTGAGGTGATGTCTTGTGGCGAAGGGTGAGAAGAAGGAGGCGGTGCTTAGGGTCGCTGAGGCTTACTACAGGGATGTCGGAAGGAGCATAGCGAGGGTAGATCCGGAGGTAATGGAGGAATTGGGTCTGCAAAGCGGTGACATAATCGAAATAATAGGTAAGGAATCGGTTCCGGCGATAGTCTGGCCCGGTTATCCTGAAGACAGAGGAAAGAAGATCATCAGGATAGACGGTAGTCTCAGGAGCAACGCCGGAGTCGGAATAGACGACAAGGTCAGAATCAGGAAAGTTGAAGCTAAGCCGGCGGAGAAGATAGTCATAGCTCCTACCGAGCCGGTAAGGATAATGGGAGGAGAGGCTTACCTCTTAAGACTTCTCGAAGGAAGGCCGGTGAAGAGGGGACAGAAGATCAGGGTGGAGGTATTTGGACACGTCCTGACGTTCGTAATAGTTTCCACGAAGCCTTCCGGGGTCGTAATAGTGAACAGAAACACCGTGATCGATCTGAAGGAGAAGCCGGTCGAGGAGGTAAGGAGGAACGTTCCGAACGTTACCTACGAGGACATCGGAGGGCTGAAGAGGGAGCTCAGGCTCGTTAGGGAGATGATAGAACTACCGCTGAAGCATCCGGAACTCTTCCAGCGCTTGGGCATAGAACCTCCTAAAGGTGTGCTTCTATACGGTCCACCCGGAACCGGAAAGACGCTCATAGCTAAAGCCGTTGCGAACGAGGTCGATGCTCACTTCATAAGCATAAGCGGGCCGGAGATAATGAGCAAGTATTACGGTGAGTCGGAGCAGAGGTTGAGGGAGATTTTCGAGGAGGCGAAGGAGAACGCACCTTCGATAATATTCATCGACGAAATAGATGCCATAGCTCCGAAGAGGGAGGAGGTTACTGGAGAAGTTGAGAGGAGAGTAGTTGCACAACTTCTAACGCTGATGGACGGGTTGGAGGCGAGGGGAGATGTCATAGTTATCGGAGCTACCAACAGGCCGGATGCCATAGATCCCGCCTTAAGAAGACCGGGAAGGTTCGACAGGGAGATAGAGATAGGAGTGCCGGACAGGGAGGGAAGAAAGGAGATCCTCCAGATCCATACGAGGGGAATGCCAATAGAGCCGGATTACAGCAAAACAGACGTGCTTAAGGTTCTGAGGAAGATGAAGGAGGAAGGAAAAGACGTAGATAAATTCATAGAGAAGGTCGAGAAAGCGACAAGCGAGGAGGAGATAGTCAAGATACTGAAGGAGGACGAGGAGATATTCAACGAGGTCAAGAACAGGCTGATAGATCTAATGCTTGAGGAGCTTGCGGACTTAACGGTGGGATTCGTAGGAGCGGATCTTGCTGCTTTGGCGAAGGAGGCTGCGATGCACGCTTTGAGGAAGAGGATAGAGAGGGGAGAGATAGACATCGAAGCAGAGGAGATTCCGGAGGAGGTTCTTGAGAACTTGAAGGTTACTAAGGAGGACTTCATGGAGGCTTTGAAGCTCATAGAGCCTTCTGCGATGAGGGAAGTCTTAGTGGAGGTTCCGAAGGCAACTTGGGATGATGTGGGTGGCTTAGAGCATGCGAAGCAGGAGCTGAGGGAGGCGATAGAGTGGCCTCTCAAGTATCCAGACATCTACAGAGCAACGGGAATAAAGCCTCCTAAGGGAATACTTCTCTACGGTCCACCGGGAACTGGAAAAACTCTGCTTGCGAAGGCTGTGGCGAACGAGGCGAACGCGAACTTCATAAGCGTCAAGGGGCCTGAATTGCTCAGCAAGTGGGTTGGTGAGTCGATAACTGGAGATGAACTCGTGCTTGCGAAGATCAACGGTAAGCTCAAGGTTCTGACGGCCGAGGAGCTCTATGAGAGATGGATGGAAGGTGACGATATAGAGATACCGTGTGTAAGGTTTGATGAGAAGAGAGTAGTCTTTTCAAAGCTTGAGAGGGTTTCGAGGCATAAGAGGAGAAGCGAGATATACGAGATAAGGACGAAGAGTGGCAGAACTGTAAAGGTTACAGCGGATCATTCCGTGTTCACGGTTAGAAACGGGAAAATCGCTGTCGTTCCCACTTCCGAACTTAGAAGGGGAGACTGGGTGATAGTTCCGCAGAGGATTCCCGATCTCGACTGCAACGAGATCGAGGGTGTTAAGATCAACGAGGATCTAGCACTATTGATCGGTCTCTACATAGCCGAAGGTTCGATGAACAAAGATAGAGTTAGAATTCACACGAGGGATGAGGAGGTGATAGAGAAGCTTAACGAGATATGCGAGAGGCTGGGCCTTGAGGGTAGATACTACGAGGACGGAAGCTATCACATAAAGGGACTTACGTTCTTCGAACACTTCGGAGTTGGAGCGAAGAACAAGAGGCTCGGAGATGCGCTATCGCTTAGAAAGGATCTTCTGGCAAAGGTTCTGATGGGATACTTCAGCGGGGACGGATCGTTCTATCTGAAAGATCACGGAAGATCGGCTTTCATAGAGGCCATAACGGTCAGTAGAGAGTTGGCGAACGAGTTACTTGTTGCCCTTCAGAGGTTCGGAATAGTTGCAAACATCAAGGTTAGGAGGAACAGAAAGGGTAACGTGGAGTACAGAATAATGATCGGAAGAACCGAGTTCATTAGGGCGTTTGCGGAGCACATAGGGTTCATACAGAAGAGGAAGATGGTTAAGCTGAACGAATTCCTGCTCAGCAGAAAGTGGACGAGAGGTAAGACCGACGTTCCGGCTGAAATCGTTGGTTCCAGCCATGTCGTCTGCGACAGAACGGCATTAAAGTTGGGATACATCGTAGGAGAGCTGTTCTTCGATAAGATAGTTTCGATAAGAAAGCTTAACAGAAACGATGAGTACGTTTACGACTTGGTTGAGGTTGTAGAGGGACAGAACTTCATAGCCGGAGGGATAGTCGTCCACAACAGCGAAAAGCACGTCAGAGATATGTTCAGAAAGGCGAAGCAAGTGGCTCCGTGCATACTGTTCTTCGATGAAATCGACGCTTTGGCTCCGAGGAGGGGAATGGGAGGAGATACGCACGTTACGGAGAGGGTTGTAAGCCAGCTATTGACGGAGTTGGACGGAATAGAGGAGCTTAAGGATGTCTTCGTTATAGCGGCTACGAACAGACCCGACATGATAGATCCGGCTCTGCTCAGGCCGGGTAGGATAGAGAGGCACATCTACATACCTCCTCCGGACAAGGAGGGAAGGAAGGAGATATTCAAGATCCACCTGAGGGGTAAGCCTTTAGCATACGACGACGAGGATGTGAGGAAGGCTGCCGAAAGGCTCGGAATGGACGTCAAGAGCGTCGAGGAGATGAAGAAGCTCAGCGAGGAGGAAAGGAGAAAGCTTGAGGAGGCAATAAGGGATGTTATATGCGAGTGGCTTGCAGAGAGGACCGAGAGATACACCGGTGCGGACATAGAGGCGGTTTGTAGGGAGGCAGGAATGCTCGCGATAAGGGAGGCGGTAAAGCCGGGGATGACTAAGGAGGAAGCCAAGGAAATAGCTAACAGAATAAGGATTACGAAGGACCATCTTAAGAAGGCGATCGAAAGGATTAAGCCGAGTTTGACCGAAGATGATCTTAAGAGGTATGAGAAGATTGCGGAAGACTTCAGGAGGATGTACGCTTAACGGAGGTGAGTCGTATGGTTTGGAGGAGGAGAAAGAGGGATTGGGAGGACATATTCGAGGAGTTCTTCGGTAGGGAGTTCGAAATATTCGACGACATATTCGAGAGGATGATGAGGGACATCGAGGAGATGCTGAGGCTCGCGGAGAGAGGGGAGATCAAGCCGATAGTCAGGGGATTCTCCATAAGAATAGGACCGGACGGAAAGCCCGAAATAAAGGAGTTCGGAACCAAGCCGGAGGCGCTCGTGAGGGAGGGAGTTGAGGAGAGAAGACCGCTGATAGACGTCATAGAGACGGACGATGAGGTTCAGGTTATAGCGGAGATGCCCGGAGTTAGGAAGGAGGACATAGATCTGAACGCTACCGAGAGGACGCTCGAAATAAAGGCTGAGGGAGAGAACAGGAGGTATCACGAGATAGTGGAACTGCCGTGTGAAGTAATCCCAGACTCGGCGAAGGCGAGATACAATAACGGAGTTCTCGAAGTGGTGTTCAAGAAGAAGCACCCGGAGAGGAAGGGCAAAAAGATTAAGGTCGAGTGATCAGTGCGGCGTGCTCAGAAACATCAGCAACAGAAATCCGAAGAGCATTAGGAACATGAATATCGTGAAGTTCCTCTGCCTTTTTCTTTCTTTATTCCAGGCCTCTTCACATTCGTCGCTACAGAACGTTTTGTCCGGTTCTATAGCCTTCCCGCAAACTATACAGTGCCTGTGAGGAACTATTCCGGGCATAAGTTCAGTAGTGTGAATGCCAATTTAAGCTTTCTGTTAAAACGCCGGGGGTGGGATTCGAACCCACGCGTCCCTTACGGGACACGGGCTCTCCAGGCCCGCGCCTTACCACTCGGCAACCCCGGCTCAAATTAAGTTTAACTGCAGAGTTTTTAAACCCTTCCCTCATGCTTCGAGAGTGGACAAGGTTCTTACGCTTTTAATCGCCGTTGGTTTGGATTTAATCTTCGGAGAACCTCCCGAAATAATCCATCCGACCGTCTGGTTCGGGAAGATCGTCGAGATCTTCGATAGGTCATACGAGAGACGTTCGTGTTTGGCCGATGTTCTCTTCGGATTTTTCCTTACCCTTCTGCTAATCATAATCGCGGTCGGAATAACTTTCGTCTTCGAACTCTTCCACTTGGGATTTTACCTTCTTTTCACTTCGATCTCCATAAGGAGCATGGTGGAACATGCGATTAGAACGGTGGAAAACGGCAGGATTCTGAGAGATAGAGTTGGAATGATAGTCAGTAGAGATGTTTCCAAGCTTGGAGAGGTAGAACTAACGTCCGCCGTAATAGAATCCGTGGCCGAAAACTTCGTGGACGGTGTGTTTGCTCCGCTCTTCTACTACACTCTCTTTGGCGTATACGGGGCGATGGTTTACAGGGCGATCAATACCTGCGATGCTATGGTTGGATACCGTAAAAGGGAATACGAGTGCTTTGGAAAGATATGCGCTAAAACTGACGACATCTTGAACTACATTCCAGCAAGGCTTTCCGTTCTACTTTTTCTTATCCTAAATCCGAAGGCTTTTGAGGTGGTCAGGAAATACAAGGGGATAAAGCTGAACGGAGGGTATCCGATTTCCGCCATGGCGGGAGTTTTGGGTGTAAACCTGATGAAACCCGGATACTACTACGTTAGGGCGGGAAGGGATCCCGAAGTGGGAGATATATATAGGGCGGTTCGTATTTACGTAACGCTAAGTTCGATGGCCATAATCCTCTACACCCTCATGAACCTGCCCGTGGAGTCTATCACGTATCTACCGAACCTCGGCTTTACTTCGGGGATAGCACTCTGCTCGACTCCTATTAGATAAGCGTCCCTTCCGAATCTGAACAGTTCGTCCTCCTTTTTTATCCTGATGATTACGTCGTAGAACATTCTAACTATAATTTCCAAATTCTTGTCGTATATGTGTTCAGGACATGTGCTGAGGAGAGTTATATCCTTCGGAATCGCGTCGTATAGCTCCATCAACCCTCTTAGTATTTCCTTCCCGTATATGACGGGAATCAGATGCATTCCGAAGAACAGGAGCAAGTCGTTCCCCTTCATCTTTCTAAATATCTGCTCCATTCTGACGAACCCTTCTTCTATATCGTCGTAAGATATGAACTCGTGCAGTTCTCCGAAAGGAACTTCGTAGCTCTTACCTATTTTAATAACCTTCACGTTGTCTAAAACTTCAGCGATGTCCCTGTTTCGGGAAACAGATCTGTAAATCTTATCGAGACTTCTACTTACGGTTTCAGAGAATATTAAAACGTATTTGTCTTTGAATCCGAATTTGGGGATGAAGTGATAGAATATGAACGTGACCGTAGGATACTGTGAATCGTAAACTATTCTCGTTCTCAGATTTTCTAACTTCAATACGAGTTCGTCGATGCTCTCTGTGACATCCATGATGAGAAGTTGTCAGCATAACAATATAAGTGTTGTGAACTATGCTCGACAATTTTAAAAAAGATGCACACCAAATCGGGCAGGATGATTAGAATAGTTAAGATGCACGGCAACGGAAACGACTTCGTTATCATCGACGAGTTTAAAGGAGAATTAGTCCCCGAAAAACTAAAGCCTGACTTCGTTAGAGCGGTATGTCATAGGAGGTTCGGAGTGGGCGGAGATGGAGTTATATTCGTCCAAAAATCCTCGATAGCGGACGCCAAGTTCAGATACTTCAACAGCGACGGAAGCGAGGCGGAGATGTGCGGAAACGGGATAAGGTGCTTTTGCAGATATATAGTCGAGGAGGGCTACGCTGGGGAGGGAGTGGTTAGGGTTGAAACTCTCGTCGGAATTAAAGAGCTCGAAGTTTGGTTCGATGGGGAGTGGTGGATAAAGGTGAACATGGGTAAGCCGAAGTTCGGGAAGGACGTGCCAGCGAGGGAGGAGGTGTGGGGGAAGATATTCAGCATCGACGGAATGAATTTCGAAGTTTATGCCGTGAACACCGGAGTTCCGCACGCTGTAATCTTCGTGGACGACTTCAACTTCGATATCGTAGGCGTGGCTCGTAGGATTAGGTATCACGAAGTGTTTCCCGAAGGAACGAATGTGAACTTCGCCAAAGTGGAGTCCCGAAACAGGGTTTTCGTGAGGACTTATGAGAGGGGCGTTGAGGACGAAACTCTCAGCTGTGGAACCGGAAGCTGTGCTGTCGTAGTTGTTGGAAAGACGATCGGAAAGCTCGGGGATGCCGTGGAGGTTATTACGAGGGGAGGAATTCTGAAGATAGAGGTGAACGATGAAATATACATGACTGGAACTGCCAACAGGGTTTTCGAAGGAAATTTGAATTTAAGAGAACTTAGGGGCTATACTTTTCCGATGAGTTGACGGTGAAGTTCGTCCCAAAGCTCACGTGTAGGATGAATTTGTAGTTTTCTATGTCCGGTGATCCGGTCTTGAAAGCGTCTCCGTAAGTTACTTCCACTATCTCCCCAATGTAGAACACGTGATCTCCGGTTTCCACGGATTTAACTACTTTGCACTCCAAGTTCGCCTGACACTCCTTTATGGACGGAGTCTTTACCTTCTTGGAAGGAACGAACGTCAGACTTATTTTTTCCCTCTTATCCACATCTCTCCCGCTCACCGTTCCGGCTATCCATACGTCCTTAAGCAGTTCTATCGTCGGAACCGCTATCACGAACTCCTTGTGCTCGTCTATGAGCTCTTTAGTGAACCTTCTGTGCCCGACCGCAACCCCGCACATCGGAGGGTTGAAGGAGAGCGGAACGACCCAGTCCGCGGTCATAACGTTCGGCATTTCCATCGTTCCCGAAACTATCAGATACGTCCGAAGTGGATACAGATACTCGAGCATGTTCGGTTTTTGGTTGTAGGAGATATAACTTTGCCGATATGAATTTTTACCCCCTCTCAAGACTTTCAATCATGATTACGGAAAAGGTAAGGAGGATGGTGGAGGACTACAAGGACGTAACGATCGGCATATTCGGGTCGCATTCCGCTAAAGAAATAGGAATGTCCGCAAAGGCTTGGGGATTCAGGACTGTAATAGTAGTGCAGAGGGGAAGGGACAAGCTCTACACGAAATACAACCGCCACCTATACGACGAAATAATCGTGCTCGATAGGTTTAAGGACATGCTGAACGAGGACGTTCAGGAAAGACTTAGGGAGCTTAACACCATATTCATTCCAAACAGGAGCTTTGCAGTCTATGTGGGCTACGACGGGATCGAAAGGGAATTCGAAGTTCCGATTTACGGTAATAGGTATCTCCTTAGGGCCGAGGAGAGGGACTACGAGAGGGGTCAGTATTACCTCCTGAAGAAGGCGGGGATAAGGATTCCGAAGGAGTTCAAGTCGCCGGAAGAGATAGACAGGCTCGTAGTAGTAAAGGTTCAGCAGGCTAAGAATCCTCTTGAGAGGGCTTTCTTCTACGCGAAGTCGCCGGAAGATTACTACGAGCAGGCTGAGAGGTTGATAAGGGAGGGCGTGATAAACGAGGAGGGTTTGAAGAAGGCGAGGATAGAGGAATACGTTTTAGGGGCAAGGTTTAATGCGAACTTCCACAGCTACGCTTTGAAGGATATCTTCGGCGACTTCGACTTCGTGGGGTTCAGCGACAGGAGGCAGGTTAACCTGCAGGGATTCCTGAACCTCCCGGCGAGGGATCAGCTGAAGATAGACGTTCCGGTTAAGAACGAAGAGATCGGGCACTTCGGAGTTACGATGAGGGAGAGCAAGCAGGAGATGGTTTACGAAACCGCCGAGAAGTTTCTCAGGGTGTGTGAGGAGGAGTATCCTCCGGGGATGATTGGCCTGTTCGGATTGCAAGGAGCGGTGGCATATTCGCCCGAGAACGATACGAAGCTTGAGTTCGTCGTTTTCGACGTCTCGATGAGGGTTCCCGGGGATCCCTGCATAGGGCCGACGTCTCCGGAGATGAGAAACCTCAGCCTTAAACACGGAGTGAGAATAGAGGATCCTCTCGACCTGAGCATGATGGAGATAAAAGAGGCTCTGAGGTCGGAGAGGTTGCCGGAAATAGTCACCTAAAGCACCTGCACTTTCTTTCGATGTGTTCTACCCAATCACCACATTCCAAACGTTCGCATCCCTCCAAATCCCCCTTCCACTCGTATAGCCAAGCTTCCAGTTTTTTATCCTCCATATCTACCACCACCTTTACCCGCTCGTATCCCGACTCGTAGAAGTCGATGAGAGGAACTTTTTCGTTGGGAACATCGTAAACCTCTACGACTATGCTGTCGTTGGGACTTCCTTTAACCGCAAATGGGATTCTCGACGCGTATAGTTTGTAACCCCTAACAATCCCCTCACCGACGAATTCCGCTCCAACGAGCCTGAGCATTACGTTGGCTCCTCCTTTCCTTCTGAGAGTTCCGTAAACTGCCAATAACATCCTCAGTCCTCCTCTATCAATCCCCTAAGAATTTTTAAGACGACCTCCCCTTCCTCCTTATTTCTGGCGGTGGTTACGATGTGTATCTCCTGAACGCTCGATCCGTCGATTAGTAAGGCTCTTATGTTTCCCCTGTCGTCGCACCTCGTGAGCTTGAACCTTACACCACCTCCTACAGCGGTCCCCTTCGCCTCTATCACTCCCGGAATGACCTTTTTCACGAACTCCGATCTCGCTATCCTATGCAGAAACTTCATACCCTCCCTCCCGCCGATTACCGTCGAATGAGCCCCGTGAATCTTGTCTTCGGGCTTTATGTCAACCCTCTTCAGTTCCCTAACGGTTCTGAGATGTCTTTTTAGGTGATCGAAGAACTCTTTAGGAGATTCGAAGGGCTCTGTAATGCATATCGACAGAGGAGTCAAAGCGACCCTCTTCAGCATTTCCGAGGCTGTATCGATTAACTCCTCGCTTTTTCCGGAAATATATACTTCATCCAACCTCTTCTCGTGTATTCTCTCCGCTATTACCTCGAAAACGTTCCTTACAGATTCCTCTTCCTCGTAAACTCTGAATGCAACGCTTTCCTCCCTACTCCTTCCAACGAAAAATAGGTGGATTCTGGTTTCTTCTACGAACAGACCCCCTCCCAAAGCGTTCCTGTGCCCGCAGTTCAGACAGTATGAAGTAGGAGACCTAAGCTCCGCAAAGCACCTCTCGCACCTCATCACGGAATCTCGCCCTTGAAAAGCACTCCTTCCCTCTCCAAAACTTCTATCGCCTTATCCACATCGTCCACTCTCAAAATTATCAGGGCCTTTTCCCCTCCGAAGGTGAAGGCGTAAACGTACTCTATGTTCACGTTTTCATCTCCCAAAGTCTTGGCTATTCTGTAAAGACTCCCGGGCTCGTCCTTAACCTCTACACCTATGACGTCGTTTATCGCCACCGTAAATCCGGCATCCTTCAAAGCCCTGTAAGCATCCTCCGGCCTGTCGACGATCATCCTGATTATTCCGAAATCACCAGCCTCGGCTATCGCGAAGGCTCTGAGGTTTATTCCGGCCTTGAACAGAACTTCCGTAACGCTCGCGAGTCTTCCCGGCTTGTTCTCGACGAAAACCGAAACCTGCTTCATCGTAACCATGGCAATAGTTATAACCAGAACGATAAAAACGTTTTTGAGAATGATGAGACCGGCTGAGCACTGAGTCGTGATGATAATCGGGATTCTGACCGATGATGACAGCTCGCCGGTCTGAAACTTTTATAAGTTCGGCATCCAAACGATCTTAAGCCGATGATGAGCTAATCCGCACCTGAGCCGTGATGAGGCCTGTACGGACTGAGGTCTATGACATCTATTTTCTTAAACTTGCAGAAGTCCTTAAGATCCCTCCTGTAGTCCCCGTATGCTAAAACGATGTGGTTTCCCAAGCTGTTCTCGACGAATTCATCGACGTCGAAGAAGGGTCTAACTTCCACCTGAGTTCTGCAGAGTCCTTTTTCGCTTAAGTTCCTCGTTATCTCTCCAAGAGCGATCAGCATTCTCTTTTTTCCGTATCTCGCCAACGTGACGACCTCCCTCCTCATTTTTCCCCTCACAGCCTTTCCTTTTCCCGATTCCGCATGGATGGTCATTTCGTATGATTCTACCATTGAAAGCGGGACGGTGCAGTGCGCAAGGACTATTCCGTCTATTCTGCAAACGTTGGCCATCCAGCAAGGTTTCCCCGTTATAGCCCTCAGAATCATCATCGTCAGTATGGCTCCGATGTCCCCTTCGCATCCGGCCGGAATCTCTTCGTTAAGCTTTGCCATTGCCAGACAGGCGGTTTTACCGAATTCGAGCAGATCGAAGCACCTTACGGTTACTGCGGACAGTCTGTATTTCCTCACGATATCCTTCAAAGCTTCGTAGATGTCTTTTCCGATCAGTTCGTCCATTCCTATCTCCACCACTTCCACGCCCAGATCATAGGCATCTTCATAGTCCGAGCTGAGCAACCACTCCGAAATACCCCCAACGACCCCGAGTCTTTGCTTCGAATTCAGAAAGTTGCAGATTCCGATGAACCTCGAAACGTGATCGAGGATCTCACTTCCTATCGGCGAATAGACGAGCTTTACCCTATCCCTGTAAACCGAATAAACCTCCAACGCGGAAGGGAGGGAGTTGTGATTTGGAAGAGCCCATATCATTACGGGCTTTTCGGTGGACTCTATAACGTTCGCGATGATTTTCTCGGTTCCTCCGGTGGCCGGGACTATTATAACGCCATCCTCCACCTTTACTTCCTCGAATTCAGTCAGAAGGAGTGTTTTCATTCCCAGCAGAGATTCCACCCTCTCCTTGACCCCTCTTCCTATCTCAGCCTGCAGTTTCGACGAGACGACCAAGCAGAGCATAAACGATAATAGACCTGACTACAAAAAACGTTCGAGATGATGAGTCGGTTCTCGACTGAGAAGTGATGATAGCCTTAGGCTCTGATCAGTGAGTACGGCCGTCTTCATCGCTTCCGCTCAGATCCTGCCTGAATCATCATTCCAAGAAGTTCGGAAATATTTGAATAAAAGCGTTGCCCTTATATTTCGAAGTGGATAAATTTGTTCGTGAGACCCATACTCGTGGGAATAGCGTTGTTCTTCGTAGGAATGATCGGTTGGGTCGTCTTCAAGATTCTATCGAACATAAAAATTGGAATAGTTTACTTCGACTTCGAATACCTCACGCTGATGTTTCAGTTCATAGCCATCCTGAGCATACCCATAGCTTTGGCGTTCGAAATACTGCTGGCGGTAACGAAAAAAGAGTGATCAGCCCAAGATCTTCTTCACAGCCTGCATTCCCATCTCCAACAGTTCCTGCGCCTTCTTCTTAGTTTTAGCCTCCGCAAAGATTCTTACTATCGGCTCGGTTCCAGAAGGCCTTATGAGGAGCCATCCGTCCTCGTAGTCTATCCTCGCCCCGTCGGTGAAGTTCGCTTCGGGAAACATCTCCTTAAGACCTTCCAAAAGCTTCAGCTTATCCCTGCAAGGCATCTTTGCCTTTATCATGTGATACTTGGGAATGTCCTTCACCAATTCTGATATCGGCTTGTTCTCCAAGGCCATAAGTTCGAGAATCCTCGCAAAACTCATCGCTCCGTCCCTCGCGAGCAGATGCTCCGGAAATATCAGCCCTCCGTTTCCTTCCCCTCCGAAAACGGCGTTAACCTTAAGCATAGTCTCCGCAACGACCGGCGAACCTACGGGGGTGTAGATAACTTCTCCTCCAGCCTCCTTTACAACATCCTCGACGCATCTCGAAGAGGAAACGGGCGTTACCACCTTCCCTCCTCCGTTCTTCTCCACGTAGTATTTGGCCATCAGAGCCAGAATAACGTCCTCGCTCACGAACCTCCCATTCTCATCGACAAATGTTGCTCTGTCCGCATCTCCGTCGTGCGCTATTCCTAAGTCCGCCTTAGCCTCCTTGACAACCTTCTTGAGCATGCTGAGGTTTTCCTCAACCGGCTCCGGATTTCTTGCCGGAAATCTTCCGTCCGGATGGGAGTTTATCGATATAATCTCGCAACCGAGTTCCTTGAGGAGTTGAGGAGAAGTCATGCAAGCGGCTCCATTCCCGCAGTCTATGACCACTCTGAATTTCTTGGCCGATATCGCATCTACGTCGACCTTGCTTAGGATTCCGTCGAAGTATAGTCTCCTGTATTCGTCGTAATAAACCTGCCCGACCTCTTTCCAGCTTGCGAGCTTGAAAGCCTTGCTCTTGTATAGTCTTTCGCACTCCTCGTCCATGTCCCTCGTGAACTCCCTTCCGTCCTCCTGAATGAACTTTATTCCGTTGTATTCCCTCGGGTTGTGGCTAGCGGTGACTGCAATTCCTCCGTTCACCTCTTTCTTGCATTTGACGTAATATTGCAAAGCTGGGGTTGGAGCAATTCCCAAATCTACGACGTCAGCCCCAACGGATGTCAAGCCGGCTATAACAGCACTTTTAAGCATGGGACTCGACAAACGGGTGTCCATCGCAACTGCAATCCTTCCGCCCCTGTATGTTCCCATAACTCTGCCCAAATTTAGAGCCATCTCAACGGTGAGTTCCTCGTTCGCAACACCTCTAACTCCATCGGTTCCAAAGAGCTCACCTACCGCCCCTATTCTCGCCATATACCATCCTAATTCATCGGATTATTTAACCTTTGAGAAAAAATTTTAACCTTAAGGGATAACGGGTTGCATGGAGAGGCCTATGGGTGTAACGCTGTTGGCGATACTGAACGCCGTTTTCGGAATGCTGTTCGTATTGGCTGGGCTATCCTTCTTCATGTATAAACCGATTTACGTCGAACTTATAAGGACGAGGATGGCGCACATGCCAATGCCGATTTCGGAAAAGGAGCTTCTGGCCTTTCTGAACGTATTCGCGATTTCTTCGATAATCGGAGGAATTATCGGAATCTTGGTCGCTTTCGGACTTTGGATGGGTTTCAGATGGGCTTGGTGGGTTTACATGGTTCTCTTGGGACTAAACTTGATCTCCGCCTTCCTTAGCCTACCTCAGGGGATAATCGGAATAGCGATAGTGCTGATCATAATGTTTTATATGACGAGGCCTCACGTGAGGCGATACTTCAACGTGTGAGAACCGTCGCAACTTTCGGCTTTAAATTCAAATCCCTCCCTGCAGAACGCGTAGCTAATTCCCATTTCTTCGCACCTTTCCGCAATCGGCCTTAAGATTTTCAACCTCAGTTCTTTGGGCATGTAGAGGTATGACCCCACTCTTTCGGTGTAAATTTTCCTATACTTCTCAACGAGTTCGGGAAAAACCTTCGAGAACCTCGCCATTATATCCCTTCTGAGCTTCAGCGTGGAAGTCACGACGTGATCTACGAAATCGCACGTCTCCAAAACCTTCATGGCCTCATCTTCGGTCAGAAAGGGAATCACCGGATCCAACCTCAAGATTACCGGGATTCCGGCATCTTTAAGCCTTTTTAGCGCCTCTATCCTCCTTTCGGGCTTAGGTGCGTTCGGCTCGATTTTCGATGCTATGGAATCGGATAGGCATGTCACGGTTACGCTCACAGCACACCTCATTTCCGAAAGGATGTCTACGTCCCTCGCAACTATGTCGCTTTTGGTAACGATTAGCAGTCTGACGTCGTAGTCTTTCATGATTTCGAGGCATCTCCTCGTCACTTCGAGCGACATCTCGGCTGGAGGATAGGGATCGCTACTGTTCGACATCGAAATAAGAGCGTTCGCCGGTAGCTTCTGCAGATCCTTCTCAAGCTTTCTGAAAAGATCTTTTTTGAGCCTTAGGCGGTGGAACTTGGGAATGTAGGTTGCGTAACAGTAGATGCAGTCGTGAGCGCAACCGGTGTAGGGGTTGAACGAGAACTTCGGAGGGCACGTGCAGAGCTTCGACTTCCAAGGGTCGAAGGGTTTGACGTAGTGCATGATGTGTGGTATTCGTATCTGGAAAAATCGTTTCAGGTGGCGAGACCGATAAGCGTCAGGATTATCATCGGAACTGCCGTGAAGAATGTCATGGCGTAGAATATCTGACTTTCGTAGCCCCTCCTCATGGTGTGAACCACGGTTGTGAGGTGTATCAGGTATATTACCGTCGCGGCCATGAATAATACTGGCTCGGATTTCAGAAATGATGGTAGGATGCAGTGCACGTAGAGAACGGTCGTGAATGCGGGAAGGGGTTTCAAATTTGCTCTATCGTCCCTCTTAATCGGTTTGAGTTTAATCTCCACTCTCTCGCCGCCGTAATACCTAATCACACACCATTCGACGCTTTCGCATTTCGGGCACCTCAAAAGCTTGTAGTACGTTTGGTGAGGTGATAGAACGGAGTCCGAAAAGTTCGGTTTGAAAGTGTGCCCTGTATTTTACCGTAAATATGTCTTATGAGCACCATCACTACGAATACAACGTAAGCGATGACCAACGGTTTCAGACTTTCTGGAAGCACTATTGCCATGAAGATTGTTGGAGGAACTGCGAGGATGAAGGTCAAAAACATGAAGCGTAAAAGTGGATCAGCCATGAATCTGGATCTCATCAACGATATTTGAAACTTTCAGATACGCCCATTGCGATTATTAGATCGTGTTAAGTCTAATTTTCCGATTAAATCCTCAGCTAATGACAGTAAAATTTAAAACTTCCTGCTTTGGATTGTATTGCCAAAGAACATCGATTACTTCTTTTGTGTGCGCAAGGAAAAGGATTATCGCATATACACATTTTCATGCTTTAACCTCCTTAATTATTTTTATTTTATAAAAATTTAAAAATAATTATTTAGTTCGTGCATAATCACAGATGTCTCTTAGAGGGCATTCGGGACATTTTGGATCGTGTTCTTCACACTACTTTCTTCCGACGTTCCAAAACAGTGTGTCAATTCTTGCGGGGAATTCTGGAAAGATGAATCTCGCAATAAGTTGAATATCCTTGTCTACTTGATCAGTTTTTCTATATTTCCAATACAGATACCATGGTATCCATCCTATATTTTTGAAAACTCTACTAGCGACTTTTCTAACGTGAACATCGATTGGAATGGGAATGTATTCCTTACCTTCATCTGTAACTTTAAAGTTAGGTAGTTTTTCTTTAATTTGATCGAACCATGGGTGTCTCGGCATCAGACCATTTTCCCTGTATATAAAATCTCTTACGAGAACGCTTGCATTCTTCTCGCCGATACCAGGTATATTTCTAAACATAAAGTATAGCTCTATGCAACTATATTCTCTGTTCTCAAACATAGTTATTAGGTGTTTGATTTTTGAAATTTTGAAATTAATGCTTTGTTTATATCCCTTGAAACGCCATTTATATAGTCCTCACAGTCTTTTTCAGAGCATTTACTGGAAAACTTGTCAGAAAAATACTCCCTCACTAAGCTTTTGATATCTGCTGAAAGTATTTCATTTGGTTCTAAGCTTCCAATTCGTTCAAGAAGCCAATGTGGAAATTCAAATGCATGATCGGCACTTTTAAGCCCATATCTGTTGCATATGAAACCCAATAGCGGTGCAAAGTCGTAATTGCTTAAAGTTTCATAAGCTTCTTTTTTCAAGTCCATCCAAGCTTCTTTACAAAATTCCTTTTCCCACTTTTCGCAGATTTTTCTAATCTCCTCTACCTTCGTCTTAAAATCCTCAAATTGCACTTTATCACCTCCACTAATTATTTAATTATTTTAATAAAAAATAAAGGTAAAATTAAAAATTTATATAAAAATTAAATCATTGTTGGCTCCCAAAATGCAATCCAGACTTTTATCATTTTCTCGATAAGACTTTTTCTTTCAGATAGTAGTGGTCTTTCGGAATATTTCTCACCCAAGTATATCCTTAAACCTTCTCTACCAGTTTTAAGACTCAATCCTAACTTTCTCGCAATCTCTTCCATTCTTTCTTCTGGAATCTTCATTTTGGATTTGTCGATAATACCCCGAACTATTCCGTATTTCTGTTTTACGAATATCTCATTGTTCTCGTCTGCCCATATGTCTTTAGCCTTTCTTGCGTTGAGGTAAGTAGATATGGATTTTGCTCCACCTATCCATCCATCAATGTTCTTTTTCCCCCACCACATTTCAAATCTATATAATTTACCGTTTACATCCGCTAAGACATCCAAAACTTCCAAAATATTATCCAATGCCTGTTTTTTCTCTTCATTCGATAAAACAGCGTATGCCGGTTCTTTTTTCGTTTGCTTAATTTCGAGAATTTTTACATCTAATCTGCTATTACCTTCAGAAGATTTTTCATCCGTTTGTTGTATTATATAAATCCAAGCACCGCAGTTTGGACACCTTATTTTCATCTTTTTATCACCTCAAAATTACGTTGTAGAAAGCTAATTTAAATTTTTTGGTAGAAGATGATTAGAAGGTGTTAGTAAGGTAAGAGTAGATAATCTTTATTTAATAAAATCTAAAAATAAATTTAAAAAATTTAAAAATTTTAAGGATCATTTAGAAGTCTTTTAACTTCTTCTATGAACGTTTTTGGATCGTTTTTAGCCAGATTTCTTAAACGCTCTCCATTTCTTGCTCTTATTTCGAAAAAGGCATCGATGTATGGGTAATCTTCTAATTTAACTTTAGGCAATAAACTTACTTTGAGCTCTTTTTCCAATTTCTTTAAACAAACTTCCTTCGTCGATTTAGGTAGTTCCAAATTTTTGGGTAGTCTTAGCTTCCATAGTCTTACGAAATCGCATCCTACCCACGGTCCTATTTCTGCACCACCGAATCCGTGAGTTTTTCTTATTGCAGTGTAAAACTCCTCTGGATTTTTAATATGAGTTAAGTCGTCTCTTTGAAGGTTGTATATCTCATCTAATGCCAGTATACTCTTCACACCATTGAGAAAACGTTTTCTGTTGAACTTTATCTTTGAAGCCAAGTCTTCCAGTTTGATATCGCTTAAACGCCTCAAATAACTTGGTATGTTCCTTTTACTTCCAGCAATCGTTTCAAGTCTTTCAAAACATCTCTTAGCGAATTTATCACCTCTGCCAGTTGTAGTAAATAATGCATATAGCATGCCATTGAAGGGAATATCCGAACTTTTCCACTTAAGACATTCATTTTTACCCAACAAAACCATCTTTTCAATAATATCCTTCGCATTCATAACCCCACCTCCCAACCAATTTAAAGAAATTTTAAAATTAAAAATTTTAAAAATTTACTTCATTGGTAAACTTGGTTTTAGTTTTTATCTGCTCTATCTTTTCCAGAATCAGCGGAATGGTTAAGTTGATCGTTTTCGTCTCATCGGGCATGATCGTTTCGGTTTTAATCGCTTTTTCGCTATAACCTTGATATTCCGCAGAAACCCTTACAGTCATTGGATAATCTTCCCGATTAGTAAACTTGAACTCTATGTCTGGAAATCCCTGATGATAGAATGCGTTATAGAAAGCTAACGGATACGGTGTGTAAAACATCGTTTTGACTCCGAGTTTTGCTACACCGTAACCAAGTGGATAAAGAAACACTTCCTGAACCACAGAATCTAAAGTTTTACCGTTCTCTACCAGCTCTATAACAACTCTGTACGTTTTAGCTTGATATTCAGGACTAAGAGTTAGATCAGCAGAATATGTTCCTCTCTTGTCAGCCTTCTTTACGCATTGTATTATAACTTCATCAGTATCTGGGTCCATTAGTTTAAAGTAAAGTGTAACTGGTCGATCGGTTATGACTTCTACATTAGTTCTTACAGTGTCCTTATTTTTGTCAGCGTCTTCCGTATCGACAGCTTGGCAGTTGTAATTCTTAATGTGTGGCTTAGTTACTAAAGTCAAAGGTGTTACGGTTGGAGTAGCTATAGGTTTTACTTCTTCCTTCTCAGCACAGCCTACCAGCAATAAGGAAGTTAGGACTAAAATCAATATTGCTCGACTACCGAAAACCATTCTCTGCATCACCTCTCTAAATTTTTTTATTTAAATATTTTTATAAAAAAATAAAATAAAAATATTGGCAAAATATTTATGATTTTTGGGTGACTGACACAGTTTTAAAAGTTGGTACTGCCACCTTCTACTCTCACTGATCCTACTGGCATATCTCCCACGTTCGCCCCCGTCCCCGAATACTGCACACCGAAGTCGGGAATTTGGGGGAGTCCCCCATGCCATGAACCACCGTGTGGACGGGCGTTGAAACCCGTCCCGATCGAACATTAGGACGGGGACGAACGCCCTTCTGCCCAACCGCCCACCACCCCCGTAAAAATCCCGGCCCGACTCGGGGGCCCACGTCGGGCCGTTCATCTCATGTTTGTCTTTGCGTATCGATGCATCCCCACATCCGTTTGCATGTCCGAGTATATATATATTCATGACATGATCTGAACATATATATTTATTCATATAAACGCATGCTTGCATTTATAAATGTATTTATTTTCGTCCGTAAATATAAAAAATGATATATATTTTGATTTAGAGTTCGTAAAAAAACTACCCGAAATATAGCTCCTTATTTATCCAGGGGATCAAGGCCATCGTTACCGCTATCCTCGTAAGCTCTACCCTCGAAATGACGCCCTTCGTGAGGTAGTGAATGGCACCCATCCTTTCTCCGATGTTATCTATGCCCGTTATCTCCTCCATCACGTCTCCGACTTCCTTCCCCTTCAAAGCCTCCTTAACGACGCAAGGTGGAAACTCGAATCCCGGGCCGAATCCTATCGTGAACCTCTCGCCGTCGTAAACCACAGCGACTTGGAAGTCCATGTAGCCCGTCATCGTATTCTCCATACTGAATAATCCAGCTTCAACCCCTACGCTGAAGTCGCAGTCGTCAAAAGCCCTTATGGCTCTATTTATGGCTCCCCTAACGACGTCATAATCGAAGGGCTGGGGAGGAACTCCGGAATCGACCGATTTAGGTATAACTTCCACTTCACCGAAGAACCGCTCGAATGCGAGTCTTACCCCTTCAACCTTCGTCGGATTTTTCGAACCGACGACAACCCTCATCATGATCAATAACCCAACTCCCCCAATCTCTCCTTCAAAACTTCCGCGGATCTCCTGAGGTATTCAAGCTCCTCATCCGTAAATTCGTATTCTACTATTTCCTCGACGCCGTTCTTTCCTAAGATCGCCGGAACTCCTAATGCGACTCCATCGATTCCGAACTCCCCCTGCAAAACCACACTCGTAGGAATCTCCTCTCTCGTATCTTCTACTACCGCTCTGACCATCCTGTAAACGCATACTGCGGGGCCGTAAAACGTGGCCCCCTTTCTCCTTATGACTTCCGCCGCAATCGACCTCGTATCCTCAACCGCTCTATCCAAATCCACGCTCCCCTCTACCTCCACGACGCTCTTGGGTAGGAACATCGTATCTCCGTGTTCACCCATCATGAAAACCTTCTTTGGCTTTCCACCCAAAGCGACTATTCTCTCCTTTAGTCTAACCGTGTCCAGCAAGCTACCCATTCCGAAAACCTCATTCCTCGGCTTTCCTGTTTCTTTCCACATTACGTAGGTCATAACGTCCAGAGGATTCGTAACTACGAGAATCTTGCTCTCCGGTGAGTTCTGCATTATCTTTTTGGCCACATCTTTAATTATTCCGGCATTCTTTGTAGCTAAATCCAGTCTGCTCATCCCCGGTTTTCTCGCAATTCCCGCGGTTACGACTATTATCTCGCTACCTTTAAGCAATCCGAAATCAGAACCTCCGACGATCTTAGGATACTTCTCCAAAGCAGAAGCTGCGTGTGCCAGATCCATCGCCTCTCCAATGGCCAGATCCTCGACGATGTCTACGAGCGCCATTTCCTCGACGTTTAAGTGTTGAATACACGTGAAGGCTGAAGCCGATCCTACCCTTCCCGCTCCGACGAAACCTATTTTCATGGGCCAAAGTCACCTCCAAAAATGTAACTACCAGAACCAGAATGCCAATCCACCTTCCATAACCTTCACATTTTTGAATCCGTGCCCCTCAAGAATCCTAAGAGCGTCGTAAGCTCTGCTCCCTATCTGACAGACTATGACGATCTCCTTGTCCTTAGGTATCTCGTCGAATCTATCTCTCAGCTCTTCGAGAGGAATCCTCAATAACCTCGGATCTTCGATCTTCTTGAACTTCCTGAACTCTTCTTCGCTCCTTATGTCGAGCAGAACGAAGTCCTCTCCTCTGTCGATCTTCTCTCTCACTTCAAAGCTCGAAATAGTCTTGAACAATCCGTCCCTCTTGTTCCTCGCTACATTCGCCGCGTGGATTAAAGTATCTATTGCGGTGGAGTATGGAGGAGCGTATGCTAAATCGAAGTTCGCCAGATCGTCTATCGTCGCCTTCATCTGTATGGCCGTCGCAACCACGTCTATCCTCTTATCGACAACGCCTAAACCGACCATCTGCGCTCCCAAGAGTCTCCCGGTCTTCGCATCTGCTATCAGCTTAATCCTTATCGGCCTCTGTCCGGGCATGAAGTGCGCTCTGTCTGGCCCGGGGCAGAGTGCGGTGATGACATCGTAGCCCAACTCCTTAGCCTGCCTTTCCGTTAATCCCGTTCTCGCGACGTTTAGGTCGAAGAGCTTGAATATCGTTGTCCCTATCACACCCGGGAACTTGGATTTTCCTCCGGTCACGTTGTCCCCTATTACCCTTCCGTGCTTGTTTGCGGTCGAACCGAGGGGAGCGTAAACGGGTTTTCCGGTGATCAAATGGACGTTCTCGACGCAATCCCCTCCGGCGTATATGCTTTCATCGGAAGTCTGAAGGAACTCGTTCACCTTTATCGCTCCCGTCTCTCCAATTTCGAGCCCGCATTCTTTGGCCAGATCGACGTTCGGCCTAACTCCGACCGCCATCAGAACCAGATTCGCCTCGATCTCCTTCGTCCCGTCGACCTTAACTCCCGTCACTCTCCCGTCCTTCGCTATTATCTCCGTAACCCTGCTCCCCGTAAGAACCTTCACTCCCTTTTCCGCTAAATGATTCTGAACGAGCATCGCCATCTCCCTGTCGAGCAGAGCCGGAAGGACGTGATCGAGCAGTTCCACTATCGTAACCTCGACTTCCAAGTTCGAAAGAGCTTCGGCGGTTTCCATTCCTATGAGTCCTCCACCTATTATTACCGCCTTCTCCAGAATTCCCTCATCCCACATGTCGAGGATCTTTTCCGCATCCTCCGGATCGAAGAGAGTTACTACACCTTCAGCATCCGCATTTGGCAAATTGAGCCTTATCGGCTTAGCTCCCGTCGCTAAAACGAGGTAGTCGTAGGGCAACTCGTCCTCCTTTCCGTTTCTGACAATTTTAACTACTTTCCTATTTCTGTCTATCTCGACAGCCTTCGTTTCCGTCAGCACTTCGATGTCCTTCACCTTTTTGAAGTAGTTTACGTCCCTAACGACTCCGGCCAGAGTCCTCCTGAGATCGTCGAGCTCGTTCACTATTCCTCCGACGTAGTATGGAAGACCGCACCTGCCCAGAGAAGGATACTTACCCGCGTCTATCACAGTAATCTTCGCCTCCGGATCTCTCCTCCTCGCTCTGCATGCAGCCTTGAGACCGCAGGCACCTCCTCCTATCACGACTATGTCCATGAACCCGCGTCAGCGTTTGGCGTAATAAATTTTTCAAATGGTTGATAATATCTAAGGTGTATGAAAATCGTCACGTTCTCGAGAAACGTCTTCATACCTTTGACGAACGCGTGCAGAAATAGATGCGCCTATTGCGGGTTCAGAAGTGACAATCACGAACTCATGACGCCCAACGAAGTTAAATCCCTGCTTTCAAAAGCGAAGAACGCGAGCGAAGCTTTGTTCACTTTTGGCGAGAGACCTGACGTTTACGATGACGTGAAGAGGAAGCTTAAGGCTATGGGTTATTCGAACTTCTTGGAGTTAGTGAGGGACGTGAACGAGCTGGCAGTTAAAATGGGTTTTCTTCCCCACACGAACGCGGGGGTTTTGAGTTACGAGGAATTGAAGAAGCTTAAGCCCTACAACGCGAGCATGGGTTTGATGCTCGAACAGGCGGTGGAGTTGGAATGCCACGCTTTGAGTCCAGGAAAAAAGCCGGAAGTTAGAATAAAAACTATAAAGAACGCCGGAAAACTTCTGATTCCATTCACCACCGGAATACTAATTGGTATCGGGGAAAAGCCTTACGACAGAATATATTCGCTCGAAGTAATCGCGGATGTCCATGCAAATTACGGGCACATTCAGGAAGTCATAATCCAGCCCTTCCAGCCCAAGAAAGGAACACCCATGCAGGATTGGAAGCCTCCGAGCGGTGAGGAGTTACTCGAAGTCGTTAGAAAGGCGAGGGAAATTTTGCCCGAAGATATCGCGATACAGATTCCGCCGAATCTCGTGGGAGACGTTTATCCTTTCCTAAAAGCGGGAGCGAACGATCTCGGAGGCATCTCGGAGGTTACGCCGGATTACATAAATCCCGAGCATCCTTGGCCTTCCTTAAGTGATCTTAAAGCGATGCTGAGGAACGAGTTTTTGCTCAGGGAGAGGTTGCCGATCTATCCGAAGTTTGTGAGGTTGAGATGGTTCAGCGACGAAATTGCGGATTTAATTTATAGGCTTGCAGACGAAGAGGGATTAAGATGCTCGACTACCTAAGCTTGCTCGAAGACCCGTTCGAAACTTTCAGAATTGCCGATGAACTTAGGAGAAAAGCGGTTGGAGATGTGGTTACTTTCGTCGTTAACAGAAACATAAACTTCACCGACATATGCGTGAACAGATGTAAGTTCTGCGCTTTCAGCAATCGAAAGAAGTTCTTGCTCACGCTCGATCAGATAAAGCAAAAGGTTAGAGAAGCGATAGAATACGGTTGCACGGAAGTTTGCATTCAGGGCGGTTTGTTTCCGAACGCGAATTTGAACTTCTACATATCGATAATAGAAGCCGTTAGAGAGGTAAGCGAGGACGTTCACATCCACGCCTTCTCCCCCATGGAAGTTTACCACATGGCAAGGAACAGCGGTTTGAGCGTTAAAGAAACTCTAAAAGAACTAAAGAAGGCCGGACTGGATTCGATGCCCGGAACAGCCGCTGAGATCTTAGACGATGAGATAAGGAGGAAGATATGCCCGGACAAGATTACCACAGCCCAATGGGTCGAAATAGTAACTACGGCGCACAGACTGGGAATTCCCACCACTGCAACGATGATGTTCGGGCACATAGAGAGTTGGGAGCACAGGATAAGGCACATTCTCTTGATCAAGAAAATTCAGAGGAGAACGGGAGGTTTCACTGAGTTCATTCCCCTTCCCTTCCAGCCGAAGAACAACGAGCTCGGAAGAATTGCCAAGGGAAGTTCGGGCTTCGAGGATCTTTTAGTCATAGCGATATCGAGAATTCTGCTTTATCCAGAGATAAAGAACGTTCAAGCCTCTTGGGTCAAGATGGGAGTTAAGCTCGCACAGGTTGCTTTGCACGTTGGAGCTAACGACTTGGGAGGAACTCTTATGGAGGAAAACATTTCTAAAGCTGCAGGAGCGATAGGTGGGGAGTTTCTGCCCAAGGAGGAGATGGTAAGGATAATAGAAGTGGCAGGGAGAATCCCGAAGCAGAGGGATACGCTGTATAACATAATCGGGTAGGGGTTATGGTGGAGTGGGAGGAATTCAGAAGACTCAAACTCGAGGGATACACTAAGGCTAAGGAGAGAGGAGAGGTGGACGATGATATAATTCCGTTGCTCGACTTAATAAATTCGTTCGAGTGCTTCGTAACTCTCTCGAGTTGTTCTGGAAGGATCGCGGTGATGGACATGCCCGAATTCGGTAACAAAGTCGAATCGAGGTTTTTGGGAAAGTGGCACCGTTGCGTCGGATTTGGAGAGGTCCTTGAGGCCGTAAAATCGGGCAGGAAGACGACTTGGCTAATAATGTTTCCACCGATAATCCACGTAGCTTGTAGGGATTTAAGTTCGGCGGAAAAACTGATGAAGATCGCCAACGATTCGGGATTGAGGAGGTGCGGTTTGATCTCGCTGAAGCATAACGTGGTCGAGATAAACACCCTCGAAAGGCTCGAAGCTCCGGTCGCTTTGAACGGAAAAATCGTCGTCGGTGAGGATGGTTTGAAGATCATCGTCGAGTTCGCCAACCGTAAATTGGAGAGAAGCAAGGAAAAGCTCAGGAAGTTTTATTCCTCTCTTTTAGAGCTTCAAGGATCTCCAGAACTCTGACTATGTCACTTCTCGATACTATTCCCACAAGTTGTCCGTTCTCGACAACGGGTATCCTTCCTATTCTCCTATCACTCATTACCTTTAAAGCCTTAAAGGCTGTTTCGTCGGGAGAAATCGTGACCAAATCCCTGCTCATAATGTTCTCGACAACATCCTCTCCTTTCGCCTTTCTAACGTCTTCGAGCGTGACTATACCCACCAGATCACCGTTTCTGACCACTGGATATCCTATGTGCTTGTGCTTAAGCATTAGATCGACGACGTCCTTAACTCTCGTTTCGGGGGTGACGTAGATGGGGTCGGTCGTCATTACATCCCTAACCTTCAACCTCGAAAGGAACCCTTCAATCGTAACCATCCTCTCCTCCTCGCTCGCCCCTATGTATATGAACAGGGCTATTAGAATCAGCCACAGACTTACGAACATTCCCACTATCGCCATCAAGATTGCCAAGAATTTTCCTACTTCCGCCGAAACCTTTGTCGCTCTGACGAAGCCCATTCTCTGAGCCAGCAGACTTCTAAGAATCCTACCTCCATCCATAGGAAACGCGGGGATTAAGTTGAACAATCCCAGTATCAAGTTGAAGTATCCGAATAGGAAGAAGAACTGCTTGTGAATTGGAGTGGCGAGGAATCCCAAAAAAGCTAAGGCAAAGCTCGCCAAAGGACCGGCTAAAGTCATTAGGAACTCCTTCTTTGGCTCCTTGGGTATGTTCTCTATTAGCGCGACCCCTCCGAATATGAACAGCACGATCGCCCTTACCTTCGCACCGAACCTCATCGCAACCAAAGAATGACTCAACTCGTGGATGAGAATGCAAACGAACAGAATTACCGCCATTAGAGCAGATAGGACAATTCTTTCCATGCCTTCGAAGTTCGAAAATCCGAACGGAGGTGGATTAACGTATAGGACGTAGCTGAATAGAGCTAAGATAAAAAGGAGGCTGAAATGAACCTCAACGTCTATTCCGAAAATTCTCGCCACCTTAAAAGACTGCTTCATTGTTACGATATTCTCACCAAAAATTTAAACTTGACGACATTTGAAAAGATTAGCGGACCCGGCGGGATTTGAACCCGCGACCTTGGGCTTAGGAGGCCCACGCCCTATCCAAGCTAGGCTACGGGTCCTCGATATGAATGGACGTTCATTGAATTTAAACTTTTTCGATGAACTCTTCAAGAGAGCGCTGGCTCAACCTCCCTACCGTCCTCCACCTCTTCCTAACTATTGGCGGAATTCTGCCCTCCAAAATCCATCTCCTTAGTGCTTTCCTCGTCTTCGGATCGCTTGCGTATCCGCTACCGAAATCGCCGTATTCCTCCTTCAGCATCTCAATTCTCTCGTCCCTTTCGACCTTGGCAATTATTGAGGCGGCCGAAACGACAACGAACTCTTCATCAGCTTTGTGCTTCGCTATAACTTTCTTCCCCGTTCTGTTTTCAATGAATTCCTTCAGCCTTTCCGGTTTTACGTCCGGACTGTCCACCACGACCAAATCTGGATCGAGTTTTTCGATTATTTCGACGTAGCAATTTCTCAGTAGATCGTTTATGTTGTTTCTGTCTATTTCTTCGGGCGTAACTTCAATCAGATGGTATTTGCAGAATTCCTTTATTTTTGTAGCGAGTTCCCTTCTCCTTTCTGGACTCAGCTTCTTCGAATCTTTTACGCCCAACTCCTCAAGCTTTTTAACTTCCGATTCATCGCACAAAACTCCGCAAACTATCATCGGACCTATAACGGGACCCTTTCCTGCCTCGTCTATTCCAGCTATCCTCATCCTCAACCCCTCGGGTTTTCTCGGTTATAAGCCCTTCGAATCGAAACGTCTAAAAGTTATAACGCAAAGATTTTATCGATGGACGAGATCGAATGGATAAGGAAAAAAAAGTTGAAGGAGTTGATGGAAAAGATGTCTAAGCCCATAAAGGTTGACGGTTCGAACTTCGATGATGTAATAAACAGCAACGAGAATGTCGTGGTGGATTTTTGGGCGGAGTGGTGTGGACCTTGCAAGATTCTTGCTCCTATAATAGACGAGCTCGCAAAGGAATACGTGGGTAAGGTCGTATTCGCCAAGTTGAACGTCGATGAAGCTAAGGATATAGCTATAAACTTCGGAATCTCCGCGATACCCACGCTGATATTCTTCAAGAGGGGCAAGCCCGTGGATGCGTTAGTGGGAGTCCTTCCAAAAGGTGAGATCAAGAGGTGGATAGACAGGATCCTTTCGACTTACTAACGAAATCTCCACGATTCCCAAGAAGAATTTAACGAATTCAACCATCTTTTCGAACTTCTCCTTAGGAGTCATGTTCGCAAGGGCTATCCTGTATAGAAATTCGAACAGCTTGAACGCCAAGTCGAAAACCGAAACGTTGAACCTCGAAAAGTGATCGGACTTTTCGATTAGCGAATCAAGAGCGAACTTGACCACTCTCACGGCCTTTCTTGGAGGAAGGAGTCCGGAAAACAGTTCCACGTAGGGTGGAAGAACCCAATCCTCTATAATATCCTCTATCCTCTTTCTCGCCCTCATTACCTTGCGGTATTCCCTTCTAATCCTTCGCAAAAATTTTCTGACCACTTCTGAATCCGCCTTAGCCCTATAGAACAGTTCCTGAACGCTCCACCAGAACTCATCTCTTCCCTTCGGATCCCTTACTACCCTGTACGCTTTCGCGCACTCCTTCGCAATCTCCTTTCCGCGCCAGTATCTGATCAGAGTTACGAAGCGCATGCAATCGTTCGTATAGGATAGAGGTGGAAGGACGGGAGATTTGAGAACGTTATCCAAATCGGACTCACACTTCTCCCTTATTATTTCGAGAGTCTTCACTATCTCTTCTGGATGCTCGAAACCTACGAGCTTCGATATTTCGAATATCGAATCCATGAACACGATATAGTTTTAAACCATTTTAGCGTTATCCGTTAAAATGAGAATACCTCTCTTCATAGAATTCGAAGGAAAGAGGGTGCTTGTAATAGGTGGAGGGGGAGTTGGAACATCGAGGGCCAAGAAGTTCTTGGAAGCGGGAGCGGAGGTTAAAGTTCTCAGCTTGGAGTTCAGCGAGGAACTCAGGAAGCTCGCGGAAGCGGGTAAAGTTCAACTCGTAAAGGGGAATGCGTTCGATGAGAAACTGCTCGAAAATCTAATATCAAAAAGCGATTTGGTTGTCGTAGCGATTCCAAACGTTGAGATAAACGATTTGATTTGCAGAATAGCCAAAAAATATAAAACGCTCGTAAACCTCGCAAACGATGCGGAAAGGACTGAAGTGGTCGTTCCGTTTGAAGATGAAGTGGAGGGAATAAGGTTCGCGGTGACAACGGAGGGAAAGAGCGGGATAGTTGCGAGGAAAGTTAAGGAAGCTTTTAAGAAAATGCTCGAGGAAGATGAGGAGACGATATTCTTTTTAAAGGCTATGGAACACCTCAAGAGATTCATGAAATCGCACAACGTTCCCGTTCAGCTTAGGATGAAACTATATTTCGTAATAAGTGCAGATCCAGAATTCAGAAGACTCGTTAGAGAGGGAAGAGTCGATGAGGCGAGGAGTCTGGCCGAAAAATTGGTTGAAGATTACGTTTCTGGAAGGAGGAAGATAGACGAGAGTTTGGTTAGGATTAAGTTTTAGGTGATTTTATGGACGAGAAAATTATTTTGATGAAAGTTCAATACGAATTGCCCCTTTCCGAACAACCCTTCGTCGACTTGGCGGAGGATTTGGGCATAAAAACTGAGGAACTGATTCGTAAGCTTAGAGAGTTGAAGGAGAGCGGAGTTATAAAGAGGATAGGAGCGAACCTCAACTACAAGGCGTTCAGAAGGATAGGAAAGGCCGCTCTGGTCGCTTTCGCGTGCGGAAACGATGTCGATAGAGTTGCCAGAATAATAAACGAGCTCAAAACCCTCAAGCACAACTTCCTCAGAGATCATCCCCGCTACAACGTTTGGTTCACCTTCAAAGGGAGAGATGAGGAGGAGCTTAGGAGGGTAGTGGAGGAAATGGCGAGAAGGTGCGGGGTTTCGGATTATCTATTCCTTCCGAGCAAGAGGGTCTACAAGATGGACGTCAAATACGACCTTTTCAGGGGTATATCTTGGAGTTACAGAGGGTTGGAGAAGGAGGATGTTCCGAAAGTGGACGAGCTCGGAATTTCATCTAAAATGCTCTTTGAGCTCGAAAGGAATTTACGGATAGAGGAGAGACCGTTCAAGAGATTCGCCGAATACGGATACTCGGAAGGGGAGATAGTCGATCTCATATCCGAGTTAATCGATAAAGGAGTTGTGAGGGATTTCAGCGGAGTCCTGAGGGAAAGTAAAATCGGATTCGGAGAGAACGGAATGAACCTCGTCAGAACGGAAAATGCGAAGAAATTGGCGTTGAAACTCGTCGAGGACTTTCCGCAGATAACGCACTTGGTCGAAAGGGAGGTTCCCGAGAACTGGCCCTACCCTCTCTACTTCATGGTTCACGCGGATTCTAGGAAGAAGATAGAGAGGGTTAGGAAGGATGTGGAGGAAAGATACGGAGTCGAAGTCGTTACCATATACAGCATTAGAAACCTTAATCCGAAGCTCTGATAGATAAAGATCGATGCCGACATACGAGGATGTTGTTGAAACGGTCGTAGATCTTTTCAGGAAAGCGGAAACTGAATTGAGCGATGATGTTATAATGGCTCTGAGGAGGGCTTATGAGGAAGAAGAAAACGAAATAGCTAAGATTAATTTGAAAAACATTCTTAGGAACGTTAAAATTGCTAAAGAAAAGAGAATTCCGATGTGTCAGGACACAGGACTGCCAATAGTTTTTGTGGAGTTGGGTAGAGAACTTTGCTTGGACTTCGACCTGAAGGAAGCGATAGTGGAAGGCGTTAGGAAAGCGACAAGAGAAGTTCCTTTAAGACCTAACGCAGTCCACCCGATTACGAGGGAGAATTCGGGCGATAACGTTGGAATTCGCATGCCGATCGTGGATGTGGAAGTAGTAGAGGGGGACAGGCTCAAACTGACCGTAATGCCTAAAGGTGCGGGGAGCGAGAACTGCTCAGCTTTGAGGATGATGTTGCCGGGCGAAGTTGATAAGATAAAGAGATTCGTCGTGGAAGTCGTTAAGAAGGCGGGAGGAAAGCCCTGCCCACCTATATTCGTCGGAGTCGGCATAGGTTCAACGTTCGACGGATGTGCAAAGCTCGCTAAGAAGGCACTGTTGAGAAACGTCAACGAGATGAACGAACTCGAGCTAGAAATTCTCGACGCTATAAACGAGCTCGGAATTGGGCCGATGGGATTGGGGGGAAAGGTGACTGCTTTAGCCGTTCTGATCGAATGCGGGCACTGTCACACCGCATCCCTCCCGGTTGCCGTAAACGTTCAGTGCTGGGCTAACAGGAGGGCTTCGATGGTTCTGAGGTGATATTATGGAAGTAATAACTCCAGTTTCCGTCGATATGGTTAGAAAGCTCGAGGTCGGGGATATCGTTTATGTAACCGGAGAATTGATAACCGCAAGAGACAAAGCTCATGCGAGAATTTTGGAGTTCATAGAGAGTGGAAGAGACCTACCTTTCCATATAAACGCGATATACCACTGCGGTCCTCTCGTTCGAAAAGACGGGGATACGTGGGTGGTTTTATCCGCAGGCCCCACGACCTCGGCGAGAATGAACGAGGCAACGAAGGTTCTCTTGAAGCATGTGGATTCGGTAATAATAATAGGAAAGGGTGGGATGGACGTTAAGGAGGAGTTGAGGGGGAAGGGAGTTTACTTGGCATACACCGGTGGGGCTGGGGCGTTAGCGGCTAACGCAATAAGAAGAGTCAGGAACGTTTACTGGCTCGACTTGGGAATGCCTGAGGCTGTTTGGGTGCTGGAAGTTAAGAGGTTCGGGCCTTGTGTCGTGGCGATAGACTCTCACGGTAACAGCATTTACGAGGAAGTGGAAAGGAGGGTCGAAGAGAACTTCAGGAGGATGTTTGGTTAAACGTTAAATATTATCCCGACGATACACAATTCGTGAAGCAGAGGTTCGTCTTGGACACGACAGCCATAACCGATGCGGGACTGAGGGCAAAGGAGGGTTACGAGTCTATATGCGAGTCCGCTCAGGAGATTTTGGATCTCATAGCCAAGGCGAGGCTCAAGCTGAACATAAGCTGTTACATACCCTATCCGACGGTTTACGCTGAATTGGTTAGTTTCCTAAAGAGGCACAAGTGCAACGAAGAGGTTTTCATAAAGCTCGACACGTGGCTCGTAAAGAAGACTCCCAACAGATACGAGGTGAAGATTCCGGCGGCGATCTTCTACGAATACGTTTCTACGATGAGGCAGAAGATAAACAAGGGAAGGAAGATAGCGGAGGAGTTCATATGGGAGAGCTCCGCGCTCGGGGTGAAGTATTCGGACAACAGGGAAGAGCTCGAAAGGGAGATAGGGAACCTAATAGGTAAGTTCAGGGACAAGTATAGGATGGCTCTGAGGCAGGGAATTTTGGACAGCGCTCCCGATTTGGACGTTCTACTCTTGGCCAAGGAGCTCGAAGCCGGGGTAGTGAGTAGCGATTTGGGGATAAGGAAGTGGAGCGAAAGATTGGGTTTGAGGTTCGTCGAGGCGTCGAAGTTCCCGAGGATGCTCAAGGAATACCTGACTCTGATGGAAGAAGACAGAAGGGCGAGCGAAGAGGAGGAGTTACTGGTCTAAAACTACCCTTTCAACTTCATCCAAGAACTTCGAAACGTCCAGCCCCAACTCCTTCGCGACTATCAAAGCCACGACTTCGACGCTGAGAAGGTTTCCGAGCTCTTCCTGCCTCCTATTTATCATCGCAACGACCTCTCCGAAACTCTTTCCAGTCTTCTCCGCTATTTCTTCCACAATTCTGTCGAATACGGGTTTTTCCGAAAATATCGATTCGTCCGGCCTGAAGTCCACCGGAACCTCCACCTCGTCTAAATCGAAAGTGGGCGTGAGTTCTTCGTTTCCCATAAGCAGTCCCTTCTCCAGAGCCAGATCTACGACCCTCTTCGCCTCCTCGTGCGAAAACCAGCCTAAGTCGAATGTGAGGGTCATGATCAGTTCCGACTTCTTCATCGAACGCTTCCCCTTGCTCTTGAAAGCGGAAGCGATCGTTTCCTTGAGCATCCCCTCACCCCCTAACGCCGAACCTCGCCCATATGTTGCACATCCCTTCAACGCTCACCATACACGGGCCGACCGGATTTTTCGGAGTGCAAGCTTTCATGAAGAGGGGGCAGTCCTTGGGTTCTATCAACCCCCTGAGAAGTTCCCCGCACCTGCAGGCCTTCTTCTTAACATCCTCCTTCGGAACGAAGTCTTCGAAAACGTCTTCGAAAACTTTTAATGCGTCGAAGTCTTCGAACTCCCTTCTTATCTTAGCCCCCGACTTCGGAACCACTCCAAGTCCCCTCCACTCCCAATCTTCTCTATCGAAAACGGCATTCATAACCTCCTGAGCTTTAACGTTTCCCTCGTATTTAACTGCCCGGGTGTATTCGTTCCTAACACCCCTCTCGCCGTTCTTTATCATTCTTAAGAGCATGAGTATCGCGAGCATGACGTCTTCTGGCTCGAATCCGGCTATGACTTGAGGAAAATCTATGTGCTCGTAAGCTTTCACCCCCACTATCGTAGAAACGTGTCCGGGATTTATGAACCCGTCTATCTTAACGTCTCCTAATGATAGCAGGTGCTCCATCGCCGGAACGAAAAATCTGTGCGCCGAGAAGACGTAGAAATCCTCCACACCTTCCATTATAGCCAGAGCTGTGGAGGGCATAGTAGTTTCGAACCCTATCGCGAAGAATACTACGGGTTTTTCGGATTTTTTAGCCATCTCCAAGGCGTCGAATACGCTGTAAACCATTCTCACGTCGTATCCCTTGGCTTTGTAGTAGAAGAGGGATTTTCCTTCAAAGGGGACCCTCGCCATGTCTCCAAATGTGGCGAGAGTTACTTTCTTCCTTTCGAGCAGGTGAAACACCCTCTGGAGGTCTCCGTCGGGAGTTATGCATACCGGACAACCCGGACCGCTTACGAGTTTGACGTTTTCCGGCAGTAAACTCCTGAGGTTGTATCTCGTTACGGTGTCCTCGTGAGTTCCGCAGAGGTGCATTATCCTAATCCTTCCCAATCCTTCGGATTCCCTCCTTATCGCCTCGGCCAGCTTACGGATTATCTCCTTCCTTTCCATGGGTTCGCGTATGGCAGTCTTTATTTACCCGTTTCGAATACCCTTTGACGTGTCGGTGACGGTCAGCGACTTCATAATACTGACGGAAGTTCTTAGGAGGTCGGAGGAGATAAAGCCCACACAGCACGCGAAGAGGATGGTTTTCGAAAAGCACGGGATACTTGGCACGAGCGCAGATAGAAAGCTCACGGCAGTTTACTACAAGCTCATGAAGAGGCTCGGGATAATAGACAGAATAATAAGGGAAATCGTGGGCGTCCATCAGAACATACTCGACCCTTGGCTGAGAGCCGCTTTGAGAGTTACGGTAGAGTTCCTCGTCTTCGAAAAGAAGTTCGTTAAGAGGTTGGACTTCGAGAAGACCAGGAAGGCTATGTCCGACTTCCTCTCCAAGAGCACGCATCCCTACGTGGGAATGTTCTACTTCGAAATCTTCGACAGAATAAAGGACTACGAGCTAAAGCCAAAGGACGAGATAGAGGAGCTCGAACTCAAATACCTCCTACCGGCTTGGTATATAAGGAAGATGAAGGAGCTTTTGGGCGATGAAGCTGAGGATTTATTCAAAGCCTTGAACGAGGAACCTCCGATAAGCGTCAGAGTGAACACGCTCAAGGCGAGCGTTGAAGAAGTTATGGAAGAGCTCAGGAGGTTGGGGAAAAGGGTTACGAGGAGCAAAGTTGTTCCGACGGTTCTCAAGTTCAACGGCCCTTTCGACTTCGACAGATCGAAGCTATACGGAAAGGGCAAGTTCGTTATTCAGGAGGAAGCGGCCGCGCTGGCATCGATACTGCTCGATCCCAAGCCGGGAGAAACCGTAGTGGACTTGTGTGCCGCTCCCGGCGGGAAGACGATACACATGGCAGAACTCATGGAAAATAAGGGAATAATACACGCGTTCGACGTGGATGAGCTAAGGATAAGGAGGATGGAGGATCTGATAAGGCGTTGCGGAGTCAGAATAGTCAGGATTTACAAGAGAGATGCGAGGACGGCTCCGAGGGTTTTGGGAACGGGCGTGGCCGACAGGGTTATGGTCGATGCCCCGTGCACTTCCGACGGAACGCTCATGAAGAACCCCGAGCTCAGGTGGAGGATCAGGGAGGAGAAGATTCCCGACATCGCGGAGTTGCAGTTCCAGCTTCTCAAGACTGCCATAAAGCTCGCGAAGAGGGGAGGAAGGATTTTGTATTGCACGTGCTCGATGTTCAAGGAGGAGAACGAGGAAGTCGTTAAGAGGGCGTTGGAGGATGGGGAAGTCAAGCTCGTCCCGTTGGAAGGTTACTACTCTGAAGGCTTTCTTAAGGGAACGATTAGGGCGTTCCCCCACAGGCACAAGACGATAGGCTTCTTCTACGCTTTGCTCGAGAAGGTGAGCTAATATATATATCAAAGGCTAAATTTCGTTCCATGAAGGTGGGCGTAATCTCCGATGTCCACGGAAACCTCGTAGCCCTCACGGAGGTTCTTGACAGGCTCAACGACTGCGACGTGATATACTGCGCTGGAGATGTAGTCGGATATTATCCGTTCCCTAATGAAGTGATCGAACTGTTTATTAAGGAGGAGATAAAGAGCGTTATGGGAAATCACGATTACGCGGTAGCGAACAACGACTTTTCGGGATTCAACCCATACGCAGAGGAGGCGGGGAGATGGACGAGGGAACACTTGGAGAGAGAGTATTTGAAGTGGCTCTCCGAGCTCCCTATAAAAATCGAAACGGAGTGGTTCAACATCTACCACGGAGCTCCGGCGGACGACGAGTTGGCTTTTGAAGTATACATCTTTCCCGAGGATCCGATGATAGAGGAATTCGTAAGAACGCTTAAAGTGAACTTGGTGGTTGGACATACGCACATTCAGTTTTTGAGATATTTCGGCGACCTGTTCTTTCTAAATCCCGGTAGTGTCGGACAGCCGAGAGATGGTGATTCGAGAGCGGCTTTTGCAATTTTAGACACCGAGGCAAGCAAAGTAATACTTAAGAGGGTGAAATACAACATAGAGGAGGTATGCGACGCGGTAATGAAGGAAGGACTGCCTGAATTCTTATGTTTCAGACTTTACGAGGGATGGTAATTGATTTTAATTAAAAAAATTAATTATTTTTCATGTTATTTACTACCACAGTTGTAAATGATAAATATTACCACCTTACTTGTTTAGAATTATGAAGCAACACGTTTCGCAAAATTTATTATGTTTAATATGATCTACCATTGATTAATTGGTAACGCTCTATCGAACTTAGGGGTGGTAAAGGTGCCGAAGGTCGGAGTGTATATCTGTCATTGTGGAGAAAACATAGCCGGAGCGGTAAACATCGAGGAAGTGAAGAAGTTTGCAGAGAAGTTGCCTGACGTCGTTGTCGTGAGGGATTACCTTTTCATGTGTTCCGATCCCGGGCAGGAGCTTATCAAGGAGGACATTAGGAAGGGTTTGGTTGACAGAGTTGTAGTAGCTGCGTGCACACCGAGGACGCACGAGCCGATTTTCAGGAGGGCGTGCGAGGAGGCCGGATTGAACAAATACTTCTTCGAGATGGTGAACATCAGGGATCAGTGCTCTTGGGCACACTGGCACGAGAAGGAGAAAGCTACCGAAAAGGCGAAGCAACTCATAGCCGCCGGAGTGGCGAAGGCGAGGTTGCTCGAACCTTTGGAGGACAGATACGTCGAACTCAACAAGGACGTCCTCGTTATAGGTGGGGGTATCGCTGGAATCTTCGCATCCCTCGATCTGGCAAACGCTGGATTTAAGGTCTATTTGGTCGAGAAGTCCCCGTCGATCGGAGGAAACATGGCTAAATTGGATAAGACTTTCCCCACCAACGACTGCTCCGCATGCATCCTCACACCGTTGATGGTGGAAGTTGCGAACCATCCCAACATAGAGCTGATAACATATGCGGAAGTCGAATCGGTTGAGGGGACGGTTGGAAACTTCAGGGTTAAGGTGAGGAAGAAGCAGACCTACGTGGACTGGAACAAGTGCACCGGATGTGGTGCTTGCTTGAACGTCTGTCCGCCGAAGGCGAGGGTGCCGGATGAGTTCAACGAAGGGTTGAGCTTGAGAGGAGCCATATACATCCCGTTCCCGCAGGCTGTGCCGAAGAAGGCTGTGATAGATCCGGAAGCTTGTGTTAGCTGTAGCGGAAGGTGGTTCGGGGAGGAGCCGAGGAAGACTAAGGACGGAAAACCCATCTTAGCTCCATGCGAAAGAGTATGTCCGACTGGAGCTTGCAGCAGGGACGAGCCGAGGGATCCGAACGGGGAGTTGATAGAGCTCAACGTCGGTGCGATTATCGTCGCCACCGGTTACAGAGTGATGGACAAGAAGAACTTCAAGGAGTTCTCTCCGGATTCGCCGAACGTCATAACCGCTTTACAGATGGAGAGGCTTATCTCAGCCACTGGCCCGACGGAGGGTAAGCTGATAGTTCCTTCCGACATTCCGAAGTATCTTGAGTGGAAGAAGAGGGTTGAGAAGGGACAGGAGGCGGAGTTGGACGTTAGGAAGCCGAAAGTGATAACTTTCGTATCCTGCGTCGGTTCGAGGGACGAGAGATACCACACCTACTGTTCCAAGGTCTGCTGTATGTACATGCTGAAGCAGGCGATGCTGTTGAAGGAGAAGTATCCCGATCTGGACATATACATATTCTTCATAGACGTGAGAACTCCCGGAAAGGACTTCGACGAATACTACATGCGTTGCAGGCAGTTGGGTGTGAAGATAATAAAGGGTAAGGTCGGAGGAGTTCAGAGGTTGCCGGACGAGAGGTTGCTCGTTAGGGGATTCGATGCCGATTTGGGCAAGCCGGTGGAGGTCGTCTCGGACATAGTAGTTCTCGCCACGGCCATCGAACCGAACTTGGATTTGAGGGATCTGGCGAGGAAGCTCGGCATAAACATTGGGGCGGAGGGATTCCTCAAGGAGAGGCACACGAAGCTATACCCAGTCGATACGATGACGGAAGGTATATTCATCTGCGGTTGCGCTCAGGGGCCGAAGGACATTCCAGATTCAGTAGCACAGGCCAAGGCTGCCGCAGCTTCGGCGATGTCGTTGCTCGCTCCGGGCAAAATGAAGGTAGAGCCGTTGATTTCTGAAGTCAACGAGGAGAAGTGCACCGGCTGTGGTATCTGCGTTCCGCTCTGTCCTTACGGTGCCATAGAATTGGTCGAAAAGAACGGAAGAAGAGTTTCGCACATAAACGAGGCGAAGTGTAAGGGATGCGGCGTCTGCACCGCAGCTTGCCCGAGCAAGGCGATAACCCTGCACGGCTTCACGTTCGAGCAAGTTCTGGCGCAAATTAGGACTCTCGCGAAGGGAGGTGTTGTAGAATGATAGAGGGCGTCCCTTCGGTTTTAAATTTAACCGAAATAGCTGAAAGAGAAAAGGAGGAGTTTGGAAAGAGAGTTTACGAAGTGATTAAGGAGCTCGGAGCGGAGAGGATAACGTTCTGCATGCAGTGCGGAGCCTGTGCCTCTATTTGTCCGTTGGCGAGGGTAGGTTTCGAATGGTTCAACAAGAAGCTGATTAAGGCGCTGTTGTTGGGATTAAAGGAGGAGCTCTTGGACGATCCTACGCCGTGGGCTTGCGTGGCATGCAACAGGTGCACCGAGGTGTGTCCGAGGGACGTTTCGCCTTTCGAAGTGATGTTCGCGATGAGGAGGCTGATGGTCGAGGAATTCGCCATTCCTACGTTAGCGATAGAAGCTCTTAGGAGCCTATACGAGCACGGACATGCGGTTTACATGACCGGAAGGGAGGCGAGGAAGAAGGTAGGCTTGCCAGAAAAACCGCCTTCGACAGATTCGGACGAAAAGGCCTTGGAGGATTTGAGGAAGATTTTGAAGGAAACGAAGCTGGCGAGTTTAGGATTGATTCCGATGGAGTGAGGTGGTCACGATGAAATACGGGTTATTTTTGGGTTGCAACATTCCGTTCAACAGGCCTGATGTCGAAGTTTCTATGAGGGAGATATTTCCGGCTTTGGGAATAGAGTTGGACGATCTGAGGGGGCAGTCCTGCTGTCCTACTTGGGGAACATTGCCATCCATAGACGTCGTCGGATGGTGTGCCGTAGCTGCGAGAAACCTCGCGTTGGGAGAGGAGAGGGGTATTGACTTGATGACCGCATGCAACTCATGTTACGGAAGCCTAAACGAGGCGAGGCACAAGATGCTGACGAATCCGGAGATAATGGAAAAGGTGAACGAGATACTCGCAAAGATAGGGAAGAAATACGAAGGAAGGGCGAAGTGCAGGCACGTAGCTTGGGTTCTCTACAAAGACGTGGGCTTGGAGAAGCTCAGGGAATCCATAAAGTTCTCTCTCGAAGGTTTGACCGTAGCCGTGCAACCGGGGTGTCACTTCCTCTGGCCGTCCAAAGTTTATCCCGACAAGGAAGAGGATCCGTTCAACCCCAAAGTGTTGAGGGAGATATGCGAGGCGTTGGGTGCCGATGCGCCTTACTATTCGAGACTCATAGACTGTTGCGGAATGGGAGCTCTTAGGAGCACTGATCCGGAGAAGTCTTTCAAGCTCGTCAAGGATAAGCTCGAGTGCATAAAGGAGGAGATAGATGCGGACCTAATAGTTACGACGTGCTCCTCCTGTCTGATTCAGTTGGACGATGCGCAGGAACAGCTTAGGAAGAAGGGAGAGATAAACTTCTCGATTCCGGTGTTCCACCTCGTTCAAATAGTCGCCATCTGCATGGGTTTCGATCCGAGTAGGGTGGCCGGCATTTGCGTTACTCCGAGGGATGAGGTGATAAAGAAGATTTTGGAGAATGAGGTGAGGTGAATGAGCGATTGGGAGCCGAACATAGTGGTTATAGCGTGCAACTGGTGCACTTATCAGGCTGCGGACTTGGCCGGGAGTTTGAGGTATTCGTATCCGCCGACCGTTAAGGTCGTAAGGGTTCCGTGCAGTGGAAGAGTCGAACCGGAGTTCGTTCTCGAAGCCTTGCTTAACGGGGCCGATGGGGTTCTGATAGGTGGGTGCCATCCCGGAGACTGCCACTACAAGGAAGGAAACTACAAAGCCCTTAGAAGGTTCAAGCTCCTCCACAAAGTCCTGACTGAACTCGGAATCGAACCGGAGAGGGTAAGGCTGGAGTGGATTGGTGGTTCCGAGGGCTTGAAGTTTGCAGAAGTCATGAAGGAGTTCGACGCCACGATCAGAAAGTTGGGTCCTAACCCGTTGAAGAGGTGATTTTATGGCGCTGAAGTTCGCCTTCTATTTGGCCGCAGGATGTGCCGGATGCGAGATGGCTCTCGTAGATCTCGCCGACAGGCTCGTCGACGCTTTGGAGCATTTGGAGGTAGTCTTCTGGGCTCCTACGGTCGCGGACGTTAAGTATAAGGACTTGGAGAAGATGCCGGACAAGTCGATAGACGTGGCCTTGGTGGACGGTGCCGTGAGGCTCAGCGAGCAGGAGCACATTCTGAAAATTTTGAGGCAGAAATCGAAGATACTCGTAGCGTTCGGAATATGCGCGTCGATGGGTGGTATCGCGGGATTGGCCAACGTGCACACGAAGGAGGAGATCTTCGAGACGGTTTACTTCAAAACCTACAGCACCGACAACCCCGAGGGCGTCGTTCCCCAGACTAAGTGCGTAGTTGACGGAAAATACGAACTGACCCTTCCGGAATTCTTGGAGAAAGTTAAGCCGGTTTGCGAGGTAGTGGAGGTGGATTACTTCGTCGGCGGTTGTCCTCCACACCACGAGCACGTGGCTAAGATAGTTGAAGCTATAGTCAGCGGAAATCTCCCGCCCAAGGGTTCCTGGATAACGGACGGCAAATCGGTATGCGACGTGTGTCCGAGAAATCCCGCTTCGAAGGGAGAGAAGAGGGAATTCGTTCGGGAAGTGAAGAGGACGATAGAAGGTGTGCCGGATGAGGAGAAGTGCCTCCTACAGCAGGGATACGTTTGCTTCGGGCCGATAACTCAGGGGGACTGCGGGGCGAGCTGTCCTAAGGTGAACATACCGTGCAGAGGTTGCGGAGGACCGTTGCCGGGAGTTAAGGACTTCGGAGCGAGGGCAATATCTGCGATAGGAAGCGTTCTTAGCGAAGAGGCAGTGGATCAGCTAATAGAGAAATACGGAAACCTGACGAAGCTGTTCTATAGATACTCCCTTCCTGCATCCCTTCTCGGCGGTAGGAGGTGATGGTTTTGAAGAAGATAGAGATAAACCCTATTACGAGGCTCGAAGGTCACGGTAAGATAGCGATATTTCTGGACGATTCCGGAAACGTTGCGGAAGCTTTCTTCCAAGTTGTGGAGCTCAGAGGTTTCGAGAGATTTCTCGTGGGAATACCCATAGAGGAGGTTCCGAGGACCGTATCCACGATATGCGGGGTATGTAGAGCGGTCCATCACACTGCCGCAACCAAAGCTTCGGACGAGATATACGGAGTCGAGCCGACCGAGACCGCTAAAAAGATCAGGGAGCTCTTCATAAACGCCCACTACGTTGAAGATCATGCTGTGATACTCTACGCCTTGGGACTGCCGGACTTCGTCGTGGGGCCGGAGGCGGATCCGGCTGAGAGAAACATAGTGGGACTCGTTAAGAAGGTCGGAGTCGATGTGGCCAAGGAAGTTCTGAGGAGGAGAAGCTACGCGGTGAAGATCCTCGAAATGCTCGGCGGGAAACCGATTCATCCGGTTGCGGGCTTACCGGGCGGGTGGTCGAAGAGGATTACCGAGGAGGAGAGAGCGGAGATTGAAAAGTTGGCGAAGGAACTCGTAGAGCTTGGAAAGTTCACGGTTCAACTCTTCGAGGACGTGATTCTGAAGAACGAGAAATACATGGAGCTGATAACAAGCGACGCTTACAGATCCGTCCTGAACTACATGGGAACCGTCGATGAGAGGGGTCTCGTGAACTACTACGACGGAGTTCAGAAGATAATAGACACGAAGGGCAACGAAATAGGAAGGTTCAAGGGCAAGGAATACCTCGAATACATAGCGGAGAGAGTTCTGCCTTGGAGCTACCTGAAGATGCCGTATTTGAAGAAGATCGGGTGGAAGGGCATAGTCGATGGAGAGGGGACGAGCCTTTACAGCGTAGGTCCTCTGGCGAGGTTGAACGTTGCTGACGGTATGAACACACCTCTCGCCCAAGAAGCTTACGGGAAGATGTTCGACGTCTTGAAGGAGAGACCTATCCACTACATAATGGCATACCACTGGGCGAGGGCTATCGAGTTGCTTAACGCCGCTGAGAGAGTTTTGGAGCTCGCGCAGGATCCGGAGATAACGAGTCCGGACGTTAGAGCGGAGCTGGGTGAGGTTACGGGAGAGGGTGTGGGAATAATCGAGGCCCCGAGGGGAACGCTGATACACCACTACAAGACCGACGACGAGGGAAGGGTGACGGAGGCGAACCTGATAGTCGCAACGACGCACAACAAGGGACCTATAACGTTGGCGATAAGGAAGGCGGCGAAGCACTTCATAAAGAACGGAAACGTCGATGAGAGGATATTGAACTACGTCGAGATGGCTTTCAGACCATACGACCTCTGCCTCGCCTGCGCCACCCACATGCTTCCGGGTAGGTTGCCGATAGAGATAGAGATATACGATAGCGAGGGCGAGCTCGTAAAAACTCTCAGAAATTTCTAACTTTTTTTATTCTACTGGTGTTCCTTCCGTTATCTCGCTCAGTTTAAGGTTTAGAGATGCGAGGGATATTCCGCCCAAAACGACCGTTATCAAGTTCTTTATAGTGTGATCGAGTAAGGATGTTGCGAACGCAACCCCACTACCAACGCCGAAAGTCGTAAGAATTCCTGTCATTACCGCCTCATAAGTTCCCAGACCTCCGGGGGTTATCGGAATCGCTTTGACGATGTTCGCAACCGATACTGCAAGAATTACGACTTCGAAATTCGAAATTCCGAACGCGGAGAGGATGAGGTAGCACACGATAGAGTCTATCAACCATATCGCAAGAGTGGTAATGGCGACCGTTCCGAAACCCCTCCTAATTACCGTTCTGGCGTCCCTCGCTATTCTACCCAAAACGTTTTCCATCTTCGCCAATCCGAACAGAACGCCCAAGATTAGGATCAGGAAAACCGCCGAATATATGGGAGTAGCTACCAGCCTGTAACTCTCCATCGCGAATACCGCCACGAACGCCAAGATCGTAACGACCATCAGATCGAAAACCCTCTCCACAGCAAGACCGCTTAAAGATCTTGAAATAGGAACATCCTTCATTTTGAAGACGTAAACCCTCGCAAGATCTCCAACCCTTGCCGGAATAACGACGTTCGCCATCTGGCTTATGGCGACACCCTCAACGCAGAATCCTAAAGGAACGGAGTGTCCCAGTTTGGATAGAACGTATTCGTATCTGAAGCCCCTAATTACGAACGACAGAGCGTAAATAACCGACGCCAGAGCTATCAACCTTACGTTTGCCCTTTCGATAATCGAAACGTCGAAACCGCTCCAGAAGGCTAAGAATAGAAGTATGGCAACTGAAAGCAGTGCGGAAAAAACCATGAACTTCTTTGACCTCTTCGACTCCATCCACATCCTTACTATCTGCGAAAACATGTATAGAACATCCTTCGTAAACCTAACCTTCGTTTCTCCGCTCTGTCTCCATTTAACCGGTATTTCTTTGACCTTTAAACCTTTCCTCTGAGCCAGAACGAGAATTTCGGTATCCCAGAACCAGTGATCGTCTTTAACTTCGTCGAGCAAGCTCAGGATTGAAGATCTCCTGAAAGCCTTAAAACCGCACTGGTGATCTCTAAGCTTCGAACCGAGCATCAACCTTACGAGGAAGTTGTATACTTTGGACGCTAAATCCCTCTTAAGAGGTCTCTCTGCACGGCTTTCCTTCATGAGCCTCGATCCAGTAGCTAAATCGTATCCTTCCTTCGCCACGGCATCTATAAGCTCCTTCAAATGTCTCATGTCCGTTGAAAGGTCTACATCCAAGTAAACCAAAACATCCCCATTGGAATTCTTGAATGCTCTCGTCAGAGCCCTACCCCTCCCGAGTCTCTTGTCCGAATGAATGTGCTTTACTTTTGGATCCCTTCTTGCAAGCTCCGAAGCTATCCTGTCCGTTCCGTCCGTAGAGCCGTCTTCCGCTATCACTATCTCGTAGTCGTATCCGGTTTTGTCCATCCACCTCTTTACTTCTTCAACCGCCTTCTCTATTCTTTTAGCCTCGTTGAACGCTGGAAGAACCACGGTAACTTTCACAATCCGTTTTGCTGTTCGGAGATATTTAACGATTTGCAAAAGCCTTAACATCAGGACCATGCAATTTGATAAGAAATGAAGATTGCCATATCCGGAAAGGGAGGGGTCGGAAAGACGACTTTAACGGCCATGCTGGCGTATCTCTTTGCCAAGGACGGATACAGGGTTACCGCGATAGATTGCGACTCTTCCGTAAATCTACCTTTCGTTTTAGGGATACGGGAGAAGATAACGCCCCTTTCGGAGTTAAGGGATGAGATTCAGAGGAGGGTCGTAGCCCCAATGGGGATAATAAAGCTTAATCCTAAAGTAGACGACATATTCGAGAAGTATTCCGTGAAGAAGCACGGAATAAGAGTTTTGGTTCTGGGAACGATTGAGAAGGGCGGGGAGGGTTGTTTCTGTCCGGAAAACGCTTTTCTTAGGGCAATACTGAGGCACGCTATTTTCAAGGAGAATGATGTCCTTTTACTCGACATGGATGCCGGTATAGAGCATTTGGGAAGGGGAACCGCCAAGGGTGTCGATTTGTTAATAGCGGTAGTAGAACCGAGTCTCAGGGCGGTAGAGACTCTAAATCGGATAGAAAAGCTCGCAAGGGATATAGGAATCGATAACATCGCAGTGGTCATCAACAAGTTCTCGGAACGTTATAGGAAACTTCTGGACAGAATAGAGCGCCCGATTTTGGGGGTTATACCGTTCGACGAATGTTTTATAAGAGCGGATTTGGAAGGAATACCGCCATTCGAATTGGGATGTCAGATGGAAGCGTTTGAGAGGATTAAGGACAGAATAGTTGAGATCATTCGTCGAGCCACCAGTCGTCAACGGCGATGAACGTCTCGAGTTCTCTCCATACCTCTTCCTCCATTCTCCTTCTGTCGAACTTGACAACGTTCATGATAATTATTATATACCATCTGAACTTAAACGTTTCGCGCAGTAACGGTTAAATCGGAGTCCGGAGGAGATCTTTATCACGACCATGCAGGTAAAGATCCGACCATACAAGCCTTCGGACTTCGGAAGACTTAGAGAAATGTATTCGGATTCCGAGGAGATTTGCATGGGTATCCCGTCGAGCTACGCCGAAACTTGGATAAGATGTCTATCGGACGGCATTTCGATAATCGCCGAATTAAACGGAAGGCTCGTGGGTCATGCGGTGGTTACTCCGTTGAACGGAAAGGAGGTTTCCCTTTGCGTTCACGTTAGAAGGGGATTCAGGAGGAGGGGGATAGGTTCTAAGATGTTAAGGTATCTGGTGGACGTTTGCAGGAAGTGGGGATACGAAAGGATAAGGATAGTTACGGACGAAAAGGCGGTAGGATTCTTCAAAAAAATGGGATTCAAAATAGTGAGGGTCGGATACGGTTACGAAATGGTTTTAGATCTGACAAGACTTTAGGTCGACCTCGACCACCTCTCCCCTCGGCCTAACTTCCTTGAAAATCTGCCCTTCAAATCTGTAAACTTCCGTTCCTTCCATCAGCCAGCAGTCGGGAGGCAGTCCCGCTTTCATGCACGTCTGGCTTAGGAATTCTTCCGCATCGAATCCGAACTCCACCGCAACCTGAGGAAGGAGAAGACCGGAGTAAAATCCCCTCTTAACCATTAAGCCGTGCCTTCCGATTTCAACGTGTTTTGGAAGTTCTGTCGGCTTTACATTCAGCTTCTCTGGAGGTGTTAGAACTGTAACCTCCACGATTATTTCGTCCATCTCATCCAAAGAGACTGGGGGGAACCTCGGATCTTCCGTTGCCGCCGCTATTGCGGATTCTATTATGGCTTCGTCCAGCCTCTTTATCGGATACGGAAAGCCTATACAACCTCTCAACTCCCCGTGCTTGGTTAGGGTGGTAAAAACACCCCTCTTCTGCTCGAAAACTCCGGTAAGTCTGTCCTGAATTACTTTCCCTTCCGCCAAATACATCTCTATCGCCTTCCTCGCAAGTCTAACGGCAATCGTCCCTTCTTCGAGAGTCAGCAACATATAATCACAATCGAACGAAACATACAAAACTTTATCCTTCGAACGTGCATCGTGCTCAGGGCGTTGGTGTTCGTAAGCGAGAGGTGTCCATACTGCATTTACTTCAAAAAGGTAATCGAGAAACTGAAGCGGAGATTGCCCGACATAGCTTTCGAGTTCATCGATGTTGGGAAAAATCCAGAACTTGCAAGGAGATTTGAGGTGGAGATGCTTCCTACTACGATTCTCTTGAAAGGGGATGAGGTAATTGGAGGAATTATGGGATACGTTGATGAAAAAACTGCATTGAAGAGTATAACGAAGCAGATCGAAAAATTTAAAATGTCATGATGATGATTGATAGAAGAGGTGGGATCGAAAAAGTCCACATTATTGTTATTATAATGAGTAAAATTTAAATACAATGTGAGTGCTAATTATCATTAGGTGATTAGGGATGACTAAAATCGTTCACGCGCAGACTGTCCTTCCAGAGGAAGTTTTGAAGGAATTGAAAAAGAAAACCGGCGAAAGCGCCACCAAGGACGCGTTGGCAAAGGCTGTAGAGCATTACTTAAAGTGTCCGTATACACACGAAGAACCGCTTGAAAAGAAGCTTGAGGAGGTTTTGAAGAAGAAAAAGAAGACTTAACACCTTAATTTTATTTTTTTAATTTTTATTTTTCGTGAATTTTTTTTTAAAAATATTACAGTTAGTAATTTCTAAAAGCCTAAAAATTAGCAATGCTTATATCCCTTACACCTGACGATGGGCCATGAAAAAAACGATCGAAGAGATCAACCGAAAGATCACCGAAGGATCAGTCTGCGTCGTGACTGCTGAAGAGATGAAGGAGATCGTGGAAGAGCTCGGAGTTGAGAGAGCGGCGAAGGAGGTGGATGTTGTAACGACCGGAACATTCGGAGCTATGTGTTCTTCCGGCGTTTTCATGAACTTCGGTCATTCGGATCCTCCGATAAAGATGCAGAGGGTCTGGCTGAACGACGTCGAAGCTTACACCGGCATAGCGGCGGTTGACGCTTACTTAGGTGTGACCCAGCTTTCCGAAAGCAGGGGAATGGAATACGGAGGGGCTCACGTCATAGAAGATCTGGTCAGGGGGAAGGATGTAGAGTTGAGGGCGATCTCATACGGAACGGACTGCTATCCGAGGAAGAAGATAGTCACCGAAATAGCCTTGGAGGACTTGAATCAGGCGGTAATGGTAAATCCCAGAAACGCCTACCAGCGTTACAAAGCTGCGACGAATTCTTCGGATCGAATACTGAGAACATACATGGGAACACTCCTACCCAACTACGGAAACGTCACCTTCGCCGGATGCGGAGAGATTTCTCCTTTGAACAACGATCCCGAATACAGGACGATAGGAGTCGGAACGAGGATATTCCTCTGCGGGGCCAAGGGATACGTAATAGGAGAGGGAACCCAGCACGCTCCTCCGTTCGGAACTCTGATGGTTAAAGGGAACCTCAAGGAGATGAAACCGGAGTTCATGAAGGCCATAGTTATGCCCGGTTACGGAGTAACGATGATGCTCGGCATAGGAATCCCTATTCCGATATTAGACGAGGAGATGGCGAAAGCTACCGCTATAAGGGACGAACAGATTATTACGGAGATCATAGACTTCGGAGTTCCGAAGAGGGACAGGCCGGTCGTTAAAAGGATCAGCTATGCCGAGTTGAAGAGCGGGAGAGTGGAGATAAACGGGGAGGAAGTTAGGGTTTCTCCTCTTTCGAGCTACTACATGGCGAGGAAGGTTATGGAAGAGTTAAAGAAGATGATAGAGAGGGGAGAGTTCTTCCTAACGATGCCGGTGGAGAGGATTCCTACATCTGGAGTGCTGAAGCCGATGAGGCAGAGGGAAGTCAAGTTGGTTAAGAGCGTGATGACCAAAGCTGTCACGATCTCTCCAGAAACGAGCGTGGTTGAAGCTTCAAAGATAATCATCGAGAAGAACGTGAACCACCTGCCGGTGGTCGATGAGAAGGGTGTTCTGATAGGGATAGTGACATCGTGGGACATAGCGAAGGCGGTAGCCACCGGAAGAATCGGGAAGGTGGCGGAGGTCATGACGAGGAAGGTAATAACGGCCATGCCGGATGAGCCGATAGAATCGGCCGCGAGGAAGATGGAGAAGTTCAACATCTCCGCTCTGCCGGTAGTGGATTCGAGGAGGAGAGTTTTGGGGATGGTCACGAGCGAGGATCTCAGCAGGCTTTTGGCGAGGTGATTTGGATGTTGCTCCTCCTCAAGTTCGATTCGAAAACCATCAGAAAGCCGATAATATCCAAAGCTACTCTCGAAACGAACGCTCTAATAAACATACTCAGAGCAAACGTCGGGGCGAGGAAAGGGGAGATGGTCGTTGAGGTGGACGATTCCAAGGCGAGGGATGTGGAAGAAGTCTTTAGGAGGTTCGGCGTAGAAGTAGTGGAGCTTAGGGAAGGGATAGTTAAGGATGAAGGAAGATGCGTTCACTGCGGTCTGTGCACAAGCATATGCCCCGTTGAAGTCTTCGAATTCGACGAAAACTGGAGGGTGGTCGTTAGGGAAGAGAGGTGCGTTCACTGCGGTGTATGCATCGGTGTTTGCCCCTGCAACGCCCTAAGCCTGCCCGTTAATTCTATCAACAAAGACCTCAAATTTCACACAATATGAGGAGGTTCATCTACTGCGATACGTGTAAGGACGAGACGGTGCACGAGCCGATTAGGGAAGATAAAGGGCTATACAGATGCACGGAATGCGGAACGGTAACCCAATATCTGCCGGAAAAGGAGGTTACGATCAAGGCGGTGATAAGCACCGGAGGAGTTTCGAGGGTGGGTAGGATTGTTTTGAAGGAAACGGACAGCGTAGAGGTTGGAGACGAGCTCGTGGTTGAGACGGAAGAGGGATACAGGGTCGGGGAGGTTACCGCCATAGACCTCAAGAGCGGAAAGAGGACGGAGTTCGCGGAAGTGGGAAGCATAGCCACTGTTTGGCTAAGAGACGTAAGCGAGGTTATAGTAAAGTTCAGCCTCCACAAAGGAGCGATAACCACGCCTTACAAGATGGTAACTTCCGGAGATACTGAGTTCGAGGTTGGGGAGAGAATAACGATAGACAACCTCAGGTTCAGGATTACGAGGATGAAGCTGATAAACGGAAAACTTCTGAAGAGAACGGGAGAGAGGGCTAAAGCGAAGGAGATAAAGAGGATATACGCGATGTTCGAAAGGAAGCTGAGATGATAAGGCACAGGGATTTTATAAGGGTAGGCGATTTTTATTTTTCGGCAGTCGGATATTCCCGCGGAAGTTCCGTAAGATGCCTTCTCAGATACGTTCCGAGCGATGAAGGGGACAGGCTGAATTCGGAAGGGAGGAGATACAAAAAGCTGAGTCATGCCGAAGCTCTGAGGTACCCTTTGTTCGAAGAGTTCAAGAGAAATGGGGTCTTTTTCGTTCCGATGGACGTTGTGGACGAGATATACAGGCCGGACGAAAGGCTGGAAGAAGTTTGTGAGAGGGATGGAGTAGTGGCGAGGCTTGCGGACTTCTTCAGGCTGAGGAGGATGGGCGTCACCGGTTCGAGGCTCATAGGGTTGAGTAAGGGCGATTCGGATGTAGATTTCGTCGCATACGGATTCAAGAACTTCGAAAAGGGCAGGTTGAAGATAAAGGAGGGATTTGAGGAGGGGACTCTGGATCCTCCGGATTTGGTCAAAGTTTACGAGAGGAGGAAGGTGAACCTGCCGTTCGAAGTTTTCAGAGTCCATGAGGAGAGGAAGTTCAACAAGGCCAAGATCGACGGGGTAAACTTCGACCTCCTGTTCGTGAGGGAAAACGAAACCCCTCCGATTCCGGAGGAGATGGGGGTTAAGATGGGAACGGCCACGATTTTAGCTGAAGTGACGGATTCAAGATTCGCTTTCGATTATCCCGCCTGCTACTTCGTCGATCATCCCGAAATCGAGGCGGTCTTGAGCTACACCCACACTTTTATTGGGCAAGCGTTCGAGGGGGAGGTTTTGGAGGCGAGAGGTGTTTTGGAGGAAATAGATGGAAAGCTCTACCTGATAGTAGGAACTTTGAGGGAATCCGAAAACGAATACATTGTTTCGATGAATTTATTAAAAAGTTTTAATCTCGAACGAGAATTCGCGATTTGGAAGGTAAAAACTTTTAAACGTTAGTCTCGACCCGATCTTTGGGGGTGGTCTTAGGGATGGGGGGATTACAGTTGGTAGGAGAGGCTTTGTTTAAGTTTCTCGACACGATCGAAAAGCACGTAAGAGAAGTCAGGAAAGAGCTCGACTTGAGGCAGGTTGAGGAGTTGATAAAGGCCATAGACGAGGCCAAAAGCGTTTTCGTATTGGGAGCGGGAAGGAGCGGTTTCGTCGCGAAAGCCTTCGCGATGCGTCTGATGCACCTCGGATACAACGTCTATGTCGTTGGAGAGACGGTAACTCCCCGAATAAGGAAAGAGGACTTGCTTATAGCCATTTCCGGTTCTGGAGAGACAACTTCTGTAGTTAGCATAAGCAGGAAGGCGAAGGAGTTGATAGGTTCGAAGCTCGCAGTTATAACCCAAAACAAGGATTCCACTCTGGCGAAGATGGGTGACGTAGTTGTGGTTTTGAAAGGGAAGAGTAAAACTGAGAAGAACGAGGAGATAGCCAAGATAGCCCCCTTAGGAACTATGTTCGAGTTGACGGCACTAATATTCCTCGACGGGTTGACCGCGGAGATAATGAACAGGAAGAACTTAACCGAGAAAGATTTGGAGGCGAGGCATGCAGTTTTGGAGTGATCAACGTATCAGCTTCAGCTTTTCAACGATTTTGCCTATTCTGTTTTCCACTTTAAAGAAAACCGCCGGCGCTTTCGACTTCCTCAGGATTATTTCGGACTCCTCGTTCGCCGACGTCGATCCGTGTCCGTCCGCGACGACGAAAGCTTCGCTCGAAATCTCCACCTCTATCACCCTTCCGCTTTGAACGACCCAAGGTTTCCATCCCAACTTGAACGGAGCTACCGGAACGATGAGAATGGACTCCAAATTGGGATCGATTATCGGCCCCCCGGTGGAGAGGGCGTATGCGGTGGATCCGATCGGCGTAGAGAAAAGCATCCCGTCGCACCTAATATCCTCAACTTCTACACCGTCCACGAGCACCCTCACCTCTATCATTCTTGCCGGCTTTGCAGTGAGAATGGCGATTTCGTTCAAAGCCAACAGCCTTTTTCCATCCACGACGCACTCTATCCTCATGAACTCTTCGGTTTCGAAGTTTTCGATAGCTTTTGAGAGGTGCTCTCTGAAATCGATCCCGCAGTGCGTGAGCAGTCCGACCTTTCCGGTGTTTATTCCGAATATCGGAGGAGTTTTTGCGTCAATGAACTGCAACAGTCTTAAGATAGTCCCGTCCCCTCCGACGCTCACTACGAAATCGAAGTTTTTGGCTCTCCTCCAGTCCTCCAGTATCTCCGCAGATACTCTCAACTCGGAAAGGAAATTCAGAACTTCCTCCGCGATCTCAGCCGAATCCGGCTTGTGAACAACGCAGGCTTTCATCCGATCAACTCCAAAAGCTTGCGATGCAGTTCGGGATTCGCAACGACCAACGTCAGCCTTTCCTCCATGCTAAATTTCTTGCCCCTCACATCCCTCCCGTAGATGTCCGTCACCTTAGCTCCGGCGTTCTCGGCTATCAACACGCCAGCGGCGACGTCGTATATTCTCAGGAATCCTTCCCCTTTCCCCTTCCTAACGTCCACGAAGCAGTCCATAGCCCCTTCAGCCACAAAACAAAGCTCTAAAGCCGCGCTACCGTAAATCCTGAGCCTCTTGAATCCGTAGTCCTTGTAGGGATAATAGAATATCGCATCGCAATCCCCTACATCCTCGGTCTTCGAAACCTCTATCTTCTCCCCGTTCTTGAAAGATTTACCGTTCATGGCGTAGTATTCGTCTCCCGTCGCTAAGTTCATCACGTAGCCGAAAAAGGCGGAACCCAAATTACCCTTAGAGAAGCACAGGGATAGCGAGTATATCGGAATTCCCCTCGTAGCGTTGAAAGTCCCATCTATAGGGTCGAGCGCGACGTAGATATCACCCTCACCCAAAACCCCCGCCTCCTCGCTTACTATCACGACATCGTAGTTCTTCAGAATCGATACGGCCACATCTTCGGCGATCTTGTCGATCTTTTTCGTAGGAGTTCCGTCCTTTCCTATTCCTACAGTCTCCCCGCTCTCCTTTTTCCCGGCGATCTTGATAACGGCCTTCCTAACGCTTTCGGCAACCTCCCTCGAAATCTCCAAAGCATCTTTGGAGTTCATGTTTCGAATTGCGACATCGATGTAATTTAAACAATCGATATTTTTGGGCTCACGCTGAAGGCACTGGACCGAACGGTGAGAAGAACATAAATATACGATTACAGTATTACCTTGTGTGATAGAACTTATCAAAGGTGATATAACTTACTACTTGGAAACCAACAATTCTGAAGAGATTTCGGAACTATTCAGGTTGGCGGATAGGATCAGAGAGAGATACGTAGGTAACAAGGTCTACCTTAGGGCTATAATCGAGTTCTCGAACATCTGCAGAAACAACTGCAAATACTGCGGTATAAGGAGAGATGCAAATATTAAGAGATACGCCATGAAGCCCAAAGAGATCGTTAAATGCGCTCAATACGCTGAAGATTTGGGTTACGGGACGGTGGTTTTGCAGTCTGGAGAGAACAGCATATACGACGATAAAATGGCCGACATCGTTCGGGAGATCAAAGAAACCACTAAGTTGGCGGTCGTTCTGTCGATAGGCGAAAAGACTTACGGACAGTATTTGGAATACAGGATTGCTGGGGCGGACAGATACCTTTTAAAGCATGAAACCTCGAATCCCAAGCTCTTCTACGAGCTAACTGGTAGAAATCTCGAAAACAGGCTTCAATGCTTGAGATGGTTGATAGATTTGGGTTATCAGGTGGGCTCGGGCAACATAGTCGGTTTACCGGGGCAAACGATAGAGGATCTGGCGAACGATCTGCTCATGTTCAAGGAGTGGGACTTCGACATGCTCGGCATAGGGCCGTTCATACCATGCCACGGCACCCCCTTAGAAAACCACCCGCCGGGCGATCCTATCTTAACACTCAAGGTTATAGCTCTGGCGAGAATTCTGACGAAAAACGCCCACATTCCGGCAACCACAGCTATAAGAACCGTTTTAGGTGACGACAAAGCCCATCTGATCTTCAGGTGTGGTGCAAATGTGGTGATGGGGAACGTTACTCCTCTGGAGTATCGAAAGCTTTACAGAATCTATCCCGGAAAGGTCTGCAACTTCAAAGATCCTGAAAGCTGGCTGAACGACATAAAAGAGCAGATAAGAGAGGCTGGATTAAAGCCGAGCGGAGAAGTTGGACACAGCCTAAAGAGGAGGTGGAGGCTGAAAACTCTAAAATTAAAACATAATAATAAAAATTTTGATCTTAAAAAGTGTTAAATTCATTCGAACGCAACTTAAGGCGATGAAGGGGTTTAGGACGAGGATAGGGATCTTCGGAAGAACGAACGTTGGAAAGTCGAGTTTAATCAACGCTCTGACGAATCAAGATATTGCGATAGTATCCGATGTTCCGGGCACTACGACGGATCCAGTTTCAAAATCAATGGAACTCTTACCCCTCGGCCCGGTTACGCTCATAGATACACCCGGTTTGGATGATAGGAGCGAGCTCGGAAGGAAGAGGATCGAGAAAGCTTTAGAAACGCTCGAAGATCTGGATTTAATATTGCTCGTATTCGATGCGACGAGGCTCGACTTCGATTTGGAGGAGAGGATAATAGAGATGGCCAAATCCAAGAACATTCCGATAATGGGAGTGATAAACAAGATCGATCTGAAGGAGATTCCAGATGAGAAGTTGAGGGAGTTGAGCGAGAGGTTCGGTATACCTTTCGTCAAGGTGAGTGCTAAGACTAAGGATGGTTTGATAACGTTAAAACGTGAGATAGTCTTGAGGGCGAATGTCGAGCAAGAGGTTCCGCTGATAGCGGATCTTTGCAAGGGAGGGGAAGCCGTTCTGTTCGTTCTTCCGAAGAAAATAGATTTCCCGAGGGGCAGGTTACCCCTGACTTGGATAAGAGCTTTTAGAGAGACGATAGATCAGGATGCTTACTGCGTCGTCGCGAGGGAGGACAACGTTAGGGAAACGCTCGAATATCTGAACAGAGACGTCAGCTTTGCAGTTGTGGACACGAAGGCTTTCGATAATGCATACTTGCCGGAAGTTCCCGTGACATCCTTTTCCGTCCTTGAGGCGAGGTTTAAGGGAGATCTGACGGTCTTCGTGAAGGGTGTAAGGGTTTTCGACGAGTTGAGCGGGGATAAAGTCCTGATAGTTCAGTGTTGCAACGATAGAAACAACCCCGACGATCTATTCCTCGAATTGGTAGTTGAGGAACTTAAAAAGAGAAATTGCACGGTTGATTTCGGAGATGTGAATGATCTGGAAGGGCATAGGCTGGTAATTCACTGCAACGCGTGCAAGCTTAGGAGGGACGAAATGCTCGAAAGGATAGAGTTCGTTAGGAGTAGGGGAAGTTGCATAACCACCTTAGGCTTACTCGCCTGCCACATTAAGGGATACCTTGGAAGGTTTTTGGAGATGTTTCCGCTCGAAAGGATGGTTTTGGAAGGTGCGGAGGTTAGGGAGATTCCGTATGAGCTTATGAGAGGTGCCAGGGTATGTCCGATGAACGCTTGGAAGTATTGAGAAAGGAGAGGGACTTTTTGGGGGAAAAGGAGATTCCGGCTAATGTTTACTACGGTATACATACCGCAAGGGCTAAGGAGAACTTTCCGGTAACTTTCAGATTGGGCTACAGAATCCATCCGGAACTCATCAGAGCTTACGCGATGGTTAAAAAAGCGTGCGCCTTGGCTCTGATGCAGTTGGGATATCTGGAGGTGGATAAGGCGAGGGCCATAATAAAAGCTTGCGACGAGCTTATAGAGGGGAAGTGGCACGAGCATGTGGTTGTGGATCCCTTCCAAGGAGGGGCTGGGACTTCGCTCAACATGAACATAAACGAAATAATAGCGAACAGGGCGAGCGAGATTTTAGGCAAAAAAGTTCACCCGCTCGACGATGTGAACAGGATGCAGTCCACGAACGACACATTTCCGACCGCCGCAAGGATCGCGGCGATATTTCTGCTGAGGCAGTTGACGGCTGTTGTGGGAGAGTTGCAACAGGCTTTGGAGGACAAGGAAAGGGAATTCGCCGGGGTGCTTAAGCTCGGAAGGACAGAAATGCAGGATGCCGTTCCGATAACTCTCGGACAGGAGTTCAGCGCTTACGCGGATGCGATTGCGAGAGATAGATGGAGGCTTTACAAAGTTGAGGAAAGGCTCAGACAGATAAATTTGGGAGGAACGGCGGTCGGAACGGGCTTAAATGCGGACCTCAGGTATATACACCTTGTAATCCAAAGGTTGAGGGACATAACCGGCTTGAATCTTGCAAAAGCCGACAATCTGATAGATCCTACCCAGAACTGGGATGTATTTGCAGAGGTCCACGGACTGCTGAAGGCTTTGGCCGTGAACCTATACAAGATCTCCAACGACCTAATACTCATGAGCTCCTTCAAGGAGATTCAGCTTCCCGCGGTTCAGGCTGGTTCATCGATAATGCCGGGCAAGGTAAACCCCGTAATTCTGGAGTGTGTCAAGCAGGTGGCGGTTAGGGTAATCTCGAACGATGTTGCAATAAATTTCGCAACCGCACACGGACAGCTCGAACTCAACGCTTTGGCTCCTCTGATAGTCCACACGATGCTCGAATCCCTCGAAATTCTAACCAACGCCGTAGAGGTTATGGTTGAGAAGTGCATAAGGGGGATAAAGGCGAACGAAGAGATGTGCAGATACTACTTGGAGAGGAGTCCGGCTTTGATAACGCCGCTGGCACCGTATTTGGGATACGATAAAGCTGCAGAGATTGCGAAGGAGGCGATGGAGAAGGGCAAAACTATTAGGGAAGTGCTGAAGGAGAAGGGGCTGTTCAGCGAGAATGAGCTCGAAGTCCTGCTCTCACCTCAAGAACTCGTAAAGCCGGGAATTGCCGGAGAGGGGAAGGTAGATAGGAAGATCGTTAGTAGGGAGTATAGGGATTACTGAAATGGAGTTTTATCTCCTTACTAACTGTAGTTCCCATCAAAAGCAATATAAAAATAATTTTTGATCATATTTTATTTGACTCTTGCAGTACCATCGATTGCGGGAGTTACAGACTGGAGAAGTTCTTCGTTTTACCTCTCTTGGTCGACTTGTAACGGCTACCCCCTCTAATGGGTCTGAATACTTTTAGGACACTTTCTATATCCTACCAAAGCGAGATATTTACCGTACGCCAAACACTCTACCTTTCTTCGATCACTCTTCAAGTCTAATTCTTTTGATCCCGAGCTTGTCGAAGACGGAATCGGAGCTTATTATAGTTCCACCGCAGTAGGCAGCGTGGAATGCATCGAACACATTAGCTCCGTAATCTTTGACGTAGATTGCAGCTTTCAACAACCTCTCGTCGTCTATGTTGCAAATCGCCATGACGTCAGCAGTTACTCTAATGGGATCGATATTGTAGCGTTTGCACAGTAGCATTAGCTCGATGAACGTAACTACAGATGTGGTTATCCTTCCTTCATACTCCTTCTTTATCTTCTTAGCTCTCTCCTTCAGCCAATCTTTAGGCTTTAGCAATGCTAAAAAGAAATCAGTATCTGCGTATATCATTCAATCTCCTCCATCGCTTGCCTCAATATTTCCTCCCTCAACACCCCTATCGGCTTGTCCGGCAAGTCCTTACCAACCTCTTCGAGATCCTTCACCGGATCCCTCGGCTTCGGAACAATTACAACCCTCCCACCGATTTCAACCAGATATACTTCATCTCCACTCAACTTCTCTCTGATCTTCTTCGGTATGTACAGCCTACCCTTCGAGTCTATTCTCCCAATCACCTTTACCACCACACCTAAATTAGTGGGAAAAATATTAAATATTTTTCCACTTTGATGCCCCATCTCCCTCTCTTAACCGGTTTTATCCCAATATACTATCAAATCTTCCCAATCAGATCGTAATTTAACTGACTGTGAAAATATAAGGCATTTAGGGACTATCTCACAGCTTTTTGGTAGGTTGTATCATAATAGGTTTATCGATTAGGCAGATAGAGGCAATTTATGTTTGGTGAGATTTTACCTAAATTGTCAGTTCAGAGGGGTTGAGAGAAGTTGAAAAGTAGTGTTTCCGAGCGTAAAGAGTTTAAGTTGGACGAGTTTTTTCGAAGATGTTGCGATAGACGACTTAAACGGTAGAATAATGTTTCTTTCTCGTAGCAGTAGATGTAAAAAAGAAAATTATCAAAATACATCTCTAATAATTTCACATTTAAACCGATTTAAATAACGTTAAAATTTTTTATTGTGTTGTAATAATTCAAAAAACATCTTATACTTTCACACGGTCAGACTTTATCATGAACTCAGCTATAGCCTTTGCCATCTCTACGGCCCATCTTGTCTCCAAGACGTTGTGCGTTCGGATGTAGTCTGCACCCTTCACAGAGGCAATAGCTTCAGCAACGACGGAGCCTATAAGCCTGTCCTCTGGATCTTCCAAGTTAAGGATTTTCCCTATAAAGGATTTTCTCGAAATTCCGACTAAAATGGGAAATCCCACCTCAGCCTTTATCTTATCCAAATTTGCTATAACCATGCAATCCCTGACGAACCACTTAGCCTTACGCCAGAATCCTATAGCCGGATCTACTATTATCTTGCTCTTTTCCACGCCAATTCTCAAACACCTCTCCACTTCATTTCTCATCGCCCTTATCGTCGTTTCAATTACGGTACTCTCGTTCCAGTCGATCTCGTTCGCGACCACTATTATCGGAACACCGAATTCCTTCGCAACCTCCACAATCTCATCGTTAGGTTTTACAGCGTTTATCACGCTCGCTCCGGCTTCAATCGCCATCTCCGCCACTCTCGTCCTCGTGGTATCTATCGAAATCGGAATGTCCAACTTGGAAAGCTCTTTTATCACGGGAATTACCCTTCTAAGCTCCGCCTCCTCGCTGATCCAAGTTCTCTTGTACGGTGCGGTGGACATCCCTCCGATGTCTATCATGTCAGCTCCTTGCCTTACCATCTCCTCAGCCCTTCTCAACGCACATTCCAAATCCATGCAAACCGATCCGCTGTAGAAAGACTCTGGACTGAGGTTGATCACGCCGACGAACTTAACCATGCAACATCCCCCCAAACAACGGCCTATAAAGACATTCCATCGGCTCTATCGATAGATCCTCATCGAATTCTCCGAATTCGACGTTCAACCCCCTTAAAATCACTACCGGCGTTAGCTCACTACTTTCACCCATCAGAAGTTGCGAGGCGCATGCGATCATGTCCGCCAGATTTCTGAAAGTGCTTTTTAGGGGTTTTCCGAATATGTCCGATTTTCCTCTCTCATCTACCAGAGCTTTAAAGCCCGAATACGCCAGAGCGATCCCGCAAACTCCCCTTCTGAGCGGTAGAATCCTGCTGTCCGTTATCACAACTCCAACATCGTTGACATAACGCTCCAAACACTTTCTGAGCAAATCTGCTGATTTCTTTGGATTTTCGGGATAGAGAACAGCGAAACCTTCCGGAGCGTTTGAAGTGTCTATTCCGGCGTTGGGACAGAGCATGCCGAACTTCAAAGTCAGCACGAATCCATCAACGCATCCCAAAATCTCGTCCGCCTCCTTTATTATCAACTCGCAAAGCTTTGGATCGAGTTTGCAAATTCGAGAGAGTTCCAAGGCATTTTCAGAAGGCTCAACATCCGATAAATTCACGACCCTCCCTTCGCAATAAGAAATCACTTTGCTCGAAATCGAGACGACATCCCCGCTTTCAACGAATTTCGAAACAGATTCCGCAAAATTCTTCAAACCGAACCCGATGGGAACGGGGTTTTCGAACCTGACGGGTATGAGTCCAATCATAATAACATATAAGTGGTTTCGGCATAAATAATGTTACAGATGCTGGTAGGATTGAACATAAACGGGGACGCCCCTGAAGATTTGCTTACTGATAGGGCGAAAGTCTGTGATAAGCTCGGGATTCCTATATGGATAGGTGAGACAAACAGCCTTAATCCGTTCAAAACTGCAGAATCTCTTGCGGAATACGCAGAATCCAAGATGTTCTTGTTCTGTTCACCGAGCAGAAGGAGCTTACAGGAGATAATCGGAAGCCTCAACGAATTGAGAGAAAAATTCGACAACGAATTTTCCGTCGTTTTCGTCATGGGCAGGAGCAGGAGTGTAAAATCGTTCGTAGAGTTCGTCAGGGATTTTAAGGAGAAAGTCGGGGGTGTTCTGGTCGGCTGTAACGGTTATAGGGTTTTCGAAGCTGTTCACGGGGTTGCGGACGGTTTTGCTTTCAACTACGGCGTTAAATTCAGCACCAACAAGTTCAAAGCTTGCTACGCTCCGGCTCTGGTTTTCCCGAGCGAGATGACGAACGAACTCCTTATGTCATCCGCAGTTATATCGGGAATGAACATCGACTTCGAGTTCATATCCAAGAACAGAGATCGCCTCGAAGTTCCGAAGGACATTGCCGAGAAATCGGAGGTGCTGTTGAGATACGCTATCTGCGGGGATTTAAAGGAGGTCGTAGCGAAGATAACCGATGCTTTGAGGTTTTACGATCACATAATATTGGGAAATCCGTTTTTCAGAGATAGCAGATCCGTCAGAGCTTTGAAAAGGATAGTGGAGGTGCTGGAGGGTGATAAAGGTCTTCGTGCTGGGAAGCAGGTGCAACATGAGGTGTAAGTTCTGCATGAGCGAGGAGAAGGATCTGAAACCCGAAATTGTGTTCGACGAAATCTCAAAAATGGAAGGAGGTATGGTGGTATTTGCGGGAGGAGAGCCTCTGCTCTACGATGAGCTAAAGAACTACCTCGAATTTGCGAAGAAGAAGGGTTTAAAGACGAAGGTGCACACAAATGGCGTCCTGCTCGATTCGGTGGACTACTTGGATCTGATAGACGTGCTAAACCTTCCGTTGGACGGAACTAAGGAGATCCACAACAGAATGCGCGGAAAAGGACATTTCGACGTGGTGATGAGGGCTTTTGAGCTCGATAAGGAGTTCACGATAACGACAGTCCTGACGAAGATCAACATCGGGAACATAGAGGATCTGGCAAGATTGATAAACGAACTCTCGGAAAGCGTTAGAATTCTAAACTGGAAGATATTCAAGTTCAAGCCAAAGGGTAGGGGGAGAATTTACAGAGATATGTTCGACATAGCGGATGATGAATTCTATAACGCCGTGAGAATTGCAAGAGAAATTTCGAACGTCAAGATTTACGCCGTAAAAGACCCGGATGTCATGAAAACCACCGTCATAAAGTCGTGTTGAAGTCGAGATGCTTTGAGAAATTGTTATAACGTTAGATCTTTTTGATGCTTGATTTATAAGTCTAACCATTCTTGAGCGGGATTTACGACTTTTACGTCGTATTTTTTACCGATTTCGAGAAAGTGCCTATCCAAAGAGTAAATAACTTCGACGTAGTTCTTCAAAGGAACGAAGCACAGAAAGTCCCAGATGTGTATGCCAGTTTCTATACTTGCCATGAGAGACTCAACTACGTGTTCAGCTAAAACTGGAACTTTGATTATGCTATCATCTTTCATTAGACCGTCAGCTATTGCGAAAGCTTCGTTTAACGGGACTCTGTGCCCTCTAAAGGCTAAGACGTGAAAGACTTCCGCTATCTGATGCAGAGTCATGTATATCCTCAAGTTATCGAATTCCTTCTCAAAGAACTCTCTACAACTCTTATGTATCTTCAAAGCCCTCCTGTAATCTTTAGAAGACTTGAACTTCTCTCTAACCGGCTTCTTCTTAGCTAAAACCCATATCTCAGTATCTACGAAAGCTTTAATCAACGTCTTCCCCTCCGTATTCCCTCAAATCCTCCGGCCCAGCTCCTTCACACGGCTTCAAAATTAGCTCCTTAACCTTCGATTTCTCCCTCTTACTCGCAAGATAATTCAAAATCGCATCTATAATCGCTTCTTTCACCGTCTTGCCTTCTTCAACCGCCCTCTTCTTCAACTCAGCGTAAAGCTCCCTAGGCAAAACTATACTCGTCTTTACTTCACTCATATTATGCATAACTGTAAAAATGTATTTAAGGCTATCTGTATTTATGAAATTAGTTAGCCCAAAAGTGAGAACGATATTTCTAATGAAACAAGCGAAAAAGAATTCAGCCGGGCAGAAACATATAATATATTCGTAACGTCAAAAAATATTTTAGATGTGTGTGATTTAACTACAAGTAAGCTCATAAGTAATTGGGGGTGGATATGTGATGGATATTTTGAATGTTGATGAAGAGGAGATTAAAAAATTTGTTGAAGAACACTATAGAGAGTATGGATACGGAGAATTCATATATTTTCGATGCATAAATGATATTAGGAACGTAGATCCGTGTAAGCTTAAAGAAGAAGACGTTAAGGGTCCAATTCGTGTATTTTTAATAAATTGGATGATGGGTAGAGTTCTTGGGGGAATATATATAAGGTTGGGAAAATAGATTGTTAAGATCATTAACGAATAAGGATATCTGCGAAACGCTTAACAAGTTAAGAAAAGTAAGATCGGATATTGAAAGGTGTTATGATGAAATCAGGAAAATCGTTGGCCCCACATCCGCCAGTAAACTATTACACCTATTGTGCTCTAACTTCTTTCCACTATGGGATCAAAATATAAGAAAGAAAGTGGGTGTCAGAGACAGTAAAACTGATTACTATAACTTCATGTGTATAATTCAAAAATTTATTAAGAAACACGACAAAGTCTTATCTGAACTTAGCAAAAAACACAAATGCAGCAAATTGAGAATTGTGGATAAATATCTTTGGTTGAAATGTAACAAATCCGAATAAAACGGTTGTGATATCTCACCGTGCACAGTCCAAATAGGTTATCAACAGTGTTGCTTTACTGAAAATTTAATTTATACTTTTATTTTAACCATTCATATAAAAGGAGCTTCTCCTGAATCGAACGAGTAGTGAACCTTAGTGAAATCCCTTCTGAACTCCGCCACCTTCTTAGCAATAGATTTCGGATCTTTTCCTCTAAGCAAGACGTCCGCCATGAACTTCGCTATTTCTTTCATCTCGTCCTCCTTCATCCCAAGTCTCGTAACCTCCTGCACTCCCAATCTGATTCCGGAGGGATCTCTGAAATCTCTACCTCTCTCCTTGTCCCAAGGCAGGAGATTTCTGTTGACGAGTATGCCAGCCTCTTCGAGCATCTTCTCCGCCTTGAGCCCTCCGATTTCGGGTAAATCTACCAACACCTGATGGGATTCGGTGAATCCCTTGTGTTCGGCGACGACTTTGAATCCTTCCTCTGCGAGAGCATTGGCCAAAGCCTTGGCATTTCTGATTATCTGTTTCGCGTATTCCCTTCCGAACTCCTTCATCTCCAGCAGTGCAATGGTTAGAGCCGCTACGTGGTGGAGGTGGTGGTTGCTTACGACTCCGGGAAAAACAGCCCTATCCACTATTTCAGCAAACTCCGACCTGCAGAGGATTATGCCGTGCTGAGGGCCAGGGAACGTTTTGTGTGTGGAAGAGGTCACGATTTCAACGCCTTCCTCAAAAGGTCTCTGAAACTCCTTGCCGGCTATGAGGCCTAAAACGTGACTTGCATCATAGGCTGTTACTGCTCCAACCTCCTTCGCAACATCCCTCAGCTCTCTTACTGGATGAGGAAAAAGGAAAACGCTCCCGCCGAAGAACACGAGCTTCGGATTCACTTCCCTAATGAGCTTCTCTGCTTTATCGACATCTATGTTGAACTCCTCAGCATCGAACGGGAAGTTCACCACGTTCAACCCGATCCTCCCCGCCAAGCCGACTCTGTTCATCGTTATGTGCCCGCCGTCCTTAACGCTTAGGGTCATAATGGTATCACCCGGCTTCGTGAAGGCCACATATAGCGCGAGGTTGGCAACACTTCCAGAAGTCGGCTGAACGTTAGCGTGCTCAACTTTGAAAACTTCCTTCGCCAATTCTATCGCTTTAAGCTCTATTTCGTCTATGAACCTGCATCCGGCATAAACCCTCTTTCTTGGCAGTCCTTCAGCATACCTATGCCCGAAATCGCTGACCAAAGCTCTTCTGGCGGTCAAGCTCATCACGTTCTCGCTCGCTATCAGCGGTATGACGGAGCGTATAAACTCCTCGTGCCTTTCGAGAGTCTCTAATATATCCTGAAGCATGCTCTATCACCCTCCGCCTTTCCAAAGCTTTATTGAGCTCTTCGATCAGGTAATATGCTTCATTAGTCTGTCGTTCGTTTTTAATCGCCGAAATAATCACGATTTTTTTGTAGTGATTTAATAAATTCTGATAGATCAATCGGTTTAGCCTCAATCCCAAGTCTATTCAGTTCGTCATCACCTCTGAGGCTATAGGAGCTCTCAGCCTGTTCAAGCAATTCTAAGTTTTTCACATTTAACTTTCCGATCGGAAATCCAGTATCCAATACGATTCCAATCCTTTTCACCAATTCGAGTGCTTTTTTAAATGAATCTTCACGTATTTCGTCGAATGCTCTTTCTACCACTACCTCAAACGCACACCTCCTTGCCACATAGCAGTCGATATCGTTTTCGTGAATCACTCCAGTAGTAAACGGTATCCCCTTCCTAGCTAAGACCCTCATAACCTTTGCGCCGCTTCCGCCACCACATACCAAGTGAACGAGCGGTTTTCCCTCACATTTAACTTCGAAAGTTCCCAAGATTGGATCGAACTCTGCAAGATCTAATTCGTAGAGGTTGGTTATTTCCTCGCAGTTCAGATCTTCCGGCTTAATTTCCGTTAAGATCCTACCGTTCTTTACCATCACTATTCTATCGCATACTCTCAAAGCCAATTCTAAATCATGTGTCGTCAAAATCACCGCTATCCCTTTCTCGATCGCAATTCTCCTTAGGAGTAGCGATATCTCTATTCTATGCTTTGCATCCAAAAAGCTCGTCGGTTCGTCGAGGATCAAAACTCTCGGTTCTTGTGCTAAAGCTCTTGCTATCAGTATCTTCTGTCTTTCCCCGTCACTCATCTCGAAAAACGGTTTATTTGCAAGATGTTCGGCGTTCACAAGTCTCAGCGATTCCATGATCACCTCGACATCACGCTCGTTCAACCTTCCGAACGCATCGGTGTATGGATATCTACCCAAGCTGACGACCTCAAATCCTGTCAGAAATCCTACATCCGGTCTTTCCGTTGTTGTGATTGCCATAGCTTTTGAAAGCTTTGAAGGCGACATTTCATGAACGTTCTTTCCGTCCAAATAAACCACTCCCGTTACAGGCTTCAGCAGAGCAGATATCGTTTTTAGCAGTGTAGATTTTCCGCTCCCGTTTGGGCCTATTATTCCAACTACCTCGCCCTTCTCCACCCTAAAGCTGACACCGGAAATTACCACCTTCGAATATCCCGCCGAAAGATCCTTAACGACGATCATCATATCCTCCTCCTCTTTATCACCAAGTATATGACGATCGGAGCACCGAACAGGGATGTGGCGACGCTAATCGGCAATTCCACGGGATTAAGCAGAGTTCTCGAAATCACGTCGCATAAAACCGTTACGATCCCGCCTACAAGTGCGGTGGACGGTATTAGAACTCTGTGGTCAGACGTTCTAAGCAAGAGTCTTGCGATGTGGGGGACGGCAAGGCCTATAAACGCAACTATTCCAGCGAAAGCAGTCACGAGGGCTGTTAGTAAACTCGATATGGACACGATGGCGACTCTAATCCTTCTTACATCAACACCCATACTTCTCGCATAGTCTTCTCCGAGTAATAGCGCGTTAAGCGGTTTCGAAAGCAAGAAGGCGATCGCCATTATAGGAACTCCCGCTAAGGTTATGGTTTTTAAATTCGACCAAGTTATTCCAGAGAAGCTTCCGAAGGTCCACAAAACGAATACGTGAACTTCACGGCTCTCAGCAAACGTAATGAGAATCTTTTCCAGTGCGGAGAAGATGTATCCAAGCATCAATCCGGCAACGAGCAACGTTACGGCACTTCTAACCTTCGCCGCAAGGGTGATTACTATAAAAGTAGCCACCATGGCTCCCAAGAATGCCGACCCTACTATACCCAAGCTGTGAGCTCCGATTCCGGCTAACATGCAGAGTGCTACAGCCAGCGATGAGGCGGAGGAAATTCCCAAGACGAACGGGCCAGCCAAAGGATTTCTGAAGTAAGTTTGAAGAAGTAAGCCGCTTAAGGCGAGGCACGCCCCTCCCAAAAAAGCCGCTAAAGTTCTCGGAATTCTGATCTGCCAGAGTATATACCCCTTAACATCCTGATGACCGCTTAGATAGCTAATCAAATCTGGGACTCCGACGTTAACCGAACCCACGAATATTCCTATAAGAATCGACGCTATCGAAAGGAGTATTAGGAGCGTAAAAATCCACCTCATGTCAGCCTCACGAAGAACCTTGGCTTGTAATCCTTAAACAGGTTGGGGTGAAGTATCGCCGCAAGATCCCTTATAACCACATCGGTGTGAAGCAATCCGAGTTGCCAGTAGTCTTCGGTTATCGCGTAAACCCTTCCATCTCTAAATGCCTTTATCTCCTTGAGCCTAGGCTCAAGCTCTTCCAAATCCTTCAGACTCTTGGCCGTATAACTCGGAACTATCAGAACATCTGCATTCTTCACCCTCAGAATCAGATCCTCGATGTTCACGATAGCGTATCCAGTTCCGTTCAGATCGTCGAATACGTATTTTCCTCCGGCGTATTCTTCGATCATCCTTGCAACGTAGCTGTTCCCTCTTGGAACGTAAATCTTGCCCTTCCATATCCAAGCCCAAACCACTTTCGGTTTGCTTTTAGCCTTCTCAACGATTCTTTTAGTTTCCTCAACGTTCTTCACAATCTTATCGAAATATTTTTCAGCCTGCTTCTCTTTACATAGCAAGGCTCCGAAGAACTTCACCCATTCCGCCCTCGCCAGCGGATCCTTCTCCAGCCACTCGCTGTCGACGATGTATGGAATTCCGAGCTCCTTGAGTTTCTCCCTGACCTTCTCCGTTCCCATACCGGAGGATACAAATATCACGACCAGATCGGGATGCAATTCCAAGAGCCTCTCGTAATCTGGAGCGTTCGGAGGGCCTAAATCGACTATGCTTCCGTTGTTCAACCTTTTAACTATGTCTGGGAAGTATATCCTGTATCTGTGACCCCACATTATTCCGACGATTGCGTTGGTTCCGTTTATAGCTTCGAGCTGTGCTATATGCGTTGAGGACATGACGACCAGCCTTTTTACGGGAACCTTTATCGGTGTTCCCTCAACACCGCTCGGAGGCTTGTCTTTGTAGAGGATGTATGTTTTCCAATTTCCGTCTTCTCTCACCTTCAGGATCGTATAGCCCTCATGAGGTATTATCTGAAAGTTTTCGGCAAACTTAACGATTCCCGAACTTTGCTTCGGTGTTTCGTGTGCGACGCAACCAAACGTCAAAACCGCTAAGCATAATACCACGAACATCTTATCAAGTTTCATGGATTCAAAATCAAATAATCTTGAATTTAAATCTAACGCGGTGGTCATCGGCGGTGTGAGAAGCGGTGTCGGAAAGACTATCGTCGGGTTATGTATAGCTTCAGCCTTAAAAAGAAGAGGTTTGAGGGTTCAGCCGTTTAAGGTTGGCCCTGATTTCATAGATCCTACGCATTACTCGTTTTGCGATCATGCGGTGAACTTGGATGCATTCATGATGGGGGAGGACGGCGTTTTAAAGTCGTTCGTCAGGTGGATGAGGGAAAAGGACTTCGGCGTGATTGAAGGGGTAATGGGTCTCTTCGACGGATACAGATTTACGGATTATTCCTCAACATCCCATATCGCAAAGCTGATAGGAGCGCCGGTTATACTGGTTATGGATGTCAGAGGAGTTTCGCTATCAGCAGTTGCCATGTTCGAAGGCTTCAGGAATTTCGATGAAAATTTGAATATCGCCGGCGTGATATTCAACAATTGCACCGATAATCTCTTTCAGAAGCTTAGAAGGGTTTTCGAGGAGAAAGGTTACGAGGTGTTCGGTTACTTACCAAAGAAAAAAGAGTTGGAAATCGAGAGCAGACATCTGGGACTGATTTTGGGTTGCGAAGCGAAGATGGATTGGAAAAGGTTGGCGGAGATAGGTGAGAGCTACATAGACATCGGCAGAATTTTAGAGATTTCGGAAGTTAAGCTTAAAGCCGTGGACTTAGACAAATTCGATCGTTCGGATAATAGGAGAATAGGAATACCGTTCGATGGGGCGTTTGCGTTCTACTACAGAGACAATCTGGAAATTCTGAGAAAATTCGGGGAACTCGTATTCTTTTCTCCGCTCAAGGGTGAATGGATGGAGTGCGACGCTTACTACTTGGGAGGAGGTTATCCGGAATTGTATCCAGAGCTTCGCAAGTTCGGGCGGTTCATTAGGAAGGAGGCTGAAGATGGTAAACCGATATACGCGGAATGTGGGGGAATGATGTTTCTCTCAAGGGGGATAGATGTGAACGGTAGAAGGATCGAAATGGCGGGGGTTCTCGATATGGATATAGTGTTTACGGAAAGGCTTCAGGCTTTGGGCTACGTTAAGGGAGAGGTTATAAGGAGCAATCCCTTCTTCGTCGGAAATTTCAGAGGTCACGAATTCCATTACAGCTACGCTTTGCCCGATGAAGATGTGAAATTTGCATTCAAAACGGATGGAAAGGGGATCAAGAATGGATTAGACGGTGCTTTGGTATACAATACGCTGGCCGGATACACCCACATTCACTTTTACTCGGCCGAACTGATACTTGGGAGGTGTCTTTCATGAAGGCTACGAAGGATGAAGTTATCGGAGTTCTGTTCGCGAAGTTAAAGCCGAGAAAGAAGGATGTATTCGCAGATATAGGTTGTGGAAGCTGTGCTGTGTCGAACTTCTTTGCAGATTACGTTTCCAAAGTTTACGCTGTCGACATCGATGAGAAAGTAATTAGGAGTGCTAAGGTTAAGGAAAACGTCGAATTACTACACATGCACGGTTTAGAATTCCTAAGGAACTACGATTACGATATAGTCTTCTTCGGAGGGACAAAAGACATCGAGGAGATGATCAGAGTTGCAAGCAGAAAGGCCGAAAGATTAGCCGTAAACCTTGCGAGAATCGAAATGGCTTGTAGGACCATCGGGGTCATGAAGGAATTAGGAGTTTTTAAGGAGGCTTTGATCGTTAACGTTTCAAAGAGCTACGAGTTGGCTGGACTCACGGCTTTCAAGCCGATAAATCCCGTATTTATCGTTGTGGGGGGTGTGTGATGTTATTCGGCGTTGGTTTGGGGCCGGGAGATCCAAAGCTGATTACTCTGAAGGCGATTGAGGTTCTCAAAGCGGTGGACGAGGTGATAGTTCCGGGAAGGCTCGCGGAATCCCTCGTCAAAGATGTCGTAAAGCCCCGTATAGTGGAATTCCCGATGGGTAGGAGTAGGGAGGTAACGATTAAGCTTGCAAGGGAACTTGCGGAGAGATGCGTTGATGAAGACGTAGCGTTTGCGTGCTTGGGTGATCCGATGTTCTACTCCACATTCCAGCATCTCGCAGAGGAGGTTCTCAAGATGAATCCAAAAATCGAGATCGAGATCGTTCCGGGAGTGCCGAGCTTTACGGCTGTATTTTCAAAGATAAAAAGGTTCGTGGACGTTTCGATGCTCGTAACCACGCTTAAAGAGGAGATCGGTTGTGTAGTCGTCTTGAAAGCTACGAAGCCTAAGGAGATATGTGAACGCCTAAGGAGTATGGGTATGAACGAAATTTATCTGGCGGAAAGGATGTTCATGGACGGAGAGAGAGTCAAAAAGCTTGATGATCTTCCAAATAGGGCTGATTACTTCACGATCATCGTCGGTATGAGGTGATCGCTCTGAAGGTATACTTCGTAGGTTTTGGGCCCGGTAACCCAGAACTGCTAACGCTTAAGGCATACAAGATACTCAAGCGGGCCGATCTGATAATCTACCCCGGCTCATTGATAGACGAAAGATTCTTGGATGAGTTCAGCGGAAAGAAGGTCAACAGCTACGGGATGAAGCTCGAAGAGATAATTGAACTGATCGAAAATAACGTTAAAGCTGGGAAGATCGTTGCGAGAGTTGTAAGCGGTGATCCGTCCATATTCTCCGCCTTAAACGAACAGATAGTTGAGCTTGAAAAGAGAGGAATCGAATGCGAGGTAATCCCTGGAGTCAGTAGCGTTTTTTCCGCTTCCGCAGTTCTAAAGACTGAGCTTACGATACCCTCTGTCTCACATGCGGTTGCAATACTCCGACCAGCTGGGAGAACCCTCGAAAGGGATTATCTGGAGGATTTTGCGAAAATTCCATGCACACTCGTAATCTTATTGGGAGTTGATAAGATTGAAGAAATAGCGGAAAGAGTTGGCAGGATTAGAGGCTGGGACGAGCCAGTTGCGGTGGTTTATCATGCTTCGAGAGAGGATGAGATGGTTATAAAGGGAACGCTCAGAGATATAGCGGAGAAGGTTAAAAAGGCTGGAATTAGGAGTACTGCGGTCATAATAATAGGTAAAGTTTTAGAAAGAAAGGGTAGGAGGTCTGTCCTATACGCGTAGCGGTTTTGGGATTTGAAAAAGATCTTGAAAAGCTTAAAAAGATAGCAGAATTCTTAAAAGCGGATATCGTGCTCTATCGTCCCGGAATATTTGGAGAACTCATAGATTATGACTGCATAGTAGCTTACATGCCCACTGGTATAGTTGTCAGAGCTATCTGTCCCTATTTGAAGAGCAAGTGGGTTGATCCGGCTGTTGTTGTTGTGGATAAGCTCATGAAGTTTGCAATTCCCTTAATCGGAGGACACCATGGAGCAAACATCGTTGCAGAAAGGCTTAAGGGTTTGGGGTTAACGCCAGTCATAACGACTTCTGCGGAGTTTTCGGAAGGGCTTTGCATTGGAATAGGTTGCAGAAAGGGAATCAGCTCGGAAGAAGTCTTGAAAGCCATTAATTCAGCGTTGAATGAGATAGGAGCAAGTTTGGATGACGTCAGATTAATAGCCACCGTTGATTTGAAGAAAGATGAAAAAGGATTAATCGAAGCTGTTGACAGAATTAAGAGGCCTCTGATGTTCGTTCCGGCCGAGGAAATAAACAAAATGGATGTCAAGGAAACCAAGGCGGTTATGGTTGGTGTGAAGAACGTTGCAGAGGCTTGTGCTCTGTTTTATTCCAAAAAGAAGGAGCTAATTTTACCGAAAAAAGTTTACGGAGGTGTTACGATTGCGATCGCGAGGTAAGCTTTACGTCGTTGGGATTGGACCCGGCGATGTAGAACTGCTAACGCTCAAGGCTAAAAGAGCACTCGAGGAGTCCGAATTCGTTTTAGGTCATAAGACCTACGTTGAGAGAATTCGCCACATCGTTAAAGGCAAGATAATCGAAAGCAAGATGGGAGAGGAGGTTGAAAGAGTTAAAAAAGCAGTTCAGCTTGCCAAATCACACATAGTGAGCCTCGTGAGCGGTGGAGATCCGTCCATATACGGCATGGCTTCGCTCGTCGCTGAATACGTTTATTCTACCAGAGCGGATGTAGACTTCGAGGTGATTCCCGGAGTTACGGCTTTGTGTTCGGCCTCACCTCTCTTAGGCTGTGCTGTAAGCGGAGATCATGCGGTCGTAAGCCTGAGCGATCTACTCACACCGTGGGAAACCGTAGAAAAGAGACTTAGAAAGGCGTTAGAGGGTGATTTCGTAGTGGTGATATACAATCCTTCGAGCAGAAGGAGGGTCGATAAGCTCGTGAGGGCTATGGGGATCGTGCTCGAAGTTAGGGGGAACGTTCCGATCGGTGTGGTTAAAAACGCCACAAGAGAGAAAGAGAGCGTTTTCGTAACGACACCTAAGGATATAATCGAAGATCCGAGCAAGATCGACATGCATACGATTTTATTCATCTCGAATTCTGAAACGATGATTGTAAACGGAAAAATGATCACACCGAGAGGGTATTCGAGGAAGTACAGGTGGTAGGTATGATGGGCGCTCGTGGGGATGAGGCGAAGAACATCGTTAGAAAAAGCCATGAGATCGTTAAAAAATTCGTGAAGGGTAATAGTCCTGAGGATCTAATTCTGAAGAGGTGTATAATCGCTACTGGCGATCCGTCGGTAAAGGATTTGATAGTTTTTAAGGGAAATCCAGTCGATGCAGGAATAAAGGCGTTGGAAAGGGGTGCTAAGATCGTGGTGGATGTATCCATGGTTAAGGCTGGGATAAGGTATCACGATGTCGTTGTTGCGGTGGAACACGCGGATTTAGATGCGGACGTGAGGGTTAGAGATGGATTTTACAGGCTTAGGAATCTGATCGACGGAAACATCGTGGCAATCGGGAACTCACCAGCAGGAGCTATGGCCGTATACGATCTATGTAAGGAGGGATTCAAACCCGCTCTCATAATCGCAACACCCGTTGGATTCGTGAATGCGGATAGAGCTAAGGAATTGATCAGATCCCTCGACGTTCCTTCCATAACGACGGTCGGTAGCAGAGGAGGTAGCAATATCTGCGTAGCCGTACTCAACACTATCATCGATATCGCCCGCGAAAGGGGTCAAATTAAAAGAGGGAGAGGGGTTGTAATCGTCGGAGTCGGAGCATCTCAAGGCTTTCTCACGGAAAGAGCCATTGAGGAGATAAGGAGAGCGGATGTAATATATGGGAGCAGAAGAGCGATCGAGCTCGCCAAGAAGTATGTAAGTGGTAAGGTGGTCGAACTCAAGTCGTTCGGGAAGGATGTTTATAGGAGGATAGAGGAGGACGGTAGAAGAAGGAGAGTGGTCGTCCTGTCAACCGGAGACCCGATGGTCGTCGGTTTGGGTAAGAAGATAAGAGGAGAAGTGATTCCGGGAATCTCGTCCGTTCAGCTGGCGTTGGCCAGATTGGGTGTGGATTTAACGGAAGTGGTAGTAATAGACGGACACGCGAGGGATTGTATCGACGAGGTTAAGAAAGCATTCAAAATCGGTAGGTATGCTCTGATAGTGGCGGATTCGAATTTTAACGTCAAAAGGTTAATGGATTTCGCGAACGTAACCGTGCTGGAGAATTTGGGATATATGAACGAGAGAATATGCGAGAATTGCGAAATAAAATCGGATCTCGTCATTTTATTTGCGAAGAGGAGGTGATACTGTGAGGGGTTTGGTTATAGTCGGGCATGGGAGCAGGTTGCCGTATTACAGGGAGGTTATGGAGTTGCATAAGGAGAGGATAGAGAGGACTGGGCTTTTCGATGAGGTGAGGCTGGCATTTGCAGCGCACAACAGAAGGCCGACTGTGGATGAGGTTATAAGGGAGATGAAATCCGAGGTTATTTACGTTGTTCCGCTGTTCATAGCTTACGGGGTCCATACGACCGAGGAGCTTCCAGAAGCTTTGGGTTTTAAGGGAGGAACGGGCGTAATAGAGGGCGAATTCGATGGAAAGAAGGTGATACTGTGCGAACCGATAGGTAAGGATATCTTCGTAACTTATGCGATTCTGAACGCTGTGTTCAGGATATGCCAGCGTTGATGATCGCCGGAACGTCGAGTCATGTCGGCAAGAGCGTAATAGTTGCGGCTTTGTGCAGGATACTGAGCAAAATGGGCTACAACATAGCCCCTTTCAAAGCGCAGAATATGAGCCTAAATTCGTTCGTAACGAAGGATGGGAAAGAAATAGCTATAGCTCAAGCTTTTCAGGCTAAGGCTTGCGGGATCGAGCCTAATGAGCTCATAAATCCAATTCTGCTCAAGCCTAAAGGAAATCTCCTCTCCCAATTGATAGTGCTCGGTAAGGCTGTGAAAGACGTTTCAGCGTTGGAATACTATAAGGAAGTCGGATGGTTGCGTGAAGTTGTTGAGCGAGCTTACAGAGAGCTTGAGAAAGAGTTCGATGTAATAGTGATTGAGGGGGCTGGAGGGTTAGCTGAGATAAACCTCTACGACAGAGATCTAGCGAATATAGGAATCGCGAGAATTGCCAAGCCTTCCATTTTTATCGTAGGGGACATCGATAGGGGAGGCGTCTTCGCATCCCTCTACGGCACGTATAAGCTCTTGCCGGAAGATGTAGCTTCGATGGTTAAGGGTTTCATAATAAACAAGTTCAGAGGTGACGTGAGATTGCTAAAAGGTGGGATCGACAAGCTTAAAACCCTTACGGGTATTGAAGTCCTTGGAATTATTCCCTTCGTCAACCTAACGTTTACGCCAGAAGATTCTGTTAGCTTGGAAGAGTGGAGCGATAGAGACGCAAGAATCGGCATAGTAAGGTTTCCGAGGATTTCGAATTGGACTGATTTCGAGCACCTAAAGCCCTTTGGAATAAAATTCATTTGGAAAAGAGACGATCTATCTGAGTTTGACGTGATAATTCTACCGGGAACGAAGAATACAATCGCAGACTTAAAAGAGCTTAAGTCGGCTGGGGTTGATGAAAAGCTCGGAAAAATCGCTGGGAAGGTCCCAATTATAGGCATCTGCGGCGGATATCAAATGCTCGGAAAGGAGATAATCGATAAGGGTGTTGAGCACGATTATGTAAGGGTTAAGGGCTTGGGATTGCTCGATGCAATTACGATCTTCGACGAATTCAAGAAAAAGACCGTTCAGGTTGTAAAAACCGTAACGGGGGATGCGGTAATATTGGATAAGATCAAGGGTCAGAAGGTCTGGGGCTACGAAATCCATAAGGGCAAAACCTTCGCAAGCAATCCGATTTTCGAAGACGACGGCTGTGCGAGCGACGACGGAATGGTATGGGGAACTTACCTCCACGGATTGTTCAGCAACGATAACGTCCTGAAAGCCATCGCGGGGTATCTGAACGTCAAATTCGTTAAACCGAAAAGTTGGATCGACGAATTCGCCGAAGTCGTGAAAAATTCGCTTGACATTGAATTCATCCTAAAAACGATTGATCTGAACTCATAAAGCTCAAAAGTCCTCAAGTATCCCCTCTATCTCCGTGTAGATCTCCTCTATCTTTTCTATGGTTCTTTGATCTGCATTCCACAGTCCCCTCTTATACGCCTCGAGCAGTCTCCTCGCTATCTCCTCCACAGCATAGGGGTTGTTCTCCTTAAACCACTCCCTCATATCATCATCGAGCACGAACCTCTCGGCGATCTCGTCGAATATCCAATCCTTCACAACCTTCGTCGTTACCTGCCATCCGTAAACGTTTACGATCTTCTTCATGATGTCTCCAGCCCCCTTGTATCCGTGCCTCTTCATACCCTCAATCCAGTCGTCGTTCAGTAGGGTCTTTCTCACAACCCTCTCGATTTCTTCCTTTGCATCTACAATCTTCGCTGACTCTGGATTCCTCGTATCCCCTATGAGAACTTTCGGTCTCTTTCCGGTCAACTTCTCCACCGTTAACGCCAAACCTCCTTGGAATGCGTATGGACAGTCGTCGTCCGTTATGTCCCATTCGTCGGTGTAATGATTTCTCACGACGGCCTCAACTCTCTTAAGGCCGAGCTTAAATTCCTCCTTAGCTTCCACACCGAACGCATCCTTTCCGTAGGCGTAGCAACCCCAGTTTATGTATATCCCCGCAAGCTCTTCCTCGCTCTGCCAATGTGAGGAGTTTATAGCATGGTTTACACCAGCCCCATATGCTCCGGGCTTATCTCCAAAAATCCTGTGTCTCAAGCCTTCGAGATAGTGCTTTCTGACGTAGTTCATATCAGGAGGTTCGTCCAAGCCCGCAACCTTTGCAACAGCTGTATCTATAAGTTCCACGAGGTTCATGAATGTATCTCTGAAGAGACCGCTTATTCTAACTATCACGTCTATTCTCGGCCTTTTGAGGTCTTCGAGCGGAATCACACTCAGCCCAACCATCTTATCCCCTTCCCAAACGGGTTCGACACCCAATAGGTAGAGAATCTGCGCTATCTGCTCTCCATCCGTATTCATGGGATCGCTACTCCATTCGACGAACGCTATCGTTTCGGGATATTTCCCGTTCTCCTTCACCATTTTATCGATCAGCTGTTCGGCCAACTTCTTTCCAACTTCCCAAGCGCTCTTCGACGGAATGGCTCTCGGATCCACCGAATAGAAATTGAATCCGGTGGGTATAACCTCTATCCTTCCTCTCGTCACATCTCCGGATGGGGCAGGTTCGATAAATTTGCCCTCCAAGGCTCTCAAAAGATTTTCGATCTCCCTTATGTTCATTATCCTCCTTCTTACATCCATTCGCATCTCTTCGATTTCGGCTTTTGCTTTTTCCATCGCATCCTTTAAGAATTCCGGAATGTCCCCATCTCTGATCGAGTTAACGATCTCGCTTAAAGTGTATCCGTTTACAACCTTAAACGGATTTCTGAGGTATTCGGCGTAATCTACACCCATCTCCTTCAGCACGAACCTTTCGGGCTTGACTATGGAATTCACGAAGTCATCAAGAGTGGATTCATCTATCCTGCCGAACACGTGGAGGCCGTAGCAGTAAAGGGATTCGTTTTGCTCAACTATCTTGGTGTGCAAATCCTCCAAATCCTTGAATTCGAAGTTGAGCTTCTTCGCAAGCTCGATGATCCTCCTTTTTGCAATCTCCCTCTGTTCTTTCAGCCCCCTCTCCTCAGCTTTGAAGTATTCGTTTAGGGCTATTTCGAGTTCTTCGTAGCGGTTCGATCTCTTCATGGGTGGTGGGAGATGATCTATTATCGTCGAATACCCCCTCCTTTTCGCCTGTGTTCCCTCTGCAGGGTTGTTGACTATGTAAACGTAAACGTTCGGGATGCTACGCAGACATAAGTCCGGATAGCATTCTTCGGACAAACCTACGCTCTTTCCGGGCAACCACTCCACGCTTCCGTGTTTACCTAAATGAATTACCGCATCGAAGTTTTCGTTGAGGAATCTGTAGAATGCGTAGTAGTGATGGGGGATAGGTAAGGTTGGATTGTGTATCAGCTTGTGAAATTCCTCAGGATCGAAAGTTTTAGCCCTTGGAGGCTGAACAGTTACGAGGACGTTTCCGAACGAAATTCCCGGAATCCCTACATCATCGAATTCCCCCCAAGTTTCGAACATCGATTTTCTGATCCTTTCAGGCAACTCCTCGAACCACCTTGCATACGTTTCCTTCGAAATCTTGAAAGCGTAATTCGGACTGTAGTTCCATATCCCCTCCCACATCTGTTTATTCTCTAAAAACATCTTGGCAAGTTCCCTTCCGTCTTTGGGTATGTTTTTGACGTCATAGCCAGCCTTTTTCATAGCTCTGAGTATTTCCACAACGCTTTCGAACGTATCCAAACCTAAGGCGGTTCCCACGTTAGCTTCGGTATTGCCTATGTCCGAGATGTGCAGAACTATTGCTACCTTCTTTTCCGAATTCTTCATCCTCCTAAGCTTAAGCCATCTCTCCACCTGCTCAACGATTCTCCTAATTCTTTCCTCTATTGGAACGGACTTCAGAACGGTTTGAGTTCTGATCTCACCCGAAAACACCGTCGGATTTATCACACCGTTGAATTCCGGAAGAGCTACCGCAAACGAAACCATGACCGGATTTAATCCCTTCGGATCTTTCATCCACTCCTCAGGACTTTTTGCGTAGATCTCTATAGCGTTTATAACGGGCACGTCCAACTTCTTGAGGATTTTCAAGTCGTCGCAGACCTTGAAGTATAATCCCCAGATTAGTAAGGATATGATGGGCCGATCGTTCATGAAGAAGTATTTCCTTATCGCTTCATCCACTCCCGGTGCTCCTAAATCCTTATCCGGAAACGTGAGCGTAAAGACTGGAATTACACCTACACCCCTTCTCTCAAGCTCCTCTATCAACATGTCGATGTGAGCCGTATTCCTGAACAGAAACCTCGCCCTATAGAAAAGCAAACCTACGAGATCGCTATCGTTCAACTCGTACCTCTTCAAATAATCCCTCAGTTCTTCGAACAGTCCACCCTTCGGATGGTATATACCGTTCCAAGGCATCGGCTTTGGATCTTCGACATTCACACTTTTATCTATTAACCGCATGCAGAACTTAACGAAGTTCTTCAGATTCTCCAATCCGTCGTAAGCCAGATATCTCTTCAGAGTTTCGTAATCTTTTTTCGATACGTTAGAATGTTCGTCAACGCTCGAATTGAACGCTATGAAAATCTTATCCTTAGCTTTTTCAACGATTTCTTTTTCCCAATCTCCTCTCCCCATCTGATTGATCACCACTATATCGTATTTCGAGAGATCTGGAAGTTCGTTCGTTCTATTCAAAGTCTGAACGTCTAAAACATCTATTTTAAAACTTATTGCTTCCTCGGTCAGATCCTTCACAGCTTGGTGGATGTGCTGGGAGTTCCAAGCTATTATGAGCATAGAACGCATGATCAATTTATCTTGACTTCGAAACAAAAATCTTTGTATTAGTAGCAAAAGTGGCCTATAAGGTGTTTAAGATTGGGAGTTTTCTCTGCTGGACTTTGAGGAAGAGTGTGACGCGTGGCAGTAGACATAATGCTTATACGGCACTCTGGAGGCGTAGGTCCCGTAATTATTATTTTGTCAGCTTTTCTTCCCTTTTATGAGGTTACTTAAACGAACTTAACCCCCAAATCTCTCATCCCGTTGTTAACTGCTATGTTTATCAGTAGGGGAGTTAGGCTCTCCACTATCCTCGAATTGCTCAATCCTCCGGCATCCAAAGCCCTAAGCCCTTTGATTTCGTTCGTTATCCCCATCACAACCTCCTTCGCATCCTCGTCGTCCCCGCAAACCGCCACGTCCCATTCGAACTCCGCATTAAGATCGGCGAACTTCTTCGCTGGAATGTTGTGATAGGCGGAAACTATCCTGCTCTCCTTTAAAATCGACGCCAGCCTTTCCGCCGCGGAACCTTCCGGCAAAGAAACGTAAACGAAACCCTTATCTGTTTTCTCCATCGGAACTACGGGAGAGACGACTATCTTTCCGGCAAGAACATCCTTAAGCGACTCCGCCGTGTCGAAAGCGTGCTTCCAAGGGATCGTGATTATTGCCATGTCGCACATCTTGGCCGCGTTTCTGTTGTCCGCTCCTCTAATGTCCGTTCCCAAAATCCTCCCGTATTCCTCCGCTTTGGAGTTCGCCTTCTTTTCATCCCTCGAACCGACTATAACATCATAACCCAAGCTCGCGAGCCTCAAAACCAGACCCTTACCCAAGCTTCCGGTTCCACCGAGCACAGCAATCTTCATCGACGGACGTGAAATCTCAAAATATTTTACCGTGTCGTTGTTAAACATGGAACTCGATGCGATGGTGAGGCTAATAGAGATGCTCGAGGAAGGAGCTTCTGGGCAAAGAATTGCTGAAGAGCTCGGAATCAGTAGGACGTCGGTTTGGAAGATGATCAGAAAGCTTGAGGAGATGGGATACGTCATTTCTGCGAAAAGGAAAGTGGGATACAAGCTATTGAAGAGGCCGGATCTCTCCCCCTACGAAGTCGCGAGGGTTTGTAAGAATTCTAAGATAGTTAAGGAAATCCGCTACTACCGAACTACGGATTCGACGAATGAAAGGGCCAAGGAGATAGGAAAGACGGGAGTTCTCGTAATAGCCGAAAGACAGACTACCGGAAAGGGAAGGTTCGGAAGGAGATGGATCAGCGAACCGGGAGGACTTTACTTCTCCCTAACCCTCGATCCTCTCCCCATAGAGGACGTTCCCAAGCTGACCCTTACTGCAGGAGTTGCCGTGGCGGAGGCGATAGGTGGGAAACTGAAGTGGCCGAACGACGTTCTGATAGAGGGAAGGAAGGTCTGCGGAATTCTGTGCGAGTTAACTGGGGAGGTTGAGAATCCGATCGTAATCGTCGGAATAGGAATAAACGTCAACAATCCCGTTCCGGAATACGCGATATCCCTGAAGGAAGTTCACGGGAAGGATCTGAACCGCTCGCAAGTTTTGGGGAGGGTTATAGAGAGGTTCGAGTTCTACTACGAAAAGCTTTTGGAAGGAAAGTGGGAGAAGGTGAGGGAGAGGTGGAAGAAGCTTTCCGACACCTTAGGAAAATTCGTGGTCGTAAGGGTTGCGGGGAAGGAGTTCAGAGGACTTGCCAAGGATTTGGCAGAAAACGGAGCACTCATCCTGAAAAGGGATGGAGAGGAGATAAGGGTGTTTTCGGGCGAGTGCTTTTACATTTAAATACAATGCACTCCGTGCTAACCGTATGATAGTTCCACTCGATGATTTGCTGAAACTCGAAAACAGGAAGATCGATTGGGACGAGTTCATGGAGAAGGTAAGACCGATTGTGGAGAAGGTGAGGGAGGAGGGAGATAAAGCCCTCTTGGAGTTCACGAAGAAGTTCGACGGGGTCGAGCCGGAATATCTCAAGGTTCCGAAGGAGGAGATAGACAGAGCTTACGATCTGATCGACGACGATTTGATAGACGCCCTCGAAGTGGCGAGGGAGAACATAGACAGGTTTCATTCTATCACAGCAGTGGAGAGGGACATGAAGATAGACTTCGGAGATTGCGTTATGGGGAGGAAGTTCACGCCCCTCGATTCCGTCGGCATCTACATTCCCGGAGGAAGGGCGAGTTATCCTTCGACAGCGTTAATGGCCGGAGTTCCGGCTAACATAGCCGGAGTCGAGAGAATAATAGCGTGCACGCCTCCGAACGAGAAAGGGAGGGTAAATCCCCTAACCCTCGTTGCATGCGACATAGCTGGAATTGGAGAGATATACGCCGTAGGAGGAGCTCAGGCCATCGCAGCTATGGCATACGGAACGGAAACGATTCCGAAGGTTGAAAAGATAGTGGGGCCGGGAAACGTTTACGTTACGGCAGCTAAGCTGATAGTTCAGAAGGACGTGGCGATAGACATGCCCGCCGGTCCATCGGAGATACTCGTAATAGCTGATGAGACGGCAAATCCCGAGTTCATAGCCCTGGACTGCGTGGCACAACTCGAACACGATCCGATGGCTCTTGCGATAGTCCTGACCACTTCGAACGAGATAGCCAAGGCCGTAGATGAGATAGCCAAGAGGATAGCGGACGAAAGGATAAACCTGAACAACCTCAAAATAGCGGTCGTGGAAAGCATAGACAAGGCCATAGAGGTGTCGAACAGAATAGCCCCGGAACACCTCGAACTAATGTTCGAGAACGCCGAATGGTATCTGGACAAAGTTAAGCACGCTGGGAGCGTTTTCGTCGGCGAGTTCAGTCCCGTAGCTTGCGGTGATTACGCGAGCGGAACCAACCACATACTCCCCACTTCCGGATACGCGAAGGTTTTCTCCGGGCTAAGCGTTGAAACTTTCATGAAGCACGTGACGTATCAGATTCTGAGCGAGAACGCTTTGAGGAGAATAGGTAACGCGGTCGTAAAGCTCGCCAAAGCCGAAGGGTTGAGATTTCACGCGATGTCGGTTGAGAGGAGGCTCAGGCCGGAGTCTTCATCACCCGTCAGCCGGGACTAATCTCATCATCGCCCATTACGTTAATATATCCCGCGCATTTTGGTGGGGAAGATGAGAAAGTGGACGAGCGAGATCGGAGAGGAGGATGTCGGCAAGGAGGTTCTGCTGTTCGGTTGGGTTCACGAAGTCAGGGATTTGGGGGGTCTCGTCTTTCTCATACTGAGGGATAGAGAGGGATTCATACAGATAACCCTTCCGAAGAAAAAGGTTCCGCCCGAAACTTTCGAGATCGCAAAGAAAATTCATAGGGAGAGCGTGATCAAGGTAATCGGAGTTGTCAAGAAGGAGCCAAAGGCTCCGGGGGGTTACGAGGTCATTCCGAAGGAGATAGAGGTTCTGAACGAGGCTGCGGTTCCTCTGCCTTTAGAGGTTACGGAGAAGGTTCCGGCGGAGCTCGACACACGTTTGGATCACAGGTTCATGGATCTCAGAAAACCGAAGGTTCACGCGATATTCAGGATAAGGCATCAGGTGATGCAGAGCGTAAGGCAGTTCTTGAGCGAGGAGGGATTCATAGAGGTTCACACGCCTAAGATAGTTTCGACCGCCACGGAAGGAGGAACGGAGCTCTTTCCGATCAGCTACTTCGAGAAGGAAGCTTTCCTCAACCAGAGCCCACAACTCTACAAGCAGATTTTAATGGGAGCGGGATTCGAGAGGGTTTTCGAAATAGGGCCGATCTTCAGGGCTGAGGAGCACAACACCACCCGTCATCTTAACGAGGCGATATCGATAGACATAGAGATGAGCTTTACCGATCACGAGGGGGTAATGAACGTTCTCGAAAGGCTGATAAGGAGGGTTTACGAGGACGTAGCGGAGAACTGCGAGAAGTTCTTGGAGTGGCTAAACGTAAAGCTTGAGATTCCCGAAATTCCTTTCGAAAGGATAACCTACGACGAGGCTCTGGAAATTGCAAAAAGGAAGGGGGAGGAAATTCCTTGGGGTGAGGATCTGAGCACTCCGGCTTTGAAGGCCATAGGAGAGGAGATCGAAGGCCACTACTTCATAGTGGACTGGCCGACCGAATCGAAACCGTTCTACGCGATGCCATACGAAGACAAACCCGAAATATGCAAGAGCTTCGACCTCATGAAAGGGGCTTTAGAGCTCGCGAGCGGAGCTCAGAGAATTCACAAATACGATCTGCTCGTGGAGAGGATAAAACGGTGCGGATTGAGTCCGGAGAGCTTCGAATTCTACTTGGAAGCTTTCAGATATGGGATGCCACCTCACGCCGGCTGGGGGCTTGGAGCGGAGAGGCTCTTGATGTCCATGCTGGGGTTGAAAAACATAAGAGAAGTCGTGCTCTTTCCGAGGGACAGGAACAGGCTCGTTCCTTGAATTTTTTATTCGTATTCGAAGACTATCTCTCTCTTTTCGACTCTGAACCCCTTAGCCTCGAGCTCCCTCACTATTCTCTCCACATCCCCCTTAACGAAAGTCTTGGCGGTGACCATCCACACCTTTTCCCATTCCATGACGACTCGTGTTGACTTCGACATATATAAATTTATCTTTCGATTTTTGACGAATTCAGTTGAAGGGTTTTTCGGAAAAATAGATCGTTTGTCGAAGATAAAAATTTTAATCGAATTAATCGTGATTTATTTCATGATTCAACTGAAGATCGAAAAGTTCACGATTTTTAAGGGTAGATTCGGCGTCAACACTGTTCTCTGGAAAGATGCAGTTTTCGATCCCAACGTCGGAAGGAACGTTTACGACGGTGTTAAGGAAGTCTTCATTACGCACGGACACGCGGATCACTTCGGAGACGCTCACTTCATAAGAGCGAAGGTAATAGCCCCGAAGCTCGAATCTAACATGGTGGAGGATCCGACCATAAACTGGCGCGGTCTCTTCAACTGGGCGTTTCTTCCCGAGGACTTCGTTACCCCCTATTTCAGGGGAAAGGGAGTTAGGGTGGACGATTACGCGGAAAACTACCCCTTCTGTATTCCTTTACCCGGGCACACCTACGCTCACGTCGGATACCTCGTAGAAAACGCTTTGATCGCTGGGGATTCCGTGTATCCGGTTGAGTATTGGCGGGAGTTCGGAATCCTCTACTACACGGATCCGGAGATGATGATAGAAAGTTTATACAGGATGTTAAAACTCGACTGGGATTACCTCATTCCGGGGCATGGAGAGGTTTTCGATAGGAGGGAGGGAACGAAGGTCATAAGGGAAAACATAAGGATGATCGAGGAAATCGACAGGACTATATTTTCCCTAATACCCGAAGAGGGGATTAGAGAGGACAAGCTCGTAGCTGAGATGGCGGAGTTGATGAAGGTGAGGAACGTTAAGTCCATAATAGTGCTCAGACCTCCGATAAGCGGGCACCTCTCGTGCCTCTACAGAAGGGGACTTATTAAGGCCGAGGAAAGGGAGGGATACGTGGTTTGGCGAAGGTTTTAGTCGTCGGAGGAGGTCCGGCGGGAAGTCTTTCCGCAATCGCCCTGAAAGATCACGAAGTCTTGATGGTGGAGGAACACCAGTCCGCCGGATTTCCAATGCAGTGTGCCGGTCTCATAAGCGAGGAGTGTTACGGAAGACTTAAGAGGTATTCGGACTGCAAGCTGAACGAAATTAGGGGGGCGTTCTTCATAGCTCCGAGCGGGAAATTCGTTGAACTCGAAGGGAAGAGCAAAGCGGTGGTAATAGACAGGAAGATCCTCGACAGGGATCTGCTCGAAAAAGCGTCGGAATTCGCGGAAGTTTGGGTTAAGTCGAAGTTTATGAAAGCGCACGGACGTAGGGCGGAGATCATGAAGATGGGGGAAAGGACGTTCGTGGAGTTCGACTACCTCGTGGGTGCTGATGGGGTGTATTCCAGAGTTGCAAGGTGCTTCGGATTCGAGAGGCCGGAAGTTCTTTCGGCCGTTCAGGTGGAATGCAGATACGAAGCTCTGAGCGATGATATGGTCGAGCTCTTTTTCGGCTGTTCCGACGGATTCTTCGCCTACGCCGTGCCCATAGACGAATACGCAAGAGTGGGTGTCGTATCCAAGTCGAACCCGCTCTGCTATCTCAAAAATCTGCTTAGGAGAATTTCGGATAGAATTTCGGGGAAGATATTGGAGTTGAACGTCGGAGCTATTCCCATAGGTTTGGTGGAGTTCGTGAAGGAAAAAGTCTTTCTCGTGGGAGATTCGGCCGGAATGGTCAAGCCCTACACCGGAGGGGGTCTTTTCTACATAACCGAAGCTACCGAAATTTTGGCCAAAACCTTTCCGAACCTTGAGGAGTTCAGGAATCGATTCGTCGAAGATATAGGGAGAGAAATAGAGTTCGGAATGAAGATATACAGACTGTATTCGAAGCTCGACGATGAGGACTACGACTTCCTCATAGAGCTCGCAAGGGATAACGTCGAAATTGCTAAGGATCTGCACATGGACAGACCAACTACCCTCCTCAAAGTCCTTCCGAGTTTGATAAAAATTGTGAGGAGGCCTAAGCTCCTGAAGAAGCTTCTGAGCGTTCTTGCAACTTAGCCAGAAGCTCGTTGTAGACCTCGTTGGCCCTCTTCATGTATTCCTCCGCTTTGTCGAAATCGCCCATGTCCCTATACAGCCCGCTCAGATACATAAGAACGTCCGCTACCGCGGAGTTGTAGAAGACGTCCTTTTCGGTAAGCTTTTTGAATATGTCCAAAGCTTCTCTGTAAAGCTTTTCGGCCTTTTCGAACTCCCTTATTACCCTACAAAGTGCCCCGTAGTTGCACAGAACGACGGCCAAGTCGATTACGTAGTTCTCGTCCTTCTCAACGAGCTTTCTGTATATCTTTTCGGCTTCGTCGAACAGTTCGTCTGCCTTGTCGTATCTCTTGGTATCTTTGTAAAGCGAAGCCAAGTTGTTGAGAGTTTGGGCGAGCATAGGAAGGTAAGCCTCGTTCTTCTCCGCCAACTCCCTTCTTATCTTCAAAGCTTCCTCCAAATAATTCTCTCCCTTCTCCTTCTCGTTCGTTTCGACGTATATTATTCCCAAGTCGTTCAGAACGTCCGCCAGTTCCTTCAAAAACGATTCGTCCTTTTTGACCAGATCCCTCAAGAGTTCCTCCGCCTTCAGGTAGCACACCTCCGCCCTATCCCTCATCCCCATCAGTGTCAAGCCTTTGGCACCGTTCAGCAGGAAAATAGCTTCGAGTTCTGGAATACCGAGCTTTTTCGCGAGCTTTGCAGCGGTCAGCGACGACACGACTCTCCCCACGATACCCTGCTTCGTCGTGAACTGAGAGGAGTAGCGTGATATGTGAGCGTAGTATATCAGAGCCAAAAGATCCGCCCAAACGCCGTCGAGGGACTCTATAATGTTGGGATCGTCGAACAACTTTTTGGCCTTCTCCTTTACCTCCTCCGGAGCTTTTGCTATTAAAGCGTTTAAAGCGTCCACGGCCGTTCCGTTCCGAATTAAAAACGCGACTTCCCTAATCAGTTCGTCCATATCGGGGGTTGTCGAGTTAGTATTTATATGTTTTGAATGCCCTCAGGCAAGTCCTTATAATGTCCTCCTCCTCGCTCCTATACACGTCGTTCATGCTCCCCTCTCCGAGAACGTCCAAGCCCCTGAAAACCACTGCCGGAATCCCCCAGTCCCCCTCTCCCATGATCAGGTTGGCGAAGGCCGCGATCTCGTCTGCAATGCATTCGACCGTCTTTTCAAGCTCCTTTCCGTGTAAATCCTTTTTTCCCTTCCAGTCCCTCATCGCCTTGATCCCGGAAACACCTATGGCGAATCCCACCACTCCCCTCCTGAAACACCTCCCGTTCGTGTCGGTTATCACAACCCCTACCCTTTTCCCCGTAAGCTCCTCCAACCTCCTCCTTATCCTCTCCGCACTTCTGTCCGGATCCTTCGGGGGAAGGAGAACCTTTCCCTCTTCAACGTTAGACCTGTCGATTCCGGCGTTGACGCACACGTTTCCGAACTTAGCCTTAACTAAAAGGAAGGGATATTCGACGAGAACCTCCTCGCTTTCGTCCAGAACCGCCTGAACGAATTCCGGCTCCAAGTTCAGCTTCTCAGCCATTCTTTTCGCCTCCTCAGACGGTTCGTAATCGTTCAAGCTGACCATTCTTCCCTCGCTCTTAGAAACTACCGTGGAGCATATCGCGACGACATCTCCGTCGATGAGTTCGAAGGTATCCGCTATCAGTTTCGCCAGATCGTCTCCCGGTTTGATCAGGGGTAGTTTTATGGGGTAAACTTCGACCTTCATAATGTTAGATTGCCGGCTCGGTTGAATAATTGAACTGAGCAGAAAAACGCTATATACCTCCATGCAAATATCGATTTTAATGAAAGAATCCGAGCTCAGGAAAATTGACGCGTATCTGGACAAGCTGAGGATGAAGGAGAAGGGAATGGAAGACAGGAAGATATACGAGGAGGTCTTAGATCTCAGAACTCTCAAAGCGCTATACAAGCTCTCCGCTAAGGGATACATCAAGGCGCTTGGTGGGGTTATTTCGACGGGCAAGGAGGCGAACGTTTTCTATGCTGACGGAATGGACGATGAAGGAAACGAGATTCCGCTCGCGGTTAAAATTTACAGGATAGAGACGAGCGAGTTCTACAAGATGGACGAATACCTCTTCGGAGACAAGCGTTTCGATCTTAGGAGGATTTCGAAGAAGGAGTTAATATACGTTTGGACGGAGAAGGAGTTCAGGAATTTGGTCAGGGCTTACGAGGCGGGAGTAAACGTTCCAAAACCGATAAAGCACTTCAGAAACATAATACTCATGAGGTTCATAGGAGAGGACGAGAAACCCGCCCCCACTCTGTCGGATTTGGGTTCGGAGTTAAAGGAGGTCGTGGATGTGGAGGGGTTGTTCGACGAAATAATAGAAAACGTCAAAAGGCTTTACAGAAGGGCCGAATTAGTTCACGCGGATTTGAGCGAATACAACGTAATGCTCTTCGAAGACGAGCCTTGGCTGATAGACATGGGTCAGAGCGTCCTGATAGACCATCCAATGGCTATGAGCTACTTGGAAAGAGATCTAAAAAATCTCCTGCGATTTTTCGGGAAGTTCGGCGTAAAGAGAGATCTTAAGGAGTTGAAGGGGGAAATCGTCGGATCAAATGAATAACACCCCCTACAATCAGGATCGTGCTAATTAGGTGTGCCAAAAACGATTCGATTTTTATAATATCGAACGCCCTTCTCACATCATATCCCGTAAGCGCCAAAGTTAACGCTTCTACTATCCAGACCAAAACTCCCACGAGCCCGGCCAAAGCTATTAGTAGAAATCCCCTCTCCTTGGTTTTGAAGTATACGTAGAACCAAGCGATCAATACCGCGATTGTCAAAGATAGGGAGAGGTAATCCAGAGCTTCCATGATACCGTATGCCATTTCGATACGGTTAAAACTTGTGGAATTGAATGGATGTAAGAGGTGAAAGAATGGAGATAGAACTCGCGATTCCAGAGGACAGGATAGGCGTTTTGATAGGTAAGGAGGGCGAAATTAAGGAGAGGATAGAGAATGAAACGGGATGCAAGCTAAGGATTGACAGCAAGACGGGAGTCGTTAGAATTCAGTGTGAAGATCCGATAAGCTTCATGAGAGTGCAGGACGTGATAAAGGCGATAGCGCACGGATTCAATCCCGAGGTTGCGATGAAGCTTCTGCAGGACGACATGATGGTTTTGGAAATAATAGACCTCTCCACCTACGTCTCCCCCAAGCACCTCGAAAGGATAAAGGGGAGGATAATAGGGAAGGAGGGAAAGATGAGGAAGTTCATAGAAGACGTTTTAAACGTAAACGTTTCCGTTTACGGAAAGACCGTAGCGATAATAGGGGCTGCCGAAAGCGTCGGAATAGCGAGGGAAGCTATAGAGATGCTCGTCGAGGGTGCTCAGCATTCGACGGTTCAGAGGTTCTTGGAGAGGAAGAGGAGGGAGTTGAAGATGAGGGGATTAGACTGGTTCTAATTTCTCCTCTATCTCAAGAACCTTTTCAAGCTTCGCCTTCGTAGTCGGTTTCTTCGGAACCGCCTTGCATTCCGTGGCGGGCTTTGTGGATACATCAAAAGTCCCTATCCTCCTCGCCATCTCCTCTATTTCGAGCTTGTCCAGTCCTATGAGGGGTCTGTATGTAGGGAGATCGCATGCGTCATCCAGAACCATGAGGTTGTCCAAAGTTTGAGACGCCACCTGCCCCAGAGATTCTCCCGTCACCAGACCCTTAGCCCCCTCCTCCCTCGCTATAGCCTCGGCAACCCTCAGCATCCTCCTCTTACAGAGAACGCACGTGTAACTTTCGAGCCTCATCTCCTTCAGAACGTCCTTTACCTTTCTCAAAAATTCTCCGTGTTCAACCACTCTAAGCTCGAAGTCCGGCCAATACTCCTTAAGAACCTCGGCAACCTCCTTCGCTCTCCTCAAAGTGGATTCGTCCGTGAAGGGGGAGCAGTCGAAGTAAACCGGTATCACTTCGCAACCCCTCTTCATCATCATCCAAGTCGCGACGGGCGAATCTATTCCGCCGGAAAACAGAGATACGAGCTTTCCCTCAACCCCTAAGGGAATACCTCCCGCCCCTTTCACTATTTCGCCGAATATGTAGCAGTCCTCTCCCCTTATCTCGACGTATATCGTTTTTTCTGGATTTTCCAAGTCCACCTTAAGATGCGGGAAGTTCCTTAGGATTAAAGCTCCAAGTTCGGCCGCCTTCTGTTGGGAAGTGAAATCATGCTCACCTACCCTCTTAACCCTAACGGCAAAGCTCTTAGCCTTATCGATTCCGATTTTTCTGCAGAAATCCAAGACCGCTCTTTCGAGTTCGTGAAGCTTGCAGTGAACGCATTCGGAAAATGAGACTATCCCGAACACCTTCCTGAGCTTTTCCCTCGCGTTCTCATCTTCCGTTATAACCCATATCCTTCCCCTCTCCCTCCTCACCCTACATTCCAAGACCTTCTTTATGTTCCTAATCAGCGTGTTCTCCCACCTCCTCCTCACAGGCTCTGACTTGAGAAACACCTCGGAATACCTAACGAGGAACAGCATTTCCACCACCGACCAGTTCCGGAATCTCGGAAGGGAGAACATGCAGATACCTCTTTCCCTCATAAATCACCGCCACAACGAGTCTCGCTCTATCCCTGTTTATTCCGAAGTATTCCCTGAACGGAGCTTCGTCGTATCTCAAATCACCTCTCGAAAGAACGTCCTCCTCGAACTCCTTCGAATAATCGTAGAAGTCCATTTTTCTCCCCTCTCTATCGACTATTTCCACGTCCATAACGTATTTACGCCCCTTCCTCCAAACGCAGTAATTCGGGGCGTGATTTATTCCCAAAACCGGATTTGCCTTAACGTTATCCTTCGATTCCAAAAAGTCGAACAGCCTTACGAACCCCTCTATCTGCCCGAAAAAGAGTTTGGAAGGTCTATCGGAAAGCCACTCGAATTGCTCGGGATTTACGCCTTTAAAAGATACGTCGAAATCTATTTCGATTTCGAAATCGAGGATAGGTGTCAAATCGAGCTCCCTCAACCTGATCCCGTTGGTCTCCACTATCACCTTGCATTCGTGTGCTATCTCCGCCGAACTGCAATCGATCCCCCTTCTCTCGCAGATCTCCGTCAACCTTTCGATGTCGTTCAGAATCTCCATTACTTTTATCAGATGATCCCACTGCAGTGTGGGTTCGTTTCCCGTTATCCTTATAACCCCGAACTCGAACTTCGACCTCCTCACAAACTTATCGTTGACGGTTCTATCTATTCTGCACAGGATGTCCGAAACGACTTCCTCGGGAGTCTTCCTTATGTCCTTCGATAGATGCCTCATCTTCCAGCACCAGCAGAACTTGCAGTTCAGGTTGCATCCCTTAACGTCCAGGACCACTTCGAGCATCGAATCTATCAAACCGCACGAAGCTACGCATTCGTGTTCCTCGTAGAGTTCGTTGCACCTGTGCCATCCCAACCCCCTCCTCCTAAGCGGAACCCATCTCGTCGGGTAATACATGTTAGAATAGACGCCGATCATAGCTCCGAGAGCATCCTCACCACTTCCTTAGGATCTTCCGCCTCGTATATGGATCTCCCAACGATTATGGCATCCGCACCCGCCTCAACAACCGCTTTGGCATCTCCCCCCTGCACACCAATTCCCGGGCAGAGGACTTTCAAATCTCCGACGATCCTCTTCAGCTTTGCCACCTTTTCCGGCCTGTTTCCCGGAGCTATTATCCCGTGACATCCCAGTTCCTTCGCCATCACCGCTATCTTCTCCGAAATCCCTTCGAAGAATTCGCAAGAGCTCGTCAGTTCGGTAACAACGTAAACCTCCCCTCCAAACTCCTTAGCAACGTTGAGAACCGCCTTAACAGTCTCTCTTCCCGAGAATCCGTGGACTATCACCGCTTCCGCCCCATGGGAGAACGCTATCTCCGCTATGAGAGAGCTCGTGTATGGTATGTCCGCTATCTTGAAGTCCGCTATGACCGGCCTTACATCCCTAAGCTTCTCAACTATTCCGATACCCGCGGAAAGGACGAGGGGGTAGTTGACCTTCACCGCGGACACGAATTCGGACACATCCTTCGCTATCTCTACCGCTTTTCCGGCATCCGTAACGTCTAAAGCTAAAATTATCTCAGCCATCGAGAACCTCCTTGACGATGGCGTAACCGTCTAAGACGACGAACCCCTCCTTCCCCTCCACCTTCCTCAACCTCATCCTCCTCTTCGGAGTGAATTCGGGAATCTCCTTTCCTTCGTAATTTCTCATCAGAAGCTTCGCCAAGTTCATTCCGTAAACGTCTCTGAAGAGGATGGAAGGTGTGGTTACCCTCGCGTTCACCTCAAGAACGTAAACGTCCTCTTCGGAAACTACCATGTCCACGCCGACATATCCGAAAAGACCCTTTATCGATTCTGCAACTTTTAAGGCGGTTTCCATGATGTCCTCCCTGAAATCGAAAGGAACCACCGCCCCTCTGTATTTGAACGATTCTATTATCTGTCTGTTCACGCTCAGAACCTTTATTTCATCACCTACTATCAAACTCACACTTACGTCCATTCCCTTCACGAACTCCTGAGCCAGATAACCGTCTGGAACTTCGTCCGCTATCCTTATCCCCTCCCCGCCACATCCCACCCTCGGCTTGACAAGGAAGGGGGGATCGATGGGCCTGAGGGAAGTTTTAGGCATCCTCACCTTGCCCTTGAGCCTTCGATAGAGCTCCCACTTGTCCGAAGTCACCTCTATAGCCTTAGAAGAGCTTCCCAAGTTCGGGATACCGCTCTTCTCCACGAGCTTGGTAAGCTTTAGGAGGTTCCAGTCCGTTTCCGGCGCTATTATTAAAGCGAAATCGGATCTCTCAAGATGGCAGAGAAACTTGTCCTCGCATTCGAAGGTCAGAACGTCGAAATCGCAGTCAAGACTGAGAAAGGATACGACTTCGCAGAAATCGATGAATCCCTCGTAAAGGGCTTTGAACATGCCCAGTCCTTCCACCGCTATCTCCGCCGGCAATCCTCCGAAGCAAGTTGCGAACTCGAAAAGGAAGACTTTCATGCTCTTATCTGCTCTCCAACCTCTTCCTCCTCGAAATCCTCCTCGTTGAGAACTATCGCTATGTCTGCGGAGTTCTTCAGTGCTGCCGAAAAGCCCGGCTCCGCCCCTATTATTATCGTCTCCTTTCCCATCTCCATCGCCTTCTTCAAAACCGCCTTGAAATCCGCATCCCTCGTAACCAAAGCCAGCACGTCTATGGAATCGTTGTATATCAACTCCATAGCCTCCACCGCCATCCTAACGTCCACGTCTCCGGAAGTCACTATCGGCTCGAATCCCTGATTCTCTATAGCCTCGACGAGCTTCTCGCTCGCGTATTGGTTCAGGAAGACTTTTGCAACTTTGATGTCCCCGTATTCCGAAAGAATCTCCCTTATCTCGCTGAGGTTTATGTTGAACTCCTTTCTCAGCATGTTCGGGCCATCGACCAAAACGCCTATCTTCTTCCTGTTTTCCGATTTTCGCGATGAAAGCAACTTCTTTATCTTCTGTATCTTGGAAAGGCTGATCTTCTTCTTTAAGGGCATGACTACCGCCCCTTCCTCTTCTTGAGCATCAAGTAGTTGACCGCATTTATAACCGCATCTATCGACGCCATCACTATGTCAGGTCCGGCGGATCTTGCGGTAAACGTTTCCCCGCTCTCGTCTTCGATCGTTACGTAAACGTCGGCCAAAGCGTCGCTTCCACCGGTTATGGCGTCCATCCTGAATTCCGTTATCTTTATCCTTTTACCGAGCAGTTCAGTGACCGCTTTGAGCGATGCATCGACCGGCCCGACTCCTATCGCGGACGTGACCTTCTTCTCCCCCATAACTTCGGCGTTTATCACCGCGGTTGGAGTAATCTTGTTGCCCGTTATTACCGTAACCTCCTCCAAATTTACCGCCCTCTCCTCCCTCCTCACTTCCCCGAGCACGACCTCCGCTATCGTGAAGAGATCGAGGTCCGTCACCTTCTTACCCTTGTCCCCCAACTCCTTGACCTTCTCGAATATCTTGTTCAGACTTTCCTCGTCAACGACGTAGCCGGCATCCTCCAAGATCTTCTTTATCTGATGCCTGCCGGCGTGCTTTCCTATGACTATCCTACGCTTGTGTCCTACCATTTCGGGCGTTATGACTCCCGGCTCGAAAGTCCTCGCGTCCTTCAGAACTCCGTGGGCGTGGATTCCGCTTTCGTGACTGAAAGCGTTTTCACCAACTATGGGCTTGTTGGGAGGTAGCCTTACCCCCGTCAGCCTCTCCACGAGTCTGGAGGTTTCGACGAGAAACTCCATCCTTATGTTCGTCTTGAAACCCTCCGCGTAGAGTAGGGCGACTACCTCCTCCAAAGCCGCGTTTCCAGCCCTCTCCCCTATCCCGTTCACCGTCACCTGAACCTCGTCCGCTCCCGCCAAAACAGCGGCATAAGTGTTCGCGGTGGCCAATCCGAAGTCGTTGTGGCAGTGGACGTCTATGGGAACGTCGAGGTGCTCCCTTAGCTCCTTTATCATGTCGTAGAACCTGAAGGGCGTTGCTATACCTACGGTGTCCGGCACATTTATGATGTCCACTCCCGCCTCCTCTACGGCTTTGTAAATCCTCTTGAGAAACTCCATATCCGTCCTCGTAGCGTCCATCGCGGAGAACATGCATTTAAGCCCGTGATCCTTCACGTATTCAACGCATTCGACGCTGATCTTTACGATCTCATCTTTACTCTTCTTTATCGTGTGCTCGACTTGTATGTCGGAAGTGGGGATGAACACGTGAACCATGTCCACATCCGCCTTGATGGCCGCATCTATATCCCCCTTTACCATCCTCGCGAGACCGCATATCGTAGCGTTCAACCCCAAATTCGCTATCTCTTTTACCGCTTCGAACTCTCCTTTAGATGCGGAAGGGAATCCCGCCTCTATGACGTCCACACCGAGTTTGTCGAGTTGTTTTGCGATCTGGATCTTGTAATTGGGAGGAAGAGAAACGCCCGGCGTCTGCTCACCATCCCTAAGCGTAGTGTCAAATACCTTAACTTCCCTCATTCGATCACCCTACACAAAATCAATATATTAATTTACCTTTCTAACGTGAACGTAAATGTGATCTTTGTGGAACGGTTCGAGCGAGCCGTGGGCTACTATTTCGAGCCTCTCCCCCAACTCCTCGATAACCCTATCGAATACCACCTCCGGCTCTGCTGTGGAGTCTATGCTCCTCGCCTTTACCATTATAACTCCCTCTCCTCCCTTCTTCAGAAACATGTCTATGTTCGCGAAGAATATCTCTATCTGGTTCTTCTGGGCTATGTCCTGATAAACGAAGTCGACCTTCTCGACTATTCCGTTATACTTCCACGGGGTGGATGCGTCTTCGAGTAGGGGTATTATGTTCCTTCTCTCCTCTGCGAGTTGCAGAAACTTAACGAAAGGCTTTGCGGAGTATTCTACGGCGTAGATTATCCCCTCATCCACTATGTCCGCCAAATGGCTCACAGTGGTTCCGCTCGCCGCTCCCAAGTATAGAACCTTCCAGTCCGGCTTTATGTCTATCACGTGCCCCTTAAGAATCATCGCGGCAAGTTTGCTCCTGCTCGGTATCCACTCCCTGAACTCGCCTATCTTCCTCTCCCCGTAGTGGGAACCGTATTTACTCTTCGTTACGAGTATCTCCTTACCTTCCCTATCCATCAAAAACACGTTGTGAATTATCTCCTTCATATCCCATCACACTCCTTGCAGATTGGAAGCCTTTAAGCCCGCTTATTGAATTCGGTCATTGTTTAGCGTTTAAGTCTCTATCGATGACTTATATTGTTTGTGAAACCATCTTTTGGAGAGTCGCCCCGCGATGACACCAACCGAAGGTAATGACAAATTATAGTGATCAGATTTGGCAAGGACTTTCTCAGTGAAAACTTTCAATCCTCTTTTCATCGGGAGAGAGTATCTACAGGGGTAAACCCGTCGAAAGCGTATAGATCTTTCAATCCTCTTTTCATCGAGTTCTGCCCGTTTTTATCAGCACGGGGGGGATTCCCGCCGTCCCCCACTTTCAATCCTCTTTTCATCGAGGATTGGGAGTTTAAGTATTTAGATGAGCTTGAAGATATAATCTTTCAATCCTCTTTTCATCGAGTTACTTATTGGTTGAATTCCCAATTTCCTAATGCCGAACTCAGCTTTCAATCCTCTTTTCATTGAGTTGGTGCTATTGAAATCCCATCTAAAGTTTACAGGACACTAACTTTCAATCCTCTTTTCATTGAGTGAGTAAAGTGGAAAATAAGAGGTTGGAGGTATTGGAGAACTTTCAATCCTCTTTTCATCGAGGGTAGTGTTCGAACATGGTTTAAGGTTAGTGCGGCTATATAAGTTTTTCTCTCGGAACCCCTTTCTCGAACATTACCCTTTGATCGAAACACTTATAACCGAAATGCAATGTTGTTCGAGAAAAAATTTATATACTACCGATCAACTCCCCACTCTCTCGGCAACCCCTTTATAAACATGTTCGAGAAGTTCAAAAATATTGG
>JALSOQ010000011.1 GCA_026986375.1 Archaeoglobaceae archaeon
TTTCTGAGAGAATTTTCGCAGTCTCCTCACCGATGAAGTCTGTATATACGTGGCTATGCCAAGAATTTTGATTTCAAGCGGAACCTCGTTCCTTTCAAATACCTTTAGCTCCTTCACAACTTCTTTGACAGATTTCATAACCTCGAATTATTGCCAAGATTTTTATTAGTTTCGATTATTATTACATAGCCCTAAAAACTAACGAAAACTTTATATATTCTCATATGCAGTATTATTACCATAATGATGATTAAGTTTCTCGGACTGGATGTCGATGCCAACAACGTTATGGTGCTTGGCCCACCCCTTTCTGGAAAATCCATACTCGTCAGGAACATAGTTTATGAGAAGGTGCTCGAAGGGTTCGGTGGTATTTACGTAACCACGAAGGATACCGCGGAGGACGTTTTGAGGACCATGGAGGACGTGGATGTAAAGGTAGTAGATTGTGTTTCGAAAACGATATTCTCCGATGCACCGGATACCGAAAACATAAAGAGAGTTTCCATAATGGACTTAACGGGTATTTCCGTTCGGATAAACGCATTTCTTGAAGAATTCTGGAAATCGGGGAGAAGGGATGTAGTGATGGTCTTTGACTCCGTTTCGACCGTTTTGATGTATTTAAACCCTCAAATGGTCTTCAGATTTCTTCACGTTCTAACGAACAGAATGAAGAGTTTTGGAGCTTTCGCTTTCTACACGGTAGATGAGGGTATGCACGACGAAAAAGTCGTTGCAATGCTAAAGCAACTTCTCAGCGGGGTAATAGAACTAAGGGATGACGGAAATTCAAGATTTTTCAGATACATCAGTCCCTCCAAGAGGATGGAGTGGAGGAGGTTCGATATCGAGGGTAGAGAGGTGGTGATATCTTGAGACTGGGTATTCCCGTCCTCGACGAACTCCTTGGTAGAGTTCCGAGAGGCAAAACCGTAACATACAGCATAGATCCAGAAGTTGAGGGGGATGTCTTTGGAATGCAGACCCTCTACATGAATCTCGAGGAAGGATACGAATGCGCATACGTGACCTCCACCATGAGTCCAGAAAGCATAAGGAATAGATTCAAGGAGTTCGGATGGTCCGTCGATGATTTCAAAAACTTCTCGATCGTCGATCTATACTCCAGATACGTGGGGGCTATTTCAAAGGAGAGATACGTTGTTGAGGATCCAACCAACCTCAAGGAAATCGACAGAATAATGAGTAGAGCTATCGAGGAGAACGACTTGATAGTTTTCGGTTCCCTCTCAACGATTTTAGATGTATGCGGAAACGAGACGTTGGATTATTTCGAGGAATGGAAGGATTTATCCAAAAAATGCGTAATTGTGTCGAACTTCACCGTTTGGCCATATCCCAATGAAGTTTTGGGGAGGGTGATGGATCTCTCGAATGCGGTAATCAACATTGGCGGGATTCATCACAGGGTTGTGTTGGGACATTACTACGGAATTTTAAAGGTGGATTGGACCGATGTTAGGGGAAGGGCTGTGCTGTTTAAGGTGATAAAACCGGGAGGAGTGAGAGCCTACATTCCGAAAATACTCGTAACTGGACCGTTTAACGCTGGAAAAACGACGTTTGTTCACGCAATTTCAAAGGAAGCTATTTCGGTTGATAGGTTAGGAACGACCGTCGCTCTCGATCATGGTAAGGTGGAATATAAGGGATTCACGATAGACATTTTCGGAACTCCCGGGCAGGAGAGGTTCGATCCTATTTTGAGGGTTTTGGGTGGAGAAGCTTTGGGAGTGATACTCGTCGTTGATTCCACGAAACCCGAAACTTTTCCTAGAGCAAAGCAGATGCTCGAGAAGACGACAAAATTCGGCTTACCCTACGTCATAGCGGCGAACAAGCAGGATCAACCCAAAGCGTTAAAGCCGGATGAGATAAGAAGACTCATGTGCCTTCCCGATGATGTTCCTATAATTCCAACCGTAGCCACTGAGGGAAAAGGAGTTTACGAGGTATTGGATGCTCTGATAAGTCTCCTCATAGGTGGTGGCTATGGCAAGCTTGAGGGAAAGGCTTGAAGGAGTTTTGAAGGAACTTAAAGGTGTAGGAGACATCGAAGCGTCCGCCATAGTTTCGAGAGACGGATTGTTGATAGCCGCAGACATATCGCAGAGCGTTAACGCGGAGGCTTTCGCCGCAATGACTGCAACCATGCTCGGAGCGGCCGAAACGGCCACTTCTGAACTCGGTAAAGGAATTCCAGACAGGGTTATAGTGGAGGGAAAGGAGGGAAAAATAATCGCCACGGGAGCAGGACCAAAGGCCTTGCTCGTAGTCATGACGGCTCCCAAGGCTAATTTGGGTTTAGTCCTTCTCGAAATGAGTAAGGTGAGCGAAAAGATTAGAGAGCTTTTGGGGTGATCGCCGTGGATCCGTTCGAATTGCTCGTTACGGAGGATTTGACGGATAAGAGTATAGAGGAGGTCGAAAGCGCGTTCTTAAAAAAGGAGGAGGGAAGGATTTTATTCCTCGGTAGGATTCCTGTCGCCTCTTTACATGCAACGTTTCTGGCCGGTATTTATATGAACCTCATGAATGTCGTCGGAAAGGCGGCGAAGGGTCTCATAGTGAATTCCGCGAAAAACGAGGGAATGAGGGCTGGAAAGTCAATAAGGAGGAAATACGTAGAAAGGTTCGGAGAGTTAACGGAAGACGTAGCTCTGAAAGTTGTGAGAAACGTCATAACCGTGTGGGACAAGTGCTTCGGCTGGGGTATATTCGAGTTCGAAGTCATCGATGAAGTAATATCCATCAAGGTTTGGGACTCCTTCGAGGCACTCGGATGCAGGAGGATAAGGAAGGACTGTAATATCCCGATGTGCTGGATGCTTTTAGGCTACATATGGGGTATGCTTGAGGGCCTGCTCGAAAGTAAGCTTGTAGGGGAAGAAAAGATGTGTTTGGCTAAGGGTGACGAGCACTGCCTTTTCGAGTTCAGGAGGGATCAATCGTGAGTTAGAAGTATTGCAGAGAGGATTAGAGTTGCTCCCAAGATCTGCTTAGGGGTTAGTATTTCTCCGAAAAAGATATATCCGAAAATACTCGCAGAAACGGGCTCAATCAGAGCAAGTATAGGTGCCTTTTCAATTTTGCAGTGTTTTATTCCGTAGTTGAACAGAGTGAAAGCCAGAGATGTCGGAATAAGTCCGAGTCCTATTATCCAGAATAAGTTATCGAAAACGATTTCGTAACTTTTCAATAGGATAGGTGAAAGTATTACGGAGGATATCGCGAGACTGAGGAATGTTAGATTTATCGACGGCATTGATTCCCTCGCCTTTTTTGTAACTATGAAAAGAATAGCGTAGAACACCCCGGAAAGCAGGCCGAAGATTATCCCGATCGAAAGCCTACCGTATGGCGTCAGCATAAGCAGTAATCCCGTAATTGCCAAAAGAAGAGCGAGGAGCGACTTTCCGTCCAAACTACCTTCCTTAAGCCATACGTAAACGTTTACATAAACGGGAGCCATGTAGAGTAGCAACGCGGAAGTCGCGACCTCGAGAGTTTGAATGGATGCAATGTAGCAGGAAACGGTTGCAAGATTCATCATTGCGACGCATAAAATCAACTTCGGATCGTCGATCTTCAAATCCCTCACAAAAGGAAGGAGAAATATTGCTCCAAACGAGAATCTGAAGAATGTTAGGGTTAGAGGATCGGTATGAATGTTCCTTACGAAGATCGCGAGCGATCCCATCATGATCCCCGCTAACGCCACGGCGTAACAACGCATGGAAGTCCCGAGATTAATATCGTTTTTATAAATTTCGGGGCAAATTTGGATCGATGAAAAACTATTCAAATCTATTCAAAAACGTTATTCTCAAAATTCTTTAGAGATTTAACCAAATTAAATTGATTTAACAGTTCGTAAAGCTTGATAAAGCGTTAGAGAGGTTTTAGTATGGTATAGACCGAAAGAGTTGTTATATAATTTTTAAGAGAACTCGCAATCGAGGTGTTGCGAGATGCGGTGGTGGTTGGTATTAATAATATTGATAGGATTGATAGGAACGGCGAGCGCGATGGGGCCTCACATCTACACCAGACATGGAATGCAAGAGATGGCGAAGCCCGAAATCGTGCCGAAGCACGCCCCTTTGTGGGCCGAAGAGAACTGCACCCACAATCAGACGAGAATGCAAAATATGACATGCATAAGAGAGGGAACGCCAAAGGTCGTAGAAAGACCGAAAATCGTAGAAAGAAGGATTATGGAGGTAAGAATGGAGAAGAGGATTCATGAAATGCGACAGAGAATGTTGGGAATAAAAGAGAGGATAGAAAACGCGAAGATGAGATACGAAAAGGCGAGAGAGATGTATATGAAGCTTAGAAGACACGGACTCACAAATCCGGAGACGTTCAGATACGCGAAGATGTTCCTATACTACGGAATAGACTATGTCGAGGGATGGCTCGAGAGACTGATGGTTCAGGTGCAGAATGTGAACATGGGTGAAGATCAGAAGGAGAGATTGATGGAAAGAATACAAAACTTTCTTATGGCCCTGAACGAGAGCAAAAATGCGATAAATACGAGCAAGAGTCCCGAAGAGCTCAGAAACGCTGTAGCGGAACTCAGAAAGACTTGGAACGAGATAAGGATAGAGATAAAGTCCATAGTCGGGCAGATCGCGGTTGCTAAGCTCGAAACTGTCGTAGAGAAGGCAAAGGACGTAACGCTGAAGTTAGAGGCGGAAGTCGACGCTTTGAATTCGAGCGATGTCGAAAAAATAAAGGATCTCCTCAACGACTGCAACGAAAAGCTCGACGAAGCTAATGCAAAGCTCGATGAAGCTAAGGTTAAGTTCGAAGAGATGCTGAACTCTACCAATCCGAACGAGCTATACGTTGAAGGCAGACTCCTGCTGATGGAAGCGAGGACGCTGATAGTTGAAGCTTTCAAGGATATAAGGGAGATATTCTATGATATCAAGCACCTTAGTGTTGGACAGGTCTTCTTTGGAAACGAAACCGGAGAACTGCTCGTAGTCGGAACGGGGAACGCGGAAGTTCACTTCAGCGGGATTGCAGTGGTGGACGTGAACGGTAGCGTGAGGGTAACTCCATCGACATGTGTGATTTCAGTAGTGGGAATGAGCAAGAGCGAGGAGAACGGAACCCTGACCGCAAGCGGACACGGAAAGATAGTAGTCAGAGGGAAGAACGTGACGCTGAGCGTCGACGGCGAGTTGTTTAGGATGTTCGTAAAGGGTAGCGGAGCAGCAACTCTCAACGGACAAGGAATTTACAAGCTGAAGAAGTCGCCTAAGGCGGTTATGGTTACTGAGACGTTCGGAAACGTTACCGTTGAGTTCGGGGTGATCGAATGATGAAGAGGCTTTTAATCCTACTCTTAGCTTCCGCATTAATACTCGGATGCGCTCAAAAACAGACGACTACTCAAAAGCAACCCACCGTAACGCCCGTCAAAATAACGCCAACAAAGAATATCACGACACCTGAAAGCATTACACCACCCGAAAGTATTCCTGCGGACATAAACAAAACACTCACTGATGTTAGCGAACTGCTGAAAGAATTGCAGGAGATAGAAAACGTCAGCTTCAACCTCTAATTTTTTGTAGCAACACCCTTATAATTTTAGTCTTCAAACTCTTCTCATGGAGTTGGTTAGGGACATCGGCGAAGAATTGAAGAGCTCATATCTCGATTACGCGATGAGTGTAATCGTCGGTAGGGCTCTGCCGGATGTTAGGGACGGGCTGAAACCCGTTCAGCGCAGGATCCTCTATTCCATGTTCGAAATGGGGTTGAGACACGACAGACCCTACGTCAAATGCGCCAGAGTCGTAGGGCACGTTTTGGGTCACTACCACCCCCACGGAGATCAGCCCGTCTACGAGGCCCTCGTAAGGATGGCTCAGGATTTCGTCATGAGGTATCCTCTCATCGACGGGCACGGAAACTTCGGGTCGATAGACGGGGACGAACCAGCGGCGATGAGATACACGGAATGCAGACTAACGGAGCTTGCGGAGGAGATGCTCGCGGACATAGACAAAAATACGGTAGATTTTCAGCCGAACTTCGATGCGACGCTCAAAGAGCCCGTAGTCCTTCCGGCGAAGATTCCGAACTTACTCGTAAACGGATGTAGCGGCATAGCCGTAGGAATGGCGACGAACATTCCCCCACACAACCTGAAGGAAGTATGCGACGCCATAATAGCCTACATAAGTAATCCGGACATAACCGTCGAAGAGTTGATGGAATTCGTCAAGGGTCCGGATTTTCCGACTGGAGGGATAATAGTCGGAAGGAGGGGAATCGAGGAAGCTTACAAGACCGGAAAGGGAAGAATAACCGTTAGAGGAAAGGTAGAGGTTGAAAACGGGGCTATAGTGATAAAGGAGATACCATACATGGTCAACAAGGCCAAGCTCGTGGAGAGGATAGCGGATCTAATAAGGAACGGAAAGATCGAAGCTAAGACCGTAAGGGATGAATCCGACAGAGAGGGAATCAGAGTGGTGGTCGAGTTGAAGAGTGGAACGGACGTAAAAACAGTTTTAAAGAAACTATACGCACACACTCCCCTCCAGACTACATTCGGAATTATAAATCTGGCTCTTGTTGACGGAGAGCCAAGATTACTGAGTCTCAAGGACTTAATAGCATGCTACGTGGAGCACAGGAGAGAAGTAGTCAGAAGGAGAACTGAGTTCGAGCTCAAAAGGGCAGAGGAGAGATTGCATGTTGTGGAAGGGCTTAAAATAGCGTTAGAGAATCTGGATGAAGTCGTAAACTTGATCAAGGATAGCGAATCTCCAGAAATTGCAAAGAGTAAGCTTATGGAGAAATACGGAATGAGCGAAAAGCAGGCGGAAGCTATACTCCAGATGAGACTTCAGAAGCTCACTTCTACGGAAATTTCCGCTCTCGTTAGGGAATACGAGGAGCTCAAGTGTAAGATTTCGAAGCTTTCCGCGATACTCTCCAGCAGGGAGGAGATAGATAGGATAATAGTGGAAGAACTTAGAGAAATCAGTGAGAAATACGGAGACGAGAGGAGAACGGTCATAGTAGATGGAGAGGAACCCTTGGAGGAAACCGTCGAGAAAAACTTGGTCGTGATAACGAAAAATGGAATGTTCAAGAGATGCGATCTGAACTTCAAGGGGAGGGAAGTTTTGGGAATGCCTGTAAAGGATGACGAGCCGGCATGTGCCGTAATTTGTCGAACGAATCAGAAGCTGTTGATTTTCAGCGATTCGGGAAAGGCATACTGGATTACCGTGGGAGATATACCGAAGCAGAATAGAACAGGAAGAGGCGTCAACGTGAGGAGATACTTAGGATTGAAGAGGGATGAAAAGGTGGTTTCGGCGGTAGCCGTCGATGAATTCGACGAAGGATACGTAGTCATACTCACCGAGGACGGATACATAAAGAAAACCAAGCTATCCGAATTTGCAAATGCAAAGAGGGCGGGAATAATAGCCTCTAATTCAAGGATAGCCTTTGCAAGGCTTTTTGAGGACGGTGAAGTCGTGATAGGGACGGACTACGGATACATAGTTAGATTTAGGGCGGAAGAGGTTCCGGAAAAGGGGAGGAACGCGAGGGGTGTTAAGGCTATCAATCTGAGGGCAGAAGATTCGATAAGCTGGATGTCCATCGGAAAGGGGAAGGAGTTACTGATACTCAGCAAGGAAGGTTTCGGGAAGAGGACTGATTTGGAGGAATTCAGGCTGACCAGCAGGGGAAGTATGGGAATGAAGGGAATAAGAGGTAGCGTCGCGGTAGTCGAGTTCGTGAAGGGTGATGAAGACGTTTTAGTGTTCACGAAGGATGGACACGCGATAAGGGTGAGCGTTGGGGATATACCGAAGCAGAGTAGGAACGGCAGGGGAGTTGAGATATATAAGGAGGGGATAGCATGCGCGGTGCTGATATGAGGGAGGAGGTTCTCATAAGGATGGAGGAGGCAAGAAAGGCGATAGACGATGCGGAGAGTTCTCTCGCCAAAGGCGATTACGAGGGCTGTTGCGTTTCCGCATGCTACTCTATCTTTCACGTCGTCAGAGCTTTAGCCGTAGCTCTCGAATTCAACCCCAAAAATTTAGAGGATGCTGTTCACTTGGTCTGCATGCACAGGGAAGAGATAGGATTCAGCAGAGAGGACTGCGCGAGGATATACAGGGCGATGGACATAAAATCGGAGATAGACGGAGGATACTTGAGAAGGGTTACGGAGGATGTCGCCAAGAAGACGCTCGAAGACGTGAGGGTTATATACGAAAAGGCCTTAAGTTTTCTCTCCTCTTAAGTCCAGAATTCTCTTCGCCTTTCCTTCAAACCTTTCGAGCGTCCCCTTTTCAACGAGCTCCACGTTTACCCTGATCCCGAGCTCCTCCCTTAGCCTTCGCTGGATCTTCCTCCTCAACTCTTCCACGTCTTCGAGCTCTCCGGTGAAGAACTCGTCCCTCACCTCAACCCTAACCGTCATTTCATCCAGAGCGCCCTTCTTCGTTAAGACGACTTGGTAGTGATCTCCGACTTCCGGAATCTGCATCAGGACGTGTTCAATCTGCGAAGGGAATACGTTTATCCCCCTAACTATAATCATGTCGTCGCATCTTCCAATAATCCTGTGGATCTTCGGATGTGTTCTTCCACAAGAACACCTCTCCTCGTCCATCAGAAATGTTATGTCTCCCGTTCTGTATCTTATTAGGGGTAAAGCTTCCTTCGTGAGAGGTGTCAAAACGAGCTCTCCTTTCTCCCCTTCTCCAAGCCTTTCTCCGGTTTCCGGATCGACTATTTCTATGAGATAGTGATCCGCCCATACGTGCAGTCCGTTCTGTTCCTCACACTCGAAAGCCACTCCCGGCCCGTTCATCTCGCTCAACCCGTAGGAATCGAAGGCTTTGAGGTCGAAAGCGTCTTCGAGCTTTCTCCTCGTCGCCTCGCTCCAAGGTTCCGCACCGAAGCAACCTATCCTCAGCCCTATCTCCTTTGGATCTATCTCCATGCTCTCCGCCACCTCCTTAATGTGCAGGGCGTAGCTGGGAGTGCAGTGGATTGCCGTGGTTCCGAAGTCGAGCATGAACTGAATCTGCCTCTTGGTGTTTCCGGTTCCGGAAGGCACAACCATGGCCCCAATCCTCTCCGCTCCGTAGTGCATACCCAACCCGCCCGTGAACATCGTGTAGCTTACCATGTTCTGAAAGACGTCGTGAGATCTCAAACCGACCATGTAGAGGCACCTCGCACAGAGGTTTATCCAGTTCTCAAGGTCTCTGGCGGTGTATCCAACAACCTTAGGCTTTCCGGAAGTTCCGCTTGAAGTGTGAACCCTCACGAGCTTCTCCTTGGGAACTGCGAACAGTCCGAAGGGATAGTTCTCCCTCAAATCCTCCTTCGTCGTGAAAGGTAGCTTCGCCACATCCTCCAAACTCCTCACGTCGTCCGGATGGACTCCCGCCTCCCTAAACCTCCTCCTGTAGAACGGAACGTTATCGTAAGCGTGTCTAACCACCCATTTCAGCCTCTTTAGCTGTATCCTCTCTATCTCATCCTTTGGAATTACCTCCTCCCTCTCCCAGTATTTGTCACTGTATGGCATAGTCTTAGGTGGCCGGGAGATGTTTAAATAGTTTGCAGAATGGATTTAAATGTGGAGGTCAAGCTAACTCCGGAGAAGGCGGTAATAATAGGAGATACGGCCGTAATAGCTGACGTTCATCTCGGACTCGAAAACTTCATGATCGAGAAGGGCGTGGCGATTCCGAGGATGCAGATAGTCGAGGTCGTGAAATCTCTGAGGAAAGTAGTCGAAAAATACGAAATCGATCGTTTGGTGGTTGCGGGAGATCTGAAGCACGAGTTCGGGAGGAATCTGCCTTACGAGTGGGAGGACGTCGAATTGTTTCTAAAAAGCTTCGAAGACGTCGAGCTCGAAATCGTGAGGGGGAACCACGACAACTACCTCGCGACGATCCTCGCGAAGCACGGTTTGGAGCTTGAGGAGGAAGTGGAAGTTCACGGATGGACGATAGTCCACGGACACAAGGAGTGCGAAAAGTCCAGAGTAATAATGGGACACGAGCATCCCGTGGTCAGAATTAGGTTCAGGGGGGCGACGTATTCGTATCCGTGTTACCTTCTAATCGAACGTCCAAGGAAGATAGTAGTTCTTCCAGCCTTTTCACCACTCGTTCCCGGAAGTGACGTTATAACGGCAGAGGGTTTTCTTTCACCCATTTTAAAAAACGTAAAGGATAGCGATGTAACAGTTTACGCCGTTGAGGAGGAAGTGGTATGTCTGGGAAGGCTAAGAGATCTAAAATCCGCATTTTCTTGATGTTATACGGGATTTCTGGAATTCCCATTGGATTTAAAGGATACATCGGCGTTCTCATTCACCTGATTCTGTATTTGACAATCAACGCTCTCGACTGGGCCTCATGGTTTTACTTCGGATTGAAAGTCCCCATTTTTAGGCATCTGCACTACCTGATTTACGCCGAGAAGGATCTGTTCGTTCTGCTGTTCAACCCGCTCCTACTCTTTTACAAACCTCTGGCGTTGGCGTATTCCCTTATATTCATAGCGTTATCTCTATTCCGTAAACCCTCTCCACGTTCTCCACGCAGATCTTGTAGATGAAGTCCTCGTCGAACCCGTGCTTCAGAAGTTCCTTAACCTTCCTCGGAACGGTCTTCGGCCCCAAAACGGATCCGGGCCTATTCTTGTCGTCCAAGTAATCCGTTTCGAGCAGGAATCTGTCGCCCTGCTTGGCCGCCTCCAAAGCGTAGTCGTTCAGGCATATTACGGATGGAAATATCCCCACTTCCTCGAACTCCTTTATCTTCGGAGGTGAGAAGTGCTTCACGACCCTTTCGAGCTTCAATCCGGCCTTTCTCGCCATCTCCGCTATTTCCCTCAAACCCTCGGGTGTGTATGGCTCGGTGTGGAGTTGAACCGCACACCCCACGTCCTTCGCAACTTCGAAAGCGTGCATCAGAACTTCGTTGCTGAGATCCCATATCTCCTTCGAAACCTTGTAGTGAGGCCTTCCCACTTCCCCTATCGCAACGGCCTTCCCCTCCTCTACGAACTTCCCCGCTATCTCTATCCCCTCCTTCATAATCTCGGCAGCCTCTCTCGGCCTCATCCTACCGCTGAGTATTGTTATTTCGGCCGGATGGACACCTATTACCGCGTAAGCTTTCACTATCCTGTTCGCCTTGTTCACGAGACTTACGTGGGCTTCGAAAATCTTCTTGAAGTCCTCTCCCTTCTTTGGCTTGACGTTGTAATGCTTGCTCAGAAGTGAGACCAAGAACACGTGAGTTCCTCCGGCGTTTTTGAACTGCTCCAGAGCCTTGAGCCTCAGGTGGTTGTATAGGTGCATGTGGTTGTCCGTTACGATCATGACACATCCGTCGTTGCTCGGCAATTATCCTTAACGCTTTAATAGCTTGAGATCGAATCGCCCGCCATGAAGTGGAACGTCTGGTTCGGAGAAGTCGTTGAAGAAGACGGAAAGCTCATCGCCAGAAAATCGAACGATTTGGTAGAATCGTTTAAGAACGCCTCCAATCCCGAACCCCTGCCGTTCAATCTTCCGGAAGTGGGCCTGCAGGTTTTCGGATCCCTTGAGGATTATTATAAGACTCTAAGGAAGATCGCGATAAAAGTAACTTCGGAGAAGGTCGAGAGGGAACTGAGGAGAGAAGACAGATACGTGATTCTACTGCTAAAAGCTCTCGACAAGCTCAACGAGAGCATAAACATGCTCGAAGAAAAGCTCAGGGACATAGAGGAGGTTAAGATAAGCGAAACGACTGAAGACTTCAGGGAGAGGATTGAAGAGTTGAAGAGGCTCAGGAGGAGAATAGAGAAGGAGATAGAGGATATCATTACGAAGATTGCTCCGAACGTTACGGAAATAGTCGGGCCGGTAATAGCGGCGAGGTTGCTCGAAAAGGCGGGAAGCTTGGAGAGGTTGGCATTCCTACCGGCGAGCAAGATACAGATTTTGGGTGCGGAAAAGAGCCTATACAAGGCTCTGGCGAGGATGAGAAAGGGTAAGCCGGCCAAAACACCCAAGCACGGGATAATATTCATACATCCCTTCATAAGATCTCTGCCAAAGAGGAAGAGGGGAAGGATGGCGAGGTTCATGGCCGCAAAGCTGGCGATAGCGGCGAAACTCGATTACTTCAAGGGTGAGCTGGACGAGAGTCTTGCAGAGGCTGTTAGGAAGAAGTTCGAGGAGTTGAGGAGAGAGAAGGATAAGCCGAAGAAGGAGGAGCCGAAAGCCGGTAGGAAAAAGCCTAAGCGAAGGTGAGTCGGTCTCCACACTCCGCTTTACATTAGTTTCCGGTAATTACAATCCTCTTTTCATCGAGCTTCTAGACCTTTACGAACTATCTCATCAGCCTTCTTACTTTCAATCCTCTTTTCATCGAGTTATTAGAGGTGATGTGAATGATGGAGTTGTGGGAGATATGCTTTCAATCCTCTTTTCATCGAGGGGTGAAGCAACTGACATAGATTCAATGCTAAGCAAGCTTAACTTTCAATCCTCTTTTCATCGAGTGATAGAATGTGTAGGTTCTTTTATTCCAAATAAAGAATTCACTTTCAATCCTCTTTTCATCGAGGAGATGGATATCTGGCTGCGTTGCGTCATCGTCTGCTCCATCTGCTTTCAATCCTCTTTTCATCGAGATCATGGAGA
>JALSOQ010000012.1 GCA_026986375.1 Archaeoglobaceae archaeon
GAGAACCCTCATCAGAACCCTAACTTCGGCAACTTGAAGGGCAACCTTCCCTTCTCAAGCTTCTTCATCTTCTTCATCACGTTCTTCATCGTCTTGTAATACTTCAGTAACTCCTTAACGTCCTGCAGAGTCGTTCCGCTACCTATCGCTATCCTCCTTATTCGCGAGGAGTCTATTATCTTCGGATTCAGAAGCTCCTCCTCCGTCATCGAATCCATTATAACCTTGAACTTCTTCATCTTCTCCTGAGTCATCTCCATTACGTTCTCGTCCACCTTAAATGCTCCGAAGGGTAGGAGCTCGAATATCTTGCTTATCGGCCCCATCTTCTGCATAGCCTCTATCTGCTTGTATATGTCCTTGAGCGTGAAAGTTCCCTTCAGGAACTTCTCGGGATCCAGCTCCTCCTCCTTCGTAACCCTCTCTATCTTCTCTATCAGAGCCCTTATATCCCCCATTCCGAGCAGACGGGAAACGAATCCAGCCGGATCGAACCTCTCGAAATCTTCGACCTTCTCTCCCGTTCCTATGAAAGCTATCGGAATACCTATCTCCCTCGCGGCCGAAAGAGCACCTCCTCCCTTGGCCGTTCCGTCGAACTTCGTTATTATTATGCCGTCGATTCCTATGGCCTCGTGGAAAGCCTTCGCCTGCTTGCTCGCGAGCTGACCTATTGCAGCGTCGAGCACGAGCAACTTGTAATCCGGATTGGCAACTTTCGCTATCTCTATCATCTCGTCTATGAGCTCCCTCTCCAAAGCGTGCCTTCCGGCGGTATCTATTATTATCATGTCGTAATCCCTGAGCTTCTTCAAAGCATTCTCTACAATCTTTACCGCATCCTTGTTGTCCTTCTCTCCGTAAAACGCTATCTTGTAGGATTCCGCCAACTGCTTAAGCTGTTCGTAGGCTGCCGGCCTCCAAGTGTCCGCACACACAACAGCGGTCCTAAGACCCTTGTCCTTGAAGAACTTCGCGAGCTTAGCTGCGGTAGTAGTCTTACCGCTCCCCTGCAAACCGACGAGCATTATCTTCGATTTTTTCAGAGGTATTTCGAGCCCCTCTCCAACACCCCTGAGGAGTTCCTCGTAAACTATCTTTATGACGTGCTCTTTGGGATTCATTCCCTCCAAAACCTCCTCTCTCAAAGCCCTCTTCTTTATCGCATCCGTGATTTCCTTAACGTGCCTAACGTTAACGTCAGCCTTAATAAGAGCCCTCTGAATGTCCCTAACTATCTCTTCCACGAGCTTTCTATCTATCGAAGATGAGCGCGTGATCTTCCTAACTACGTCCTTGAGAGCCTCCAAAGACATACGGATCTATCCCATTCGAAAAGATATAACGGTTGCGGAAATTAATAAACAAGTAAAGGATCGCATGTAGTATAGAATCCTGTGTAGGCCGAGCTACAGTCTCCTCGAACTTAAGCTGGAGGACGGTGAGGAAGTTCTGGCAGAAGCTGGAGCGATGGTGTATATGAGAAACGTCGAACTGAAAGATGAGGGGAGGGATTTTCGGGGGTCTCAAAAGGGCTTTGCTGGGCGGGAAAACGTTCTTCGTCAACAGATACGTTGCGAGGGGTGTGGGTTTGCTCGGTTTGGCTCCGAAGTTCAACGGCGACATAGTTCACATACCCCTCGAAGGCAGGTTATTCGCCCAAAGCGGAGCGTTCTTAGCTTCCACACCGGATGTGGAAATAGACACGAAGTGGGGTGGAACGAAGACTTTTTTGCCGGAGAAGGACTGTTTCTGCTGAAAGACGAGATCCGTGGGAGAATACGTGGGCTGGATAGCCTCGCTCATGCCGAAGAGTTAAAGCTCCCTAACCATCCTCAGCCACCTTCCCCAGATTCCGGCCTCCTTAAATCCGAACCTCTCGTAGAACTTTTTCGCCCTGACGTTGCCGACGCCAACCCACAGTCCGGCCATTCTCCTTCCCCTTCTTTTCGCGTAATCCAAGGCCTTCGATAAAAGGGCGGAACCTACTCCCTTCCCCTGCCACTCCGGATGGACGAAGATCTCGTGGATCTCCCCCATCTCCTCGTTTTCGTAAAAGCTGACCCAGTTGGTATCGCATGCCACGAAACCCACCGGCTTTCCATCGATTTCCGCGACGAAAAAGCCATCCCTATCTCTGTTCATCAACCACCTGAAGTAGTGCTTTATGTCCCTCGTGCTCGTGTAGGCGTATTCCTCCAATCCCCTATACGCCAGCCTGTATATATCGACGAACGATTTTAAATCGTCGTTAGTAACGTTCCTGATCTTAAGTCGCACACGGATAATTTTTTATTGTTTGTTTTTAAAATTTAGCGCTGATGGAAGTTCTCGAACTTCTGAGGGATTTGGTAGAAATCCCATCTCCTTCCGGTAAAGAGGGTAAATTGGTCGAATACTTGATAAATCTGCTCGAAGAGGTAGGATATTCCCCAATTCTGCTCGAAAAGGAAGGAATAAAGGATATTATCGTTAATCCTTCGGACATCTGGATAGTAACCCACCTCGACACAGTTCCGGTCAAAAGAAAATTCGAGTTCGACGGAACCTACGCTTACGGAACAGGAGTCTGCGACACGAAGGGTAGCATTACGGCTATCCTTTTGGCGCTGGAAGAGATAGACGAACTGAAGTTCGGAGTGGCTTTGCTTTCCGATGAGGAGGAAGGAGGTATGGGTTCGAGGATTTTCGTCGAGGAATTCGGAAAGGCTAAGGCGATAGTCATGGAGCCCACTTCTCTTAGAATAGCGAACGTCCACTACGGATCCCTCGAAATCCTCGCGAAGTTTAAGGGAATTCCCGCACATGGCGCCATGGTGGAATACGGAAAGAACGCCATAGATCTCGCAATAAATTCGATTTTTAGGGTTAGAGAGAACTTGAAAGGCGTGAAGTTCCTCGTTCAGGAGATTAGAGGTGGGGGAGAAGAATACGTCGTTCCGGAGGAGTGCACAGTTAGGATGGACTTCGTTTTTCCTCCCGAGACAACCCTTTCCGAAGTGAAGTCAAAAGTCCTCGGAATTCTGAAGGATGCCGAGGTTGAAATTTTGGAGGAGAGCGAGGGGTTCGTCAGCGGGGAAATCGCAAGCTTGCTCGAAGATGCAGTCAGAACGGCCGGGTTGAAAGTGGAGCACGCGGAGATGCACTCTTGGACGGATGCGGTAAATTTGAAGAACGCTGGATGGGATGTAGTCGTTTTTGGCCCGGGAGAACTGCAGTTCTGCCATACGGAAATGGAAAGGATAGATCCAAAAGAAATATTTAAGGCTAAGGATGTTCTCGTCTCTCTCAACGACTTAATCACTTAGCGAACTTCTGCAGAATCGCGTCGATTTGCTCCCAGACCTCGTCTATGCTCTTCGTCCCGTCCACTCTGTATAATATACCCTTCTTTTCGTAGTATTCTATGAGAGGTGCGGTGTTCTCCATGTATACCTTATATCTCTGCCTAACCGTCTCCTCCTTATCGTCGTCCCTCTGGTAGAGCTCTCCTCCACATTTATCGCACTTGTTCGGCTCCTTTGGAGGGGCATATATTAGGTGATACACCGCTCCACACTTCCTGCACGTCCTCCTGTTCACTATTCTCTTCACTATTTCCTCTTCTGGGACATCAATGTATATCACCGCATCCAAGTTCTTTCCGAGCTCCTTAAGCATCTCGTCCAAAGCTTCTGCCTGCTTCAAAGTCCTCGGAAATCCGTCCAGAAGAAATCCATTTTCGCAATCCGGCTGTTGCAACCTCTCCTTTACTATCCCTATAACTATTTCGTCTGGAACGAGCTCACCTCTGTCCATATACTCCTTCGCCTTCTTTCCGAGTTCCGTTCCCTTAGCGACAGCTTCTCTTAGGATATCTCCCGTAGCTATGTGGGGAATTCCGTATTTTTCCACTATCCTCTTCGCCTGAGTTCCCTTTCCCGCTCCGGGTGGACCCAACAGAACTATGTTCATGATTCGGATTTTCGATAAAAAAGTTTTAAACCTTTTGATTTTATTCCGAATCGTGCTCGTAAATCCCTCCTTTCGCATAGAACTCGAAAGGATAAAGACGGGTGTAACGGAGTGTGCGATGCCGTCTCACGACTTCGGATTTCTTTCCGAATACACGGATCTAACTCTAACGAACCCCTTACTCGCTAAAAAGCTTGCAGAATCCGATTTAAAGAAAACAAAGGAATATATTTTCGCGAAAAAGCTCGATCTCGAATTGGTTGTAGCCCCGACGCTTTCCGGCAGAGTGGTTCCTCTTCATTTATCTCCCGATATTATCGTTTACGTTTGCAGATCGGACAGGAAGAAGGTAGTGGAGAAAAAAGCCGAAAAGATGTTCAGACTTGAGTTGAGGGCTTTGAGGAAAGAATCGTTGAAGGACTGGCTAAAAATTTTTGAAATTGAGGGTAGAATGCTCGGTTATCCCGAATGTTGCATCGAAAAGTTCGTTAAGTTAAAGGAAAAGAGCTTTTACGGCGAATCCGTCCCTCCAGAAACCGCAGTTATAATCCAATGTTTGGAACAAGACTTTTTCGAAGTCCTGAGGTTTTTCAGGAATCCTTCCGAAATACCTGAGCAGTATTTCGCCTTCTTTACCTCCAACTTCTATCCTTGCGATGTAAACTGCCGAAGGGCGATTTCAATTGGAATTACCGTTAAAGAGCATTTGGATGAAAGATTGGGAAGAATTTACGAACGTAAGCTCGTTTTAAACGTCTTGAATCTCCTCGTTTCGGCATACAACGCATACCTGCTCGTTAAAGAAAGAGGAGCAAGGACGGAGTTCGGAAAGATGGTTAGTGGATATTTCGAAAGTTTGCCGTCTGAAGATTTGAAGATGATCTCCTACTTGGCCAGAAGGCTGAGTTCCGACGGAATAAAATTCGAAAACGAATACCTACTTCGTTTTGATTAGAACCATGTAGTAGAACGGTCTTATCTCGTATCTTCCGAGCACCTTTCCATTCACAAGACCGATCGACCTCTCCGAAGTCACGACGTATTCGAAACCGTTCACGTTGCCTTTACTCATGAATGGGATTGGGTAGTGCCTTAGATACCATGGTAAAGGCCAGTAATCGTTGCTCGGTTCGAAAACGACGATGCTGTGGTTGTGCTTGTAAAGGTATATTATCCTTTTCGCGAGCTCGACCGCGGAGGGCTGAACCTGTATGTATATCAGCATCTGATTGACCGCATCGTTGTAATCTATGTATGTGACGTAGAAAGACGTGTATATCGTTGCTATAGCGAGAATCGCCAGAATAACCCTGAAGACCCTGAAGTTCTTAAATCTGATCCTTTCGTCGAGCTCTTCGACGTAGAGACTTCCAAAGAGCGCAATAGGGGTTACGATATGAACAATCAGCCAAGGAACTTTGTGGGACAGAACGTGATAAGCTATCAGCGTCATAACTGTCCAATATGCAACGAATTTCTCGAAATCGCTTGCCTTGCCACTTCTAATCCTCTCTACGAATTCGGGAACGGAAACTATGGCCAGAAAGAGTGGAAGGAACTCGTATGAGATTAGCATGAGCGAGTAGTAGTATATCGGTTTCCAGTGATCTCTGATTTCGTGCATCTTTATCCAGTATTCGACCGCTCCTACCGTTGCCCTTTCGAGACCGCTCCAATCGGAGAATCCAGCGGTGTATAGGAAGGTGAAAATCGTTACGAAAATCAACGTGGATACACAGACGATTCTGAGGTTTTTTAGATCAAACCCCTTGAAACCGAACCCCTTAAAGAAACGTTTCAACAATACGTAGCTCAGAAATATTGCTAAATATATGTATGCGTTCTCCTTCGAGCACAGCATTATCGTGAATGCGAGGACGCCCAGATACACGAACCTCTCCTTCTTGCATTCCAGATACCTGAAGTATGAGTATATCACGACGAGAAAGCACGCCAGAACGATTATGTCGTTTCGAAGGTAACGTGAGTAGTAGAGGATCGACGGAGAAAACAGCATTATGAATGTGAAAAGCAGAGCTCCCTTTCCTATCCACCTCCTAAACTCGAAAGCCACTATTATCGCTATTAGACTGAATATCACGGGTAGGAGTCTCGCGGTGAATTCTGAATCGCCGAATACCGCAAAAAGTCCTGCCGTAGCGAAATACAGAAACGGGCCGTGGAAAGCTGGATCGTATCTGTATGAGTGATCTTTGAGAAGAACGTAGCTCAGATAAGCGTGGATTGACTCGTCATGATCCATTGGTCTCGCGGTGAGCATGAAGAAGCGCGTCGCAATGGCTATTATAAGTATGACCAGCAGTAACTTCCTCGACATCCCGGCAGAATAAGTTCGCGGGATATATTTAGATACCGGTATCAGCTACCCCAGGCCTCGTCATCGCGAACGCTCCGCTATCCCCAGCTTCATCATTTAGTAACTTCGATGTTATTCGAAATAAAAGTTTAGGGTCAGACCTGCCCAGTTTCATCACTTTTCAGTTCCCGTAAGGGTCATCATCCTATCAAAAATTGATGTTTTGAGGATAAAAGGGTAGTGCTCTAAGACCTCAACGCCGAAGCTATCACCACACCAACTGCAAGGAAGCATAAAACAACCACGAATTCGCCCGAAATAAAGCCTACGTTGTAGAACAGAACGGATACGAAAACTAAGAAAAGCATAGCCTGTGTAATCATTAAAATCTTCCGCGAACGGACGGAGGGAAACCTAAGAAGCAAAGGCTCCTTTTCGGCCAAAAACGTCAGAAGTAGTATTAACGACATCAAAGATACAGGAACTGCTATGGATCCCAAGGGCTTGGAAACGAAATTGTCCGGTTTTCCGTATAGATCGAAGTGTATGGCCATTTTCTCCGGAAGCTCCTTCCATAGAATAGCCACCAACGCTAAGTAAAGTAGGATTAGGGCGATTTCAACTATAAGAACTCTATTCGAACCGAACTCCATCGGCTCCGCTCTTCCGACGGGAGTTGAGAGATCTTCGATCTCGTATTCCCTTTTGGCAATCCTATACGTCAGAACGGCCATCGTCGCAACGCAACACAGAAATACGGCCAAAATTACCGACTTCGGAAAGTCGAGAAGGTAGAGCGTCAGCATGAGAAGTCCTGAAATTAGGCTGAAAGCTCCGGCGAACGTGTTCGCCCTCTTCCAAGCCCTTTTTGACAGATAGGTGTATCCGAACCTGACCCCGACGAATGGGTTAGGTCTGTTCCTTACGGCGAGGGTCATCAGCCCCGTCAACAGCATGAGGACGGAAAGAAACAACCTCTCATCCATTCCCGACACCTCCCAAAACCCTCAAAATTCTATCCACTTCCGCTTTAAGCTCCTTCAAAACTTCTCTACCCAAGTCGGTCAGCCTGTAACACTTCCTTGGCCTCCTCTCCATCACCCAGAAGCTCTCTATTAACCCGAGTCTCTCAAGACTCTTGAGCATGTCATACAGCGCCCCCTCGCTCGGAGCGAAATCCAACCTCTCCAGCTTCTTCCTTATGATATACCCATGCATTTCCCCACTTTCGAGCATTGAAAGTATCAGATACGAGTAAATTCCCGACCTCATCTCCTTCCTCAGCTTGTTCAAAGCCCTCTCAACATCGACCATACATCGGACTGAGATGTATCGAAGTGAAAGGTATTTAAGTTTAACGCAAACAAATAAATATTTCGAATTGAAATCTATCTTGGTGGCGAAATGCGACGTGTGTGGTAAGGAGGAGTATCTGCCTTACAAGTGTAAATACTGCGGAGGAACTTTCTGCGTTGAGCACAGGTTGCCAGAGAAGCACAACTGCCCCGGGATAAGGAAGGACGAGGACTGGAACGTTCCAGTTAAGGTCAAAAGGGAAAGGCCCGTAGAGGTTACGGTTCCGGTAAGGAGGACCGTTAGGAAGGTCGGAGCTTACGGATGGAACAACCTGATAATAGCGATATGCACCGTCATCTTATTCCTAAAACTCCTTTTCGGAAGCGTAATAGATTACTACTTGGCTTTGACTCCCGCATTGCTTCCGAAAATGCCTTGGCAGATCGTAACGGCCATATTCGATCACGCCGGATTCTGGCACTACTTCGTAAACATGTTCGTCCTCTTCTTCTTCGGAGCTGAGTTGGAGAGGAGGGTAGGCAACGACTACTTGAAGGTGTTCTTCACATCGGGAATAGCCGGAAACCTCGCCTACATCGCTTACGCCCTACTGGAAGCTTATGCACTTAAGTCTCCTGTCGCACTCGAAATTCCAGCTTTAGGCGCATCTGCCGCTATATTCGGGGTGATGGGCGCTCTGGCCATGATAGCTCCATACATAAACGTCGTGATATTTCCGATACCCATCCCGATAAACATAAGGTGGGCGATACTCCTGTTCGCCCTCTACGACATAATATTCCTGCCGTTCACTATGCAGACGGGCGTAGCACACATTTCGCATCTTGCGGGACTTTTGGTAGGACTTTACATGGGCAAGATGCTGAGGATGAAGAGGAGATCGGAATGGTATTTAGGCCTGTAGCTGTGTGGAGGGAAAAGGAAAGGCTCGACGGAGAGATAGTGGATTGCCTGACGGTAATCCTGCGCTCTAAGGGATGTCGGTGGAAGAGGTGTCTGATGTGCGGATACAAGAAGGACACTTCTGAGGATGTGACGTTCGAAGACCTCAAGAGGCAGTTCGAGTTCTCCCTGAAGAAGTTGGGCGACGCCAGAGTTGTCAAGATATTCACATCTGGAAGCTTTTTGGATTCGAACGAGATACCCCCGGAATTCAGGAGGTTCGTTTACGAAAAACTGATGGGAAGAATAGATAAGCTAATAGTCGAGAGTAGGCCTGAGTTCGTTAGCGACGAGACTGCGAAGGAGTTGTCGGAGCAGGATTTCATCGTGGAGGTCGGAATAGGGCTCGAAACTGCAGACGACTTCGTGAGGGAGGTTTGCATAACCAAGGGATTCAGGTTTGAAGATTTCGTGAGGGCCGCGAAAGTCCTTAAATCTCACGGGATAAGGGTTAAGGCATACCTCCTCCTCAAGCCTCCTTTTCTCTCGGAGGGGGAGGCGATAAGGGACGTTCTGAATTCCATTAAAGCCGTAAGGGGTTTGGCGGATGTCGTATCGATAAATCCCACGAACGTTCAGTCGGGAACGTATCTGGAAAGGCTCTGGTTGAGAGGCCTTTACAGACCGCCGTGGCTTTGGAGTGCGGTGGAGGTTCTGAAAAAAGCGAAGATGGAGGCTATATGCGATCCCGTCGCTTACGGGAAAAGCAGAGGGCCTCACAACTGCGGAAGGTGCGATAGGGAGGTGGCCAAGGCGATAAAGGAGTTCTCCTTAACCCAAGATGAATCATCTTTCGAAGGTCTGAACTGCAGATGCATGAAGATTTGGGAGAGGGTCGTTGAGTTGGAGGATTATTCGAGGATTCCGTTAGCTTTAATACACGTTTGATCGAGGCTCTGGCATGAAAATACATCCGAAATGTCCTTCCTGCCTTCTCAACAGAGCTTACATGGAATGCAGAATGGTAACGGAAGATAGGGAAAGGATATTTAAGGCTGTAGAAGAGGCTCTCAGGATTTTGGCTGAGAGGTATCCGAAGAAGGAAGTAAACGCCCACATAGCCACGCACATGCACAGAAGGGTTTACGAAATTTTGGGAGTTGAGGATCCCTACAAGGAGTTCAAGGAGAGGGCAAACGAAATAGCGATGAAATTCTTGCCTAAGGTGAAGGAGTTCGTGGAAAGGCGTGAGGACAGATTTAAAGCTTCGGCGATAGCTTCGATAATAGCCAACACGTTCGATTACGGGGTCATGGGGCATAGAGTTGCGGAGGACGACTTCATGGAATACTTCAACTCTCAGTTCTCTAAAGGGTTGGTTATAGATCACCTTGAGGAGATAGGGAGGCTTTGTGGTGGGAAGGTAGTCTATCTGACGGACAACTGCGGGGAGATAGTGATAGACACCCTCTTCATGAAGGAGATAAAGAAGACGTGCGAGAGGCTTACCGTAGTTGTTAGGGGTAGGCCGATACTCAACGATGCTACCTTGGATGATGCCGTTAAGGCGGGGGTGGACAGGATAGCGGACGAGATACTGACAAACGGGAAGGGGGCGATAGGCATAATGGAGGAAGAACTGCCGGAGGAAACCCTCGAAAGACTCGAAAGTGCAGACGTCATAATAGCAAAGGGGATGGCGAACTACGAAAGCCTTTCCGAATCCCGTTTCAAACCGATAGCCTTCCTCCTAACCGCCAAGTGCGAGCCCGTGGCCGAAGATATAGGCGTAAAAGTGGGAGATATGGTGGCGATGCTGAGGTGATATTGAATGAACGAGATGCGAGAGAGAACGCTTATAGATCTCTTCAAGGCTTTGGACGGGATATACGGAGCAAACTACGAGTGCAAGCACTATCCATGCCACTTCTCAGGGCAGGACTGCACGTTCTGCTACTGTCCCTTCTACCCGTGCCTACTCTACGACTTGGGAGGGGAGATAGTTCTCTCCTCTCAAGGAGAATACGTCTGGAGTTGCAAGGGTTGCACGTGGATTCACGAGAAGGAGAACGTCGAAAACGTGATATTCGTTTTGGGGAGGTATCCCAAGCAGAGACTCGTTGAGGAGGACTGGTGGTTCTTCAACAGAATTCTGCAGGAATTGTTTTACGGGGAAGTTTACGGGGAGGAGCTCGAAAACGGATACAACCTAATGCCGGCAGTTCTTAGAAACAAGGAGTGCGAGGAAATGGACAGGGTGGAGTTTCTGGCCGTCAGGATTTACGACTTCGAGATTCTCGAAGTTAGGAGAATCTCTTCGCTCGAAGAGATGGACGGAGAAGTTGCGATTCCTCTCAAGGAGGGCAGGGAGATATACGGGATAGATCGGAACGGTAGGAAAGTTATGTGCAAGCTATAATTTCGAAAGCCTACCGTCGGGCAGTATCTTGAACCTCTCGAATCCCGGTTTTATCTCCCTCGTAACGCTTTCCTCGACGCCTATTATGTATATGTCCTGACCGAAGTCCAAGGGCTCTTCCTCCTTAACTATTCTGATCACGACGTCGAAAAACTTGTCTATAGTTCTCGATGTGCTGTAGTCGTGCAGACCGTATGGACTTATGGAGATGAGAGTTATCCTTTCGGGGAGTAGATCGAATATCCTGATTATCTTTCTGAATATCCACCTACCGTAGATCGCAAACATTAAGTGAAAGCCGAATACGAAGACTATGTCTTCTTCCCTCAGCTTACAGGCGGATATTTCGAGCCTCTCAAATTCTTTGCTTATCGTATCTTCGGGAATGAATTCGTATATCCTTCCGAAAGGAACGCTGTCTTTCCTGCCGACCTTTACGAAATAAGCTTTGTCGAGGATTTTCGCTATATTCGGGGAGTGCTTTGATATGAAGTCATAGTGTTCCCTCAGCTTTCTGCACATCGAATCGGAGTAAACGGCTATTATAAGCCTCTTATTTTTGAATTCCGGCAGTATGTGATGGAATGCCAGACTTATCGCCGGATGGGTTTGATCGTAAACTATCCTTACCCTCCTTCCTTCGAACTTCGGGATGAATTCAAGCACCATTAATTGAAATAAAATTTCCAATAGATAAAGGTTTGGATGAAAAGATCTAAGAACTCATCACCTCAAGAAATTCGGATGATAAGGATCGACGGAAGCTATGGAGAGGGAGGGGGGCAGATTCTCAGAACTTCGGTAACTCTATCGTGCGTGACGGGGAAGGAGGTCGAGGTTTTCAACATAAGGGCAAACAGGCCCAAGCCGGGTCTGGCGATGCAACACTTGAAGGGAATTGAGGCGGCAAAGCTGATAAGCGAGGCCGAGGTGGAAGGATTGAAGCTCGGTTCTACGAGGATAGTTTTCAAACCCAAGAGCCTTAAGGGTGGAAAATTCAGGATAGACATCGGAACAGCCGGGAGCGTCACGCTCATACTTCAAACGATCCTCCTACCTCTATTAGCTTCGGAAAAGGAGAGCGTCGTCGAGATCAGAGGGGGAACCGATGTCAAGTGGTCTCCCCCCGTGGATTACGTGAAAAACGTCACGTTTAAGGCTTTGAAGGAGCTCGGAGCGGAAGTCGAACTGGAGCTCGTTTCGAGGGGTTACTACCCGAAGGGAGGCGGTGTGGTTAGGGTTTACGTCACCCCGTCGAAGCTTGAGGGGAAGGTGTTCGAAAGGGAGGATTGCGACGTCGTTATGGGAATAAGCCACTGCCAGAACCTGCCGAAGAACGTTGCGGAGAGGCAGGCGAAGTCGGCGAAGAAGATCCTTGAACTTGAAGGGTTTAAGGCGGAGATAGAAGTTGAGGTGAGGAAGGGAATTTCGACGGGAAGCGGGATAACGCTGTGGTGCGGATACAAGGGAGGGAGCTCTTTAGGAGAGAAGGGGAAGAGGGCGGAGAAAGTAGGGGAGGAGTGCGCCCAAGAAATTCTGAAGGAGTTGAAGTGTGATGCCGCTTTCGACAGACATCTTGCAGATCAGATCATGCCCTTCTCAGCCGTCGCGAGCGGAGAAACGTTTTACACGACTTCCGAAGTTACCCTTCATCAGAAGAGCAACGCATACGTCATAAACAAGTTTTTGGGGGATGTCGTAAGCTTTGAAGGGAACGGAGTCAGGATTAGGGGGGTGGGATTGCTGTAATCGAACACGTGTTCGATGATTATATATGCAGAGACGTCCGAATATTACCATGGACGCGTTGGTAGTTGTGGACATGCAGAAGGACTTCTGCTACGAGGACGGAGCACTTTTCGTCGGAAAGCACGTGAGGGATATATTCGAGCCCTTGAGGAAGGCGATAGAGTGGGCGAGGGGAAAGGGGATTCCCGTAATATTTACGCAGGACTGGCACCTCGAAAACGATTCGGAATTCGATATGTGGCCGAAGCACTGCGTTGCGGGAAGTGAAGGAGCCGAAATTATAGAAGAGCTCGATCCCAAGCCGGAGGATTACTACGTAAGGAAGAGGAGGTATTCCGCCTTCTTAGCGACTGACATGGATCTCCTGCTGAAGGAACTCGGAGTTGAGAGGCTTATAGTGGGCGGGATAGTTACGAACATCTGCGTTCTTCACACCGTAGTGGACGCATTGATGAGGGGATACGATGTAGTGGTGCTTAAGGACTGCACCACGGCTTTGGACGACTACGGTTACGAATACGGTTTGAAGCACATGGAAACGCTTGGAGCTAAGGTCGTCCTATCCGAGGAACTTTTGAGCGAAGGGTGATCGGAATGGCCAAAGCGAGTCCGACCAAAATCGAAAGGACTACGTTCTTCAGAACCAAGTAGCTCGCTATCGCCGTTACGGTTAGACTGCTTAGAAATATCGCCGGGGGATACATTCGGGCTATGGCTTCACCTATACATTCTTCTTTTGATCTCATCTATCTTCTCCTCCATCTCTCTCATATAAGTCGCGAGCTTGGCTTCGAACCTCTTCTCCAACTCATCCGCGTTGACCGCTATCATCCTCTTCGTGCTTTCGAGCTCTTCTACGGTCTTCCTCATCCTGAACATCATGCTGAGCAGAAGGGCTCCGAGAGAGAACGTTAGGAGGAAGGCGAAGAACACGACCACGAAATCGACTCCGTTGTGAACGAGGGAGAGCCATCTGTATGTGAGAATTACGGCCGATAGCATCATCAGAACGCAGAGGATTACCTCCCTCGTTTCCATCGGGTTAGAGTTGAAAGGAAATTATATAACCTTGTCGATCTTTACTATCTCACCCATTCCCTTGCTTCTCCCCTCTCTGAATATGAACTTCTGCCCCTCGTAAACGAACTGCGGATGGTATTTGAATCGAATCCTAACCCTTCCCCTGTCCCCGGCCTTCATGTATTCCCTGTCCATCTCCTCGAACACCACCGCTTCGGATATCGTTTCTATGTGAATCACCGGCTCGTAGCCTCTCTTTATCCTCGTCGGATGGCTGAAGACGTAAACGTCCGCCTCGAACTCCCAGACCGCGTAAGGCTCCTTCTTCATCAGAACCATTCCCCTCCTCAACTCGTCGAACCTCACACCCTTCAGAGCTATTCCGACTATGTCTCCCGCTTCCGCCTTGCTGACCCTGTAATAATGCATCTCCATGCTTAGAACTCTCACTTTCCTAAAGCTACCGTCCCTGAAAGGCCCGATGAATACTTCGTCACCCTCCTCTATCTCCCCCGACTTTACGCTACCGCTTACGACCGTTCCTACTCCCGTTATCTTGTATATCCGATCTATATACATCAGGAAGTCGTTGCCCTTCCCTCCTCTCTTTGGAAGTCTGAAGAGGAGCTCTTCGAGCAGATCGTATCCTTCAAGCGTTATCGAGGACGTCTTAAGAATGGGGACGATCAAACCCCTTCCGATGATCTTGGAAACCTTCTTAACGTCTTCCAAATCCCTTACGACGAAGGGGATTCTGCCGACGGATTTAAGCAACTTCGAAATCTGCCCTATTACCTCTTCAACCCTCTCCTCGGAAACCATGTCTATCTTAGTTATCACGATTATGACGGGAAGATCCATAGCCAGAAGTATTCCCAGGTGCTCCCTCGTAGTCCTCATAACCCCGTCGTTGGCTGCTACGACCAAAAGCCCGTAGTCTATCTTCTGCCCCAAGAGTCCCCTTATCGTCGTTCTTAACCAAGGTTCGTGCCCGACCGTATCGACGAAAGATATAAGTTTGTCCGCGTTTTCAACGACCCAAGCCCTCTCGCTCTTGCTTAGGGGATTCTTGAGCCTTATGGGCTTTCCGTCCTTGAACCCGAAGACCGCAAAGCTCAAATCCGCACTAAGCCCCCTCTCTATCTCGTGCTTTAAAACGTCCAAATAGATTCGAGTCGCTCCATCTCCATCGTCGGGCTTTCCGGTGATCAAACACCCGACGAGCGTCGATTTGCCGTGATCCACGTGGCCGGCAGTTCCTATCATCACGTGCTCCTTCGCCTTGCTCTTAACTATCTCCACCAGACCCACGTATCCAGAGCCGACCTCGTATCTCTCCACGGACTTTATTTCGGCCCCTATCTCTTTCGCTATCTCTTTTAAAATCCTCAGAGTCTCCTCGAACCTTTCCCCGCTTATTCCCTTTAACTCTCCAGAGTCGGAAACGCCTATCACGTATAGGGCCTTACCCCTTCCCATAATGATTCTGTGATTCATCTGACATGCGAGCTCCTGAAATCTGCTTTCCTTAAGGTGGTAGGAGGTCAGATATTCCTTAAATTCGACGTTCTCCCTCTCACCCTCCTTAACTATGCTGAGTATGTCCATTTATTGTGGAAACGACCGCGACAAATATAACGGTTACTGCAATGTTATCTCCTTAAAACATTCTCAAGTCCCATTTAATCGAACATCTTTGAGGTCAAACTCCTCGGCGAACTTCACGATTATCCCCTTACCCTTCAAATGATTCTTAGCTCCTTCCCCTATCCTCTTAACGACTATCAAATCTACCCCGTTTTTGCTCAGCAGTTCCGCTATGAGGTAACCTTTCATCTTCTGAGCGTTCCAGAACTCGTTTCGAATTTTCCAGCACTTCCCACTCTTTACGTCTATTACTTTGAAGAATTTTGCATTCAGATCTCCGACGTAGTTGTCGTTTTCATCCACTGGGACGGCAATTCTCCTTATTTCTCTTGAAACTCTTACCACGGGTATAATTCTGATGATTTCGGGAAAGCTGTCCTTCAACCTTTCGATCTTCTCCATTATCTCGTTTATCCTCTCCGTTCCGACTTCCGAGCTGACAGTTATGTGGACTTCAACTATCCTGCTCCTCCATGTCCCTCTCACCGCGACGAAGTCGACCGACTTTATACCCTCTATTCCCTCTATAATCCTCCTAATTCTCATCGAAAATTCCTCGTCCACCCTATCCATCAAAACGTCTATCGCGTTCTTGATAATCTCTCCACCCATCTGGAGGATTATCACGGATATGGCGATCGCCACTACCGCATCCGCCCACCAGTATCCGAAATAAACCAAAATCAACCCTAAAACAACAGAAAGACTCGAAATTACGTCCGTTCTCGAATGTTTACCTTCCGCTATTAGTGAGGAGGACTTCGTTCTCATTCCGACCGCTATCTTGTATCTCGCGAGAACTTCGTTGGACAGAGCCGAAATTATAGCCACTGCCAGAGCGTATAGCTCGAACTTGGGCTTTTCTCCGGATATTAGACTGTTGACGGCATCTACGACAATCGAAATCGAAGTCAGAATTATTATCAAACCCACTCCCAACTCTGCAAGGCTTTCCGCTTTGAAATGCCCATAGGGATGTGCCTCGTCCGGGGGCTTCTGGGCTATCCTTATTCCTATCCAAACGAGAGCGGAACCCAAAACATCCACAAGAGAGTGCAGAGCGTCCGCGATAAGAGCGGTGCTTCCGGCAGAAATCCCAGTTATTCCTTTAATCAGGGTGAGAAATACATTCGCAGTTACTGAAACCCTCCCCACCCTTTCCGCTTCGTCCACAAATAGATTCGGAAGCCCAAAAGATAAATGTTACTTGCGTTCCTCATACTTCCTTCTGGCCTCTTCTGCCTTGTTTGTATCGCCCAATCTTTCGTAAGCCTCCGCCACGTGCTTCCACCATGCGGGATCCTTTTCAGCTTCTTTCTCGCAGTATTCCGCAAACTTCCTCCAGGCATCCTTCGCCCTCTCCTTATCACCGAGCTTCTCGTATATCTTCGCGACGTCCTTCCAGAAAACTCCCTCCTCCTTCGCCTCCTTTACGTAATATTCCAGAGCCTTCCTCCAAGCTCTCTCAGCTTCCTCCATCATCCCGATTTCCTCGTAAAGCTTTGCTACGTCCTCCCAGAACCATGGCTCCTCTTTGGCGTATTCCTCCAAGCACTTCGCAGCCTTAACCTTGTCTCCGGCCTTCTTGTAGAACTCGTATGCCTTCTTCCAATAGTAGCTCTCGCCCTTCTCCCTCGCCAATTTCTCGTAAAGTTCCGCAGCTTTTTCGAATTTTTCGGCCTTTTCGTAGCACCATGCCGCGGATTCGAGCATTCCCACCTTAACGTAGCATTCAGCGGCTTTAACGTAATCCCCCTTCTTCTCGAACTTCCTCGCAGCCGCTCTGTAGTTTCCAGATTTCATCAGCGATGTAGCACTCCTCAGTCTCTCAGAAACGCTCAAATCCGGCTCCGAAATCCACCAGACTCCTAAGACTAAGGCTAAGAGATACGCGACGATTATGTAAAGGACGTGCATCGGATTCTGCCACGTGTAGCACTGGTATAACGCGTAAACGGAAGATACGAGTCCTAAGGAAGAAAGCAGAGCGTATTTGAAAGATTTCGCGTAAATCAGAATTCCGAACATTACTCCGAAGACCAGCGTCAGTCCTAAGAAGCAAAAGCCGAGTATCAGCCTTATCAGAAACCAAATTCCGAAGAAGTGGACTATCGCCACCGCAACTGCCAAAACGCCGGCTATTACCGCTAAGAGAACCGCAGTAAGCCTATCCATAAATCGAAATATAATATTCGAAATAAAAATTTATCTAAGATTGAGCAGAATCGTCCATACTATATACCAGCTCGCGAAGGCCATGAAAGTTATCCCCGCCCAATCCTTAGCTTCCAAGTTCGCTCCCAATTTCGGCAGTATGAACTTATTTGCGTATATGCAGAACACCAGAACTATTATTCCCAGGGGATCCCTCGCCCTTATTCCGTCGGTGATCAAAAAGGATAATATTCCCGCGATGCAACCGAGCAGAGCTGGAACGAAGGTTTTCATCAAACCGGCTTTGTATTCGTCCATTTCCATCACCCGAACGACGGTCTTCTGCTGACCAACATCGGGAGTGGGAGAGGTTTAAACGGTTTTCCTTCGCACTCCTTCCTCACCCTTTCCGCCAACTCGTCGACGGTCATCTTAACCCTCTTCTGATCCTTCAAAGTAGATTCCGCCCTTATCGTTACCGTCAAATAACCCCCCTTCACCTCTTCCTCCCCAATAACCGCCACGTATGGAATCCACTCCCTTCCTGCATCCCTTATCTTCTTCGCCAGCGTTTCCTCCCTGTCGTCCACGTCCACCCTAATTCTCCTTCTCCTCAACTCCTCTGCCACTTCTATAGCTTTCTCGACGTATTTCTCGGAAACGGGAATAATCCTAACCTGCGTCGGAGAAAGCCAGACTGGAAGCATCGGCAGAATTCCTTTCTCAGCTTGCATGTGTGCCTTCTCAAGTAGGGCGTAAATGCACCTCTCTATCGCTCCGCTTGCGGAGCAGTGCAAAATTAGAGGACGTCTCTTTTCCCCCTTTTCGTCCACGTAGCTTATGTCGTATCTTTCTGCATTCTCAACGTCTATCTGAACGGTCGATAGGGCTGAAGCTTTGTCCAGAGCGTCGATGAAGTTGAACTCGAACTTCAGAACGAAGTAGAAGAACCTCTGATCCCACATCTCCACGAGTATGGGTTTTTTGAGAATATCCACCAAAGAGTGAACGAACTCCTTGTGCTCCTCGTAGAAGTCCCTCGTGACCCTTATCGCCACCTCGTAGTCTTCCGGTTCGAGTCCGATCTCCTTCAAAACTTCAACGGCCAACTCGTATTGTCTGAAGAACTCCTCCTTAGCCTGCTCTATATCCCTAACTATCGTGTGCATGTCCGGCATCGTAAATGCCCTCAACCTCCTCAAACCAACGAGTTCTCCCCTCTGCTCCTTCCTGAAGGAATACCTCGTCAGTTCATACATTCTAAGAGGGAGATGTCTGTAGGTTATCACGGAATCGTGTGCTATAAGGAATTGACCGAAGCACGCCGCAAAACGCAGGAAGAACTCCCTCTTGTCCCCCTTCAGTATATACTGCCTCGCCGGGAACCTCTCCAAATACCTCCTCAGCGTTGGATGCTCCCTGTCGAACATTATGGGCGTTTCTACTTCCATCGCTCCGTATTCTATGCACTTGAGCGTGACGAATTCCTCAAGCAGGCTCTTTATCAGCCTTCCCTTGGGATAATACCTCAAATGCCCTGAATCCGAAGCTGGCTCATAATCGGCAATCTGCAACCTCTTCATAAGCTCAACGTGGGGTGGAATCCTATCCACCGCCCTCCTCTTCTCCATCTCGTATTTCGCGAACTTTCTTAGATTTTCGTAGCCGGTGAAGTCGAACTTCTCCACTTCTATTAGCTCCTTTTCTGGAGTTAGGACGAACCAGTAGCTCTTAACCTTCTCCTCCGCCTTTAGAGCTTCGGTAACTTCCTTCTCCTCTTCAACCGCCTTGATCTCCCTCGAAAGCTCGCTCAAAGGATGTCCCTTGCACGATATCTTGAAGGACTTATACCACCCAAAGGGAGCTCTGTGGACTTCGAAGAACTCCGACAGCTTTTCCGCAAATATCTTGAGTACTTCTTTGGCCTTTTCGGGTGGCGCGAGGTTCGATGATAGATGAGCGTAAGGATAAACGACAACTCTATTCGCTCCAACCTTCTTGGCCACGTCCTTTACTTCCTCAATGGCCCTATCGACTACTCTATCGTCGTCTCCTTCCTCGACAGCTGTGAATACTACGAGACATTCTTCGATTCTTTTCCCCTTTCCGTCGTATGGTTCGGCTATCCGCGTTTTCTTCTTCGCTTCGAACTCTATGAAGTCCGCGTGAATCAAAAGGAGCTTCATGGGTTTAGGCGAATCGTCCGACCTTTAAACTTTACCTCTTTAAACCGAGAGGTGTTCCGAACTTCATGGCATACGAAAATTGCTTGGAGGCAATATTTACGAGGGTTTCGGTTAGGAGGTTCAAACCGAATCCCATCCCTGATGAAATTCTTCTGACGATTTTGAAGGCAGGAAACGCCGCACCTTCCGCCGGAAACCTGCAGGCAAGGGATTTCGTGGTGGTAAAGAATCCCGTCACCAAGCTGAAACTCGCAAAAGCATCCCTAAACCAGATGTTTATAGCCGAAGCTCCGGTTGTTGTAGTGGTGTGTGCGAACTACCCCCGTTCAATGAGAGTCTACGGGGACAGAGGCAAGCTTTATGCCGAGCAGGATGCGACGGCTGCCGTTGAAAACATACTTCTTGCTACGCACATGCTCGGATTGGGTGCAGTATGGATAGGAGCGTTCGACGAGGCTGAAGTCTCAGAAATATTGGACATTCCCGCCTACGCGAGGCCCATAGCGATAATTCCGATCGGTTATCCGGACGAGTTCCCCAAGCCGAGGCAGAGGTATCCCATAGAATACCTGACTCATTGGGAGAAGTGGTAGCATGCTTGAGGTTAGGGACTTGAGGATAAGATACGGGGAGTTCGAGGCCGTTAAGGGTGTGAGTTTCGAAGTAAAAGCTGGAGAGATATTCGGAATACTGGGGCCGAACGGAGCGGGAAAGAGCTCGATTCTGAAGGCCGTAATAGGTCTCGTCGAATACGAGGGGGAAGTTAGGCTGATGGGGAAAGAGATCACTCCGGAAATGAAGAACGACATAGGATTCGTGCCCGAAGAGCCTATACTTATAGAGAGCCTTACTCCGGCGGAATTCTTCGAGTTCATAGCATCCATAAGGGGAAAGGGGGAAAGAAAGGCCGAAGTTCTCGCCCGTGCCTTCGGACTCGAAGAATACATGAGCAGACCAATAGCGACACTTTCTATGGGGAACAGGAGGAAGGTGTCGATCGTATCCGCGTTGATGCACGATCCGAAATTCTTGATAATGGACGAACCCCTTAACGGGCTTGACGCTAAATCGGCGAGAATTCTGAAAGATTTCATGAGAAAGCACGTCGAAAGTGGAGGAGCAATACTCTTCTCCACGCACATAATGGAGATAGCGGAGAAAATGTGCGATAGAATAGCGGTAATAAACGAGGGCAGGATAATAGCTATGGGTAGGATAGACGAACTCGTTAAGGACGAAACGCTCGAGGATTTCTTCCTAAAGCTCGTAGGTGGGGAGGATTTGGGGGGTATCGTGGATGCGATTTCTTGAGCTCTGGAGGATATCCAAACCTCTTTACTACGATCTCATCCTTTCGGAGTTCGTTCAGAGGAGGAGGGGTAATGTAGAGGAAGTCGTAAGGTCCGTCAGGATCAACGCAATCTCTTCGAAAATAATTCTGACGATTTTCATGGTTTTGATCGGTGTCTACTCCGCTCGATCCCTAATAGATGTCTCCGCCTTCTTTTTGATGATGCTGTTCGTAGTTTCCTTCTTCTTCCTTCACACTATGACGACCTTCGTATCTAAGGGGTTCGAAATCCTGAAAACTCTTCCGCTGAGCGAAGACGATATAGCGAAGATCAGGCTGATGACGCTCTTTAGAGTTTTCGATTTACCGTTGGTATCCGTAACCGTATCCTTTCCCATTGCAATGGTTTGGTATCACGGTGCCAAGGCGTTTCTGCCATCTATGATATGCATTTTGAGCGTTGAAATAATTTCAATTTTCTTGTCCATAAGGTTTGCGAAGTTCTTCTACGAAAAGGTTGCGTATTCCACTGGCTCCGCTCTATCGATCATTTTGAGAACAATAACTTACATAGCATGGAGCATTGCGTTTGTGGGAATTTACGCAATCTCGTCGATTTTTTCATTTCTTTCGAAAATAAGCGGGTTCGAAAAGATGGTTTACGAATTTAGATTCGTCTATCCCTTCAACTACTCCCTACTCTCTTCCGGAGTTATGGATCCCGTTGCCCTTCTGACATCACTTCCAATCTTCGCCCTCAGCTTTTACGCGTTTAGGCTGTCCATCAGGGAAGCTCTGGTGGAGTCGAGGATAAGTTTCAGAGCGGTGAGGTTCAAAATAAGGAGAACAAATCCTATAACCGCATTCCTTAAGAAGGACTTCAGGCTCGTTACGAGGAATCCGGGGTTTTTCGTAATAGTTGCGATACCCGTCGTTGAAGCTTTTCTCTTCGGCAGGATAATAAAGCCGAATACGACGTTCGACACCCTTTTAGCCACATCCATCATCTTGGGTTTCCTTCCCATGATACCCTTCATACTCATCGGTTTGGAATCTTGGGACTTGCTGGCAACACTTCCGTTCAAAAGGAGACACCTGAGGTTGTCCAAAACCATATTCGGATGCTTCGTATACGGAATCTCTGCACTGGTCATGCTTCCGAACTTTGTTCCCTTCCTAATATACCCGGCCGTTTTCGCCACCTTTCTAATCGGATTGTCTATTGCGGAAAGTTTGGGAGCTACGAGAAACGTTTACGTAGGACTCTGGAAGGCTCTGGCGGTTATAGTATTATGCTACACCATAACTTTCATTCCAATAGTTTCTGGAATCGTAGCATTGATGATAGGAGGAAACGTTTACCTCGCCCTCCTAACGCCTGCTCTTTTAGAATTCTTCGTTAGTTTAATGTTCCTAGCGGAGGGATGAAGATGTTTGAGATAGTCGCCAAGGATGTTATGGGAAGAATAGCAAAGCTCGAAACACCTCACGGAAAAGTGGAGACTCCCGCTTTAATGCCGGTCGTAAATCCCAACATCGAAATAATTCCCGCAAGAGAGTTGAAGAGGTTCGGTGCGCAGATAGTTATAACGAACTCCTACATAATATATAGGACTCCTGAGTTGAGAGAAGAGGCGTTGAAGAGAGGAGTTCACGGACTTTTGGGCGTGGATATTCCTGTTATGACGGACAGCGGAAGTTATCAGCTGATGGTTTACGGGGATGTGGAGGTTTCGAACGAGGAGATCTTAAGGTTTCAGATAGACATAGGATCGGACATAATAGTTCCCTTGGACGTTCCAACTCCTCCCGACGCGGATTACGATACCGCTAAATCGGATTTAGAGGTTACCTTGGAGAGGGAGAGGGAGGCTGTCAAAATGGATAGGGGTAAAAGGTTGCTCGCCCTTCCGATTCAGGGTTCTACCCACGCGGATTTGAGGAGGAAGAGTGCAGAGGAAGTAGTTAAGCTCGGTGCGGACCTGTATCCCATAGGTGGAGTTGTTCCCCTTATGGACACCTACCGCTTTTACGATTTGGTCAGAATAGTTCTTGAAGTCAAATCCGTTCTACCTTCCAACGCTCCCGTTCATCTCTTCGGTGCCGGACATCCTATGGTATTCGCTTTGGCGGTAGCTCTGGGTTGCGATTTGTTCGATTCAGCCGCATACGCTTTATACGCTAAGGACGGAAGGTATCTGACACCATATGGAACGAAGAAGCTCGAAGAACTTCAATACTTCCCCTGCTCCTGTCCCGTCTGCTTGGAACATACTCCGGAAGAGATTAGGAGGATGGATGAAGAGGATAGAACGAGACTTCTGGCCGAACACAATCTATGGATAAGCTTCGAGGAGTTGAAGAGGATAAAACAGGCTATAAAGGAGAACAACCTCTTCGAATTCGTCGAATGCAGGATAAGGAGTCACCCCAACCTACTGTTCGCTTGGAGGCAGATAAGGGAATACAGAACTCTGCTCGAGCTTTTCGACCCCTCCATGAAGCATTCCTTTCTATATACAGGAATAGAAAGCTGTTACAGGCCGGCAGTTTTGAGGCATCACGAGAGAGTGCTCAACGTTGAACTGCCGGATAAGGAAGAAATAGTAATATCATCCGATGAGGGACACCCGGCGGACTTCTACCTGAGACCGTGCTTCGGAGTCGTGCCGGTTGAAATGCTGGAATCTTATCCGGCCGGACACGCCGAAATTCCCCCGTCGGAGCTTTTGGAGGACGAAGCTTTGAAGATTGCGGTGGAGGGGTTAAAGAAGTTTCTGAAGCATCATTCGGAAAGGAAGTTCGTCGTAATCGTTAATGGTAAGTGGAAGAAGTTCGTTAAGGATCTTCCAGAAAACGCGGTGATAAGAAATGCTGGAGAAGAGGGATGGGGTAGCGAGAATTTGCAGAACTGAATTCGGAGAAACTCCGCTAATGATCGACTTCACAGAAAAACCCGAAATCCCGATAGACTTTGGAAAGGCACCCTATCCTCTGAAGGAAATCGATCCGAAAAGGTTCGAGATTTTAAAAAGTAAGGATGAGAGGATTAACGTAGCTACTGGTCTCGCGGTTTTGAGTCATAGGAAACTCGTGGAAACGCTAATCGAACTTAGGAGGGATGGAAGGCTCCTATACACTCCAGCATTGGCCACGCCGAAGAACGTTCCTATTCTCATCTATCTGGGTGTGGACATCGTGGACAACATAGTTCCAATCATAAAGGCTTACGAAGGTATATACATGCTTGAAAACGCGGAGTTCGAAATAGACTCCCTCAGAGCTTTACCTTGCAACTGCGAGGTGTGCAGGAATTCGAGTCCTAAAGACATGGATGAGGAAAAAGTAGCAAAGCACAACACCCTCATTCTTAAAAGACAAATCGGGTTGGTTAAGGAGCATATAAGAATGGAAAACCTGAGAAATTTCGTAGAAGCTCACGCAAAGTTCGATCCCGCCCTTACAGCTATGCTCAGAATTGCAGACGAGAACTACGAATTTTTCGAGAGGTATTATCCTGTTTTCAAGAAATCGAAGCTAACTCCGACGAGTGAGGACTCTTTCGAAAGACCTGAGATAAGGACGTTCTTTAAAAGGGCCTTGGAGTGCTATTATCCAAAAGGAAAGACGCTTTTAATCCTACCGTGCTCCGCGAGAAAACCTTACTCTCTCTCCAAATCTCACAGGAGGATAAGGTCGTATCTGGGGGATCTGCTCAAGGGTGTCGAGGAAATAATAGTTTCATCTCCTTTAGTAGTTCCGAGGGTTTTTGAAATGGTTTACCCGGCGATGAACTACGACGTTCCGGTCACTGGGAAATGGAGTGGGGATGAAGTCGAGTTCGTTGCGGAAAAGCTGAAGGCTTTCGTGGAGAAGGGGGATTTTAATAAGGTGATTGCCCACGTAACGGGTGGATATAGAAGAGTTGTGGAGAGAGCGGGAATAGATGCAGTTTTTACGGCTGAAGATGACATTACTTCCTCCGAATCTCTGAGAAAATTGAAAAAAGCCTTGGAAGATGTAGAAAGGGTAGATTTCGATCTGTTCGTTTCGATGTTCGAGCACATGTTCAGGTATCAGTTCGGGGTCGAGATGCCTTCCGTCGATTGCCTTGTTAGGGGGAGGTATCCGAACTTGGAACTCAAAGCTGAGAATAGGCTCGCGAGAATAGATGTAAGGTATGGGATGCTCGACATATACGAAGAATTCGCAAGATATCTTCTCAAAAAGGAAGTTTATACTATCAGAATAGACGAATTCGAGCCTAAAGGGACGATATTTGCCGTAGGTGTTAGGGAAGCCTACCACGGAATAAGGCCGAACGATCTCGTCGTCTTCCATAACGATAGCATTTTTGGAGTAGGAATCGCGTGCATGCCGGGATGGGAGATGGAAGAAGCTGATGGGGGAAGGGCGGTGGAGGTAAAAAGGTATTGGAAACTATAGGAATTCTCTCGGATCCGTTATCTTCCCCTTTATCGCCGATGCTGCTGCCGTCGCTGGGGAGGAGAGGTATATGAACGCGTTCGGATTTCCCATCCTCCCCTTGAAGTTCCTGTTCTGAGTCGAAACGCAGACCTCCCCGTCCGCGAGAACTCCCATGTGAATGCCAACGCAAGGCCCGCAACCCGGAGGAACGACTATTCCGCCGGCTTCCACTATTACTTTCAGATATCCGAGCTCCATAGCCTTGAGGTATATCTCCCTGCTCGCCGGAGCGACTATGAGCCTGACGCCCCTCCTAACTCTTCTTCCCTTCAGAATTCTCGCCACCACTTCCAGATCCGAAAGCCTCCCGTTCGTGCAAGTGCCGACGAAAACCTGATCCACTTCTACTCCCTCAACTTCGCTAACCGGACAAACGTTATCTACATTGTGGGGCTTCGCAACCATCGGCTCTATGTCTGCATCGAAGTGAAGTTCTTTCTCGTATTCCGCATCCTCGTCCGGCTTTACCTCCCTGAAAAACTTCTCCCTACCCCTCTCGGCCAAGAACCTCCTCGTTACCTCGTCGCTCTTGAACAATCCCACCTTGGCTCCGCATTCGACAACCATGTTTGCCATCGTCAGCCGGGAGTCCATGTCCATATTATCGACGGTCTCCCCGTGAAACTCCAATGCCTTGTATGTAGCTCCATCGACTCCAAGCTCGCCTATGATGTGAAGTATGAGATCCTTCGCGAACACCCCCTTTGGCAGGTTTCCCGATATCTCTATTCTGAAAGTTTCGGGAACTCTGAACCAATTCTTTCCCAAAACTACCGCTATTGCAACGTCCGTAGATCCCATTCCCGTCGCGAAGCATCCAAGAGCTCCGTAAGTGCACGTGTGGCTGTCCGCTCCTACTGCGAGGTCTCCGGGATTGACGAACCTCTCCACCATGAGCTGGTGTATGATCCCCTCTCCCGGTGGGTTGACGTCCGCCCCTATCTCCTCCGCGAACTCCTTTATGAGCTTCTGATCGTTGCTCAACTCCTTCCTCGGCGAAGGAGCGGCGTGGTCTATGAAGAAATGCGTTCTATCTGCGGCCTCTATCGGCCTGCTCAACTCCCTAATCCTCCTTATCGCGAGTGGAGCGGTTCCATCTTGCAAGGCTATCTGATCAATCTTCGCGACGACTATGTCTCCGGCGTAGCAGTCCTTCCCGCTCTTTTCACTCAGAATTTTCTCTGCAATAGTCTTGCCCATGCTCGAAGCTTTGAGACATGTATAAAATTGATTTCGAAAAACTAATTAACGGGATGTGGTCATTGACAGTATGGAGATACCACACGTAATTGTAATGATAATTTGTGGAATTGGCTTTCTGCTCGCCCTTTCGAACTTCGCGATAATAAACAGGCAGGAGATACCAACGCTGAACTGGAAGGTAAAAGAGACGTTCTACGCTTTATCTTCTCTCGCCGCGATTTTGGTAGTCAAGTCGGTAACTATGATTTGGCTGAAAGAATTCGACAGATACATAGACCTTCTGATCGTCTGCTACATACTCGTATTCAATGCAGTGCTCTTGAAGAACGTGCTTATGGCGGTGGACAGACTTAAATTTTGCAAGGACTGCGTTAACGTTCCCTTCTACATAGCAGTCCTTTGGTTGATTTTCGAAGAGAAGGTCTCAATACCAACTCTGGTAATAGACATCTCACTGGCAGTTTCGGCATTGGCAATATCCGCTGTTCTGATAAAACTGCTACAATACATAAAGCTCCTCAACATGATAGTCGTTCCGGTAAACATGCGTCCTTCTCTTCTAACTTATCTCGTGTTCATGATGTTTTACTTGGCATCCGTAATGGCATACGGGACGAGGGTTTACGGTTGCATGCTCGCGGTCTCTATGGGTATAGCCGTAGCTTCGATGATCCTGCTCGAACTCGAACTTAGGAAGATCAAAGGTTGATAATCGGTTTACCCCTTTTAAAATACCTCTTGGCCATTTCGAATCCCCATCTGACATCACCAACTCTGTCCAACGTGTGGGCGTCGCTACCGATGGAATACTTTAGGGGTTTTCCCGAACACATCTCCAAGAAGTCTATGGGGGGAGACATGTGGGAGGTATTTATCTCTACGGCGGTATCGGTTTCGAGCATGAGATCTATTAACTCAACATCGAGAACGTAGTCCCTTCCGGCGGAACCGAACCTTTCGGAATGTAAGTGACCCAAAACGTCTACGACATCTCCGAACTTCTCCAAGCAACGCGTGATTCTCGAATAGTACTCGTCTATCGACAGGAAGTCGTGAATCGACGCTATAATTATGTCGAAATCGAAGTCGGGAAGCTGAATCTCACCATCGGGCAAAATTCCGCATTCTATACCGCTCAGAATCTTTATGTCGTATCTATCCATGGCCTCCTCTATCTCCTCCTGTCTCCTCTTCGCCTTGCTTTCGTCCATACCCAGCCTGTGCTCGACGGAATGGTCAACTATCGCTATAACCTTTAAACCCATCTCCTTTGCCCTTCTGGCTATCTCGTCCACCTTAGCGCTACCGTCTGAATAAATTGAATGGATGTGAAGATCGAACATTTCAAACCTCCTTCACTAGGGTATCGACGATATCCCTAAAGACCTTAGCCGAATCGAAGTCGAACTTTACGAACGGTTTTCCGTTCTCGCAACTCTTCATTATCTCCGGATCGAGCGGAATCTCCCCCAAGAACTTAACACCCATCTCTTCCGCGAGCTTCTTTCCTCCTCCAACTCCGAAAACGTCAATTCTCTTTCCGCAGTGGGGACATATGAGTCCGCTCATGTTCTCAATAAGGTATATCTTTCCAACAGCCTTTTTTGCGAAGTTTATGGCTTTTCGGACGTCCTCTATTGCGACGCTTTGTGGAGTTGTAACTATTACTGCGGCATCTGGATTGGCAAGCTGGAATATGCTTATTATTTCATCTCCCGTTCCGGGCGGACAATCTATTATGAGGTAATCCAGATCACCCCAATCGACGTCCTTAAATATCTGCTCCAGAAACTTGTGCTTCATCGGCCCTCTCCAGACTACTGGGGAGTCCTTAGATGGTAGAAGGAACTGAATGGATACGACTTTGAGCCCGTCGACTTCGGCAGGCTTTAGTTTTCCTTCGGAAACCTCCAAACCCTTCAGATCTTCGAGTCCGAGTATTTTTGGAATGCTCGGGCCGTGAAGATCGCTGTCGAGCAGTCCGACCTTGTAACCCTTCATGGTTAGAGCGAAGGCTATGTTCGCAGCAACCGTGCTCTTTCCGACCCCTCCTTTCCCGCTCATAACGACGATCTTCTTCATGTTGCCAAGATCGACGGTTTGCTTAAGAAATTATTCTTTTATTCGACGATACCAAAAAGCAAATTAAATCTTCCGAGAACCGGGAAACATGAGGCTGTTCGTGGCCGTAGACATGAGCGAGGAAATAAGGGAAAGGATCAGCGAGTTGTGCGAATTGGTCGGGAAGTTTAGGGGAGTTAAACCAGTGGAAAAGGAGAACATCCACATAACACTGATGTTTTTGGGTGAAGTTCCCGAGAGGAGGGTGGAGGTTGTTAAGGAAATGCTGAAAGAGGTTAGGGCTGAGACCTTTAGACTGCACTTGAAGGGATTAGGATTCTTTCCGTCGATGAATCAGATGAGGGTCATTTGGGTGGGAGTGGAGGAGGGGAAGGAGGAGATATCAAATCTTGCAGAATTGGTAGGAGCTTCCATGAGGAGACTGGGTTTCAGGAGGGATAAGGAGTTCATTGCCCATGCTACGATTGCGAGGATTAAGAGGATTACCGCCGAAGATAGGAGGAAACTTCTGCAGGTTTTGGAGCCGTACATGGACGAAGACTTCGGTTGGATGGAGGTGAGGGACTTCAGGCTGAAGAAGAGCACTCTGACTTCGAAAGGTCCGATATACGAGGATCTGGAGGTTTACAAATTGGATTAAGACTGCCCGTTCTTAGGAGGCCAGTTCTGTTCCAACCAGCCCTTTATCCTTCCCGAATCTATAGGGCCGACGAGGACCTTCCACCCCGTTTCATCCTCTATCGCACCCTTAAGCCTCGCCGCAAGTCCGGGTATGACCAGGTAGCGGTGCCTGACCTTTTCCGCTATTCCAGTTTCCTCCATCAGCCTTTTTACCGCGGAAGCGTTGAACTGACCCCCCGCTACTGCGGCTTCAACGCATATTCCTCCCGTATCGAGCACCAAGAGCCAGCAGTCTATCTTAGCGCTCGTAAGATCGCTCTCGACCGTGTAGTAAGTTAAAGCGAAGTTCGTGGTTATCATTACTGGAGAATTCTCGTCTGGATTTCCTATCTTCCTCAAACCCGGTTCGACCTGCACGGGCACCCTCGGATCGGTGTATATGTTCTCCCTTAGAACTACGAGAGGCATCACCGCCCAAGGTTCGAGGGTCTTGAATATCATCACGTCCGCATACTTAACGATGAAAATTCCGGCTATGACCGTTTCCCAGTATGCTTTGGTTACCTCATCACCTTCTATCGCCCAAGCGGAGATCGGCGTGATCATTATAGGATAGGCGACGTCTTTATCCCCCTTTATCGCGGTGCATCTGAGCCGAATTACTCTGTCGAAGGTTCCCTTAAGCCCTTCTCCAACGGGTTCCGTAACCGGATCGAGGACTATGTCCCTAACACCGTGCTTCTTGAACGTGACGGCCAAGCTCTTGAGCTCGTTCAGATCCTTGGATCTCAGCACTACGGGAACTCCGAACTCCTTAGCGAGTTTCAGAAATTCCCTCCAGTTTTCCTTCGTGACCGCGTATATCAGAGGCCTCTTATCGGCCACCACCTCCAGAGCGGATCTCATGCAGTTCGCATCGAGGGAAACCAATATCATAGGTCTCCCGTATTCGGAAACTCTCCTGACGACATCCCTGAACCTCTTCGCATCCCCCGAAACGCATCTTACCGCCATTCCCTCTATCGTTAGATACTTTCCAACGTAGAACTTCTTGAACTCCACTACCTTCCCGCACCTCTCGTCTATTTCCCTATCTTCGAGGGAATCGGGAACGTCGTAGAAGAAGGCGGTGGGATTGAAGAACGTGAGCTCGTGCCTATGCAGAACGTCCTCACCGCCTATCCTGACGGCGTTTTCTCCAACTCCTATTACCACTTCCGCTATCTCCGGAGCTATGAGCTCTTCTATCTGCTGAAGCTTCTTCTTCGCCTTTTCATCCTTCTCCGCAGCCTCGACGAGAGGTTTGCATTGTGAAGGTTTTGCGGATCTGTCCAAAAGGTGGGCGGCAAAGCTCATGCACGTTTCGAATCCGCACTCCCCACAGTTCTTCTGGGGGAGGAGCCTGTATATGTCGAGCGGACTCTTCGCCTTCATAATCCCACCCAATCCCTATCCACGCTCTCCTTGGACTTTCCGCCGAGCATCTCAATTACTTCCTTCAGAACGGAAACGCTCGCTGGGTGTAGCATCATGAATATGTCGGCTCCGGCTAAGGCGAGCGTTAAGCCGGTCAGAATCTCCCATATCGGCCCTCTGAGCTCTCTCGGCCCCCAAGGAGTATCTTCGGAAATCGGAGACTCCTTCATCCAAGCCTCTCTCGCACCCCACGCGTTCGTCGTTCCGCTCGAAATCGGGAAGGCCAAATCTCCGTCACCCTTCAAAGCCGCTATTCTTATCTTTTCCATGTTAGAGAAAGCGTAATCCAGTCCGTAACCTAAGGGGGCGGTGGTTGGATCCATTATTATGCTTTCCGGCGGTAACCCTGCCTTCTTCATGAGGTATCTGTTCAGAGTTCTTTGAGCGTTTATATCGAGTTGGGTCCAAGCCAAGACGACGTGGCCGTGCTTCTTTGCCGCACTGGCAATCCTCTCCCAGTCGTTATCAAGAGTCGCGCTCGCGAGCAGAACTCTCTCTCCCTCGGCAACTTCCGCAACCTTCTCCAACAGCGGCGGATCCTTTTCCTTGTTACCGCTACCTCCAACCACTATCGGGCATTTAACCGCCTGCAAAACGTCCTCAACCACCTTAACCGCCTCATGTATTGGAGTGTCGTCGAGCAAGGGATCGGTGCTTATGAGGTGGACGGTAACCATGTCCGCCCCGAAATCCTTAACGGCCTTTTTGGCCCATTCAGCAGGATTTTCCATTACGTCTTCATAATGCTCCCTAACGGCCTTAGGGAAGGGAACGGGCCTGTCGAAAACGTCTATCGTAATCACGGGAAGATGAGGTTGCTCCTCGTAAAAGGGTAAATTCTTCTGCCCGCCGACGGTAATCGTATATTTTCTCGTTCCCCCCTCCTTAGGAGTTGCACCCAAAGTTACCTCCCTTATCCTTCCGGGGAATTCCTCCATCTGAGGCTTGAATCTCGCTTCGATGAGTTCGACTTTCTCTTCGACTTCCGTCTTGGGCTTCAATTCAACGCCGAACAACTGCTCCACCGGGAATCCCAAAACCTTAGCCGCTCTCGCCAGATGGTAGGCCGCCATTCCCAATTCGTATGCCAGAGCCTGAATGATCGGGAGAATGTTAGGAGCTTCTATCTCTATTTCTATATCCCCCTCTATCCTGACGCCTTCGAGCTCATCGACCTTGTAACTCTTCAACATCTTGATCAGATCTTCTAACTTCACTCCCCCCACCCCGTCAGAACTTCTGCAATGAACCTAACCCTTCTTGCGAATTCCGAGGTTTCGGGTAGATTGACTATCGGCTCTCCTTTAAGGTCGAGTTCGACCACCCTCTCGTCGTATGGAAGGAGTTCGAGCAGGACGAAGTTCTCCTTTTTCGCGAAATCCTTTATGACCCTTTTGGCCTCATCTCCAGCAACCTTGTTCCCCACCAGAAATATCTCTCTGAAGTTCAGTTCAAGCTCCTTTGCAAGCTCTTTAATCTTCCTTGCCGTCTTTAATCCCTTTCTCGACGTGTCCGTAACTACGATGATGTAGTCCGCACTCTCTATCGTTTTCCTGCTGAAGTGTTCGAGTCCCGCCTCGCAATCGACTATCACGTAATCGTAATGCCTCATGAACTTCTTCAGAATTCCTCTCAGCAGGTTGTTCACGAAGCAGTAGCACCCCTCCCCCTCCGGCCTACCCATCACGAGCAGATCGAAGTTTTCGAACTCGTGTATTGTTTCGAATATCTTTCCTTCGAGCCATGAGGATTTGTCGTGCAAAGAATCCCTGCTAACTTGAAACAGTTCCCTAACGTCTCCCAAAGTTCTCTCGACCTCAACACCCAAAGCGTCCGGGAGATTGGAATCAGGATCCGCATCGACCGCAAGAACTTTCGAAGTCTTTTCAGAGATATACCTGACTAACAAAGCTGCAACGGCCGTTTTTCCCGTTCCCCCCTTCCCCGTCACCGCTATCACGACCATACTACTCCTCTTCGAACCTCACCCTCTCGATGTATATCTTGGAGTTTTTCAAAATTATTTTGAGCTTTTGAGCGTTCTCTTCATCCATAATTACGATTCACTCCTTCTTATCTTCAACCTTTCGAATTACGACCTTATCGATGTATATCTTGGCGTTCTTTATCACCAGCCTTATCGTGGGTGCGGAAATTTGAGGAACTTGGGTCGGAATTTGAGTCGGAAAAGTCGCCGGAACCTCCGGACCCTTCTCTACCTCCTCCCTCTCCTCCTTCTCCTCTTCCTCCTTTTCCTCAAGCCAGCCGTCCGTTATCTTTTTCCCATCGACGGGCCTGACCACACCTTTAACGACCGGATGATCGACCCTCTTAAGGAATTCCTTCAGCTCCTCCATAGTTTTGGCGTCCTCTTCTGTTGCTATCTTATCTCTCATATCTTTTGGAATGTATTTCAGAACCTTCTCCTTCAACTCCTTCGGCATCCAGACTACCCTATACCATCCTCCGTCAGCCTGCAGGAACTTCTTGCTTCTGAAGTATGCCATTCCAACCCCCAAAAATCCGACCGTCTGCTTCCCTCCTCCCGCTTGACCGGCCATAGTTGAGAAAGCCAGTCCGTTCGGAGCGGTATCCGGATAACCTCTGTGAACGAACCCTATCCCGTCGACTTCCGGCATGTAGAATCCTATCACCTCGAAACAACCGCACGACGTATGTGGGGCGTCGAAGAAGCTGTGAAGCTTTACTTTCTCAACGCTCCCACCGCTCTCCTGCTTTACGAACTCGTTAACTCCCGAATATTCTCCAGCTATCGGATCCAAGCATTCTCCCTTCGGTATGGCTCTGTTCGGTCCCTCTGGATCGATCTTACAAGCGGCCCTCGCGTCGAACCAAGTTATCGCTCCACACAAAGCGGGTCTGTCCGGACTTATAACGCAAACGTGACTCGGGGCAAAGCTCTGACAGAGTGAACAGGAGTAGAACTCATCAACATCCTCATCGTGCAGTTTCTCCACCCTTGCATCTCTCTCCTCGTAAATCGGCCTCGCCATCTCTTCGAGCAACTTCTCCACGAGTTCTCTGTCGGTTATGTAAAGCGCTTCAATCTTCTCTATGAAAGGCATCTCGTTCTTGAAGAGCAACATGGTGGCCTTCGCTATCTGCAAAAGGCTCTTCAGACCCTTTTTAATCATGTTCTTTCCAATTCTGCACCATATAGTGTCTCTCGAATTTATATGCATGAATCCCTCTATGTAATTCTGGAACTCGTGGTTCCTCCTTTCCACAATAGGCTCTATATCCGGATCTATCTTCTCTCCAGCTATGTAGTATATCATAGCGAAAGGATAACGTCCTCCTTCCTCCATCTCGTCGACATCAACACCGACGAGGGTCGCCTTCAGATCCTCAACCTGATCCGACGGAAGGGATATGACGAGCTCGAAACCCGGTTGCTTTGGCCCGGCCAATTCCACGAACATGTCTCCCTTCCTTATCCTCTCCCCTTCGAACATCGGAGATATTTCGAACGGAAATTCCTCCTCTCCGACGCTTACCTTCACTTTTTTTCCTTCGGGGATCTCCACTTTTTTTCTCAACTACAACACCTCCAGAATCTCCTCAAGTGCCTTGTAGTATTCCTCCTTCTTCCTAAAGTCCGGAAAGCTGAACTTCGCGTGAGGCTGATACCACTCGCATATCGAAATGGTGTTGATGTTCGAGAAGTGCTTCAAAGCTGAGAGCATCCTCGACAAGTAGTATGGAGCCCTGAATCCCAAGAACAAAGACAGATCGTATTCCTGCAAGTCCGTGAGGAACTGGGTAACGTAGTGCAGGGTGAAAACAGCCATCCTGACATTCACGTCTCTCTCTATAAGAGCTCTGCTCGAACCTCCCGTCGCTATGACTTCCAGTCCCGCTCTCTTCTGAAGTTCGTAAACGAATTCGACGAGCCTTTCGTCGTTCAAAAGTCCCCCTCCGGTTATTAAAACCGGTCTCTTCGCTCTGTTCAGCATGTTCACAACGATCTTTGGCTTTATCGTCGTGGCGCTCCTGCTAACCTGAACGTCCGCGATCACGCCCATCACCTCAGTAACTTTTCACCCGTATACTTCTCGTAAACGTGCTCGACTATCGTGGGGTTGAATCCGGGATCGTATTGTCTTATAGGCCCTTCTACTATCTTCTTACTTTTCCAATCAATCTTCCAGCCGTGTTCGTCTTCCAAAATCTTAAGCAATCTGTCCTTCATCTTTACGGGTAAATCCGCCTCGCTTCTAACGAAAAGGTGCCAGTCGTCCGGCAGACATCCCAAATACTTTTCGCTAAGCTCTATGTAGTGCGTTAGCTTTATCTGCCTGCCCTGCGGAGTATCTCCCGGTCTTATGCAGAGTCTCGCAAGCTGAACTATCGCCTCCTCTTTCGTTTCGGCGCACACCAGAAGAGCGTCCGGAGCGGGTTCGACTCTCATCCTCTTCCTCGATCTTATGTCGTAAACCCACCAGACGTCCTTCCAAAACTTCCCTATGTATGCCCTCCTGTATTTGGAGGCGTGGGGACCCACCACTACGGGAATGCCCAGCCTGTTGAATCCAGTTGCTATGCTCGCGGCCTTCTGACTGTAAGCACCCCAAGCGAGGCCGACCGCTCCAACTCTGTTCAGTATGTAATCCGCTATTTCGGCGTAGTTTCCCCTGAGAGGTCTTTTCGCGAATATGGCCGCTATCTTTATCACCGCACCGCTGATGTGCGAGTTTGCGACGCAACTTCCGACGTTGACCAATCCTCCTCCGTCGAAAACTCCGGGATACTTCTCGTATAGACTCTTCCCCTCCTCGTCGAAGTATAGACCCAAATCCATCGCGTGACATCCAGAAGTGACTACGATGAACCTCCTCCTCAAGAACTCCTCAATTATGCTACCGAGCTCTTCCCTCGCTCCGGGATAGTTGGGACAACCGACAGCCGCTATTACTCCCGGAATCGTTCCCATGACTATCGGCTGACCGACCTTCCTGATTTCGGTGTCCGTTATCGGCCCCCTTCCCGCCCTGCTCCTACCCTTAACCTTTATATCCATCCCAACGCTCATTATTATATCCACTATCCTAATCCCCTTAGGACACGCCTGCTCGCACTTACCGCACGCTATGCAACTTCTGTCTATCTCCTTGAACATTGAGAAGTCCCCTTTCTTAGCAAGTCCCATAGCTACATCTATCCTAAGACAGTGCGGACAGGAAAAGACGCATCTACCACATCCAGTGCATTTCCGAACTTCGTTTTCTACCTCCTCCCTGCTCATCAATACCTTCTTCTTTCCCTTTCTCTTCCTCACAGCCAATGCAGTTTTAACGGCTATTTCTCCGACTTTGTCTGGATCCCTAATAAGAACGCCCTTCAACCTACCGCTCGCGAGATCTTCAACTATAACGTCTATGTTTTCGTTCGTTTTATCCGGCAAGCCTCTCGCGGAGGCCTCCGAAGTGGCTATTACAGGAATTCCAACCTTCGAACATTCCTTTAGAGTGTCCGCCCTTATGCACTGCTCATCCGTTACGACGACATCTGGAATCCCTGACCTTATTGCCCTAAGCTCAAAGCTCAGCGTTCCAACGATCTTAGCCTTAGGATCGTATCTCGATGTGTCTATGGCGGTGCAACAGAGACCGGCCACCTCAACATCGTTTTCCATCCCGTGCTCTTCAAGGTAGTCCATGATGTTTCTTGCAGGAAGGACGTTGTGTCCTATTATCAGTATAACGGGCTTTTCAGCATCTAAAACACCGAACCCCGTCTCTATTAGTGGAGAATCGGGATCTCCTTTTGGATAGTTAAACGCGACTATCTGAGCTATGTCCGCGACTTCCATCGCCACGTGATCGAGCATTCCAACGTGAAGAGCTTTGGACTCGTAGTCCAAGTAGCTCTCCTCCTGTCCCGTGTGAGTAGAGTGTAGGATCCTTACGAGTTGCTCCTCGACGTAATCCAAGACAGCCTCCAGATCTCCTACCGTCTTTGGCCTTATACCGAAAACGAGCCTTATGTTCGGTGCTTCTATCTCGACATCCTTTCCCAAATCTATGGGATAGTCCCTACCGAACTTCTCAACTACGTATTCGACGAGATGCCTCGCGTGAGAGCAGTGAGCGGAAGCACCGATAAGACAGGCCAAAACAACTATCCTCGCCTTCTGAGTTTTAAGGTCGATACCGCACGCCCCCTTCTTGTTGCGGGAGAGCTCACAGGGTCCCATGGTGCACAGGTTGCAGAAATCCTGCATAGGCGCGTAGAAGGGTTCGTATCTCTCTAAAAGCTTTTGATCCCAATATCGAAGGTCTAAGACGTCTGGTTTCGGTGTTGGTCCCATGGGTTCCCATTCGTCTTCTTCTACGATCCTTCCGATGTGTATTCTAACGTTGTTAAGGTGAATGTCCATGACCATCCTGCCCGAATTTAACATTATAGATTATAAAATTTACTGACCTTTTGTATTCAGAAATTTTAAATCATTAACTTTTTGATGCTATTTTTTATTCAATTTGTAACACTAAATAATAATTAGCGATAACGTTCGAGCAGTTCGTCTTGCGTCGTAACCCCGTCATCCGTCGGTTCGATAGTGACCTTATCGGAATCCAAGTAGCTCGAATAAATACTTTTAGGCATTAAAGCTTTGTTTTCCGGAGCCATTTCGTCCACCTTGATTCTCAAATTCAAAGATCTCTCTCCAGCCGAAACCTTAACCATCTGTCCGTCCTTGAGTCCGAAAGCTTTTGCCGTATTCGGATGAATTATTATCAGAGCAGATCTTTCGACGAAATCTTTATCAAATTTATCCCTTTCAGAAACTGAAGCTTGAAAACCGTCCCTGTAAGTCGTAAGTTCGATTTCCAATTTCCTGAGAAATTTTGCGAACCTTAACATTTCACAAACCTCCGTTAATACTCTTTAATATCTTCTCCTCGCTAAATCCCTCCTTAAACGGAGGTTTCAGTTCGACTTCCTTGAAGTCGCACCTTAGCATTTTTCCTCCACATTCCAACCCCGAAATAGCAGAAGGAATTACGACGTCGGCGAACTTCGAAATAAAACTAATTTTAGGAGTGATCACTATTATCTTCAGCTTGAGAATACTCTTCATAACATCGAATCCGACATCGTCCATCGGATCGTCTCCAACGACTATCAACGTATCGATATCTTCGACGATTTTTTCCAACTCGTCTCTCCTTCCGAATGTCTTGAAGAATCCCATCGAGTTCGTCCTGTAATCTAACGGAACGAAGTATCCTACTTCTTTAACGAACTCCTCAATCAATTTCATCGGAGCATCGATCTGCCCTCCTAAGATTACGTTGAATTCGGACTTTTTAACCTCTCTAACCACTCTCATAACGTCTCCACTGGCCACTCCCCCCCTTATAGCTTTAATGAACTCACCGATCAATTCGGCGTCATTTTCCGTTTTAAAGAATGATGCGTTCTTCTTCGCAAGCATGGCGGTATGACTCTTCCTAACATCCACCACTACCAGATACCTGTCCTCTTCGTATCCCCTCTGCCTTTTCTTTCCTCTCGCGTAATATGTCCGTGCCATTAACCTCGGCATCGAGTTGTGAACATCGCACCTCCAGTAGAACTGAACGTAAGCGTAGTCTCTAACGTCCTCGATAGTCGTGATTGGAATCAGCCCTTCGAATATCGCTTCGACAATTCTTCCGAATTCGGATCCGTTGTCCACAAAAGCCGAAAGCTTCTCCGCAAGCTTTAAGGCCTCTCTCTGAGCCTCAAGGGTCGATCTGTTTAGGCCGTATATCGCTACCCCCTTAGATTCCTTAAGTATCTCCACCGCTTTATCGATGGCCGAATCGATGTCCGTCCTTTTTCCTTCCACGAGCGGTTCCGCCCTCGATATCGAACGTCCCCTAAATAGCTCGGCACCTATTCTACACGCATGCCTCACCGTATTCTCGTCGATTTCCACATCCTCGCACAGGCAGGAACATCCCGTGCACGTCCACATCACAACTCCTCCAGAAATGCTATCGCCGAAGTTGGACAACACTCCCTGCAGGCCACACAGATCATTTTATCCCTATATCTCCTGCACAGACCGACATCCACGACTCTAACCCTACCGTTTTCCACTCTAAGTATTGGCCTTTCGAGCTTGACCCCATATCCCGATCCCGCTCCCTTTGGATCCTCGTAAACGTGAACGGGACAAACGACTACGCAGTTTCCACATCCGATGCAGAGCTCTTCGTTAACTACGAGTCCAGTTTCAGTTGCCTTCTCAATTACCGCGAGGATCTCTTCAAGTTTTCTTCTGTTTTCTTCGAACTCTTTTTCGAAAAGGGGTTTACAATCGTTCAAGCTTTTCTCCCCCTTTAACAGCTTAAAAGCGAAGCTCATGCACGTTTGCTCGCCACAGAGCTTGCAGTTCGTCTTGGGAAGGAATTTGTATATATCCATCGGTGAAGGCATAACCCAATTCCACGCAATCAATAATTAAAGATTGCGCGCGTGATAATAGTAATTACCATTTACAAAATTATATTCAGTAAAAAATATATACTTTTTACTCAAACTACATTTTGGGAGGCATCGATCATGAACATATCAAAAATCGTTCTCATAGTGATCATCTTCACCGCTACAGGTTTAGTCGTTCTACCTAACACTGTTTCCCTCTTTGCCGGGCAACACTACTGGTACAATCTGAGCGGAACGGGAAACGATATTCCGTGTAAGAAGTGCCACGCGGATATATACGAGGAGATGCACGCTCACATCGGCCCTCACACTGGAGAAACAGGCTACGTCTTCAAGTGCGAGCTCTGTCACAGAGCTGGTGGATTCAACGGGCTTAAGTTCGCGACCGTTAACGGTAGCTACACATCCTACTCCCCCGGAGTTCAGGCCCACGCGGCGAGCGTGGTGAGGTGTATGGACTGCCACGGTGCCTACAACAACATTAATCATGTCATATATTATTACAATATAAATCCCAAGACTTGTGTTATATGTCACGGAAACACGCTTAATAAAGCTGCTATTAACGCCTCCTATGTGATCGCCGGAGGTTTCGGCCTAACTTCTATGCCGGAAGACACCGGGATCTATGCAGCCCACAAGGCGTTCGTCTTGGAGGCCAACAACAGTTCCATGCTGAGGAGTGAAAACGAGGCATGCATCGCCTGTCATACTGCCGTTCCGGTTAAGATCACTTGGAAGCACAAGAGAAGCATAGAGTTTTCTGTGACCATATCCAACCCCGTTACGGTTAGTTACGGCGTTCACAACTGGAATGTGAGCGATTGGAGTGTTAACGGAACCGCACTCGTTACGGTCTACGGTAACACCACCGGATTCGGAGCTACGAGCTCTGCAAACATAACTTGGCCCGGCGTAATTCCGAACACGAGCTACGTGTATTCGTAATTCAACGAGCGTCGAAGTAGCTTATCTCCACGACATCCGCTTCAGTCGTGTCGAGAATTCCGGTATTGTGCACTTTTACTATCCTTCCCACACCCCTGACGTTCAGCCTCAGCCTTACTACGGTCATTTCGCTTTCTTGAATGATGCTTTCGGACGCGAAGATAAGAGAATGAGTGTGCACGTCCTTTCCTACGACTTCAGCTATTATTCCCGTAGTCCCCCTGTCTATGTCGTGGAGTCTTGTGGGAGTTAGAAACACCAAATCTCCAACATCCACTTTCAAAGCGGTAGTGACGTTATGGGCGCTTCTTAGCTCTATAGTCTTGACCACCCTCTTCATGAGTTCCTCTATCGTCCTCTTAGAAACGCCCGTAATTACGAAACACCTCATGGCCATCACCCATACATCGGAAGCTCTTCCCTTCTAACCGCTCTCTCCTCATGCATCCTCGCCTGTTCGGCAAGCTTCTGCATCTGTGCCTCTATCATCTCCGCCTCCTTTATCAGCTTTTCAACGCTTACGTTCCAGTCGAACATCTTGTTTAGAACGTTTATTACTTCCGCCGCAGCCCTCGGATCGGGATTGAAACCGAGAGTCTCTCCGAGTAAAGCCAAGCCGGGGAACTTCTTAGCCACGCACTCCGTCAAGATGCTTCCTGCGATTCCAGAAATAGTTCCGCTCTTGAATATTTCGACGTAGTTCTTTATCTCTTCAAGAAGTTCCTTAGTGGTCGCAGCCCCAAAGACTCTCTTCTTGTCCTCGAAAGTCGCTACTCCTGCTAAGGAGAATATCCTTTTTGCGTTTATCTTCATTGCCCAGTCAACAATCCTCTGACTCATTTCATGAACGGCATACGGAACTATCGGAACGTCCGAATGGATCAGAACGAAACCCAAATCCACGGACTGGTATATCCTAACGGGGGGAAGGATTATTCCGTCCATGAGCGAGGCGATTGGCGGGAGACTTTTTGACTCTATTATTCCTATCTGCTCCAAGTTGAGCTCCATTATGAAGTGGGACGAAACTATCGTCCCCACGAGTCCGATTCCGGGAAAGCTCGTAATCAGAATAGGATTTCTAACGTCCACCTTCTCGACTATTATCTTCGTCTCAAAATCGTTCATGATCATCGGTCGATAAAAGCTTATTTATCGTTTTCCATACTCTCCGCCATGAGAGAATACAGGTTCAAAAGAGGATACAAGCCCACTCAGGAGAGATTGGAAGAGCTAATAGTGAAGCACTTCGGAGGATTCGAGAAGGATGGAGAGGTTTACATCGTAAAGTTCGGAGCCATAGAGGAACTGAGGTTGTGGATAAAGGACAAGAAGCTTTACGCCGAATCGAAGACCAACCCCAACGTGCCAGAAGATGTGGCCGTTCAAACCATAAAGACTTATAACAGATTTTTGGAGGAGTTGACAGGATATACCGCAAAAGAAAGGCAGAAGATGCTAAAAAAGGAGGTCGAAAGCTAATCAATTCTCAAATCCTTGACGAAGACCCCTTCTCCCTCTTCAACGTATCCAACTATCCTTCCGTCCGTTATTCCTGCCCTCTCCAACCTTTTAGCCCCGTCCTTCGGCATTACGATTGCGAATCCCATACCCATGTTGAACGTCCTGAACATCTCCACGTCATCTACGTTCCCGAGCTCCTGTATGAATTTGAAAATCCTGTGCGGTTTCAGCGGTTTGTCTATTACGAATCTGACGTTCTTCAACCTCTTCAGATTCAGCAGACCACCTCCGGTTATGTGAGCCATTCCGTGGACTTCGTAATTTCTGACGATCTCTAAAACTTCCCTAACGTATATTCTCGTCGGAGTCAGGAGTTCCTCCCCTATACTCTTCCCGTCTTCGAATTCGTCGGTGTAGCTGTAACCGGCACTTTCTATAACCTTTCTTGCAAGAGTCAATCCGTTGCTGTGAATTCCGCTACTCGGTATTCCGAATATCACGTCTCCGGGCTTGATGTCTTCTCCCGTGATGATCCTGTCCTTATCCACCACACCTACTGCGGTTCCGACGAGATCCCATCCCTTTATGAGATCGGGGAGGGTTGCGGTTTCTCCGCCGACCAAAGTTATGTCCGCCATTTCGCATCCTCTCTCCAAACCCTTCGCAATCTCCTCCATAACGCTCTCATCAGGCTTGAAAGTCGCTATATAATCCACCATAGCGATCGGTTCCGCCCCTACAGCTATAAGATCGTTCACGTTCATAGCGACACAATCTATGCCGATCGTGTCGAACTTCCCGAGTTTTTCGGCGACAATTATCTTAGTCCCGACTCCGTCCGTAGTTATCGCCAGTCCAAATTCTCCGAAGTCCAAAACACTCGCATAGTGCCTTAAAAGTATAGGCCTACCGAATCCTTTTCTCACGTGCTTTATCTGTCCCAAAAGAGCTTTTACCGCCCTCTCTTCCTGAAATATGTCGACTCCCGCCTTAGCGTAGCTGAACTTCTCCATGAACAGAGTGCTTTGCAAAGCCTTATTACCGATGCGGTCGAAAGATTTATAACGTTTGAATCCATATCGATTATGGTGAGTATAATTATGATCAAGATTTCGACTGGTATAGAGGGTTTGGATAGAATGCTGAAAGGCGGTCTTATAAGGGGAAGGACGTATCTCGTGAAGGGAAGACCCGGTGCAGGAAAAACCATTCTGTCGATTCAGTTTCTCTTGGAGGGCTTGAGGAAAGGAGAAGAAGTTATGTTCGTGTCTCTTACCGAAGATGTCGCCGAAATCAGGGAGAACATGGAAGAGTTGGGTTTGGACGTTTCCGGAATAGAGTTCGTGGACGCATCTCCGACGGGAGATAGGACTATATTCGGAGACCTCTTCTTTACGAGCTTCGAGGTGGATACTCAGGGTTTTAAGTCCATGCTCGAAGCTAAGTTCGATAAATCCGTTCCGAACAGACTCGTAATAGATCCGATATCCATGCTCAGGGCATCGGCGAAGAGTGACGTCGAATACAAGA
>JALSOQ010000013.1 GCA_026986375.1 Archaeoglobaceae archaeon
AAACATCATTCAGCTTTAGAAGTTCGACGATCCGATCTCTAAAGATTATACCGAGTTCTGTCGTTTCGTAGTATGTGTTTCCACCCATCCTAACCTTTCTAATAAGTCCTAAATCGATTAAAGGTGTTATCTGGAAGCTTAAGGTTGATTTAGTCTTATTTAAATTTCTCGATAGCTCTGATAGTGTTCTCGGATTGTCTGTGAGTAATTCTAAAATTTTAAGCTTGAGAGGTGACGTTTTTAAAATTTCAGAGAACATCATAATTAATCTTCAGGACAGCCATAATTTAAATTTTTCCGTAATAAGAGTATGTTTAACATTTTTCAATCTCGATACATCAGCAAATATAAATCGACGTCAGGTCGTGTCCAAGATCGATCCAAACACATACGAAGCTCTGCTAAAACTCGTAGGAGATAGAGAAGTTCTGTGGTTGTCCTCAAATCCGTTTTTGGCTCATAAAGTCCTAAGAAATCGTAAGGCAAAAATATTTTCATTTAACAGCCGGAGGTTCGGTTCGATAAGCGTTAATCCGACGAACTTGCAGGATATTTTGCTTCAAATTTGAGGAACGCGACTCCGGGATGTGACGCGATAATAACTTGTCTCTCCGAGCTTTTGGCTATCCACGGGTTGAGCAAGCTATACGGTTTTCTGATAAACCTGATGCCCTTGATCGAGGAAAAAGGTGGTATTACCGTCGGAATGCTCGTTGAGGAGGGTCAGCCAAGGAGCGAGGAAATAATAATCTCTTCAATCTTCGACGCGACGTTTAAGGTTCGAGTGAAGGAAGGAGAAGTCGTGTTCGACCCTATGACCAACCTAAACGTGAAGCCCACCAGATTAAGGTTTCTTGAACCCCTTTCCAACGAAGTAAATCTCGGCACTACTCTTCCTTGAAGCCTTCGGCGAATGGAACTTTTTAAACCTGAAGAACGGTTTAAATTCGTTGAAGAGATTTTGTATCTCCTCCCCTTGAAATATCTTTACCACAAAGCTACCCCCCTCCTTAAGCACTTGTCTGGCCACGTTGAAAGCCGCTCTCGCCAGATCGATCGAGAGGAGGTGATCTATGGTCCACTTGCCCGTTATCTTTGGTGATGCATCGCTCAAAACGACGTCGAACTTCTCTCTGATCTTACGGATCTCGTTTAGGGTTTCCTCTTTGGTTATGTCCCCTCTTACGAACGTAACCCCCTCTATAGGCTTCATCGGGTTTATGTCCACCGCCACCACCTTAGCCCCCAGCTCTACGGCAACCTGACTCCATCCTCCCGGAGATGCTCCCAAGTCGAGAACCCAGTCCCCGTCCCTTATGAGCTTGAACGTTCTGTTCATCTGAAGGAGCTTGAAAGCGGCCCTGCTTCTATATCCCAACTTCTTAGCCTGCCAGTAGTAGTAATCTCTGTGATCTCTCGCCATAAACTCGAGTTCTATACGGGAAAAATATAAGATTTAGGGTTCGATCAGAGTTCCTATTTCGAATTCACCTCTTGCGGCCCTCCTTATGTTATCCGGTTCCCCTAAGAACACTAACGCCTTAATTTTGCTCCTTTGAATTATCTTTATAGCCAGAATGTCGAGGGGATAGTTTCCTCCCGCCTCTGACGAAAGTCTTAGGATAATCTTAAGCAGATCATCGGCTTTTATTCTGTCGAATCGCTTTGCTTTAGGATTTTTTTTCGGATCGTCCGAATATATTCCGTCCACGGATGTGGCATTAAGCAGTATATCCGCGTTTACGAACTCCGTAAGGAGTGCTGAAGTAGCGTCCGTCGTATGCCCGGGAAATGTTCCTCCCATAACGACGATGTCGTGATTTAAGGAAAGTTCATAGGCTTCTCTGAAATCTCTCGGAATTATTTTTGGGGCGCTTTTCAAAGCCGAGCAGAGAAGCATGGCGTTCAGCCTCGTAACCTCTACTCCCATATAATCGCAGAAAGTGTTGTCCGCTCCTAACAGTTTTGCCGTCCTTATGTAATCCCTCGCAACTTTACCTCCTCCAACGACTACGAAGACCTTATTCTCCTTCGCTATATCCTCGATAGCTTCAGCAAATCTTTTGATCCTTTCGGCATTAAAGTCTTTCATCAAAACCGACCCGCCCAACGATAGGACGATCTTCATCCTCCGAAATTTGTGCGGCGGTATTAAATCTATTTCGACGATCGTCCTTCGCAAAGTTTTGCTGAGTCCTTTTAGCAACAAAATCCATTACAATCTTGCTAAGATAAGGAATAGCAAAGCTTTATCGAACGATTCAACTACTATCAACGAAAATCGTAAGCTTAAGTCGATGTTTATCGATTTTCACATCCGTGCCAACTTCGCCAACAACGTTAAATAATCAATATTAATTCTGATAAACCATGGAGTTCATTCTGATCACCGGCAGAACAATGCATCAGGGTGAAACGATTCATCAGAAGTGTAGCGAGGAGTATATGAAAGCCTGCGCCATTTGCGAGATGAATCCGGAAGATATGAAGGAGATGGGCGTTAAGGAGGGTGATGTGGTGAGGGTCTCTTCGGAGGCCGGAGAGGTCGACGTTTACGTTAAGCCTTGCGAGGGATTGGATAGGGGTGTGGTTTTCATACCCATGGGGCCTTGGGCAAATGCGGTCATTCCAGCCGGAACCGACTCAACCGGAATGCCGAGCTTCAAGGGGATAAGGGTTAGAATTGAGAAGTCTGATGGGATGGTTTTGAGGGCCGACGAGTTGGTGATGAGGTATGCCTACGATTGAGGATGTTGTCTGCCCGTTCTGCGGATGCCTCTGCGACGACATAGTGGTTAGGGTAGAAAACGGTGAAATCAGGGAAGTCGAGAATGCCTGCAAATTCGGAGCTCATAGGTTCTTGACCGTAAAGAAGCATAGAATTAAGAGGCCGATGATAAGGGAAGGACAAGAATTCAAAGAAGTTAGCTACGAGGAAGCGATAGAGAGGGCCGTGGAGATACTGACTAATGCAAAAAAACCCCTCCTATACGGATTTTCATCGACGAGCTGTGAGGTTCACGAGGTTGCGATTGAGCTTGCCGAGGTTTTGGGGGCGGTAATAGACAACACGGCTTCGGTCTGCCACGGGCCGAGCGTCTTAGCAATTCAGGAAGTTGGATATCCTTCGGTCACGCTCGGAGAGGTGAAGAATAGGGCTGATTTGGTTGTCTACTGGGCTTGCAATCCGATACACGCTCATCCGAGGCACATGTCCCGCTACACCTTATTTCCGAGGGGAATGTGGACGGACAAAGGAAAGCTCGACAGGTTCTTGGTCGTCGTGGACGTGAGGAGGACTGAAACTGCGGAAATGGCGGATCTTTTCATTAAAGTAAAGCCGGGCTACGACTTCGAGGTTCTGAACGCTTTGAGAACGATCCTGAGGAAGGGCGATATTCCGACGAATGAGGTTGGGGGAGTTCCGAAGGAAACCCTGAAAGAGCTTGTGGAGAGGATGAAGAACTGCAAGTTCGGAATAATATTCTTCGGAGTTGGCTTGACGATGAGCAGAGGAAAGCACAGGAACATAGCCGAAGCGATAAAGCTCGTGAGGGATCTGAACGATTACACTAAGTTCAGCATAATGGCGATGAGGGGACATTACAACGTAACCGGCTTCAACGAGGTTCTCACTTGGGAATCCGGATTTCCGTTTGCGGTAGATTTCACGAGGGGATATCCTTGGTTCAACCCCGGTGAGACCGACGCAAACTCGTTGCTTCAGAACAGAGACGTCGATGCGGCTTTGGTCATAGCTTCGGATCCCGCAGCGCACTTTCCGAGGGAATCGGTCAGATATCTCGCTAAGATACCGCTTGTAGTCATAGATCCGTTCGAAAGTCTGACGAGCAAGATCGCAGACGTAGTTATTCCTTCGAAGGTCGTCGGGATAGAAGAGGAAGGTTCAGCCTACAGGATGGATGCGGTTCCGCTGAGGCTTAAAAAGATAATAGAAGCTGAAGGGCTGCTTTCCGACTTGGAGATAATGGAGAGGATCCTCGAAGGTGTTAGGAGGAGGCTGAGCAAGACGAGAGAGGCAGTAGCAGAGCGATGATGGTCTGAGAAAAATCTTTAAAAAGCGGAGGCTTAAGCATGTAAGAGGGGCCGTGGGGTAGCCTGGCATCCTTCCGTCTTGGGGGGGCGGAGACCCGAGTTCAAATCTCGGCGGCCCCATAAAAGGGGCTCTATCCCATCGATACGAGCAATCCGTCCCTCATTTTAAACCTCCCGTAAACTGTTCCTTCACCGCATTGGTACTCTACCGTGAAGTTAAACGCATCGTCGAGGGAGTTTTCATCCCTCCAAACCTCTACAACGATGTCGTAAAGTTCGCTCAGTAATAGAACCTCCAAGGACTTTAAGCCGAGCCTATGTCTGAATCCAAAGAGCGTAATCCTTTCGGGAAGAACGCTGAATAGATCTACGAGCCTTTTAAAAGCTTTGTCCTTTATACCTGTTAGAAAGTATTCCACGCTTCCATAAAGGATTAGGACGGAATTTTCGTCGATCTTTCTTAAGTATTCTAAGAGAGATTCGAACTCCCTATCCAATTCGCCCTGCTCTATGAAGCACGCGAGATTTCCGTAAGCTACATCGTCTTTGATCCCTATCTTAATGATGTTCAAATCGTTTAAGGCATCTTCTAAATCCGGTTTGACTTTTAACAGATGGAAAACTCTCTTTAAATACTTGTGGTAGAGGGCTTCGGAGTATAGCACGAGATAAGTTTTTAGTTTTGAAACGAAGTGGGGGATTACGTGCTGAAGAACGAGGAGATCCTTAACGAGGGAGCTGTCATATACTATTCTAACTCTATGCCCCTCAAAATTGGGCAAAAGACTCTCGAATTTCGTGTATTCGTAAACCGCTCTAAAATCCCTGGTCATCATAGTGATGATGATACATTATCTATATATTTCTTTTGGTCAGATCCTTTTGACCATGTATTCGAACCTCTTGCGGTATCCGAACCTCCTGTAGTATTCCCTTACCCCCACACCGCTTATTATCGCTATTCTGTCGAACTCTTGCTTTGCAATCTCTTCAGCGGTTTTCAGCAACCTCTCTCCGAATCCTCTATGCTGGAATGCCCCTGCCTCTCTCCCTCCCAGAGGAACCGCCTTTCCGTAAACGTGCAACTCTCTAACGAGTGCGCAATCCTCTATTGCCTCTATGAACGGTTCGTGCGGAAACCTCAGCCTTATGAATCCTATCAAAGCGTCGTAATCTGGCAACTCGTATGAAATGAAGAATTCCACGCCCTTGGAAGCTCTGTATTTCCTTATCACGAGCTCCGCACTCTTTAAGATTTCGTCGGTAATTCTGACGTTTCTCAGCTTGTGTCCAACCTCTCTGCATCTTATACACCTGCACTCGTATCCCAACTCCTTAAGCCTTAGGTGGATGAGCTGTCTGACGTTTCCCTTGTCCAGTCCTATCGCCTTTCCTACCGGTATGTCCCTCTGAATCCTCTGCACCCTAACCCATTCCGGAAAGAACTTCTTCGCCCTCGCTATGAGCTCGACAACCTCATCCGTCGAATATGGCCGGTATTCTCCCCTTCTGAACATCTCGTAAAGCTCGGTTCCCTCCACCACGAGCGTCGGATATATTTTGAGGTAATCCGGCCTGAACCTCTCGTCCTCGAAGATAGTTTCGAACATCTTCAGATCCCTTTCAAAGTTCGAACCGGGAAGGCCGGGCATGATGTGGTATCCGACTTTGAAACCGGAATCCTTCAGCAATCTCGTAGCCTCGATGACATCCTCAACTGTATGCCCCCTCTTAATCCTCTCGACGAGAACGTCGTCGTAAACGCTCTGAACGCCCAACTCTACTTTAGTTCCTCCGTAGCGTAGCATCTCAACTATGTGCTCCTCCTTGGCGTAGTCGGGACGGGTCTCGAAAGTTATTCCGACGCACCTCGCCTTGGCTCTCTCGTTCTTCCTCTTAGCCTTCTCCAAATCCTTTTCTATCTTTGCCCTTCTTCCGAAAACGTTCAGAGCGTTGAATATTCCGAGCATGAACCACTCCTTGTATTCCTTCGCCCTCGCCGGAAAAGTTCCGCCCATCACTATTACCTCCACTTTATCGACGTCGTGCCCTATCTCCTGCAACTCCTTCAGCCTCGCCAGAACCTGTCTGAAAGGATTGTATCCGTGCTGGGCTCCCCTCTGCGCCGCCGGCTCAAGCCCTATGTAGCTCTGAGGAGTTCCCCTCTCGACTCCTCCGGGACACATTATGCACTTCCCGTGTGGGCAAGGTGCCGGGGACGTCATTACGCTTACCACAGCAACGCCGGAAATCGTCCTAACCGGCTTGAGCCTCAAAATCGATCTGAGCCTCTCGTATCCCTCTCTACCCTTCCAAGCTCTAAGAACGTCAGCATCGCTCGGCAACTTCGGGAGACGATACTTTCGGCTAACCATCTTTTTGATCTTCGCTATCTCCTCCTTGCTCTCGGCATTTTCCCTCAATATCCTCTCCGCTATTTCCTCGCACGCCCTTCTGAACATGGTTCTCTGAACGATCATTCGTATCCGGAGATATATAATGGTCTTGTAGTAGTCGTCGAAAAATGCTTCAAAATCGAATTAATTCGAAAACGTTATCTATTTGCTAAAACGTCTTAGCACCATGGCGGAGAAGGTGTATGTTGTTGGACACAAGAACCCCGACACGGATTCTGTCTGTTCTGCGATCGTTACCGCGTATCTGTTGAACCAGTGGAAGGAGAAGGGCGGACTGATAAAAATAGAGGGAGAGGCGGTTCCCGTAATTCAGGGAGAGCCGAATCCGGAGACGAAATTCGTTTTGGAGAAGTTCGGAGTTTCGACGCCGGAAGTGATGACGGATGCGGAGGGCAAGAAGATCGTTTTGGTGGATCACAGCGAAAAGACTCAGGCTCCCGACAACATAGACAAGGCGGAGATAGTCGCGATAATCGACCACCACAAGATAGGAGATGTAACGACACCAAACCCGATTCTGTTCGTCAACTTCCCTGTCGGTTGCACCGCAACCGTGCTTAAGAAGCTCTTCGACTGGACTGGCATCGAGATTCCGAAGGAGATGGCAGGACTGATGCTCGCATCGATTCTGAGCGACACCGTGATATTCAAGTCCGCTACTACGACCGAGATGGACAAAGCAGTTGCCGAGGAGCTCGCGAAGATAGCTGGAATAGAAGACATAACCCAGTTCGGAATAGAAGTGAAGTCGAAGCTTTCGGACGTGAGCGGGTTGAGTGCCAGAGAGATCATAACGAGGGACTTCAAGGACTTCGACATGGCAGGAAAGAAGGTCGGAATCGGCCAGATCGAGTTGATAGACCTCAATTTGATAAAGGACAGAATAGACGAGATCTACGAGGAAATGAAGAAGATGAAGGAGGAGGGAGGATACGCAGGAATATTCCTGATGCTTACGGACATAATGAAGGAAGGAACGGAGCTTTTGGTCATCACGGACTACCCGCAGGTCGTGGAAATAGCGTTCGGCAAGAAGCTTGAGGGCAAGAGCGTCTGGCTCGACGGAGTGATGAGCAGAAAGAAGCAGGTCGTTCCTCCTCTCCAGAAGGCCTTCGAGCAAATTTAAATTTTTAAAAAATCAGCGCTCCAGCCTCTTTATCCCTATTTTGACCTTCATTCCCTCTATCTCCCACTCCTTCACGTATCCATCCTTCGGCTCGCCGAATTCGAGCTTCACGGAACGGGTTTCGTGCTTCACGTATTCCTTCCATCCCTCTATGAGCTTCGGATCTATCTCCACGGTCGATTCGATGAACTCCTCCACATCCAGATCCATCTCCTTCCTCATCTCCTGAATCCTCCTGACGATCTCCCTCGCGAAAGCTTCCCTCTTGAGCTCCTCGTCGAGGACCGTGTAAACGTAAACGATCCCCTTCGAGAATTCCGAGAACTCGTAGCCTTCCGGAACGACGTATTCGATTAATAATGCTTCATCGACGTTTAGCTCTACTTCTTCGAACTCAACCTTTCCTCTCTTAAGAATTTCTTTGACCTCCTCCTTGCTCAGACTTTCCACGAATTCGGCAAACTTCTTAACCTTGTCCTTCAGCTTTGGCCCCACCGCTTTGTAGTTCGGCTTTACTTTAACCTCCTTCTCGAACTCCTCGACTACTTCCACCTCCTTCACGTTGCACTGAGCCTTTATTATGCCTTCGAGCATCTCCACAGCCCTCCTTACATCTTCATCCTTCGACTCGATAACGAGCTTTCTCAGAGGCCACCTCAGCTTTCTCTTCGCCTTCTGTCTCGCGCTGCTCGCCGCCTCGAAGATTTCCCTCGTTACGCTCATCGCCCTCTCAAGCTCTTCATCTATAAGGCTCTCTTCCGGCTCCGGATAGCTCTCCAAGAATATCGACTCCTCTCCTTCCTTGAACTCCTTAACGAAGTGCTGGTATATCCATTCCGCCAAGAAGGGAGCGAACGGGGCTATTATCTTTGCAGTCTTTTCCACCACTCTTAGTATCGTCGTATAAGTCGCTATCTTCGCCGGAGAATCCTTCTCCTCCCACACCTTCGGTCTAACGAGCTGTATATACCATCTGCTGAAATCCTCAACCACGAAGTCGAAGAAAGCCCTAACAACCTTATGCAAGTGGTATTTCTCCATAGCCTCCAGCGCGAGCTTGTTGAAGCTTTCGAGCCTCGAAAGTATCCACCTATCCTCCACGCTCAGCTGGACGTCTTTCAGAGGTATCTCCTTGTATCTGTCGAGGCTCATGTATGTGTATGCGAATCTGACGGCATTCCAGTATATGTTTAGCATTCTGAGAACGTTCTTCGCGTCTTCCCAGTTAAACCTCAGATCCTCCCAGAGAGCGGAAGAAAGAACGTAAAGCCTGAAACCGTCCACCCCTATCCTGCTAACGACTTCCTCAGGCTCCACTACGTTTCCCAAGCTCTTGCTCATCTTCCTTCCTTTCTCATCGAGCGTGAACCCGTGCATCAGCACGGTCTTGTAAGGAGCTCTCCCGAATGCTATGACACTGGCACCTAGCTGGGAGTAGAACCATCCCCTCGTCTGGTCGTGCCCTTCCGTTATGAAGTCCGCTGGCCAAATCCTCTCGAATTCCACCCTGCTCATTTCGAACGGAAACTTTAGAGTCCCCCAGCTCGCAACTCCGCTGTCGAACCACACGTCGAAAACGTCCTTTACCCTCCTCATCTTCCCCCCGCACTCGCAATCGAACGTAACCTCGTCTATCTTCGGTCTGTGGAGATCTAAGTCTTCCTTCCACGGAACCTCCTTTACGCTACCTACGACCTTCCACTTTCCGCACTTCTCGCATATCCAGACTGGAATCGGAATACCCCAGAACCTCTGCCTGCTTATGCACCAGTCCTTGGCGTTGCTCACCCAGTCCTTGAACCTCGCCATTCCCGCCCACTCCGGAACCCACATGACTTTGTCTATCTCCTCCAGCATCCTGTCCTTAAGCTTAGATACTGCCAAGAACCACTGCTCCGTAGCACGATAGATTATAGGAGTCTTGCACCTCCAGCAGTGCCCGTATCTGTGGACTATCTTCTCCTCAGCTAAGAGCAAACCCTTCCTCCTCAAATCTTCGATTATAATCCTGTTGGCTTCGAAAACTTGAAGTCCCGCATACTTTCCGGCCTTTTCCGTGTAAATACCCCTATCATCGACGGGATTGAATACCTCCAGCCCCACCTTTTCCCCCAACTCGAAGTCCTCTAGACCGTGCCCCGGAGCCACGTGAACGCAACCGGTGTTCTCCGCGGTAACGAAGTCCGCCGTATATACTCTGTGAGTCCAGTTCTTCTGAATCGGAACCTCTTCGATTAGGGGATGTTCGTATTCCAATCCCACCAAATCCTTGCCAGAATAAGTCTCCACTACCTCCCAGCTTTCGTATCCTCCTTTTCTGAGCACCTCACTTCCCAAATCTTTGGCCATTATCAGGAACTCCGTTTTGCCGTCTTTCTCTGCTCTGAACTTCGCGTATTCCAATGATGGGTGAACAGCCACCGCCATATTGGCCGGCAAAGTCCATGGAGTTGTAGTCCATATGACTATGAACGTGTTCTCAGAACCCTTAATCGGAAACTTGACGTATATCGAAGGATCCTCCTTGTCCTTGTATTCCACCTCCGCATCCGCCAGAGCGGTCTCACAGCGAGGACACCAGTTGACCACCCTCAGCTTTCTCTCAAGAAGCCCTTGCTCGTGAGCTTTCTTCACGCACCACCAAGCGGAATCGATGTATTCGGCCTTTATCGTCATATACGGATTGTCCCAGTCCATCCATACTCCCAAGGCTTTGAACTGCTCCGTCATCATGTCCTTGTTCCTCAAAGCGTATTCCATGCACTTGGCTACGAACTTGTCTATTCCGAAGCTCTCTATGTCTCTCTTCGTCTTGAATCCCAACTCCTGCTCAACTTTAACTTCGATCGGAAGTCCGTGCATGTCCCAGCCGGGAGTGTCCATCACCCTGAAACCCCTCATCCTCTTGAATCTGAGAATAGTGTCCTTTATCACCTTGTTCCAAGCCGTTCCCAAGTGTATTCTGCCCGTCGTGTATGGGGGGCCGTCGACGAAGAAGAAAAGCCTATCACCTTTCTTTTTCACCTTCTCGTAAATGCGATGAGAGTCCCAGAACTTTCTTATCTCATCCTCAACATCCTTGGGCGAATACACGCTCGGAAACATGCTTTCTTAGCTCTGGCAGACTGTTAAAATAGTTAACGTCTTAGCAACGCTATGCCGATCAGAACGAGCCCCCACTCGATCACGTATCCTACTTCTCCGATCGTGAAGTTTGATAGGTATCCGATCAGAAATCCCAGTGCTATAGGAACGAAGGCCAATTTGGACGTTTTGTAATACGCGTATATCCATACGTTTATTGTAAAGGCTATGACTACGAATCCGACGAGCGGTGTGAATCCGAAAACTGGAAGAAAGACGAGCAGAAGGGTTATAAGTTTTAATCTCTCCACATCGTGTCCTATCTCTTCCAAGTAGTCCAAAACCCCCCAAGCCATCGCCAGAATTATCAGCGAGCTCATGGATAGAGCGATCTCTCCTCCGATTCTGGAGACTCCGAGCAGGACTCCGGTAAGAGTTGATATTCCCACGATTCTCAAACCTCTGCTTTCGAAAAACATCCATAGAACTCCGCAAACGGTTGCAAGGATGTAATGAATTGCGAAGAGAACATCCATGAAACGCGTTCCCGCTTCGATTATTTAAGGTCAGCGGTTCTCCCTTCTTCATCGCTTGGCTCTGAGTAGAGCGACCTTCATCATCCGAGAAAGGTAAGACGTCAACGTTTATAAAATTGGACCTCAGAAGCTACCCCATTCATCACGTTTCAGCCGAATAGCGTTCATCATCGGTCGTTGTCTGTCTATAATCCCATCTTATAAAGTTTTTTGAAGACCAAAACGGAAGTCTTAGAGAACCTCATAACGACATCCGCAACGGTTCCTATGCAGTTTCTCGCTCCGATCCCGTTGCATCCCAAAGCTATGGACGTGGGATTTATGGCTTCCGATACCTTTAGAATCTCCTTGTGGGGATCTCCTCTTCTCACTATAACCTCACAGCGGATGCCTCTGCTTTCTATTTCGGCCTTTTTAGACATCAGGACGGATTTCGAAAAAGTCCTTTCGGTTACATGTAGGATCGTCACCTTCTTCGGCTTGAATCTCAGCACGTAGTTCAGCATGAATTCGGAGCACTTCGAGAAATCGTAAGCTACGAGAACGTGATCGAAGACGTTTTTCCCGTTATTTCTGTATATTAGGACGGGAGTGCAACCGTTAAGCAACACCTCCTCAACCACACCGCCTATCGGCGAGCTCTTCAGAACGTTCTTACCCCTCGCACCCATCGCTATCAAGTCCACCGAATTCCTCCTCGCGAACTCTACTATTTCTAAGGGAGGGTATCCCATGGTTACGGAGAAACGGCACTTGAAACCCCTCCTTTCCAACATCTCGGAAATTTTCGAAAGCTTGCACAACCTCTTCGAAATCTCCCTTTTCACCCACGGGTAAACGTCGAAGTCCAACCCGAAGAACCTCAAAACATCGACGACGTTCAGTAGATAAACTTCTTCGGCGATTTCGGGATTAAGACTGGAGATTATCAAATTAAAGTTCTTCGAGAAATCCGTAGGAATGAGAACTCTCATTTCTACCACCCTCAACAGCCTTGGCCCTCAAATCGAAGAGCTCTTCGAACAAACGTCTGACTTCGCTGTCGAAACTTTGGTAGCAGAGGGTGAGGAATAGTTCGAAGTTCGGGCAGACGCCACAAACGCACTTGTGACAGAGTCTTCCGACGCACATATCGATCACCTTTTGATTACGAGAACCGACGCCTTCGAGTGCCTCAGAATTGCGTCCGTAGTTCCCGTAATTTTTTCCGGTGCTCTTAGAACGACCAAACTGTAGTTCTTGGATTCTTCGAGGATTGTCCTCGCCGGATATCCGAAGTTAACGCTCGTTTTTACCTTTACGTCGAGATTCCTCGCAACCTCGTTTAGAACATCTTCGGCGACCGCATATTTTCTCATCAGCTGTTTTTGTGTCGATTCTGGGGGTAGCATCGGTTCTATGACATGGATTATCTTCATCTCGTAACTCAGACATCCGAGCGTGTTTAGGAAGCTCAAAAGGCTTTCGTCGAAGTTGAGAGGGTAGTGGACGTATAGAATGTTATCGAAAACTCTTCTGTTCTTTACCACGAGGACGGGGATTTTGGAGAGCCTCACAACACCTTCTGCAACGCTTCCGAGTAGAATCTTCTTTATCCTACTTCTTCCCCTCGTTCCGACCGCTATCATGTTCGCATTCTCTTTCTCCGCAATCTTGACTATCTCCTCCGCCGGATTTCCCACTGGAATTTCGAACCTCGCCCTAACCCCGTCCAACTCGTTTATCAAAGAGTTGAGCTTTTCCTCCGATCTCTTTCTCTCCTCCTCAACGAACTTCTCCACGCCGTTGAAAAATATCCCGTGAAATCTCGCGAGATTCACGACTCTAACGAGCAGAGCTTCTTCGATGAAGTTCGAGTAATCCTTTATGAAATCCAGAACCAAGTTCGAGTGTTCCGAAAAATCTATACCGCACACGACCCTTCCCAACATCCCTATTCACCACCAACACCGGTATCGAATCCGAAATTTATACCGTTTACAATAACGTTTTTGACGACATCATATTTAAAATTTTCTCTTTAGTTTAACACGATCGTTTTAGATATATAATGTTCAATCGTTCTGAATTATGGAGTCTTTAATTAATAGGTAGACGTCTTAGAATCTTCATGGAGTTCGTGGATAAGAGGGGAAGGCTAATCAGAATAAGGGAGTTCGAGCTCGGAGATCTGGGTGGTGTTGTGGATTTGCTGAAGAAGTTCGACGAAGGCTGTCTCGGATTTCCTCCAGAATATTCGAAGGATTTCGTGGAATTCGTTTACAGGAGGGGGAAGATGATCGTTGCCGAGCATAACTGAGTGGTGGGCGTTCTTTTCTTAATACCCGTCGACGAGTTAACTGCAGAGGTTTGTATGTTCGTTTCCGAAGGTTACAGAGGTGCTGGAGTGGGTTCCGCGATGCTATTCTTCGCCTTGAGCCGTTGCGGATTCGAGAAGCTTTACGCAATAACGAAGAAGACGAACGAAACAGCTATAAGACTATTCGAAAAGTTCGGATTCGTAATCGTTAAGGAGAACTTCGAAGTCGTGATGATGAGACTGCCAGAATCCGACGGAGGATGAGGAGCGTGGAACCCTCTGATCCAAAAACCTCCCGATTCTAACCTTCAAATAGGATAGATAGCCCAGCTCCTTAGAAGCTATTCTGTTGAACTCAACTCTGTCGATTTCGATCTTCTCGCAGAGGTAAGTAACGCATATTCCTTCTCTTGCCCTAATCCTGCAACCGTCCTTTCCGCAGAAGAAGCACAACCTTTCGTCGTATCTTTCCTTAGGAAGTTCCACTCCTAAGAGGAGATTTATGAGCAGAGTAGGAACGTCGTATATGTCTTCGACCCACCTCCAGCAACAGCTTCCCGTTTCTAAAGCACATATACTGCATATCTCCGTAATCCCGACGGATCGCATGTGCTTCCAAGTTTCGTCTATCGCCTTGTCGAGCTTTTCGATTATGTTCGAATATCTCCTCTCAAGATATTTTCCGAAGTATTCGAAAACGATTTCAGCCATTTCGATCTTTTCTTTCATAAAACACCCAACTCCGTCAGCCTTTCGGGCAGATAAACTTCGGTAACGTAATCCAAGCCGTATTTAGCCAGAGCCTGCTGTTCCGACTTCCTTCCCAGCTCAAGCTGTAACCTTATCTCCTTCTGCCAGAAATCATCCCCGAACCTCGGATCCGAAAGCAGAGAATTCAGAGCCCTCACATCTTCATCCGTAAGCTTGTCCGACGGAAGATCGAACTTTACTATGTCAGAAGGCCTTATTCCTACGAACTTCGCTGACGGTGTGGCGAGGTATTCGGAAAGGTGCGCCGACTTTATCGAACCGTATGCTACGGACGCGAATATCCTGTAGCTCCAAGGATCTCCGTCCGTGAATACTACGACCGGCAGATTTAGTTCCGAATTCAACCTTTTCAAAAGCCTTCGGGTGCTCCTCGCCGGCTGACCCTTGAGGTGGACTATTATAGCGTTGAACTTCTCGTCGAATCCGTTTTCAACCAACCTGTCCCTCATACCGCCAGTCTCTATCGCTATGACGAAGTCCGCACCGCAATCCAAGAATTCGAGGTTGTCAACGTTCGTGGGGATCTGGTATCCCCCTTCCCCCACATCGTCCTGACAGTGGATTGTCCTTTCCCCTCTCCTCGTCTTCTCCCTAATCTTAATCGGGCCGAAAACCGTCGCTCCATCCTCTTCAGGCCTTACGTTGAATCTCTCCCTCTGAAATCCCGTTAGGATTTCCAAGTCTTCTATGAGCCTATCGCTCTCGAGCTGTTCGTTGAACTTGGCTATGCCCCAGTTCTCGGATATGTAGTATATCTCCCTCAGCGTCGAAGATTTGCCCTTTTTTAGCTGTTCCTTCAGAAATCCTATCAGATAGACCATCTTCAACAGCTGACTCGCCCCCTTAACGCTCTTCGCCGACCTTATCGACTTCCTATCTCCGTAAACCCAGACTTCGGAATCCTCCTTGAACTCTATATTCTTCTTCGTTCTCGTCGTTATCTCTATCTCCGGAATCCTTCCATCTTTCATCTGCTCGTAGATCTCCTCGACTATGCCGAGTAGGGACTCTAAGGGAGTCATCGGAGGAAGTAGTTTCCTTACGACAAAACCGTTTCGAAAGCGAGAAATACCCGAATTCAAACGAACGATCATGAAGATAGTCGTCATACCCGGCGATGGGATAGGTAAAGAGGTTATGGAAGCAGCCATGCTCGTCCTGAACGAGCTCGATCTCCCTTTCGAATACATCTACATGGAAGCCGGGGACGAGTGTGCGAGGAAATACGGAACACCCCTTCCTGAAGAGACCCTCCAAGCCTGCAAAGAAAGCGATGCGGTCCTTTTCGGGGCCGTAGGAGAGACAGCTGCGGACGTGATAGTAAAACTGAGGTTCGAGCTTGAAACGTTCGCTAACATAAGACCGGCCAAGTCTTTTAAAGGAGTGAAGGCCCTATACGACAACGTCGACATAGTGATCGTTAGGGAGAACACGGAATGCCTATACAAGGGGTTCGAATTCGAGTTCGACGGAGTCGCTGAGGCTGTGAGGGTTATAACGAAGAAGGGATCCGAGAGGATAGCGAAGTTCGCGTTCGAATTCGCCAAGAAGGAGGGAAGGAAGAAGGTAACGATCTTCCACAAGGCGAACGTGCTGAAGAAGACTTGCGGACTTTTCAGAGACGTCTGCAGGGATGTGGCCAAAAGTTATCCGGAGATAGAGTTCGAGGAATACTACATCGACGCGGGATGCATGTTTTTGGTCATGGATCCCTACAGATTCGACGTGATTCTTACCACAAACCTCTTCGGAGATATAGTCAGCGATTTAGCGGCGGGACTCGTCGGTGGCTTAGGTTTGGCTCCTTCCGCCAACATAGGAGAAAAGCACGCCTTGTTTGAGCCCGTCCACGGATCCGCCCCTGACATAGCCGGGAAGGGGATAGCGAATCCCACCGCAATGATACTCTCGGCCTGCATGATGCTGAGGCACTTGGGCTTTGCGGAGGAAGCTTCTAAGGTGGAGAGGGCTTTGGAGGAGGTCATAGCGGAAGGAAAGACCACACCCGACCTGGGCGGAAACCTAAAGACTATGGAGATGGCGATGGAGGTGGTCAGGAAGCTTAAAGGTTAAATCTCTTAGAGAAGCGTTGAAGGCATGGACGTCTGGCAGTTCATAAAGAAGTATTACATCGATTCCATAGTTTACAAGACGGGATACAATCCGGTAAACACCGCGACATGGGCCTTAATTCTAATAGTTGCGGTGTATCTCCTTTACAGGTGGCTGTCGAAGAGAATAATAATAGACGAGAGGTTCGTTTACGGCAACGTTCCCTTCATAATCTTCGCTTCGAGCGTTAGAGTCGTTGAGGATGCCGGATTTCTTAAACCCCCGTTAAGCTACCTGTTCATGACTCCGCTGATAGAGTTCGTTATATTCGCCATAGCTTTTCCAGCCCTCATCCTCAGCATAAAGCTCAGGAGGGAGAGGTATTGGATCCACTACGGCGCTTTGGGATGCGTTTTAGCGGTATCGACCCTAATTCTGCTTTCGACCAATCTGAAAGTGGAGAATCCGTTCGTCATTCCCGTTGCTCTGTCCATGGCCTTCGCCTTTACGCTGGCGTATCACTTCGCCACATCGAAGTTCGCGAGGCACATGCACAACAAACTGAGCGAAATCGTCTTCTTCTCCCACATGCTCGACGCATCCGCGACTTTCTTGGGAATTCAGTTCTTGGGTTACTGGGAGTTGCACGTGGTTCCGAGGTTTCTGATATCTCACTTCGGCCCTTGGATTATGATTCCAGCCAAAGCCCTTCTGTTTCTGGCGATACTCTACGTGCTTGACAAGGAGGAGGACGAACAGCTTAAGAACTTCATAAAGTTCGTTCTGATAGCTCTGGGCTTGGGGCCGGGGTTAAGGGATGCTCTCAGAATGACGTTCGGAGTTTAAGCGACGAGTTCTTCGAGCTCCTTAGGAGCGGACGCGAACTCCCTCAAACACTCGTATTCCATGAAGTGGAGGGTCTTAGCCAAAACTACGAGGACGTGCAAAGGCTCTCCGAAATCGACGTTCTTCAACACCTTCAGCCTGTCGCACCTAACGAAGGGATCCTCGCTCCCCGCCCTCGCTATTCCTACTCCGAACAGTTCCGAAACAGATTCGTCGGCCTTCTCCAAAATTCCTATGGCCTCCCCTATGCTCATCGGCTTGGGGTGGAGGTCTAAGAAGAGGAGGGTGTGGGCGTCGATGCTCCTGTTCATCCTTATTACTTCCACCGGCGTCTTCGATAGTGTCCCTCCGTAAGGATAGCTGACGGTTGCGGACTTTCCGAACCTGTAGTTGTGCAGTCCTGTCAATCCGCACACCGCGTTTATTATGCTCGCGGAATGGACTATTCTCACTTCTACCCCTTTCCTTTTGGCTTCGAGCACCAGAGAGGAGTGCGTTGTGGCTATCATCGGATCTCCCGGAACTAATATCGCAACGTCCCTTTCCTTAGCTATTTCTATTATCTTGGAGCAGTTCTCCTCCAGATCGCTCCTCTCAATCTCCACTACCTCTCTTCCCAAAAATTCCGAAATCCTTTCCAAGTTCGATCCCATGAGCTTCGAGGTGTAGAATTCGACGAAAACCACATCGGATTTCCTCGCGAGCTCCAGTCCTTTGCACGATATATCCCTCTCATCCCATAAACCCATCCCGATGAGCAGAAGCATGACCTTTCTTTCCGTTAACGATTTTAACCTTTCCGGGAATTTATGGGACGATGGACTTGGAACAGCAGATCAGGAGGCTTGAGGAGGAGATAAAGAGGACTCCATACAACAAGGCTACCGAGCACCACATAGGACTGCTCAAGGCCAAGCTGGCGAGGCTGAGAGAGGAGTTGGAAAGGAGGAGGGCGAAGAAGGGGAAGGGACAGCAATACGCGATAAAGAAGGAGGGAGACGCTACCGTGGTTTTGGTGGGCTTTCCTTCCGTAGGAAAATCGACTTTGCTGAACGCCCTAACCGGAGCAAAGAGCGACGTTGGAGACTACGACTTCACGACGCTGAAGCCGGTTCCGGGAATGCTCGAATACAAGGGAGCAAAGATCCAGATAGTGGACATTCCCGGCATAATCGAAGGGGCATCGAAGGGGAGGGGTAGGGGGAGGGAAGTTCTGGCAATGGTTAGGAATGCTGACATGATACTCATAGTCGTTGACGTTTTCAACCTCCACCAGATCGATATAATAAAGAAGGAGTTGTATGAAGCGGGTATAAGGCTGAACCAGAAACCTCCGGAGGTTATAATCAAAAAGAAGGACAGAGGAGGAATAAAGATAACGTCCACCGTTCCCCTATCCCTCGACGAGAGGACGATAGTAGAGGTTTTGAAGGAGAACAGAATCCACAATGCCGATGTTCTGATAAGGGAGGATGTAACAATAGACAGACTCATAGATGCGATTTTGGGCAACAGGGTTTACGTTCCCTCTCTAACTGTCGTCAACAAGATAGATCTCTACGAACCGGAAAACATTCCCGAAGATGCCATCCCGATTTCCGCGGAGAAGAGGATAAACTTGGATCTGCTCGTCGAGAAGATATACGAGAAGCTGGAGTTCATAAGGATATACCTCAGACCTCCGGGAGGTAAGCCGGACTTCGACGAGCCTCTGATAATGAGGAGAGGTGCGACGGTTGCGGACGTTTGCAGAAAGCTTCACAGGGGGATGTTAGAAAACTTCAGATACGCCAAGGTTTGGGGGAAATCCGTCAAGTTCGACGGGCAGAGGGTTGGATTGGATCACGTTCTCGAAGATGAAGACATCCTTACGATCTACGCTTGAATCTTCCTCCTCAAAAACCTCGCAACCTCCTCCAGATCCTCGTCGCTTTCGAAGTATAGCGTTTTCACCGCAAAAAGCGATGGTTTTTTCAGCTTCAGCCTTATAAGCCTGTTGTCGTAATCGACTTCGAAATCCTCCACGTTAGAGAGAGGAGTTTTGAAGGGTTTGTAAACTATTTCGTCGTTTAAGAAGTAGTATCTCGGCTTTCCGAGCGTTATTATCGTGTAGAGGAATACCATGAGCGCGAAGAAGGACAGCGTTAACATCGTGAACTTGAAGTTGCCCGTGACGCTGTATCTGTATATGGAATATCCCACCCCAAAAATAAGGAGGATCGCACAGAACCCAAGCCACTTCCTTCTTGTAACGGGGTTGTTCACTGCCCTATATTTCCAGAGCACATCCGTCGATTATGAAGAAGCTATAAAATGTTTGTGATTAGCGCCGCCGGCAGGATTCGAACCTGCGACCATCGGCTTAACAGGCCGACGCTCTACCAGCTAAGCTACGGCGGCTCGATTTGGTTTTAAATCGAATGGGAATTTAAACCTTACGCCCGACAATTCTCTTTGCATTCAGCTTTCCGAGCTTGGAAGTCCCGTTTACCTCTATTACCTCCTCCGCCTCGACTACGCCGATGACCGAACCGCTCGAAATTCTTACATTTTTGGCCTTTACGAAACGACCGACACAGAAATCCTGTATCAAGACGTCTTCGCTCGCGATTATCGATTTGAACTTAGTGTATGCCCCTACCACGGCCCTTCTGCAAATTATATCCCCTTCGACGACGCAACCCTTTGCAAGATAAACCTCATCCGCTTCCACGTTCCCCCAGAAGTTCGTGAACATTCCCGCGATTACTCTACCTTCAAACCTCAGATGCCTCGTAACCACCCCGTCCCTCCTTATGAGGAGAACTTTTTTAGCTCTATCAACTTTGAACATGTTTTCCGACCCCCTTTCTAACGGAGACCGCCACGCCTCTGTTGAATTCGAGCATTTCCTTGCCCGAGAGAACGGCCCTTCCAGTTGCGAGCAGATTATCCTCTTCATCCACGACCAGGACTTCGTCGTTCGCTCTTATTTTCGGATCGACGTCCACGACATGCTTGGCAAATACGTTTCCTCCTTTGACAATGAATTTCGCCACATCGTTTAGCACTACTACTCTAAGCTTCGGATACTCGAAAGTTCTGTGCAACCTTCTCGCACCTTCGATGCTCAACGTAAACCATCCTGAATCCGCTTTAAGAGTTGCAATCCTGACTCCCCTATCCTTTATCTGCCTTATCCTGCCCGTCGTGGGTGAGAGGACAAATTTGCACGTGTCGGGAAATAGTGCTCTTCCCGCTCCACTGCCGAACTGGTAGTCCGCTATGACCCTAACCAACCTGAGCATCCTATCTTCCATACCTCCTCTCCCTCCGCTGGAAATCCCTCAAACACCTCAAGAAGTCAACGTATCTGAAGTTCCTCCAGTCGATGTCTATGAAGAACAGTTCGCTGTATATACTCTGCCATATCAGAAATTCGGGTATTTCGCTTCCCGCTTTGACTATTAAATCTGGAGGATTTTTTACCTTGAGATACTTTTCCACCTCGCTTTCGCTAACATCTTCCGGCTCCATTTTACCCCTAACAACAAGCCTCGCAATCTCCCTAACCGCATCCGCAATCTCCTCTCTTCCCTCATATCCCTCTATCATGTTCAACTTCAGCCTTCCGAAATCTTTGGATTCCACCCTTCTCTTTCTCCCCTTAAAGCACACCGTAACTTCTTCCAATCCAACTCTCTCGCACCATTTCAAAAATTTGTTCAAGCCGTTCCTGATGAAATCTTCGTCCGCAACTACCATTATATGCTTAGGAATCTTTCTGGATAAAATATCCTTTTCGAGTTTTCTTTCGTAGAGTTTTCTTATAAAATGCATCATCGATACGAATGTTTAAAAAACGACCTAATTAAACGTTGTGCCAATGTTCGAGATTCCGGCAATAGCTCTGCTTTCGATATTCATAAAACCGATCTATTTAGTTCCCGTTACACTCGCCTTGAGCCTTCTCGCAAGAGATAGGGTGCTGAAAGAGGTATCCCTTCTGTCCTCTCTACTCTTGGCCTTCACTTATCTTGGTTTATCTGAACCTATCGTTTCGGCGTCTATGTTTGTTCTGCTTGGCCATCGTTTTAGGAAAAATACGATTTGGAACGTTTTCGTTTACACTATTTTAGGATTCGCGTTCTTCATTCTGTACGATCGCTTTCATCACTTAAACTGCAACCTCGAATACCTCCTATTTCTCTCTCTCATGGGTGGATTGACCGCATCGCTCGTAGAGTGCGTTAACGGAAGAGAGCTCGTAATACTGCTCGCCATCGCTACGGTCTATACGGTGTTTCACATCTACGCGATAAACGTCTCTCTAATACAGCTCGCGACCGCTTTTGCAATATCGTTTATCTTAAGCATGATCGCGACCAAAGCCGGTGTCGCGGACGATAGCGGACTACTCAGCGCTACGCTCATTGGAACTCTGACGATAGTTTTCTCCGACATAAGATTCTTCATCATCCTGTTGCTTTTCTACGCTATAGGCTCTGGAGTGACGAAGTTCAAGTATGCCGTAAAGCTCGAAAGGGGAATCGCGGAGCAGGCCGGGGGGGCGAGGGGATATGAAAATGTCTTCAGCAACAGCCTCCCCGCTCTGTTCTTCGTCATGAACTACGGTGCGTTTAAATATGAATTACTCAAGGTAGCGTTCGTCGCAAGCGTTGCGTGTGCGTTAGGAGATACGATGGCGAGCGAGGTGGGGAAGACTGCGGAAAAGGTATACCTTATAACGAACCTAAAAAGGGTAAGGCCGGGGGAGAGCGGAGGAATATCGCTGATAGGTGAAGTTTCCGCACTGGCCGGATGTTTCATAGTTTCGTTCTCCGCACTCTTAATGGGTATTCTGGACTTCTATCAATCCGTAATAGCTCTAATATCTGGATTTTTGGGTGTTCACGTGGACAGCCTCTTGGGTGCGACGTTGGAAAAAAAAGGTGTTCTGAACAACGCCGGAGTCAACTTCCTCGCGACGTTCAGTGCTGGAATTTTCAGCTATCTCCTCCTTAGGTAGAAAGCTACAGCCAAAGCTGTTATCGCCAGAACCGTGCAGAATCCGGGAATTTCGATGTTGGATATTCTGTGCAGGTGATGATACGATACTTCCTCACTTTCGGGAGTTATGGGTGGAGATTCGAGTTTGACAAGTTCCTTTTCTGGATAGGCCTTTGCAACTACCACTATAAGCTTCGCGAGCCTTTCGGCGAGTTTGTAGTATGATATGGCTATCGCCACGTCTTTCTGCGTTTCGGCGAATTCGTAATATGCTATGGGTAGAATGGGAGTCACTATCTTTTCCGCCTCCGCAATCGATGTCATGGCGGACTTTTTGGCGGATTCGAGCTTGTCCTTCAGCATATCTTCGGTGACGCCTATGAACTCTATCGAAAGGCTCGCCTTTGTTATGGCGTCTATGCACGTTATAGCCGAGCCAGCGTAGAATCCCATGTCGAACTGCCTTCTTGCAAGGTCGACCGTCTCTTCAGCCTTACTTATGAGGTTTGGGTATCCCCCTATAGATCTCGCATAGACTATCAAAGACTCCGCCTCCCTGAAGTAGAATTCAGCTCTCTTCTTAAGCTCTTTTTCGTTTATCGGTATGTCCTCCTTTATAGTCTTTAGCAGAGAAAGCCACACCTGAGCGCTTTCTATCCTTTCCTTCGCGAGAGCCAGATAGTTCAAGGCGGTGTCGAAGTCCCCGCACGTCTTAGCATTGTAGAGATAGTTCTCAGCCCATGCGATTCTCTCCTCCGCCGCACCTACTATCTGAAATGATTCGATACCAAGCTTTCTCAAACTCTTTAAGTAATCGGTCATTTCGTCTATCTCCTTGCTGACGTTGTCGAACTCCTTGCTCAGATCGTTGTAGTCGTTTATCTTATTTCTGTAGTAGAGATACCTCAGCTCTATCGCCGCTTGGAAGTATTTGCACGTGGCAGTGTAGTAGTATCCTTTATCAAAGTATTCGTCCCCTTCCTTTATCAGCTGAATAGCTCTGTGTGGTTCGGTGAATTGCTCGACTTCCTTGAGCAGATTCATAGTTCTCTTCTTCATATTTATTGCGAGGGTTTTTAGGAGGTCGGAGTATTTCGACAGGTTTATCTTGGGTTTTGGAGTCTTTATGGTGTAACCCGTATAATACCACAGCGCCTGATCTATCGTGCTGACCTCTATGACCTTAACTCCTAGCTTCTTACCCATTTCTACAACATCCACCGGAACGACCTTCGTCGTTATGATCAGGAACGGACCTTCCTTCTTCTCCACTCTCTCTTGGACGTATACCACTCTCTGTCCTTTCGGAATTAGGAATATCTTAGCTCCGGCTTTTGCAGCAGCTTCAAGCTTGTAGGGTATTCCTCCGACGGGCCCGATGAATCCGTCGGGATATATCATTCCCGTCATGAACACGTCCTTTCTGAGGGTCAAATTCTTCAGAGCGGCGATAGTCGCGATCGTCATGACTGCTCCTGCCGATGGTCCTCCGACTATGGGTGCATCCGCCCTTATCTCGTAGAAGAAGTCGTGCTTCGTGAAATCTACTCCCAACAAGTCGCAGGCAGTTAAAGCGGCGAGCTGAGCACTACCCTGCATGTCTATTTCGGTGTAAGGTATAGTGGATACGAAGACCTTTCCAGTTCCCGGAGTTACGATTACCGTTATGTTTATAACCGCTCCTTCGGGTTTTTCTCCCGTTTTAACAGCCACAGCCTTTATATTCACTATCTTAGCGTTCACGAATTCTCCGTTTGCGGGATAGAGGGAGAGCAGTAGAATTGCTATCAGAAGTAAGCCGATCGACCGCATAAAGGATGATGGACCGATGCCAAAAAAAGCTTTTGGGCTAAATAAGAGTCTGAATTATTTCGTTCATTTCTTTCGCCTTATCCCTAAGAATTTCCAGAGCCTTTCTCATTACGGTCTTGACAGGAAGAGCTCCGGTCCCCTCGACCGTAAACAGGTAGTCGTTCGTCTCCAAAACTTCTATCGCGTTCTCCTCGCAGTTCTTCACGCACTCCATGCACATCGAGCAGGCTAAAACGTTCCCCACCTCTATTTTGTCGTTCTCCTTTTTGAGGACATTTCTAACGCAGACCTCCACACATTTACCGCACTTGTCGCAGTTATCCTTTACGACGATCTCCGGAATTATCTTGTAGAAGCAGACCGTTACCGGCTGGAATTTGGCGTGCTCCTTTCCCGTCCCGAGCCTCGCTACTGCCTCTATCATCAACTGCTGACCCTCGTAGAGCTCTATTATCGGAATGTTGTCGTAAACCGGCCTTATTTCGGGATCGTCGGATATGAGGTCTCCGGAATAAACTACTTTAGGACCTTCGACGTTCAACCTGAACGAAACCTGACAGTTAGGACAGCCCTCTCCTCCGCAACTGCACTTCTCCGGTAGGTTGAACCTCTCCAAATCGGTCTTGATAGGAATAAGACCTATTCTGTGGGCTATTATCTCATCATACAAAAACGAAGTATTCATGTAAAAATCTACGTAGTCCACGGCCATCGTAGGAACCAAGCTCTTCATCGCCCTCCTGAAGGAATTCGCGAGGGCAATGGGAGCTTCTCTGAGTATGAACTTAACCTTAAGGTCGCTTTCTTCGAGTATCTCGATTTTCATAGGTAAGACCACTTCAACGCCCTATTTAAAATTTTATAGGAGTTACACCCTCCTACCTCTCTTGCCACCCGGTGGGCGCGTTCCGTCGTGCGGAATCGGCGTGACGTCCTCTATTCTCCCTATCTTCAATCCAGCCCTTGCCAAAGCTCTGATCGCAGCCTGCGCTCCCGGTCCGGGAGTTATGTGCTTGTTCCCTCCCGGAGCTCTAACTTTAATGTGAACACCCTCTATCCCCTTCTCCTTCGCTATCTCAGCCGCCCTCAAAGCGGCCTGCATTGCTGTGTATGGATTTCCTTCATCCCTGTCAGCCTTGACTATCATACCACCGCTTACCCTCGCTATCGTCTCGCTACCCGTTATGTCCGTGATCGTTATGATCGTGTTGTTGTAGCTACTAAATATGTGGGCTATACCCCACCTACCCTTCTTTTTCTTCTCCGCCATACCTCACCACCTCAAGCCGTCTCGACTTCGGCCTTCTTGGCGAAGGGCGAGTTAGGATAGTAACCTATCTTGCTCTCCTCATCCTTCTCGACGATGTAACTTGGGGCGGTAACTCTCCTTCCGTCTATCGCTATGTGCCCGTGGGTTATGAGTTGCCTCGCCTGCTTTATCGTCCTCGCCAGCCCCAATCTGTAAACGAGCGTCTGCAGTCTCCTCTCCAAGAAGTCTTCAACGGTTAGGTTCAGAATATCGTCGAGCGTCGCGTTCTCATCCAAAACACCCATCTTGGCGAGCCTCTTTATTACCGCCTGAGCCTTCGCCCTCGCGTATTCTCCTTCCTTACCCGGAAGATTTATCTTGCCCAGCAAGTCCCTCGCAACCCTCCTGTATTTCCTCAGGATGTTCTGGAACCTCCAGAGTTCCCTCTTGTTCCTCAAACCGTATTTTATCACCAGCTGAGCTTCCCTTTCGAGCCTTACCTTGTCCCAAGGATGGGGAGGAGTCACGTATTTCTTCCTGTGCCTCTTCGGATCGCCCATACGATCACCTCACTTCTTCCTTCTAACTACACCGACGGTCATACCCTTTCTTCCGGTGGACCTCGTCCTCTGACCTCTCACCTTCTTACCCTTAGCGTGCCTAACTCCTCTGTAACACTTGATCCTGATCATCCTTTCGATGTCGAGCATCTTGGCGAAGTCCACATCTTTGGCGAGCAGATGGAGGTCTTTACCGGAATACGGATCCTTCCTCCTGTTGAACATCCAAGCCGGGAGTTTCTGCTCCAACTCCTCTTCGACGAGCTTTCTGAGTCTTTCTATGGTTTCGTCGTCGAGCTCTCCGAGCTTCTTGTTCGCGTCCACATCCAGAACGTTGCATATCGCCCTCGCCATTCTGAGCCCTATCCCCTTTATCCCCGTCAGGGCCATCATGACGCTCTTGTTACCGTCCAGATCCGTATCCGCAATCCTGACTATATGCTTGAACTCCGTCATGTCATCACCGCTAACGGAGACGAATATTAAAACGATATTTAAAGGTTGTTGCTCTCGAAGGGCTTAGCGAAAGTTGGAGGAGGAACTCGGGAAGTGCAGTGACAAAAATCAGAAGTGGAAGAAGATTTATTATCAAGCGTTCATAGCTAAAGCGATTTACTGGACTTTGGCTGAGTCTATGAGGATTAAAACTGACGAGATGCTGGATCACTACTTTATTTACATTTCGAACGAGAGCTTGGTGGGACCTTTTGATGAAAAGGATTTGAATTGCTACTGGTTCGCTATGAAGTATAGAGGCAACGATTCCGTTTCGATTTTGGACGTCTTTCCGAACATTTACTCTTATGAGTATTCGGACGAGAAAGTTTTTTGCAACTGGTTTTTGAGTCAGTGTCCTAAAGTCGAGAAGGTTAATCCTACTGGGAGTTCCGTCGTGTGTAAGGTAGTGAACAAAGTTTACGGAAACAAAATTGAAGAAAAGGAGAAGGAGTGGACGAAGAGTTGCGGTAATCCGGGTGTTCTCCAAGACCTCTTGAAGAACTGCGGAGTTTACGAAACCGTTTTGATGCGAGAGTGGGACTGGCTCGGCGATTCGTATAACCCAGTTTCTTTAAGAATTATTTACAACACGGAGGGAAGAGTGATAGTGATGAGATGTGAAATTACAAAAACTAAAACTGGAACATGGAATATGCAGTGCGGACCTGAGAAAAAACCAGCAACAAAGCCTATAACTTAACTCATAGATCTCCTAATCATTTCTAATTTTTTAAGACCTCTTTCATAGTATGCATCGGGCATAGTGTACCATCCTTCGGGATGATCAGCTGGTTCGTAACCCACTGGATGAGAGAGAATTTCAATCATCATGTTGTTTAACATATTCCAGTCCGTGAAACCGTAAAATCTTGCAGTGTTCCAAGGATCTTTCAAGTTGTAAGTTCCAACGCACGAAGCTACCTTACCGCAACCCTTTTCGACAAAAGTGAGATTAGCTACAACATCGTTTCCAACGACTCCATATATTGCAATAAGACCATATACTTCTCCAAACTGTTTATTTACGAACCTTACAAATTTGGCTAAATCGCGTCCAAATGGTTTATATAAAATATGCTCTGTTTCTTTTATATACTTTTGCTGAGCATCTACATCTCCAATAGTAACATAAAACAAGGCTACTTTTTTTTCCAATTTCTTCAAGTTCTGATCTTGAAAGAGTATTTAGATCTTCAGTGGAAGGTCCTGGACCCTCTCCTATTATTATATCACCTTCTCTTATTTCCCAAGGGTAAACTACTATTCTTTTCCCATTTCTTTCAACAAAAAACGCTAAAACCTTTTCAACAGGAGCATAAACATCGATATACTGCTTTCCAATCTCTTCGATCTTTGGGATAATATCTCTTGGCACGGGTTTGACCCAAGGAGGATGCTCTAATTCAGGATGACCGCCTAAGGAAGGAGCGGGAGCGAAACTCTCGGAAGAACTGCTACTTCCAGACTTACCTGAACATCCTAACAAAGCCGTAGCTACTGCGATTCCACAGAGCTTCAAGAAATTTCTTCTACTCATTTTTCCATCTAGGATCCCATCGAGTGTTTCCACCATGCAGTAATATTCTACTCAAAAAATAAAAACCTTTCTCACTTGGCAAAGGTAGTAAAAGCCTTTAAAAGCTTAGGGATTAAAACCCAAATAGAGGAAAAGTTTTTAAATATTGTATCTACCTTTTAGACCTTCCTTAACTTCTTCTAAGTTCTTTCCTTTGATTAAATCCTCTACAGCTTGAGTATCCAAAGCCAAGTATTCGTTAGTTTTTAATCCATAAACGATCAAATCTCTATCATTAGTCCAGATTGGAATATTTAACTTCAAAGCTAAGGCTATGAAAGGGGTATCTTCTGGATCGAATTCCTTAGCTATTTCATAGGCTTCTTGGAGTTTATCTTCGTAGAATTCTTTTGGGATAACATGAATTCTCGTAAAGAGCAATATTAAAGCGTTTTCGAACTCTAAAGATAAATCCTTAAGCTTTTTAGCGTGTTCGTGCAGTTCTGCTAACCCTTCTTCTGGTAGGATTAAATTCAGCTTCTCTTCCAATAATATAATTCTATACGAAAAGTTTTACCTTCTCTTCCCTTAATTAAGGCTGAAAAGATTACATTAGAATCTACTACGATCACTTCAAAACACCTTTTTCTCTGTAAATTTTCTCGTATTTAGCCCAGACCTCTTTACAAGTTTTTTCAAACTCCTTCAGGTCCTTTTCGGTCAAACTAAGCTCGTCTGTTATTTTGTTCAATAAGGAAAGCACAATATATTTTTTAGCTTTTTCTTTTAATTCCTTCTCCAATTTTATGTAATCCTCTAATTCGAGATCTTCCGGAACTTCGATCTGAATAATCTTAGCCATAGGGTTAGATAGTATTCGAGCTTATAAATACCTTCTCTTTAAGTCTTCTCTAACTTCTTCTAAACTTTTGCCTTTAAGTAAATCCTCTACAGCCCGAGTATCCAAAGCCAAGTATTCGTTAGTTTTTAATCCATAAACGATCATAGCCTTATCGTTAGTTCAAATAGGAATGTTAAGCTTTAAGGCTAAAGCTATGAAAGGCCAACCATCGATGTCAAATTTTTCAGCTAACTTTTTAGCTGATTCGACGATTTCAGCATTCTCTTCAGTATTCTATGCCTATGCTTATCGACTTCTTCCAGCGTGAAGTAAGGAGCATACAACTCCAAAAATTCGGAGAAAAACATCCATCGCACTCTTCCATCCTTGAGTATTTTGTTAGTATCAACGACCAATTTCATTCTCAATCCTCTGGCGAATGGATTTCTTTTTATATATAGCTACTCGAAGAATAATCCTAAGGAAATCTTAAATCTTCCGGTAATTCCACCTTGGGTTTTATCCAAACCCCGCTCCTTCCTATTATCGATCCTTCGACGACGCACCTTTCTTCCATGAAAACCTTATCCGCCCTTATCTGCCCGAGCACCGTGCTACCTCTAACCAGATAGACCTCCTTACCCTCCACGGCCCCGTGAACCCTGCTCGAATCTATTATTACGATTTCACCTTTGACGCTACCGTAAAGCTCAGCTCTTTCCACTAAAACGCCCTTCGCCTTCACGTTCCCCAAAACCCTGCTCTCCGAAATGTAAACGTCTCTGTCGGTTTTTATCGTGTCTATGTTCATCACGGTGTTCTCGGGCACTTCGAGCGGAGAAACGAACTCCTCCACTTCGAAGAGCTTCTCAGCTTCCTCAAGCTTCCCCAACCTGAGCAGTTCGAGGAGGTAGAGGAATATGAACATCACAATCGGCATCGGATCCTGAATCGTTATCAATCCCTTGGCTTCGAACCCGTTCTTAATCCTGACGTTCCTCCCTATCTCCAAATCCCCGAAGACCGTCAGCCTACCTTCTATAGCGGTGAATTCCCCTATGTAAGCGTCGCCTTTGCTTATGACGTTTCCCTTCACGTTGCACCAAGCTCCCAGCCTTACCTCTTCCCTTCCGAAGACATCCCCCTCTATTTTGGTCTTTTCACCCACTACGACTTTCCTCGCCATTATACCGTAACCTATTTCGCTGTTCGCACCGATTAGGGCGTCTCCTTCGACGATTAAATTCCTCTCCTCGAACTTCGTGTTCGCCGGTATCACCAACCTCTCCAGCATACTACGCCCCGAACTTCTCCGCTCTATCTATTAAATCCGTTACTATGTTCATCAGATCCAGACCCCTTATCCTGCACAACCCACCCTTACACGCCGAAAACTCGTCGAAGCTCTTCACGTCGTCAACCCTCACACCTTCGTGGACGATTACGATCGGAACCGGATCTCCGGTATGCTCCTTGGCCGTGACTGGGGTGGAATGGTCGGCCGTTACTATCAAACAGACCTTGGAGAAGTCCAACTTCAGGAGGGGTTCGAAGTGTGTGTCTAGCTTTTCTATGAACTCCCTCTTTCCCTCAAAATCTCCGTCGTGTCCGAGTTCGTCCGTCGCTTTGAAGTGTAGCAGAACGAAGTCGTGGGTTTCCAATGCCTTCAGCGCCGCTTCGATCTTTCCTTTAACGTTCGTGTTCTTGCTACCCGTAGCACCTTCGACCTCTATCACATCTCCTCCCAAAATCCTTCCTATCCCCTTTATGAGCGTCGTTCCCGCGATAACGGCAAGTTTCATACCGTATCTGCTTTCAAAAGGAGGAATGTGCGGAACCCTCCCAACACCCCTCAGCAAGAGAACGTTCGCCTTCGGCAAACCCTTTTTTGCCCTCTCCTCGTTCAGCGGATGTCTGTCGAGGATTTCGTGAGCTTTCTCCATGAAGTAGTTCACTATCTTGGCAGTCCTCCTCGCGCTCTCGTCGTCGCTCAGCGGTCTGCACCTCTGAACCTTCTCTCCCACCTTGTGCGGGTCGGTGTCCGTAATCTTGTCCGACAGATTCTTTCCCCTAAAAACCAAAGCCCCTCTGTGCCCGCTCCCCCTTCTGAATACGAACTCCACACCGAATTCGCTCAAGTCTATTCCTTCATTTACCGCCTTCACAAGCTCGTCGGTATCGCTTATCCTTCCCGCCCTCCTGTCCACTACTACCTTGTCGAAAACGCTTCCTTCTCCTTCCACGGTTCCGAAGTTGACTCTGAAGGCGATGTCTCCGGGTTTTACATCGATGCCCGCTCCAGCAGCTTCTATCGGCCCTCTGCCGGTATAGTATTCGTAAGGGTCGTAACCCAAGAGGGCGAGGTGACCGGTATCGCTTCCCGGTCTTACTCCCGGGGCAATAGTGTCCATTATTCCGTTTATACCCATCTCCGCAAGCCTGTCCATGTTCGGCTTTTTTGCAGAACTGAGGGGTGTTTTTGATCCTCTATCGGAAAGACCGTCGATGACTACTAAAAGGACTTTTTTCATGCGTCTAAATCGATCGAATGATTTAAAATCGTTTTGAAAAATTCAAAAAATCAATACTCGTCCTCTTCGAAGTAGAAATCCTCCTCTTCCTCCTCGAATTCCTCCAATTCTTCCTCTTCTTCCTCCATTTCCTCTTCGAGTTCTTCGAGTTCGTATTCTTCGTTCGTATCCAAGTGGAGGAATTTGCCGTTCTGGTAGATCATAACCGCCCCGCAGAGCTTACACTGAACTTCCATTCCTTCATATAAATCGCTGAGCTCTATTTCTTCCCCGCAATACGGACACCTTATGAGCTTCACCACCATATCTCACCCACCTCGACGAACCAAATTTAAATTTTTTCGTCGATCCGACGGCCCTTAACACCACCTACCACACATCGAGCCTGTCGATCTCGTCGAAAACGCCCACTATCTTGTAGAACGTCGTGACCTCCTTCAGCTCTACGAGATCCTCTTCGCTCAGATCTTTCTCTACTTCGACGAAGAATATGTAGTCCCCCAAACCCGTCCTCGCCGGACGTGATTCGAGCTTTCTCATATTTATGCCCTTCTTGTAGAACACCTCCAAAACATCCTTCAGAGCTCCGGGTCTGTCTTCCACTCCGAAGAAAAGCGAAGTTATCGCTCCCCTCCTTTCTCCCCTTCCCCTCTTCCTTATCAGATAGAACCTCGTAACGTTTCTACCAACGTCCTGAATACCCTTCCTGAGAATGAAGAGCTTGTGGAGCCTTGCGGCATTTTCTGAAACTATCGCGGCGGAGTATTCGTCCAAGAGCTCTATGGCATCCGACGTGCTCGAAGTGTATCTGACTTCGGCGTGGGGGAGGTAGTTGTTTATGAATCCCATGCACTGAGCTATCGCCTGAGGGTGGGAGTAAACCCTCCTTATCTCTCTAAGCGGTATCTTTCTCTTAGCCACCAAGCAGTGAATCACTTCGAGCTTCGTCTCTCCGAAAACCTCAACGTCGTGGTTCAGCAGAGCATCCAAGACGGGAAGGACGGTTCCGTTTACCGAATTCTCTATCGGAACCAAACCGTAGTCAACCTTCTCCTCATCCACCATCTTGATTATCTCGTCCGTTGTGGAACAGTAAACCAGAGGCAGCCTCGATCCGACGAGCCTCAAAGCGACCTCTTCGCTGAAGCTTCCCATAGGGCCCAAAACGGCCAACCTCTTTCGAATACCCAAAATCTTGTATTCTTCCTCCTTCGTAAGGTTCATTATGGCCTCGAACGCGTTCTGGACGTATAGCGGATTGAGGTTAGTTCTGACGAGCAGATCCCTTATCTTGAACTCCTCTATGTCCGTAAGTTCTATCGGCTCGTTCCTCGCCCTCTTGTGGATCGCTATCTTCTTGCCGGCGTTCACCCTCCTCTCTATCAGCCTCAGAATTAGGGAATCTATCGCCCTTATGTATCCCCTGAGCAGATCTAAATCCTCGACATCCAAAGTCGCCTTGTAAGCGTCGAGAATGAGCGTGCTGTCCTCGTAATCTCTGTATTTCGTCTTGAGAGACTTGAACAACCTGTGGAACTCCTTCTCATCCTTCAGCTTTTCGTTCAAATCGATCACGCTTTTGACGAACTCATCCCTAAGCTTTTCGGCGTTCTTCTGAATGTGGTAATACATCCTCCAGTCCTGATTTAGGATTCTGGAGGCGAGCTTGTAAAGGACGCAGAATATGGGAGAAGCGTATTGTAAATCGCCTCCGCCGATCCTATCCGCCAGAAAGTTGGCCATAGCAAGAAGGACGAAGTGGCTTATCCCCTGAATTTCCGCCATCTTCTCATCATGCCTCTCCCTCGGTAGGTAGCTTATTATCGCTCCGGCCCTCCTGAATTCGTCCAAAATGACCTTCTCCTCCTCCCTCCCGGATTCTACGACCACTATTATGTTCGAAAGTCCGATCTCGCTCCTTGGCCCGAACATCGGATGGATGCTTAGGTAGTCGAAACCCGATTCGTCGAAAAGCTTGAGAATACGGGACTTTATCGAAGATATGTCGACGAGCAAGGCGTTCGGATTTGCATAGCGCTTTATGTTTTCTAAGGCGTCACCTACGGCATCCATCGGGACGCAAACGAATATTACGTCGTAATCCTTAATTCGATCCAACTCAACGTCTCTCCTACTCTCGATTACGTCGTATCCGGCGACGTCGTATCCCCTTGAGAAGAAGAAATCTTTGAAGAAGCTACCCATTCCCCCTACTCCGTATATGAGAATTTTCATCCCTACCGCAAACGCTAAAAGGAACTATATAACTTTTTTCTCGGATGAGCTTAAGGGAAACGCTCAAAGAATCTGGTAAAATTTTCGTAGTCGGGATTGCAGGGGATAGCGGTTCCGGAAAGACGACTTTTGCGAACGCGATAAGGAGGCTTTTGGGTGAAGACGTCGTTAGCACGATAACCCTCGACGATTACCACGTTTACGACAGGGTTACGAGGTGGAAGCTCGGAATAACTCCCCTCCATCCCGACGCGAACAACCTCAAGCTCGTGGAAACCCACCTATTCATGCTGAAGAGGGGGGAAAGAATCAGAAAGCCGACTTACGATCACAAAACAGGAACTTTCGGCCCTTGGGAGGATTTCGAGCCTACGCCCGTTGTGATAGTCGAGGGTCTGCACACCCTCTACGACGGAATAAGAAACTACATCGACTTCAAGATATTCGTCGATCCGGCCAGATACGTTAAGAGGAGGTGGAAGATTAGGAGGGATGTCGAGGAGAGAGGATACGATAGGAAAAAGGTGATAGAGGAGATAATTCAGAGGGAGCCGGATTACAAGCGATACATAGACTTCCAGAAGATCCACGCGGATGTGGTTATAAAGATATACCCGACTTCGATGAGCAGTTTGGAGAGAATAACTTACCTTCTGGGCGAGAACTTCGGGGACGTTTACAAGGTCAGGCTGATAATAACGAAGGACGATAGAATTCCTGCCGAGCCTATAGGATTGAACATAGATCTCTCCGCTCTGGTTAGGGCGAGCGAGAGGGACTTCTCCATCGGCTTCTTCTCCGATTACTACTATTCGAAGCCGGCGAGCTTCATAGACATAGACGGTCTCTTAAACGTCGAAATATTCTCAACGCTCCTCGAAACGCTTAAAAAAGAGGTGGGGTCGGACTTCGTTCACGATTCCAGCGGTTACGTCAACGCTATTGAGGTGGCCAAGCTCTTGGTCTGCTGGAGGTTGCTCGAAGTTCTGAAGTTTCACCTGTCCGCTTCGGGTGAGAGATAGCTATTATACGTTCGAATTATTTTAAGTAAATCCTTTGCTTCTTTTATCAAAACTTCGTTTTTTAACTCTTCAGCGATCTTCAAGGCCTTCTCTGCAAAATCTTCGGCGACCTTCAAATCATTTTCGTCTGCAGTCATTGCGAATTTGTGGACGTAAGCATCTGCGAGTTCAATTAAAAGTCTAACCCTTTCATTATCGTTTTTTACGATACTCAGAAGGTAATTGCACATGTCTATGAATCTGCCAACTTCTTCTAAGCTACTGAATTTCATCGGTAAAATTACGGCTGTCAAATCGTAAACGCTACCTCTATATCTCCAGAAATCGGGAGCATAGTTTATTATTTTATTTAACGTATCTAAATTGCATATCACGACGCTCGGAAATCCACAACGGTAGAAGAGTTCTCTGTAATTATTTAAAGCGTTTAAAATGTCTTCAGTCAACTCATCTGGCAATATAAGAATCAGAACTTCGAAGTTTTCGCCTTTCTTGAGCATGTCGATTATTTCTTGACCTCTTTTTACTTCAACTACATTTGCGTTGAATCTTTCAACAATCTTGTTAATCAGTTTCTCCTTAACATCTCTTGAATTGACTATGACCAATACCACACTACCTTCTCCCTTCAAAAGCTCAAGCTCATCAATCAATGCTTCGATTTCTTCGACTATTCTTCCCTCACTACTGGAATTAGCAACGGGTTGACCTCGTACCATAACTCCTCATCCACCTTATACTCAACCAACATCAACGAGAACAGCAAATCTCTAACAATTCTGTCTTCAACGCCTCTATCCCTCGCATCTTTTGTTTCGTGAACACTTCTCAAAACTTCCATATGCTCTTCGGTTAAAGTCCTCGAATAAAATGTTCTGAGTTTATCCAACGCTTTCCTAACGTCTTCAACTCTTATCTTACTATCTCTTCTACGATGAGCGTAAATGCACGATTCTCTTACGATTGAGATGAACTCCGAAAGCTTGCCCGTCGACATTATCGCCTTCTTTAATGCATCCTCTCCTATGAGATTTAAGTCCATTCTCCTTGCGACGACGTTTTCGTAGAACTTAAAACCTTCATTCCAGATGTTACCATCCTTTTTAAACGGTGGAACTTGTGGTATCGTGAAGTAGTCATCAAAAGCGTTTGCTACGTGCGGAAACCTAACGTCGAATCCCAAAGAAATCGGAAAGGTATAGATGGCATGTGCCGAAATTTGCGTTAAAAGGCGGTGATTTTTGTAGAAGAAATCCTCAGCTTGAACGAATCTCGTCAACTTGTCTAAATCATCCGCTATGATCACGATCATCTTTTTTGATTCGTATTCTATCTCGATTATCAAGTTGTTTATCCTGCTTATCAGTTCCGTTATCTTTAGGGTTAATTCTTTTCTAATCGTTTCCCTCGTAGTCGCTTCTAATCCGAGTTTAGCTTTAATTAAGCCGAATAAATCTACTCCTCCCCCGATGGATGAAGCCGTCTTTATCTCTTCCTCCCTGACGTGAGAAACGTTCGTTAGAAAATCGCGGAAGTCTTCCTCCACCGACGCGTCGATTCTTATACCTTTTTCCTTGGCAGTCTGAATTAACTTAATGCCCAGTAAGACCAAAAAATCTCTTATATCGATGTCGTTTACGTCGAGCTCGTAAATGCTCACCATAACGGGTAGAAACTCCTTCAAGTTCTCAAGCTCGATCTTAAGCCTGTAAAGTTCGGTGGACTTTCCGCAACCCCTAAAACCTAAAAACAGATACTTTTCTGGATTATCAGATAACTTCAACCTTTCGAGAATTTCTTCTATCGGCGACGGGGTTTGCTCCGGTCTCTCAACGTAAAATTCCTTAAATTCCTCCTCACTCTTCAACGGTTCGACTTTGAAGTTTTTAAACGCCTGCACCAAATCATGAGCTCTCAAATCGTTCCCTCCTTAGCCTAGTCGTGATTTCAAAGTATAAGAGGGTATGGGTAAATTTCATTGAATCGTGCTGAATTCATATTGAACATAATAAAATCTTTATAGAAAATATAAAATTATGAAGTAATAATCTAACTTTCACCTGTCCGCTTCGGGCGGGAAATAACCGAAGCTACCGTAGATAGCCTGAAGATCCGCCAGCCTTTCTCCCTTGCAGGCCTCCATGAAACCCCTCAAGTATGCCCATCCCGGCGTAACGACTCTCAGTCTGTATGGGACGGTCGATTTCCCGTCGCTCACGAGAGTGTAGAGCAGGGTTCCCCTCGCGGCCTCCGTTAGAGTAGTGTATTCTCCGGCCGGAACCGTCATTCTGCCGAACAGTCTGAAGAAGTATCCCCTAACGTCCTTCCCAACCTTCTCCTTGTCCTTGAGCTTTCCGATAATACCTTCGCTCACCACCGGTCCTTCCGGTATGTTCTTTATCGCTCTCCTTATTATGTTCAGACTCTCCATCACCTCGTTAACTCTTACGAGGAACCTCGAATACGAGTCACCGTCGTCTCCGACCGGTATCTCGAAGTCTATCTCGTCGTAAGCCTCGTATGGCTCAACCTTCCTTACGTCGTATTCCACTCCGGAAGCCCTCAAAAACGGCCCCACGACGCCGAACCTTATAGCATCCTTCCTGTCCAGAACACCCACGTCCTTCAGCCTCATTATTACGGCGGGATTCTTGACGAATATCCTTTCGAACTTCTTGAGCTTCTCTTCGAGCGTTCTCGTAACGGCGTAAACGAACCTCAGCGTCTTCTCGTCCACATCCCTCCTGATTCCTCCGGGTATTATGAACGAAGCGGTAACCCTCGCACCGGTGATTCTGCAGAGGGCCTCGCATATATACTCTCTCAATCCGAAGGGCCACATGAATCCCGTCGTATGGCCGATGAAAACCGCCAATATTCCCGCATCGTATAGGTGGGTTCCTATCCTGCAGAGCTCCGCCAAAATCGTCCTTATGAACCTCGCCCTCGGCGGAACTTCCAAATCCATCGCCTTCTCTATCGCCCTTACGTATCCGAGGCTCATGTTCGCGCAATCCATTATCGCCGGTCTTTCGACGAGAGGAATGTTCTGGATGAACAGCTTCGTCTCCGCCAGCTTCTCTATAGCCCTGTGAACGTAACCCGGATCGGGAATAACTTCGGTCATAACGTCTCCCTTAACCCTGACTATCAAACGCATGTGTCCGCTTCCGGGATGCTGTGGCCCGACCAGTATAACGAACTCGTCCTTTCTATAAGCTTCCTCGACGAATTCCGGCGGAATCGGAAGGAATAAAGATCTGAACTCCTGAGGGGGCTGAACGGGAACTTCGAGAGCGAACTCCTTTTCCTCCATAATCAACCCTCCACGACGAACCTATCCTCCTCAAGCTTGAAATCCTTCCTCAAGGGATACTTCGGAGTATCGGGATCGAGCAGGAAGTTCCTTCCCATCCAAGGGTTCCCCTCGAACCACACTCCGAAGAGTTCGTGCATCTCCCTCTCCATGTAGTCGGCCGAAGGGAATATTCCAGCGATGCTCGGAACCTTGGGATCGTCCCTCGGAACTTCGGTCGCGACGTTGACCAATACCGGCATCAACTCCTTGTTCGAGTAGCATCCGAGCCAGAACTCGACTATGAACTTGTTTTCGTGCGGAACGTCTATCACGTTTACGGATTTAACGTGGTCGAACTTCTTAGCGAGTTTGCTGACGACGGAGATCAGATTCTTCCTCTTAACCCTTACGCATATCCGATTCACGTCCGTGATCGTTATCGATTCCGCTGTGAGTATCTTTTCGAACTCCTCAACGAGCTTCTTACCCAACTTCCATTCCACATCCCTCGCCTTGTCTATGACTATTTCCGGTTTCGCTTCGACCTTTTTAGGCGACTTCGGCGGTTTCTTCGGCTTCACTTCCTCAGCGACGCCCAAAAGCTTTCCTAAGTCCACTTCCTTGAATTCTACGGAATTCTTAGCCTCTCCGGTTACGATCTTTTCCTGAAGCTGGACTATCGCCCTTATGAGGGCTTCGGGAGTCGGGGGACATCCGGGAACGAAGAAGTCCACCGGAACCACGTCGGAAGGCTTGACCATGTGATAGCTGTTCCAGAAGAGACCCCCCTTCAAACCGCAGGCACCCATGACGATCACGAACTTCGGATTCGGCATCTGCTCCCACGTGATTCTCAGAACCTTCGCCATCTTCCTCGTTATCGCTCCTTCCACTATTATCAGGTTGGTCTGCCTGCATATACCGTAGTTAAGACTTCCTATTCTTTCAGCGTCATATCCGCAAGCGTAAGCGTGAGCTAACTCGACTCCACAGCATGCGGTAACCAAGTGGACCGGCCAGAGGCTCCACTTCGTCCCCCACTTCTTTATAGGAGATAGTATCCCGGAATGGAGAAACCTAACGTCCTCGCTCATTCTCACCACCTCACCCTATATGCCAAATCCAGCGTGTATCTGTAGGATATCCATATCGCCGGAGCGAGCAGTATGAAGGCCAGAGCGGTAAGCATTACCGTAAAGACGTTGGGATTGGAGGCGAAGATCAGCAGTAAAACGAGTATGGGTTCGCACGCCATGAACATGAAAACGTAGCCGAAGTATTGCATAGGAAGGGTGTATTTAGGAGGGATCGTCGGTATATGGCCAGATTCGTATCTCTCCCGCTTTACCGGACTCGGTTTCTTCATCGGGACGAACTTTATCAGCAGAACCATTATGCCGTCTATCGCCAGACAGACGATTATCAACAGAGCTACGGCCAAAACGTTTTCCACGAACACTTCAGACACCTCCTATTATGGCTTTCGCGAGATCCACAAACCAGTTCGGCGGGATGAGAGTTATGAACGTCAGCGCTACGGCTATCAACGCTATAGCGTTTACGAAGCTCGGAATCGTAGGTTTGGCCAGTATCCTCGCGAGTCTTACGTAATAGGGAACGGACATCGCCGAGTTTATCACCAGAATCAAGGCGAGCCAAACGTAACCGACCTTGACGATGGAGAGCAGTATGAAAAGCTTACCCCAGAACCCTATGAGCGGAGGCATTCCTATGAAGGAGAACGCCAGAGCGTACATGAGGTAAGTTGAAGCTCCCCCCTCCTTCATAGAAACGAGGAAACCGATCTTTCCGAAGGCGTTGGCCATTAGCTGAAGAAGTGCACCGGCGAACGCTAGGTATATCCAGTCGAGGTTTATGAGAGCTACGAGGGTTGCGAGGATGTATCCCATATTCGCTACAGTCGAATACGCCAAGATTCTCGCGGGCTTTGTCGATGTAAGGGCACCTATGTTTCCTACGAACATCGAAACCGCAGCTACGAAGGCGACGAAGGGGACGATTTTGGCCGTTGTAGGATTCAGAGTCATGATGAGTATTTTGTATGCGACGACGAACGGAACTATCTTCGCTATTGAAGCTATTATCGATATTGGAATGGGATCGGCTGAATCGAAGACATCCGGAACCCACTCGTGCATCGGAGCGCATCCAACTTCCATTCCCAAGCCGATTATCAGCATTACGAATCCCAGTAAGTATATAAGCTCGGAACCGACGTTCTTGGAGTAAACCAAAAGCACGGCTCCGGTCAGGAAGAGGACTGTGGCGAAGACCATGAACGTTATGTATTTGACGGCCACATCCACCTTGGCTCCGTTTTCGCTCGTCATGACGAGGATGTAGGTGGGGATGGAGGATATCACGAACATCAGCAGAATCATAGTTAAATCGTTGGTGAAAACGACGTAAACCGTCGCCATCGCGATTAAGGCCGTTAAAGCATAATCGAGACCCTTGATCTGATTATTCATAATCATCATGGAGAGCAGATTTAAGACTCCAATGGCTATCACCAGTGCTACGTAACTCCTGAACTCCGGAAGGAGCAGAAGGATGAGCACTGCGAGCAGGCTTATGACGAACACGATTTTCGGTCTTTTAAGGAATATCAGCGTTCCCAACGTGACGAAAATTAAGGATGCTATCATTATTCCAACCATCGATCACCACCCCACTAACGATGCGAAAATCAGAGCCACCATAACGAATCCCAACGCTATCTTAACGTATCTCCTCAAACTCCCGGACTGAATCGCCCTGACTCCCAACGAATACGTTGAAATTAGCTCGGGAATCGCCTGATGGCAGAACACGTCTATTACCTTGTTGCACCAGTCCACAGCCTTGGCTATCGCCCATCCGATCTTCGGAACTATGTAGTCGTTTAAGGCCGGCATATACATCCTGTCGCCCAAGAATCTACCTATTGGAGATTCGAGCTTAGGAATCGCTAACGTTATCGCGTAGGATATGAGCACCGCAAGACCCACCGCAAGGGAAGTCTTTTCGAACCCCTTCTCGACGAACATCTCCAATCCGTTTCTCACGAGCTCTTCGACCTCCCTTCCGGTGAGAATCGCGTAGAGCAGTAGGGCGAGCATCGAAACCATAACAGCGTAAGCCAAGGGCATCAGTATTTCTCCGTGTAGGTGGAGGTGCTTCGGCTTATCACCCTTTATGAAGTTTAGGCTGAGGAACTTCGCCAGAAACGCCGAATATATTACGGATACCGCTATCAGCAGATACAGCGGAGCACCTCCGACTTCGTGCATCAGGTGGTGCATCACATAGTCCATGGCCGATTTAACCCAATAGGCGGTAAATGGCGGGATTCCGGAAAGGCAGAGGGTGGCGAAGATCGTCGCCAAGAAAGCTACCTTCATCTTCTTGGCGAGCTCCAAGTTTCCGCAGCAGAACCTGTCGTGGGTCGCGTGGATTAAATGGCCTGCCACCAAGAACAGCGTCGCCTTTGCGAAGGCGTGCGTTATGAGATACCAGAACGCAACGTAGATCGCGATCTTACCGAGCCAGAAAGATGCCGCGGCACAGGCGAACATCAGGCCGAGGCTCGACATGGTAGATGCTGCCAGCAAAACCTTCCTCTCTCTGCATCCCAAAGCCACCGAAGCTCCGTAGAGTGCGGAGATTAGTCCCAAGAAGAGGACGAAGAAGTAGAGTTGCTCGACTCCGGGAGTGTGGTGCAATTTCCATGGTTCTATGTATAGGCTGAGTCGCATGAAAAGATAAGTTCCGGCCGCGACCATCGTCGCGGAGTGAAGCAAAGCGCTAACGGTTGTAGGGCCGGTCATAGCCGTCATAAGCCACTCGCTGAACGGAAGCTGTGCGGATTTCGTGAAGGGGCCCATTAGGAAGGCGATCATCAGTATTAGCGTTCCAACCAATCCTATGTGGTGGAAGAGGTGTCCCCAATCTATTTCGGATATGTTCAGCGTTCCCGTTAAAGCGTATATCGCCGCTATCGCGAAGAACATCGGCATGTCTCCGAATCTAATCGTCGATATTGCCCTCCACCCTCCGAAGCTCGGAGACCAGAACATCTTCAGCGGCCCCACTTTCCTTCCTATTACTCCGACGTAAGCGAGTTCGTCATCATCTCTGAACCAGTGCCCTATCAGGCCCCAGGAGGCCAATCCCAATCCTTCCCATCCGATCAACAGCATCAGTAGGTTGTCGCTGTAAACCACGAGTAGCATCGAAGCGGTAAACATGTTGAAGAAGAACCAATACCATCCAAGCCTGTAATCGTGCTTCATGTATTCGAGTCCGTAAACTCCGATGAGGAAGGCTATGAAGGCCGTCAAAGCACCCATGTATTTGCTTAAGTAGTCGAAAACGAAGACGAAGTTTATGTTGTAGTCGGGGAGCCAAGGATACTCGAATACTCCGTCGGGGAAGTATAGGAGTATGTATATGGCTATGCAGAGAGAGACGAACAGTCCGAACACCGACAGTATTGGCAGTTTACGTGCCCAATCTGCACCGGGTCTGTAAACCCAAGCGAAGGCTATGGGTAAGCTGCACGCCACGGGAGTGGCGAAGAGGAGGAAGAGTAAGGTCGCGACGTCGATCATGGCATCACACCTCCCAAAACGCACAGCTTAAGGCTCTTGAGGAAGAGCGTCGCGAGTGGCGGGAATATGAAAACTATCGATATTATTCCTATTACGTAGAGTGGCGTGTCCAAGAATCTGCTGACCTTCGGCCTTTCCATGTCCTTCGGAGTTCCGTAGAATATCTTTCTGAGAGTGTAGAAGCTATACCAGCCCGATATTATGAAGACGGCCACAACCGCCACTATGAGCTTAAGGTTCAGCCCGTAAACGTCCACGATTCCTTTGAGAATGAAGAACTCTCCGAACATTCCTATGGCGAGTATTCCGCTCAGGTTCATGAAACCTATGAGTGCCGCGTTCGATATCGTCGGAATGTATTCGTGCAGCCCTCCCATCTTGTTCACATCCCTCAATCCGTGGTAGAGAGCTATTATCCCGCCGGCGGTCATGAACAGTATCGATTTGCCGAACGCGTGGGATACGTATTGGATTATAACTCCGAGCAGGCCGTAACTTCCCAAGCACAGGGCTATTAGCATGTAACCCATCTGAGAGACCGTAGAATATGCGAGCAACCTCTTGTAGTCCGTCTGTCTGAAAACGGAAAATCCCGCATATAGGCTCGTGATTATTCCGTATGCTATTATTATGTCCCTGAACTCGTTTATAAACCACGGACTTACCATGTAAACTCTCAGAAGAACGTATCCCGCCAGACCGACAGTTAAAGGACTCAGCAAGGCGCTAACCGGAGTTGGAGCCTCAGCATGAGCCCACGGGAGCCATATGTGTGGCCCCAAGCCGGGCAACTTCACGATCATTCCCAAGAATATCAGGAGCCAGGCCAGAAAGCTCACGGTGGTTATTCCCTTAAGAGCGAGAGTCGAATTTTCGAACGCAACCATTAGAAATCCGATCAGCGTTAGAACGCCGGCTATGTGTGTCCAAACGAAGTATAGCAGTGCGACCCACTGCCTGTTTCCGTAGCCGTATTTGTAGATCAAAAGGAACGATGCGAGCAGGGAGATCTCAAGGAATATGTAAAGGAGAATCAGGTTTCCAGAGTAAACGAGCCAGAGCATCGAAACCGCGTAGAGGTTGTAGAGGAAGAAGTATTTCCGAAATTCCCTCGTTACGTCATCTATTTCGTCCCTCATCTCCTCGAACCTGTGCTTCATGTATGGCAAAGAGTATAGGGCAACCATAGCTGAAATTAGGCAAATCGTAGCTCCGAAAGCGTTCGAAATCGGATCAGCGAACAGGTAGAACTCTCCTATGGGTTTGCCCAAGTTCATCAGCGGAAGTTCGAATTCGTAGCCGGTGAGAAGCGCCCAGAGCGTTACGAAGAACGGAACGATGAAAGCCAAGAAAGAGACTATGGTCGCCCTCTTGGGGCTGAAGAACGGCGCTATGAATGTGATTATAAGCGGAATCAGTAGGGCAAACACTACCGCGTTCAAAGCGTATCACCTCCCGAAGACACCACATCGGTCGAAACGTCCCTCTTAATTCTGTTCAGGAGAACTATCGAAGCTATTAGGATAAGAAGCTCGCTACTGCTCGTGAATATCGCTATTACGAGAACGCCGAAAGCTGTATTTGCCATTTCGGGAATCGAAAATACCGGAATCAAAGCCAAAAATACCGCGCCGAACATCATCTCCAGAGATATCAGTAGCCTTATCAGATCCCTGCTCGATATCGCCGTCAGATACGCTATTAACAAAACGACCATCGCGGTGATCAGAACGATCGCTACCTCGAACACATCTCCTCCCTCCTAACTATATTCAATATCGAAACCATCAGCAAGACCATCAAACAGAAGAGGAAAACGATCGCGAAGATATATTGGGACTGGAAGGCGGAGACGTCCACCGATGTTGCCGAAAGGTTGAACGTCGCGTATTTGTAGAGGGTGTAGGAGAGGACGGCTAACGTCAAAGCGGTCGGAATCACCCAAAGCCAGTCCACTGGAACCTTTTTCGGAACGAATCTGAAAACTGCTGCGAGTGCGACCGTTATTATGCCTATCGCACCGATGAATATGAACGCTATCAGTATGAAGGCCGATTGAACGTCGAATACCGCAAACGTCGTAGCTATGAGTATCATCGTTAGGGACATGTACAACGCCGAATAGAAGTTATCCCTCGAAAGCAGAACGCCTAAGGAGGATAAGACGGTTACAACTCCTATAATTAACAAAATTAGGCCTGCGATTTCCATATTCGCCCTTTGAAAAATTTCAATTAATAACTCTTACTATTTTTATTGTTCGTGAAGGTTATTACATAGTCATCGTCATTTTCCGAAACACCACCCTAAAAATTTTTAATAAAATCTATAAAACTTCTGTGTCCATGAGGATCGATTTCCTCAAAACTCTGCTGAAAGTGGCGGAATGCGGAAGTCTTAAGACCGCGGCGAAAGCTCTCGGAATGTCGATCAGCACGGTCAGTTTCCAAATAAAGGCTTTGGAGGATTTCTACGGGGTTAAAATTTTCAGAAGAAACGCTGGAGGTGTCGAGCTCACGGAAGAGGGGAAGATAGTTCTTAAAAATGCGATCCTCATACTCAACAGCATCAAAGAAACGAAGAGAGTGCTTATCGACCTAAAGAGCAACAGGATATCGATAGCTTCGGGAATGGTGGGGATCGATGTCGTTTTCTCGATAAAGACGATTCTCAAGACGAGGTATCCAAACTTGGACGTTAGAGTCGAGCTCAAGGGTGCTCATGAGTGCGTGCGAGATGTGATAGACGGAAGGGTGGACTTCGCCATCGTAGGAGATATGAACGATGACATCGAGGAAAACCTATGTTTAGAAAAGATTGGTGAGGATTCGCTCGTTCTCATCGTTCCTCCGAACCATCACCTCGCGACCAAAGAGAGGGTGACGCTGGAGGACGTGCTAAAGGAGAGCATAATCATGCTTGACGAGAGCTACGGAATCACTACGAGCACGCTGAAGGCTTTGAAGAAGGCCGGGGTGGAGAAGTCCGAACTTAAAATTGCCTACGTCGTAAACGACTTCTTTTCGAAGATAAACGCAGTGAGTATCGGGTTAGGTGTCGCCATAACATCCCTAATAGCCTCCTGCAAGGCGTGCGAGGTCGGCTTGATAGTGGCGAGGAAGATAGAGGGTTTGGATTCGAGGAGGAACATATACTTCGTCGCCACCGATCTGGCGATGGAGAGCGATAAACTCAGGGAATACGCGGAGTGCATAATAGAGAACGGAAGATGGCTTTTCGAGGAGCTCAAAAATAGGTGTTGCGGATGTGTTAAGGCTTGAAGGGGTATCCTCCTAAGCTCTCTATGTGCTTGGCTCCCGAATCAGTGTGACAAAGATGGCACGCCATTTTGCCCCTCGTGTCTTCGAGTGTGCTTCCCTTACAGTGACATCCTCTGCACTTCATCGTAACCTTGTCCAGAGAGTATTGAGGCGTGTAGTTTCCTTCCTTCACGGCGTTTAAGATCTCCACGAGCTTTTTTGCAACGTCCGCCGTTAGTCTTCCGCACCTCTCGGCTCTTTCGGCAGAGAAGGCTTTGTCTTGGGAACGTAGTTCGGAAGCGGAGTGTATTGATACCAACCGTATAGGTCATTTATAACGATGTCAGCCTGTTTTTCGGGTAAGACCATGTAACAAACCATCGCGGCACCGTTCAAAGCTCCACAAAGGGTCGCCCAGCCCACTACACACCCTTTCCGTAAACCGCGATCTTCGTCGGGAACACATCGTAGGGGTAACCCACTCTCTCCGCGAGAGCTCGAACGACGGAACTGACCACTCCGAACATGCAGTGGTGGTGCATGTAGCTTTCGTATGCCAGATTCGCAACATAATCGGGATCGAGCTTCTCATACCTCCAAGGAACGTCTGGCAGAGTTTGGGGAGTAGAAATCGTTTCGCTCTTTGGAGCGCTGCAACCCAAAGCCGTCGCGGCGACCAGACCTATCAATCCCAAAAATCCCCTCCTCGTTATCATGTTCTGCGGTTAGTTTTCTAAATATTAAAATTTTTCTATTTTTATTTTTAAAAAATTTGAAAATCGGATAAGTCGTAAATCGAATCGATAAGATTTCGAAATTTTCGTTCGGTTATGGATAAATATTTAAATATCCCGCAACCTTCCGATTTTGGGGACCTGCCATGGGCTGGAAATCTCACGGTTTCAGGTTCAAGTCCGGCAGAAAGCTAAGGAAGAAGATAAGGGAGAAGGGCATTAAGATAAGGAGGGCTCTGCAGACGTTCGAAGTGGGACAGACGGTCCACATAGACATAGATCCTTCCGTTCACAAAGGAATGCCCCATCCGAGGTTTCAGGGTAGGACGGGAGTGGTAATAGGGCAGAGGGGAAGGGCCTACTTGGTCAGGATAAGGGACGGTGGGAAGTTCAAGATCCTGATAGTTAGGCCGGAACATCTCAAACCGCAGGGAGGCTGAAGATGTTCAAGGAGGTTAAGGAGTTCGACTACATAACGATCTCAGAGGCGAAGGAAGTAATGGAGAGGATAGCCAAGGAGAGACTGGAGAGAGCGGAGCTACTGTTCGAAACGAGAAGAGCACTAAAGCACCTCAGGACTTTCGCTAAGCTTCCGGCCGATAAGGCGAGAGAGCTCGTGGAAGAGCTAATGAACCTCCCTCAGGTTCCAAAGAAGGAGATAGCCGTTAAGCTGGCCGACATAATGCCGAGGGTTCCGGATGAGGTCAGAATAATCTACGCGAAGGAGAGGTTTACGCTGACTCCGGAGCAGATTCAAGAGATTTTGGACGTCATCGACAAATACAGAATTTGAAGAAAGAATTAAATAGTTTTTACTCTATTTTTGTTCGGTGGTGAAATGGTTAGGCGTAAGAAGGAGATAGATAAGGAAAAGCTTGAGGATTACGCATACGTTCTGGATTTTCTCCCTTACGGTTATCCGGACGATAAAAGGCCAATTCATAAGCGAGAACCCTTGGCTCAGGTCGTGGGAGAGAAGTTCTTCACCCTTTTGGAGGTAAGCATTAAGAAGGGGTATCAGCCCCTGGTTATGGATCGTCTTTACATAGGGAAGGGGGAGAGGGACGTCGTGAACAAGATAAAGAGAAGGCTGAGATACGACGACTTGACTCCCGCTGCCAAATCCGAGCTTCCATACGTTCTGGAGCACATAGTTAAACGGCAGGAAAGTAAGTTCGTTGAGTTCTTCAACAAGGCGGAATCGATAACCACCCGTTTACACCAGCTTGAGCTCCTTCCGGGGGTAGGAAAGAAGACGATGTGGGCGATAATAGAGGAGAGGAAGAAGGAGCCGTTTAAGAGCTTCGAGGACATAGCCAAGAGGGTTAAGGGGTTGCAACATCCGGAGAAGTTCATTGTCAGCAGAATAATCTACGAGCTTCAGAATCCCGATACGAAATACAAGCTCTTTACATTATAATGTTTATTTCCCATAAAAGTGGGCCCGCGGGGATTTGAACCCCGGACCTTGCGCTTATCAGGCGCACGCTCTAACCAGGCTGAGCCACGGGCCCTCTTAGGAAGTTTTAGGCGGGATACTTAAACCTTTTGTTATCCGCCATGACAAAAGTTTTTTAACTATTAATCTTAGGCGATCCGTGGAGCTTAAGATATTAGATACTACTCTGAGGGATGGAGAGCAGACTCCGGGCGTCTCTCTTACCGTGGAACAAAAGTTGCTCATAGCGAGGGCTTTGGATGCGCTGGGCGTGGACGTTATAGAGGCGGGAACGGCCATAGCTTCGGAGGGGGATTTCAAGGCGATTAAGGAGATAGCGAACGCCGGATTGAACGCGGAAATCTGCTCCTTCGCGAGGATAAAGGAGATCGATATAGATGCTGCAGCGGATGCGGATGCGGATTCGGTTTTCATGGTCGCCCCCTCTTCGGACATACACATCCAGAGCAAGTTCAGGGGAAAGACGAGGGAAGACGTGATAGAGATGTCCGTGAGGGCGATAGAATACGCCAAGGAGAGGGGTTTGATAGTGGAGTTCGGTGCTGAGGACGCTTCGAGGGCGGATTTGAATTTTGTAAAGGAACTTTTCAGGCATGCGGTTGAAGCCGGAGCGGATAGGTTAACGTTCGCTGACACCGTGGGAGTTCTGACTCCGGAGAGGTGTGAGGAGATAATGAGAGATCTTACTTCGGAGTTCAACGTCCCCATAGCCTTCCACGGGCACGACGACTTCGGTTTGGCTACGGCAAATACGATTTACGCGGTTAAGGGAGGGGCGAGGGAGATCCACGTCACGGTTAACGGACTTGGAGAGAGGGCTGGAAACGCAGCTTTAGAGGAAGTGGTGGTGGCTTTGGAGGTCTTATACGGAATAAAGACCAAGATAAACATGAAGAGGATTTACGACACTTCTAAGCTCGTCGAAAAGCTTACGAGGGTAGTGATACCTCCAAACAAGCCGATAGTCGGAGAGAACGCGTTCACCCACGAGAGCGGGATACATACCTCCGCAATCCTGAGAAATTCCGCCACATACGAGCCGATTTCTCCGGAGATGGTCGGTAGGAAGAGGTGCATAGTCTTGGGCAAGCACGCGGGGAGGGCGAGCGTCGAGGCTATAATGAAGGAGATGGGATACAAGGCCACTTCGGAGCAGATGAAAGAGATTCTGGCGAGGATCAAGGAGTTGGGAGATAGGGGGAAGAGGGTTACCGACGCAGACGTTAGAACTATTGTGGAGACCGTCCTTCAGATAAAGAGGGAGAGGAAGGTGAAGCTCAAGGGTTTGAACGTCGTTTGCGGTAAGGACATAGTTCCCACCGCAAGCGTGATACTCGAGATAAACGGAAAGGAGTTCGTAGGTGCCGGGATAGGGACTGGGCCGGTAGATGCGGCGATAAACGCCATAAAGAGCGTTGTATCGGAGTTTACGGACATAGAGCTCGTCAGCTACCACGTCGATGCGATAACCGGCGGAACCGATGCCCTCGTTGACGTTATAATTCAGCTGAAGAGGGGAGATAAGATAGTGACCGCGAGAGGTGCGAGAACCGACATAATCATGGCGTCCGTCGAAGCTTTCATCGAAGGTCTGAACATGTTAATCTGATTTTTTTTCTAAGAAACATTTAAGTATTATTCTCACCAATTATTCACGATGGATTACGGAAAAACTATCCTTCTTACGATCATCGTATTTGCCGTAGGTGTTTTGATCTTACCCAATACTGTCTCCCTTTTCGCCGGGCAACACTACTGGTATAACCTCAGTGGCAGTGGAAACGACGTTCCATGCGTTAAGTGTCATGCGGACGTTTACGAAGAATTGAAGTTGGGTGTTCACAGGAATTTGAGATGTGAGGACTGTCACAGGGCGAACAAGAGCATAACTTACGCGAGCGTGAGCGGAAGCTATACCAACTACACTCCCGGCAAGGAAGCTCATGCTGCCACATGCGTTGCGTGCATGCTCTGTCATCAGATAAACGCGAGCTATGCATCTAAAAAACCGGGGCCGTATGCGGGGGGATTTAATATAACGTTGTTCGGCATTTCCTCACCATACAACTACTCGAACGCCACGTTTAATGGTTTATACGAGGCTCACAACTCTTTAGTGGCCCACGCGATAGCCAAGGCGAAGAACAGTTCTTTGCTGCTGGATTCCACTGAAGCTTGCTTAGCCTGTCACGCTAACATAGAAGTTAGAATGAACTTCAACGTTAGCACGGGGATGAACATCGTAGCGAAGGATGTGGTTTTAGGCTACAACCCCGCAACGGGCTTTAACGAATCTCAGGTGAACGTCACGGGAATAACGATTACCGGATTCAGGAGCGTTACGGAGGTGAAATCGTGAGATATTCCGGTTTAGCTTTAGTCCTAATCGCCTTGGCAGTTGGGCTGGTTATGGTGGGAACCAAGAGCGTGAGCATCATAAAGGGTAGCCACGACGTTTCGTCACACGTGAACTGCTCTTCATGCCATAGGCACGTTGCTGAGGAGATGGCGATAACGAGGGCGTTGCACGGCCCGCACTGGGATCTAAGCTGTGTTACCTGCCACAGGTTTAACGGGACGGGAATTAAATTCGCTAACGCTACAGCGTCATCTCCGGGAATGCAGGCTCACGCCGCTTACGTTCCGAGTTGTTTGGATTGCCATGGAGGAAAAGGAGTTTGGGTGGTTAACGTTAGCGGAGTTTTGGTTCACGCTCCTCCCGCAAGAGCCTTTAACGTCACAACTAAGGTCAACGGTAGAAACGTTACGGTGGTGGATTCGATTCCGTATTTTACCGCTCATAAACAGCTAATAGCTTACTGCATCAAGCAGGGTGATGAGAATCTGGCCTGCTTGGCCTGCCACACGAACTACTCCGTAAATATCAGCTACTCCTATCCGGACTACATCAATCTTATCATTTCAAGCTGGAATATAACATCGCTGACGATAGGTCCCGATAGGGTTTACAATGTCTCTTTCGTTAAGAAAACCCTATTCAGCGGAAAGCACGTTTTCCTTCCTTTGAAAGATATAAACTGCTCGAAGTGTCATCTCAACATATACCTTGGACTCATAAACGGAAAGCACGCCCCAATCTACTACGCTTGGAGATGGGGTAATGTGAACCTCTGGGGTTTCTACAGGTATCACGGCCTTGCATTGTATGGATCGACTCTAAACACTTCTTGGATAAACAACACCTACTGCAACGAATGTCATAGAGCTTTGAAGGTTACTCTCGTGAACTACAAGACGGGAGTATCGTATACATTCGACATATCCAAGGTCACGAACGCATCTTCGGTTCACTGTGCGGAGAAGGTTTCGTGCCTAACATGCCATCATCGCAACTCCACATACTGGTGGCTCGATCCATACTATGCATTTTTAAACGCCACTAAGTCCAACCCATTATACGCACCATATCACGAGGATCTCATAAATCAGACCGCAAAATATCCGAGGTTCATACACGGGGACATATGTCTGGACTGTCATATGGCAGCTTATCACTGGGGATCGTGCGATACATGCCACACGGGTTACAACAAGATTACGACTCAATACACCGAACCTTGAATTCTCTTTATCGAAACGACTACGGGAGGAAGTTTGGTTGGAGTTTCGACGCTTCCGTTGATGGCCCATGCGGTAATTCTGAACGTTCCGGCTGTGTTGGGAATGAAAGTTATTTCCTCAACCTCATTTGGATTCCCGATCTTTGATTTCCATATGTTCACACCGTTGATCGAAATTCTTCCGTATGTCGCGTTTATGAAGATCGCCTCGATGTATATTGGTTCTCCAACGTAGATTTCACCTCTATTTAGCAATTCCATCTTTACCCAAGGCCAGACCGTAACGTTCACATTCTTTACCCCTATCGACACGTTCGTTTTTGCCGTTAATCCGTCCGAGTTCCTCGCCTCGAAAGTTACCGTAACGATTTTGTAATCGTTCGTGAAGTTGTATAGGGGTGTAAAACCGAAGACGACTCCTCTTTCGAACGGTTCAAGAATTGCAATGAAGGTTCCGTTTTTTGCGTTTACCTTGTAATTTACGGTGTAATCCGAACTGCTGTCAACGAATAACCTTATCTGAGTGCTGTTTCCTTCCGAAACGTTTACGATGCTCTTTTCAGGCCGGATTCTCAACCACTTCTTCGAATCGTGAACTACTACCACCACATCCTTTTCCGACCTAGCTCCGTATTCGTCCCAAGCGGTGAAGCGTATCGTAAAACTTCTCGTCCCGCTTTCGACGAAGCCCTCACTTGGCATCCACTTCAAAATCCACGTATTGCCGTTCAACCTCTTGAATATACCCGATATGGGGGCGGTGTAGTTAAGGTAAACCTCATGCCCGTCCACATCGTTTACGGTTACCTTGAGCTTCAACCACTCCTTCTCCCATATCTCGGTATTTCCGCTAACGTTTATCTCCGGCGGATGGTTTATGAATTTCATGCACACGTCGAACTTCTCGCTAACGAAGCTACCGTTTGGTGCGGTGTAGTTTAACCAGCAGTCCGCAACTTTAAACCTTCCTACCTTCTCCGATTCTACGGTAACCGAGAAGTTTATGAATCTGGGAAGATCGCCTATCCTCCACAACAAAACGTTTTCCGACCTTTCACATTTTGGATCCGATCCGATGAAAGACACGTTTCTCAGAACGATCTTCAGAGTCGCATTCTTACCTATAGCTCTTATTTTTTCGGCGATTTCCGAATATATCATTTTCAAGTCGCTTTCGTTTGCGGCAAAACTGCACATACCACCGGTTATGTTTGCTATGTCTTCGAGCGTTTTCCTGTCCACTCCACCGTATCCTATTGTGTATATCCTGAATCCCATCCTCTTCGCGTATTTTGCGATCTCTATTGGATTCGGACCCATGTTCCACCATCCGTCCGTTAGAAGGACGATGACCTTGTTGGAATCTTTCCTTCCGTTCTCCCTAAGTTCGTCTACGGCGAGTTCGAGCCCGTAACCCATGGGAGTTCCTCCGAGCGCCTGAAGTTCGTCTATCGCCGATTTTACGGCCTTCTTATCTTCCGTAAGATGCTGAACGATCTCCGTGTAGTCTACCCAATCATTTCCGTAGGATGTGAACTTCACCAATCCCACCCTGTCTTCATTTCCCAGAAGATCTACGAAAGTCTTCGCAGCATTTTTCGCAAGCTCAAGCCGTTCGGGAGGAAGTTCGACGCAGAATATTCTTACGGGATAGCTTCTCCCGTGCACCTTTGCGTAAACGGCGTATTTCCCCGGAGGAACGTTCATCCACCTAACTATCGAATAACCCTTCTTTGTCGGGAAGATCTTTCCGGTTTCCTCGTTGACTATGTAAGCTTCGAAGGAATCACGGGGTGTGTAGATGTCGAGAGGGGTTTGAAGCATTACCTCCACATCCGACTTATTTTTCAGCACGAATTCTCCGACCTTTTCGTAGCGATGGCTCAACTCAACTTCCTTAACTTCGGTTATTATGTTGCCCCACCTGTCCATCGATCCCGAACAGTCCATGACGAGGACGACATCCACGGGAACGGTTTCATCAACCGACTTTCCACTTACGCATATCTTGAAATTGGCGGGTTTCCCCACTACGCCCGTATTGGCCGTAACCGTTACGTTTACGGCCATAACTGGACATATCAACGCGATCAGAGCCATCACTGCGATTGTGTATCTCATATTGAATGGTCGTCGTCACATTATTTAATGCTTATTGTTATAATGATGAGGAGAAATAACATTCAAATACGGCTTTGGGGTAGCAGTGGTTATGAATCAGAAGATTCTGCTCGGTCTGGCTTTAGGTATAGCGGTAGTGCTGATACTCCTAGCGTTCGGAATGAGCATATCTCCTTACATAACGGTGTCCGAGCTCCTCAAAAAGCATGAGGCTTACGGTGTGCAGGTAGTCGGTAAAATAGTTCCGAACTCGACAGTCGTAACAGAAAACGGTGTTTATTTCGAGCTAACTGACGGTAAAAAGACTGTAAAGGTCTTCTGCAAGCACATGCCGGCGAATTACAGGGAAGGAGCACAGGTTGTGGTTGTGGGGGATTACTACGGAGGAGTTCTCCATGCGACCAAAGTTCTGTTCAAATGCGCAAGCAAGTATACCGTATCTTGAATTCAAAAAATCTATATATTCGAGAGGCTTAGCGAATTGCATGGACAAGCTTAAAATTCTGATCCCGCTGATCTTTCTGATCGCATCTGTTATTCCAGCAAGTGCGACCAGCGATATTCACTGGTGCGCCATGTGCCATGCAAACATTGCAAAAAACTTTACGAAGTCTCTCCACTACACGGTCAACGGAATCATAAACGGATGGAAGCAGGGGGCGGGTAAGGACTTCAACATGCCCCCTCCTAAGCTCTGCTACAAGTGCCACATCGGCAACTGTTCCAGATGCCACATCTACCACAAGTTCATACCTAACATGACCACGTGCGTCGACTGTCACGAGCACAACATAGGTGTCAACTACATCGGGTATCTCGTCAAAAAGATGAAGAAGGGGCCGAGTCCTGACATTCACTACCTCCACAACCTGACCTGCATGGACTGTCACGGTAAGTGGGAGATACATGGGGATGGGCACAACTACACCTTCGCTTGGTATGCGGTTAAGGTGAGATGTCTGACGTGCCACGGAAACGAAAGCGTCGTTGTGAAGGGAATGAAACCCAAACAATACGATCCGAACCTCCTCCCGCACAGGCTTCACAAGAACCTCTCGTGTTTCGTCTGCCATGCCGTATGGTATCAGACATGTCGCGACTGCCATCTAAACGACGGCAAGATAGCCAACATAACCACGAGCGAATTCCACGTTCTAATGGGTCCGAACGGCAAGCTTTACCCAGCCTGCATAATGTCCGTAGTCTACGATGGTAAGAGATCGACGGCAGTAGGGATAGTCATGCCTCACACGATATCCGCAAAGGCGAGGCCGTGTTCCGACTGCCATTCTCCCGAAAACACGAGTAAGGTATTCCTTGTAGGGTTCAAGGGTCATATCATCGGGCCACCGGGGACTAGGCTTGCAAACCCGCCAGACAGGCTGATATTCAAAGTTCCGATTCTGAACATATGGATAGACTCGGAGAAGCTCGGAACGCTCATAATCGGAGCGACCCTTCTCGGAATTCTCGTCCACTACTTGAAGAGGAGGATAACCATGGGAGGTGAGTAGTTATGCGTGTTGAGGGTGAGTATGTGGAGGTTCACAGACAACACCTCCTTTACAGAATAACTCACTGGGGTATAGTAATAACGGGGCTTATAGTAGGATTCACGGGGCTTAGGTTGGGTGACATCTGGGGCATCAACATTCCGAGCGACTACGAGTTAGCTCTAAAGATACACGTTTACACGGCACTCGTCTTCGCGTTCTTCTGGGTTCTCATGTTCCTACAGCTGGTAACGCACGAGTGGAAGTGGTTCGGATTCCACAGGTTCCCGTATTCCATTAAGTTCCTAATTGCGGAAACAAAGGCTTGGCTCGGAATAGGACCTCATATCGAAGATCCAAGATGCTACGATCCGAGAATCGGAGATTACAGGGAAAAGATAATTCCAACGGAGGTTATGGTTCCTTGGGCGTACATAGCGCTGACACTCATAATGGGTATCACAGGGTTGCCCCTGTATTGGCCTGAATACTTCCATCCGATAATAGCAATAGCGGACAAATACGCCTCGATCTTCGGACTCGCAAGCGGTGTAGACTTGCTCAGAGTCGTTCACAGACTCGTCATGTTCATCTACTTGATGATAATGCTGATACACGCATACGCCTGCTACGTCTTTGGAGTAATAAAGTCGATGATAACGGGGAAGAGGAAGGAAAGAATCTGCAAGTGATTTCGAACATCGAATGGTTAACTAAATAAACACACAACCTTACCCCTTTTTTATGGAGATCGGTAATGTCTTGCTGGCTCTCTCTGCTATATTTTCCGTCGTAAGTGTTTACGGGTTCTTAAAAAGAAAAAAACTTGGATTTTACGCTCTGATCGGATATACCGCAACGATAACGCTCGCATTACTCCTTCTGGCGTATTACTTCATTGTCCACGACTTCAACGTAAAATACGTCTGGGAGTATTCGGACAGGACTCTTCCCTTCGTTTACTTGTTGAGTGCAATTTGGGCGGGAAAAGAGGGGTCACTGCTACTATGGGTCTTCTTCCTCGCCGTAATGAACTTGGTATTTTACTGGAGGAGTAGAGACGATCTGGCACTTTCTATATCTACTTCCGTCTTTCTTTTTCTAACCTGCGTTCTCCTGGCGATCTCGAATCCCTTCGTTAGACTACCTTTCACACCTCCGAACGGTTACGGTTTGAACCCACTGCTTAGAACTATAGAGATGGTTCTGCACCCACCCGTGGTTTTTCTCGCCTACTCGAGCATGACTATCCCCTATTCCATCGCGATTTCGAGAGTTTACAGGGGTGAGAGTTGGATAGGAACAGCGAGGAAGTGGCTCCTGCTAACTTGGATATTCCTGACTTTGGGAATATTCTTGGGGATGTGGTGGTCTTACAGAGTTTTGGGATGGGGTGGATTTTGGGGATGGGATCCGGTAGAGAACGCATCACTCTTGCCTTGGCTCACGGTAACGGCACTTCTGCACGGAATAATGGTGGAAAAGAGAATTAAAGCTCTTAAAAGCTTGAACTACTGGTTGTGCGTTTTATCCTTCGACTTGGTGATACTCGCGACGTTCATAACGAGGAGCGGAATAATAGAGAGCGTTCACGCGTTCGCGGAAAGTCCCGTCGGTTGGGCTTATCTGATGCTGATAATCCTTTCTACGGCGTTAGGTTCGATCGTCTGGATTAAGAGAAGGGATCTGCTTAAATCGAACGCGATTCCGACGTTCAGTTTGGACTACATAATGTTTTTAAATATAATTCTGTTGCTAATAGCTACTTTCGCTGTTCTTCTGGGAACTCTCTCTCAGGCGGCCTATTCCGTTGGGAGGAGCTATTACGAAACCATAATGCTCCCGCTGACGGCCTGTATAATCTTGCTTTCGGGAGTGTGCACGGCGATAGATTCCCGCAAGATCTTGGAGGTTTCGGTCGCGTTCGGAATTCTGTCTGGAATAGCTGTTTTCATTCTGAGCAAGGCGCTGATTCTAAGCTTGGTCGTATCGCTGTGTGTTTTCGCTCTGACATGTCACTTGGAGAAGTTGAACGTCAAAAGGCTCGGAGGTTATCTCGCCCACATCGGCGTGATGTTTCTGCTGATCGGAGCGATCGGCGCGTGGGTCTATGGTAAGAGCTACGATGTGTCGCTTAAGCCGGGTGAAAGCGTTAAGGTGGATTCGATCGTCGTGAAGTTGCTCGATGTGGGTATGAGGAACGATCCGGATAAATACGTCATTGTAGCGAAGCTCCTGCTTAAGCTCGGAGGTAAAGAATTCATTCTCTATCCGATGGATTACGTTTACAAGATAATGAGGCCCGACAGAATGGTATCCGTTGTGGACATAGTCTCAACTCCTCTCAAAGACATTTACGTGGCCATGCCGGGCTTCATGCACGAGTTTTACTTCCAAATACACGTAATACCTCTTATATCTTTCGTGTGGCTGAGCATGGTCCTGCTGACCCTTGGTGGTGTATACGCAATTTTCAGGAGGTGATTTCGAGCTTCGCTATTTCGGTGTCGAGGATCAGGAAAGCGACGAACATCAGGAGGAACGAAGTTATGACCATTCCGAGGGGCTCTTCTATCTTCAAACCTATTTTGGCAGTAGTCGGGTGGAGGGAGAAGAACAGCCTCGTCGATAGGTAGCTTAGCGGTATAGTGACGTATGCAAATATAGCGAATACGCTCGAAACCTTCGCCTTTTCCTCTGGATCTTCTATGGAAGCCCTTAATGCGAAATACGCCGCGTAAGCGAACCAAGTTATCAAGACGGTCGTTTCCCTCGGATCCCAGTTCCAGTATGAGCCCCAAGCAACTTTAGCCCATATAGACCCGCTTACGAGTGCGGCCGTTATCATGAAGAAACCCATTTTAGCGGATGACGATGCCAGTATGTCCCACTTGATGTCCCTGCTCTTTAGAAACAGCATGGATGCTATCAGAGTTACCGTGAAGGCTGTGAATGCAGTTATGGCTGAGGGTAGGTGGAAGAAGATGATCTTGTAGTTGTTTCTGAGAGTCGGTTCTGGGGATGGTGGCAGGCTCATTCCTATGTATATCCCGACTGCGAACAGAACGAGTGCTACGATCATTAAAATTCCCGCGACCTTTTTCATGAAACGATTACGGATAGAAGCGGTTTTAATCTTATCGATATATTGGGGGTGGATGAATCTGGGGGAAATAATCAAGGAACTTGGAAGGCCATGCAGAATAGAGGTTCTCGAAGTTCTTTGCTGTCAGCCCGCAAATCTGACGAAGATACATGAAAGTTTGAGGAAGAGAGGATGCAATATATCTATCTCGGGCCTCGTCAGGTGTTTGAACAAGTTGGTGAAGCTCAGGATCGTAGAGAAGATCGACGACGGGTGTTACTGCATCACGGGTCTTGGAGCTTTGATATACGACGTTCTTTTCCGAATGGACGATTTGATGAATTGGAAGGAGATTATCGAAGATGCATTGGAGCTCATGGCTATTCTTCCGACTGAATTAAAGCTCGGACTTTCAAATCTTGGAAAGGCCGAAACGGTTTGGGATCAGTATGCCATAGTTAAGATGGCGTTCGAAGCTGCGATAAACGCGAGAAGGTGGGGGAAGTATATAGACAGGCTCGTGGATTACGAAGTATTCAGGTTGATGATAAGGAACAATTTGAAGGGTGTAGATGAGAAAGTCATATCTTCAACTGATACGCTTCAAAGCAGAATAGAGACGTTCATAAAGGCTTTGAAGGATGAGGGGCTGGATAGGGATGAGATAGAATATGTGAAGAGGAAGGTCGAGGTAAGGGTATTGGATCTTCCGTTTCAGTTGGGCGTTATAGATGGAGAGATAGCATTGTTTCAGATACTTAAAGGGGACAAGATTCCTCCTGCGTTCGTTTCGAAGGATAGGGATTTCGTGAAATGGGCAGAAATGATCTTCGACCACTTCTGGAAAATTGCGAAACCCGTTAGGATTCCATTTGAGAGAGTTCTGGAGAGTTTTTAATTCGGATGGGGGTCATCCTTTTCTTCTATGGCACTTCGGTTGGATATACAGACTATTTCTGCTCGAACGTTCACCTAAAGAAAATATTCGAAGGAACGATCAAAAAAGATCTCGGATCACGCCACCGTCATCACCGATCAGACCATCGATTTTTTCCTCATCGATCGTATCGGATTCTGCTTATGCGAAATATATCTCTTTCCCTAAGAAAGCTCCGCAATCTTCATCTTTATTGCCTTCATCAGCTTCTCCGCAACCACCTTTCCGTCCACCTTTCCCCTGAATTCCTTCATAACGAGACCCATCAGAGGTTTGAAAGCATGCTCACCTCTCTCCCTTATCAGATCCACCTTCTCCTCCACTATTTTCGCTATGAATTCGTCCAGATCTCCGGCCTTGCTGAGCGTCTTCAGAACTTCATCGACGCTCGCATTCGGATTCTGGCAGAATACCTTCAGCACCTCTTCAGCCCCTTCCTTCGCCATCTTGCCATCCGCGATGAGTTTTAGGGCGGTTCTAAAGTGTCTCTCCTCTAAAACGCTTACGTCGTATCCTTCCTTCCTCAGCTCAGCCGGAATTATGTGAAGAACCCTCGCAACTATCGTTGGAGCTATCTTTTCAGCGAATTCCTCGAAGAGCTCGTAGTATTCCGAATCGGCAATTTCATACGCTAAATCGTAGCTTAAGCCGTATTTCTCAACGTATCTCTTAGCTCTGTCTTCTATCAGTTCCGGAATCTCAACGTCGAGCAATTCCTTCGTAATCCTAACCGGAGGAACGTCTGTTTCCGGATACATCCTCGCCGCTCCGGGTAAAGGCCTTAAGTAGGAGGTAGTTCCGTCCTCGTTCGCCTTCCTCGTCTCCTCTGGAACTCCGATCAGGCAGTATTCCGCCCTCTCAATTATCCTCCTCAAAGCCCTCTCTACCCTTATATCATCTCCGGCGGCTATAACTACGGCGTCTTCATCGCCCGCCCCGACCTTCTCCTTCAGCTTTGCAACCTCCTCCTCGCTTATCCCGTATTTCGGCAGTTCGTCGGTGTGGAAGATTCCTCCCAAACCGAAAGTCTTGGCTATATCAGCGAATTCCGTTCCGAGCCTCCTTCCCGGCTGGATTTCTCTGCCGACGATACCAGCGAATCTCCTAAGCAGAATCGCTTTCACCCTTCCTCCGCTCTTTATGGCCTTAGCTATAACCTTCGATTTCGTGTTCGCGAACACGTCCGTAACGTCGAAGATTTCGTTAACGACCTCCGCCTTTCTCTCCCTCAGCTCATCCCTTATCTTTAGCAGATTCAGCTGTCTGATCACCTCGTATTCGACGATCTTATCGAGGATGTCCAGATCCTGAACGCCCTTTATCTCTATCCTCGCTCCGTCCCTTATCGATATATTCACGTCCTGCCTTATCGTCCCTAATCCTCTCTTAACCTTGCCAGTGGATCTAAGTATCATTCCAAGCTTCTTAGCAACCTTCTTCGCCATCTCGGGCGTTGTTATGTCCGGATACGTGCCTATCTCGACGAGAGGGATTCCTAATCTGTCGAGGGAGTAGACAACAACATCCCCCCTGTCCTCGATCTTTCTGCAGGCTTCTTCCTCCAAGCAGAGTGTCGCTATGCCGATCCTCTGCCCGTCCACATCTATGTAGCCGTCGAAAGCTATGAGGGCTGTTCTCTGGAATCCCGTGGTGTTGCTTCCGTCTATGACAATCTTACGCATTACGTGAACCTCATCGACGAACTCCATGTTGAGCATCTTCGCTATCTGAACTGCAATCTTCAAAGCCTCCATGTTGAGCTCTCTCGGCGGTTCCTCATCCGCCTCAACCAGACAGGTCGTATCGTAGGCCTTATAGATGAACCTCCTGCTCCTCATCACCTCCTCCTTTGCCGCTCTGTCTTCCTCACCTATCTCGCTCCTCTTCAGCCTAAGGTAGCGGAAGAACTTGAAATTCGATTCCTCCACATCTCTCTGAACGGTTGGACAGTTGCAGAACAGCTTGTGCTTGGTGTCGAGTTGCTGATGTATCTCGATTCCAACTTTTAAACCCACGGCATCGTAATCGATCATCGGAAAGAGTTTCACGGAAATGTTAATACCCGTTACGATCGAAATCCGTGTGATGCTTTGGGTGGAGAAGTATAGACCCAAAACGCTCAAGGAAGTCGTGGCCCCTCGCGATATAATAGAGAAGGTCGTAATGTGGGCGAAGAAGTGGGAGGAGGGTATTCCTCAAAAGCCTCTGCTTTTTGCCGGTCCTCCGGGTGTCGGTAAGACCTCCCTCGCCTTAGCTCTCGCGAACACGTTTGGCTGGGAAGTTGTAGAGCTAAACGCGAGCGATCAGAGGAACTGGCAGGTTATAAGGAGAATCGTGGGTGAGGCTGTCTTTACGGAAACTCTGAGCGATGAGGGTGAGTTTTTGTCCTCTAAAGAGGGGAGGCTAAAGCTCATAATTCTGGATGAAGTGGACAACATCCACAAGAAGGAGGATTTCGGTGGAGAAGGAGCTTTGATAAGGTTGCTCAAGAGAAAGCCGAAACAACCCCTTATACTAACGGCGAACGATCCCTACGCCCTATCTCTCGAACTGAGAAGTCTTTGCGAGATGATAACGTTCAGAAGGCTTACCACCCAGCAGATAGTCAAGGTTTTGGAGAGGATCTGTTCGGCCGAGGGAATAAAGGCCGACAGAAGGGCTCTGGAGGCGATAGCCAAAAATGCCGGTGGGGATTTGAGGGCGGCGATAAACGATCTTCAGGCGATAGCGGAGGGGAAGAAGGAGATAAGGCTTGAGGATGTTGTGGTTTCGAAGAGGACTCAGGAGACGGACGTTTTCAAGGTCATGCAGAAGATTTTTAAGAGTTTCAGTCCGACGGTTTACGGAGAGGCGATGCTTTTGGACGAATCTCCGGAAGATCTGATAGTTTGGATAGACGAGAACCTTCCGCTCGAATACGAAGGGGAGGACTTGCTCAAAGCCTACCTCGTCCTTTCGAGGGCGGACATGTTCTTGGGAAGGGTAAGGAGGAGGCAGTTCTACAGGCTCTGGCGTTACGCGAGCTATCTGATGACCGTGGGAGTTCAGCAGGCGAAGAGCAAGCCTAAGGGTGGGTGGACGAAGTATCAGAGGCCGAACGTGTGGCAACTTCTCGTCCAATTCAAGGATAGGAGGGAGAAGTTCAGAAAGATAGTGGAGAAGATCGCCAAAAATACCCACATGTCTAAGAGGAAGGCACTGACGGAGATGTTCGGTTACGTCCTTACCCTTTTGAGAAAGGCCGATTTGAGAATCGCTTCGAGCGTTGCGGCGTTTTACGATTTTACCGAGGAAGAACTCGCGATTTTAGTTGGGGAGAAGAGGGCGAGGGAGATAAAGGAGTTCATAAGAAAACACGGGTTGCGTAGGGTTGAGGAAAAGGAGGAAGCTCTGGAAGAGGAGATAGAGAAGGAGATAGAGGAGAGACTCGAAAAGGTTGAGGAAAAACCCAAGGAAAAGGCTGAAAAGAAGAAAAAGAGAAAGAAAAGGAAAAAGAAGGAAGCTACAGGAGTAAAAACTCTCGAAGAGTTTTTCGGATGATGTGGAGGAACATTTAAATATCCATCCTACGGCGATTCACTGCTATGAGCAAGATAAAGAAGAGGCTCAAAAGGAAGTCGAATCCGAACCTCGTTAGGCTCATCGAGGATCTGCTGAAAGCTTCAGCGATGAACGAAGCTCCGATATGGAAGGACATAGCAGAAAGGCTCGCGGGTCCAAAAAGGCTTTATGCAGAGGTCAACGTTTCTAAAATACAGAGATACGCTGGCGATGGAGAAACGATAGTCGTTCCGGGCAAGGTTTTGGGTGGGGGGAGGATAACGAAGGCAGTAACGGTAGCCGCTCTGAGCTTCTCGGAAACCGCGAAGAAGAAGATCTTAGAGGCGGGGGGGAGGTGTCTGACGATTAGGGAATTGGTGGAGCAGAACCCTTCCGGTTCGGGAGTTAGGATAATGGCGTAAGGTGGTTGCGATGACGGTCAACGTGAAGAGGGTTCTTAAGCAGTTGGGTGACGATTACAGGGTCATAAACGCGGAAGGGCATATACTTGGAAGGCTCTGCAGCGTGATAGCCAAGAGGTTGCTCAACGGGGAGAAGATAGTTGTAGTAAACGCCGAGAAGGCAATAATAACCGGTGATAGAGATATGGTCTTTCAGAGGTATAAGGAGAAATACGACAGGGGTAGCAAGGAGAAGGGGCCCTACTTCCCGAGGCATCCAGAGAGGGTTTTCAAGAGAACCGTGAGGGGAATGCTTCCGTGGAAGAGCAGGAGGGGTAGGGAGGCGTTCAGAAGGCTGAGGGTTTTCATGGGCGTTCCGGAGGAGTTGAAGGGTAGGGAGTTCGAAATCGTAGAGTGCGCTCTGTATGAGAAGGTTTGCAAGACAGATAAGTTCGTAACCCTCGCGGATGTTTGCAGATATTTGGGGTTTAGGGGTGTCTGAGTATGAAGATCGTGATCACGAGCGGTAAGAGGAAGACCGCCATAGCGAAGGCGGTGGTGAGGCCGGGGATAGGAAGGGTGAGGATAAACAAGATCCCCCTCGAAATCTACCAGCCCGAACTTGCGAGGATGACGATAATGGAACCCCTCATAATAGCGAAGGATCTCGCCAAGAAAGTGGACATAGACGTAACGGTTAGAGGGGGAGGAGTGATGGGGCAGGCGGAAGCAGCGAGGACGGCGATAGCGAGGGGGCTCGTGGAGTGGAGTGGTGATGAGGAACTCAGAAAAGCTTATCTTCAGTATGACAGGTATTTGCTTGTAAACGACGTGAGGAGAAAGGAGCCAAAGAAGCAGGGAGGAAGGGGTGCGAGAAAGAGGAGACAGACTTCATACAGGTGATTTCAAATGTTTCCAGTCAGATGCTTTAGCTGTGGTGCGGTGATAGGGCACCTCTACGAGGAATACAAGAAAAAGCTTGAGGAGGGAAAAACTCCGAAGGAGGCCTTGGACGAGCTCGGCATAGAGAGGTATTGTTGCAGGAGGATGTTCCTGACGTATAAGTCCGTGATAAAGGAGTTCGCCCGCTTCCATGGGGCCGTAGGGTAGCCTGGTTATCCTCCCGGCTTCGGGAGCCGGTGACCCGAGTTCAAATCTCGGCGGCCCCATAAGGGGTGATGCCTATCAAATCCACATTTCCTTTTAAATATACTCGGTTCGAGAAGGCCCGTATAATCGGTGCGAGGGCCTTGCAGATAGCGATGGGTGCTCCAGTGTTAATCGAAACGGACAAGACGGATCCTCTCGAAATAGCGAAGGAGGAGTTCGAGAGAGGGGTAATTCCGATCACGGTTAAGAGAAGAAGGGAGAGCTTCGTCTGGCTTGAGAGATATGATCTCTTTTAATTTTTTAATACCACTCACTGGCAAATTCGAACAAACCAACACGCATCAGTGCAAGACGCATCGCCTCCTTGAACTCCTCTGGAGCATTGGAAGGATGGGGTTTTACTTCGACAATCGTTCCCTTCGATCCCCTTAACCTCCCATAACTGAAATGCGTCCACTCTCTAACGGTCACAATAGCTCTGAAGGGAGACAAAACGTAGAATCTGTAGCAATTGAAACTCTTCTTGATCGAGTATTTGAATCCCCTTCTGTCGAATTCGAGTCGAATCGATTCTAAGAGTTCGTTTACGTAATTTTCTGAATACGTAGATGCGAACCATACGCGTTTCAAGAATGTGACGTAAAGTCCGTATCCGAACGCCAACGTGAATACAGTAGACCAGAAAAGACTTACCAAACATAAAGTCCTATCTTCCGGCCGTTTAGCAAACGTTAGTAGCGCTGTTATGGTCATAGCAGTCAACGTCAAGAAGAAGGCGAATCCTATAACGAGGGCTATCGAATTTCGCTCCATCGTTATTATCTAAGGGGCTTAAAACTTTATATCTATCGCGATTGCAGTTGGATGGGATGAGGCTCTGGGTGGGAATGGACGACACAGATTCGCCGAAAGGAATGTGCACGACCTATCTCGCTACTTTAGCCATTGAAAGGCTCGAAAATGAGGGTTTTAAGATAGTGGGATTTCCACGCCTCATAAGGCTTAATCCGACGATACCCTTCAAAACGAGGGGTAACGGGGCGGTATCCTTTTTGGTCGAGCTCGAAGATTCGAGGAGGGATGAGGTCATAGACATAGTTAGGGAGGTTGTGGAGGAGAACGCGGAGTTGAAGCACGAAAGAACGAATCCGGGAGTGGTTTTCGTCGATGCAGATGGAGATGTTCTCAATTACCTGTCGAAGTTCGCTATTAAGGCAGTTAGAGATGTAGTTCTTTTGGATGAGGCTCTCTTCATAATCGGTAAGTTCATGCTTCCTCACCTCAAGTTCAAGAAGGGTCTGGGGCTGATAGGGGCTTTAGCTTCTATAGGATTGGAGCTTACGGATTACACATACGAGGTTCTGGCTTACAGAAAGCCCGAGCGATTTGGTAAGAGGAGAGAGGTGGATGAGGAATCTTTCTTCGACGCGGATTACGAAACGTATCCGGGAACTTGGGATACAGTCGATTGGTGCAACGAGACCGTTGTGGCGGTTCCGAATTCTCCAGATCCTGTTCTTTTCGGGATTAGAGGTGATGACTTCCACGCGATAATGAAGGCGTTCGAGATGGTGAGAACGGAGCCGATAGACAGATACATGGTGTTCATAACCAATCAGGGGACGGATATGCATCTGATTCATGAAAGTGAAACGGATAGAGTCGAAAACTACCGCTCATACATCCTTAGAGGTAGGGTTTTGAAAGAACCTTACGACATACCCGGGGGACATGTGTTCTTCACGATAGAAACTAAGTTCGGAGAGGTGAAGTGCGCCGCTTTCGAGCCGACGAAGCAGTTCAGACATGTGATACGCAGGCTGAGGAGAGGGGATCTCGTCGAGGTTTACGGTTCGATGAAGAGAAACACGATAAATCTGGAGAAGATAAACGTCGTAGAACTGGTGGAGATATGGGTTGAGGAGAATCCCGTTTGTCCCAACTGCGGTAAGAGGATGGATTCCGCCGGGAAGGGAAAGGGTTTCAGGTGTAAGAAGTGCAAGACGAGGGCGTTCGAAAAGATTAGAAGAAAAATCGAGAGGGATCTTGACACGGGATTCTACGAAGTCCCTCCTTGCGCGAGGAGGCATCTCTCGAAACCGCTTATAAGGATGGAAGGGGTTAAGAGACACATCTTCAGATAACTCCGTGGTGCAGAATTCTGACGATTTCTTCTGGCAACTTCTCCTCCTTTATCCTTCTCTCCACCTCTCCGGCGTCGAATTCGAAGTCGTAAATCGAAACGTCCAAGTTCCTCGTGTCTATCAAAGCGAAAGTCGGACTGCCGGCTTTCGTGTATATACCGCATGCCCCGGGACAGACTATCTTCCCGTAAGTAGTTTCGGCTATGAACGGCTCGTGCCCGCCTACGACGATCATCTCGTATTTTTTGAACGGTCGTATTATCTGCTCGTAGTATGAAGTCGGTTGGTTCGGCAGAACTTCTCCGTTTATAGGATCGAAGGGACAGCCGTATGCGAACAGAATCTCGTTGTCTCCGAATTTCTCCACCAAAAACGACGGAACCTCGTTTCTAATCCAGTTCCTACCCTCCTTTCCTATCTTCTCTCTGTTCCACTCCACGATAAATCTGAGCAGTTCCGGCATCTCCTCCTTTTCCTCCTCGCTTATGTCCTTCCACTTCGCTATGAGGTGATCTATTCTTCCCCTCGTGGTCGTTATTCCCTCTTCGATTACCTTTTCCATTACCTCCTTAGGATAGGGCATGTATCCGAAGATTCCCAAAACGTAAATTCCCTTTATCTTCTTTCCTTCATCCTTGAGCTTTTCTACCTTCTCAAGCAGAGCGTTCAAAGCTACGAGGTTTCCGTGAAGGTTCGACGCCACGACGATCATGATTCGAATTCCGGCATCGATCTATAAATAGTTTGAGGGTAAATTTAATATTATAAAATTAAAAACTTTTAATGATGATAGTCCTACTGCTCGGAGTCGTATTCGCGCTCATGCTGATATACCTCCTCAGCATGTTCATGTGGTTGAGCCTCAAGGGTGTGGGGAGGGACAGGAAGTTTTTGGACGTCTTTCTGGTCAACCTAATAGCGGTGGTATTCTGCGGTGTGGTATATTGGGTTATGAGCCTGATCCCCACCTACGCCATGTTCTCTCCCATCGCCGTAATTTTGATCTACGTCATTCTGATAAGGTCTGTTCTGAGCATAAGGCTTTGGGAGACCCTTCTGGTAATATTCTTCTCCGCCTTCTCCTCCTCTCTCGTCCTCTTCGGAATAGCCCACTTAACCAAGATCGAGGTTTTCGAGGTCTGGGCATACCAGCTTCTGAGACTCGAAATCGCTGCGGATCTGATAGAATTCGTCGTGAAGAACTACCACGTGATAGCGGAGCAGTTCCTAAAGCTCTTCAGTAGATGAGCCTCTGAACGGGAATTATCAGTATGTCCCTCGCACCCACCTTCTTCAGCCTCTCCAAAACCTCGAAGAGCCTGTCTTCGTGAACTACAACGTGTACAGCAAGCGTTCCCTCCGCCTCGACCTTCATCACCGTCGGTCCCTTGAGCCCGGGAACTATCCTCTTAACTTCCTCTAAGGCATCTTCCGGGACGTTCATCATCAGATACATCATCCCCCTCGCGTTCAAAACACCCTGTATCGAAGTCCTCAGAGCTCTTACTTCAAAATCCTCCCTGCATTCCTTATTCACTATTAAAACAGCTTCCGTCTCCAAAACCTCCGCTATAACCCTGAGGTTGTTGATCCTTAGCGTCGTTCCCGTGGACGTTAGATCCAGAATCGCGTCCGCTATTCCTATGTGGGGTGCGTTTTCGCATGCCCCGGAAACCTCCACTATCTCTACACTCACTCCCTTCTCTTCGAAAAACCTCCTGGCTATGTTCCCGAATTCGGTCGCAACCCTCTTTCCCTCCAAATCCTCCACAGTCTCTATTTCTGAATCGGCCGGAACCGCTATCACGAGCTTGGCCCTCCCGAATCCCAGCTTCAGCAGAACTTCGATGTCCACCCCGCTCTCCAAAACCATGTCGTAACCCGTTATTCCAACCTGCGCGGCGTTCATGTAAACGTATTCTGGAATGTCCCTCGCCCTCGCGAACAGAACGCTAACGTTCGGGTTATTTGTCGGAACTATCAGCTTTCTCTCCTCCATTTCCGGCTTTATTCCAGCCTGCTTTAGCAGTTCGAGCGAAGGCTGGCTCAACCTTCCCTTGTTCGGAATCGCGATTATCATGCGATTAACCTCCTCAGCTTGGGGAATATTCCCTCCGGACACTTCAGTATTACCACTATCAGCAGGATGTAAAGAAATATTTCGTCGGAAACGTTTAGAGATAGCATCTGAACGATTCTCGCGAAGACATACGTTTTTGCGAGGTATATCGTGAAAGCTCCTATTATCGGCCCGTATATCGTTCCCAAGCCTCCGATGACCGCGGCGAGAATTATCGTCAGCATCAAGGGAACGTCGAACAAATCCGGACCAACGGTAATCCTGTAGTGAGCCATTACTCCTCCTGCAAGCCCGGCGAAGAACGCGCTGAGACAGAAGGCGATCAGCTTGTATCTTACGACATCTATGCCAATGGCTTCCGCGAGCTCTTCGTCCTCCCTTATAGCTTTGAGCTTAATGCCGAGCGGACTTCTGATTAACAGCGTTATCGCCACGATGCATGCGAGCATGAACGCTAGGGCTATGTAATATTCCGCTATTGGATCTTTCGCCAGTGCCTTGTCGAGACCGAGAGGTATACCTTCATATCCCCCGAAAATTTCGGAATACACGTTCAGGATTTGAATGCATATCAGGGGAAGTATGGCCGTAACCAATGCCAAGTAGTATCCCCTCAGCCTGAGACAGATTGCCCCTATAAGGAATCCGAACGCGGTGGCGGTCAGACCTCCGATCAGTATTGTTGCCCATATTGGAAGGCCGATCTTTCCCGTCTGCAGAAGGGCGGTCGTGTATGCTCCTATTCCTATAAAAACCGTATGCCCCAAATTTATTTGCCCCGCATATCCGGCTATCAGATCCCAACTCACCACGAACACTACGAATATAAACGTCAATCCGAGCAGGTAGACGAGAGATGGTGGAGATACGAACGGTATTATCGCCAACACAGCGAGGGCTATTATCCACCACATCTCACTCCACCCCGAAGAGTCCTTTCGGTCTAACTATTAGAACTGCTATTATCGTCAGCAAGGCGGCGATTTCGGCCCATCTCGGGTCGAAAAGCATGGATATTGCCACCTGAATGAATCCTATTATGTAAGATGCTACTATGCTTCCCCTGACGCTTCCCAGACCGCCCAGTATCACTATCGCGAAGGCGTATATCAGAACTCTAAGGGACGTGGCCGGATTTACCGAATATATTTGGGCGTATAGAATTCCGGCGATTCCGGCGAGCATAGCGGATACGACCATCGTTACGGAGTAGACCCTCTCGACGTCTATTCCGACGAGCATCGAAGCTTCGGGATCCTGAGATGTGGCGGTTATGAACTTTCCCATCTTCGTCCTGCTCATGAAGTATTCGAGGCAAATCGTTACGGCTATCGCTACGCCCAATATTAGCAGTCTGTTCATAGGAACGGGAACTCCCGCTACGAAAACGACTCCGGAAACCGGTGATGGGAACGATTTGGATACGTCCTTAAATACTGCCAAGAGTATCTCTTCCACGAGCAAAGCGAGAGCGAGCGTTATCAGAATTACCATGACCTCGTAATCCCTCACCGGACTTACGAGGAATCTGTAGACGATCCATCCGAATAAACCCGTAAAAATTACTGCTGGAATCACGGAGAGGTATCCCAAGTATGGAAACAGCAGGATCGCGATGTATGCACAAAGAACGAAAAAAGTTCCGTGGGCGAAGTTCAATATCCTCGCAACTCCGAAAACCAGACTAAAGCCCGAAGACACGAGAGTCCATATCGAGCCAATGATTATTCCGTATATCAGAATCTCTAGCATCCTCCGGAAGGAGCTTGAAAAAATTTAAGAAAGTTACGATTTCCTACGAACGGCCGTAGCCAAGAGCAAACCCGCTAAAGCCGTAACGAGTTCGAATCCCGGCGTTTTCTTCTTTTGGTGAGGAATCATTAGCTTTCCAGTCGCCATGTATTTGGGATACACAACCACCTGTCTTCCATCCTGCCACTGGCACACCCAGTTCCTTATGAATCCGTCGCCCCAAACCAAATCGTGGTTTTTCGTGAAAGCTATCTTTCCCCTCACACCTTCGAAGGGGTGACTCCTATTGAACTTCTCTAAATACTTCACGAGCACATCCGGATCGAACGGATCTTTCCCAGCTTTTGCCGCCATCTCGACGGCCTTCTTGTATAGGTAAACCGCATCGTAGCAACCGTATGCGCTGAAAGCTTCCGGAAGGTGTCCGTATTTCGCTTTGTAAGCTTCCAAGAAGTGTTTCATTTTATCGTTTATTGGAGAAGGAACCGCCCCGCCGTCTGCTATGTATATTTCCCCGAGACACTTCCCGTCAGTTGCATTCCAGTAGTCCGGATCTATCGCCGCCAAGTCGTGTCCGGCTATAGGAATACCAATTCCCATGTCCGCCCACTGCTTTATTAAAGGAACACCGCTCACGTGGGCGAGTATTGGAACTATCACGTCCGCCCTCTCTTTAGCCTTTAACAGGAAGGATGAAAAGTCCGACTGTCCCCTTCCAACCTTCTCGTCCATGACAATCTCGTATCCGTGTTTTTCGAGGAGCGGTCTAAACTTCTTCATAACGTCCTCCGTCCACAAGGCGTTGTCCCTTATTATCGCCACCCTCTTTATCTTCATCCCTTCAGATCTGAGGAAGTCGAGCATGTCTATCATGTCGAGCGGGAAAGTGGACGCGTTCATAGTCAGAACTCTGAAGTAGTATTTGTAGTGATCGTAGTCTTTGGAAACGAGGTCGGTGAGTCTTGGGGAAGATGCGTCTCCGAGCCACAGAACTTTCGTTTCCGCCATGACGTTCATCATGGCGAGAGCGACACCGCTCGAAAATCCTCCTATAATCACCTTACACCCCTCATCCACTGCAAGTCTCCTGAATTCGGATGTGGCCGTGTTTGCGTCCAGCTTGGTGTCCGCAACGACAACCTCTATCTTGTTGCCTAAAATTCCACCCTTTCTGTTTATCTCCTCCGCCGCAAGCTTTACGGCGTTGACCATGGCCGTTCCGTATTTGGTTTCCATCGGGCCTATCACTCCTATTTTTATCACCCCAGCGTTCACCGGCGCTATGGCGAGTATGAGCAAAACTGGGAGCAGTCTCATGTTCGGGGCGTTAGAAGGACAATATTTAAATATTATGTAAATTAGTAACAAATTGGCATGCTGAAAGTCGTGAAGGTTACGAAGAAGTTCGGGGAGATCAGAGCTCTGAACGGCGTGAGCTTTGAGGTGAAGGGTGGAGAGATATTGGGAATAATAGGTCCGAACGGGGCCGGGAAGACCACCCTCTTCGGAGTCATTTCTGGATTCATAAAGCCGGATTCTGGAGATGTGAGGTTGAACGGAAGGAGCATAGTCGGTAAAAAACCGAGCAAACTCGTAAAGATGGGGGTTGTGAGGACGTTTCAAATCATAAAGGTTTTCAAACACATGACGGTGGAGGAGAACGTCGAAGTGGCCAGTTCCAACGGAAAAACGTCCGAAGTGTTGAAGGAGGTTGGGCTTTGGGATAAGAGGAAAATGCTTGCCAAAAACCTCTCTCAAGGAGAATTGAGAAGGTTGAGCATAGGAATGGCCTTGGCGACGAATCCCAAGGTTCTGCTTTTGGACGAACCGTTTTCAGGCTTGAGTCCTAAGGAGGCGAACGATTTGAGCTCCATAGTGAAGATGTTGAACGAAAATGGGATAACACAAGTGATTATAGAGCACAAACTTAAGGAGCTATTCGATCTGGCCGAAAGGATCGTTGTTTTGAACTTCGGTAAGGTCATATTCGAAGGACATCCGGAGGAAGTCGTTAGGAACGAGAACGTTGTAAAGGCTTATTTGGGAGGTTGGGAATGCTGAGAGTTGAAGAGCTCAGCGCGTTTTACGACAAATCTCAAATTTTGAGGGGTGTCAACGTTAGGGTTGGGAGGGGAGAAGTCGTCGCGGTTTTGGGACCCAACGGAGCGGGAAAGACGACACTTCTCAAGGCAATATGTGGTCTCGTCAGGACGGAAGGTAGCGTGATTTTTTTAGGTAAGGATATATCGAATTTGAAGCCTCACGAGAGGGTTAAAATGGGGATTTCGATATGTCCCGAGGGCAGAAGACTGTTTCCTAACATGACTGTGGAGGACAATTTGAAGCTTGGGGCGTTGCTCGAGGATTACGAAAAAAGGCTAAACTACGTTTACAATCTCTTCCCAAAGCTTAAAGAGAGGAGAAATCAACTCGTCAAGACTATGAGCGGTGGTGAACAGCAGATGGTCGCGATAGGTAGGGCTTTGATGTCGAAGCCCAAACTCGTACTCCTCGACGAGCCATCGATCGGTCTCGCCCCGATAGTCGTTAAAAAGATTGCCGACGCACTTAAGAGGATAAAGGAGGAGTTGAGTGTGTCCATTCTTCTTGTGGAGCAAAACATAAATTTAGCGTTCGAAGTTGCGGACAGAGTTTACGTCCTCTCCAAAGGTGAAATCGTCAGAGAAGGAACCGTAGAGGAAATAAAAGAGGATATCGAGAGGGATTACTTCGAAATATAGAATGCGGGGGGCGGGATTTGAACCCGCGGACCCCTTCGGGACGGGGTCTTAAGCCCCGCGCCTTTTCCTGGCTCGGCAACCCCCGCTGATATTAAAAGTGCGTCACAAATAAATAAGTTTTCGGTCTCCTAATACGAATATTTCAAGTCGATCCTGTTCTTCACATCCTTTATAGCTTCTATCAGATCCCTCTGAGTAATCTCCTTTCTCCCGTCGAGCAAAGCCCTAAGGACAGCATCCCTAACGACCAACTTTATCTCCGCACCAGTAAATCCTTCTGTAAGGGAGACGAGCTCGTCTATGTCGTATTTCCCGGGAACTTTAGCTAAAGCAAGCTCGAATATTCTCTTCCTAAGCTTTTCGGAAGGCTCGGGGAACTCGACTATCTTGTCGAACCTCCTCCACACAGCCGGATCCAAAAGGCTCGGGTGGTTAGTTGCGGCTATGAGTATCACTCCATCCTCCACCATGTTTATCTCGTCTATCGACTTCAGCAGTGTGTTCACCGCCCTCTTTACCGCGGCGTGCTCGTCGCTCGTCCTCGTCTTAGCAACGTAATCGAACTCGTCTATGAACAGAATGCACGGGCTGAGCCTCCTCGCTATCTCGAAGACCTTCTCTATGTTCTTGGAAGTCTCGCCCAAATACTGGGAAGTGATCATCGAAAGCTTAACTTCAACGAGCGGAAGACCGAACTTCTTGCTCAGAGCTCTCGCAGTCGTGGTTTTGCCGGTTCCGGGAGGACCTATAAAGAGAAGCTTTCCTATGTCCGTAAGTCCTATGCTCTTGAGGAACTCTCTCTCCTCCAGAGCTATCTCCAGCTTCTTGATCTCCTCCATCTGGTCGTCCGTTAAAGCTACATCGCTCAAGTCCACCCTTATGTCTTCCGGCGAATACACCCTAACCAAACCGAGCATCTCGGCCGTTTCGGGATTCCTTTCCATTTCCGCCAAAACGCTCCTAAGCCATTCTCTATCGCTGTACTTCGGCCTGTTGAACTTCTTCGCCTCCTCGTATGACACGTTCAGAGAATCGTAGTTCTGGTAGTAGTAGGCTAAAACGGGATTTCTCCTTATTAGCTCGATCCCCCTCTGAGCGAACCACTTGACGGCTATTTCGAAAGAAGTTAGCTTTATCTGCTTAGTGAACGTGTTGTAATCGACGAAAGGAATCGACCTTATTATGTCCTCCACCCTTCTCCCCACGTATTTAGTCGCCACATCTTGCTTTATCACGATCGGCCTGTTTATTCCTCCTCTATTGTATAGGAGCTTCCTGATGGGCTTGGGTATGTCGTCTTCGGTCAACTCGTCAAATCTGTTGTATATCTCCGCCGTCAGTAGCAGTTCGACAAGCTTGAGCTCCTCCATGTAACCGCAACATTCTGAGCTTCATCTTTTAAATCTTTTGCTAAACGACGGGAGTTATCAGATAGGCCTCCGCGTCGTCCACCTCAACTTCAAACTCCTTCGTCTTAGCCGGAACGAGAACGGACTTTCCCCTCCTAACCTCAAATCTCCCGTTGAGCCTTACAGTTCCTTTCAGGCATAGGAGTATGCCGAAAGCTTCGTTCTCAATTCTGACGTTTTCTGCAATTCTATCCACTCTGAAGAACTCGGTGTCGATTAACCTAACCAATCCGTTCAACCTCCTCTCCCTCTGCCTGAGATCTTCAACGTTCGTCTTGCTGAAGTTCAGAACTTTCAAGGCTTTTTCCAAATGAAGCTCTCTCCCCCTCCCATAGTCGTATATCCTATACGTCACGTTGGAATTCGTCGAAACCTCAAGAACTCTAACCCCCTTCCCCAAAGCGTGAATCGTTCCGGCGGGGATGTAGAAAGCGTCCCCCCTCCCAACCTTTACCTCGTTCAGCAAACTTAATACGTAACCTTCCTCCACAGCCCTCCTCAACTCTTCCGGGGAAACATCTTCCCTGAAACCCAAGTATATCTTCGCATCCTCCTCGGCATCAATCACCACCCAAGCTTCGGGCTTCCCGTGATCTTTCTCACCAAGAAGCTTCGCCATCTCCTCGGACGGATGAACCTGAACGCTCAAATCCTCGTTAGCGTCTATTATCTTAACCAGAATCGGAAACTCCTCGAAACCGTCTATAATTTCTTCCCTGAACTTCCTTACGAGCTCGATCATATCCAGAACTCCGTCCACGTCCACCTTCGAAGGCCTCGAAGGGTGTGCCGAAAACTCCCAAGATTCTCCTATTCTGTCCCCCTCCACACCTTTAAGCTCCGCTATGAACCTACCTCCCCAAGGCTTTTCGACCAGATTCTCCTCAGCCTGAAACAGAAAATCGGGTATCATAACTGAGAATTCCCGGCGATCTATTAAACCCTAACCCTCGACCTCCCCGGAGGTAGGAACTTCATTATCTCATCCGGAGTCGCTATACTCCTTACGATGTGCTTTTCATCCTCCTTCGCTTTTTCAACCAAAATCGACGCTATCTCGACGCTCAACTCGTTCGGATCCTTTTCTCCGATCTCTATTTCCACGTAGTAGTCGCAGTGCCTTTCCACCGCACTCTTCGGTCCTCCCATGACCCTGAGATTTTTCAGATCCACTCCTATGGCACATTCGAGCTTTACGGTAACGTAGTTCCTCTTTCCGACTATGTAGAACGAACCTTTCGGCAGATACTCTCCGGCCTTTGCGGATCTCTTTACCTGCTCTGGTAGGACGTAGTAAACCTCTCCGCTGTGCATGCCTTCCTTCCACAGCGACGAGTATATGGCCGCGAACTGCGCCGTCTCGATTATGCTTTTCTCCGGAGCTTTCTGTCCTCTCTTTAGGATAACTGCCGGAGCTCCGGGTGTTTGAGTGTGGAAGAACAGGTCTTTGCTCTCCATGTGCTTCGAAACTATCTCTTCGTTCATCTGGGCGTTTCTCCCACCTATGGCCAAGAATCCGTCGCTCGTTATGAACCACCTGAACCTCTCGAACCACTCCCTCCTTCTAACGATTCTCATCCCCGACAGGAATTTCCTCGCCTCCAATTCCTCCACTCTCCTCATCTCCTCTTTGGTCTTCTCTATCGCTCTAACCAATCCCTCAAGCTTCTCCTTAGCCTTCTTCGCCTTCTCGTAATAAAAGTCCGCGTTTTCGTGGATGCTCTTCTCCAAATCGAGTTCGAGCTCATGCCCGTCTAATTCAACTACTACAGAATCCCTCCTGACCTTCTTAACCACTTTGACCTTCTCCGCCCTCCTCTTGAATTCCTCCCAAGGATAGATCTCCTTAGCCTTCCTGAGAGCTTCCAACAGCTTCTCCACCACCGAATAATTCTCATAAATTAGATCTCCGAGCTTTCTGAACTTCTCCATCTCCTTCTCAAGCTTCTCCTTGGTCTGAAGCTGGATTTCCAACCTCTTCTTCAACTTCTTGAGCTCCTCGCTTTCCTCCTTCTCCTTCCTCTCTATCTCCTCCGCGATCAGCCTCGCGTAAAACTCGTCGAGAGCTTCGTTGAATTTATCGAAGAACTTCCTCTCGTATTCGTCGTAAATCCTCAACTCTATCGGAAGAACGTCCACGAACTCCTCATTTTTCAAAACTATGTGGGGTCTGAACTCCCCCCTCCTTACGGGCTCGAAAACCTCCGAAATCGCCCTCTCTATCCTTTTCAATTCGTCCTCGTTCAAATCTTTGGCCGGCTTTTTCTTGTCTATTCCGGACCTAAGGCAAACTTCCTCCGCGAAGAGTCCACCCAATCCGCACTTCGTCGCCAAAACCTTTACGATCTCTCTGCTCTCGTTTCCGCAGATCTCCGCTATGACTTCGATGTTCAGATCGAAAGGGGTTATCTTGGGCTGGGGGAAGGAGTAACAATCGCCCGGCTTTATCCTTTCGGCGTTCAGTGGCATCACGACTCTGAATTTCTCGTCCGCAAGGATTACGTTCCCCTTCGAGAACAGTTCTGCAACCAAATATTTGCTTTCCTCCCTTCTGATAATCTTCAGCACGACGACTCTATCGAAATCGTGCTGTTCCACCGATTCGATCCTTCCGCCTTCCAAGTGCTTCCTCAAAAGCATCGCGAAGCTCGAAGGGAACTTCGGACTTTCCTTAGGGAATTTCGTTAGATGAATCCTCCTTCCCGCCTCTATTGTTAGATCCTTCCTCCCGTTAGCGTAAAGCTTGATCCTTATTTCGTTAGGAGGATAGTGGTAGATTTTTTCGACCTTACCGCCTACAATCTCCCCCTTAAGCTCCTCGACGCACGCTTTAACGTCCACGCTGCTCATCGATTTCATCCCCAACGACTAAGGCACGCACCTTTTTACCGTAACGGTCTTCCGCACATCTAATCTGCTAAGTTTATGGTATCCATCCACCCAAAAGAGAATTGCATAATTGTAAAGCTCCCCCTCACAACCCCAACCGGCAAGGTTAGGGTCAAGAGGTGGATCGATGAGTTGAACTTCGGCATTCAGATCGCTACGAGGAGGGAAAAGCTTACGTCCAACGATTACCTGGAATGACAGATATCGTACGCATCCAAGGAGGGTTTAGATTTCATAAGATTTCCGAACGGAACTTTCGGATTCGAATTGGCCGAAATAATATTCCATGCCAAAAGGCTGGACATTCTCAGAAGAAAGGATCTCGAAAGGCTGTTGGATTTCGTTGAAAACGTAGATTCGACTATAGAAGAAAGTGAGAAACTGATTAGGAAAGAATGCGACGAATTTCTTTATGGGTTTAAAAGGTTGGAAGAAATTGTTCCGATTTACGTAAAGTTTGGAAAGGAACACTTCGTCGAAATAGCTCTGAAGCACAAGCAGAAGGCGGTGGGTTATCAAGCGATGGTGTACCTCTGCGTATGGGTGAGAAGTCTCGAAGAAAAAGATTTAATAGGAAGACCCGCGAAAGCAAAAGAAACCGCTATGCTTAAAATATCGAGCTCGAACGTGGAAGTCATAACTGATACTGTAAAGGCTTTTGCGTTGGCATCTAAGCAACACAACGAGGATATGAAGTTTCTGCTTGAGAAGGTGATTGGAATATGCTGAAAAGAGAGTACGAGTCCAAACAGGCTGAAAAGCATTTCAGTAAAAAGGAGAAGGTTTTCGGTCAATATTGGACTCCCTATTATTTGGCAAGGTTCATAGTCGAATTCTGTTCGAAACTTACGAATGGAAGGGATATTCTGATAGATCCCGCATGCGGTGAGGGTGTTTTTCTAAAGGCGGGCTCTGATTTTGGTTTTAAGAGGATCGTCGGCATAGACATCGATCCAAACGTAGTTAGTAGGCTTGAAGATTTCGAAGTGAGGATCATGAACGCTTTGGAGGAAACGGGGTTCGAAGGCAAATGCGATGTCGTAGTGGGCAATCCTCCCTTTTCGGCAAAGTACGGTAAGGTCGTCGATAAGAGACTGCTCGACAGATTCGAATTGGGGAGAGGTAGGAGATCCCAAGCGATAGAGATTCTATTTAGAGATTCTATTTCTTGAAAAGTTCGTAGAACTCGCCAAGGAAGGTGGTGCGATAGGTATAATACTGCCGTTCGGAATCTTCGCCAACACCCAGCTATCGTACGTCAGGAAGTTCATTCTCAAGAATGTGAGAATCTTTGCAATAATATCTCTACCGAGAAACGTCTTTCCGGGAACGACGTCTAAGACTTGCGTGCTGTTGGGCGTTAAAGGTAAGCACGAAGGTTCGGTTCTTATGGCGAAAATAGAAAGGCTCAGCGATCTATCGAATTTCGAAAAGATTGCAAAACCAGTTAATTTGGAGGGAGACGTTCTCTATCCGGAGTTCTATATAGAAAGGATATCACTGAAAACCGATTTGAGACTCGGAGATGTTGTGGATGTGAGGAGCGGTGCGACCGAATACGGGAAAAGAAGGATTTTATCGGACAGTGGAATTCCCTTTATATCGGCAAAGGTCGTCACGGACTTAGGTTTGGATTTCAGCAGGGATAGAAGGTTCGTTCCGCCCGGTTCGGTAATGGACAAAAAGAGGGCGAGGGTGGAGGTTGGTGATGTTCTCTTCGTTAGGGTTGGAGTGGGATGTATCGGTAGAACTGCAGTCGTAACGGATGAATCTGAAAAGGGTGTAGCGGACGATTGGCTGTACATATTGAGGGTGAAGGATGGCAGGGTTTCTCCTTACTACGTTGCATTTTACCTTCAAACTGAGACGATTCAGAAGGAAATAAGAAGACTCGCGAGGGGTGTGGGGACTATAACCATTCCTAAATCGTGCCTTCAAAACCTTCCGTTCGTTTTCGACGAAAGGCTTAACGAGATAGCGAAGGACGTCTATTTAAAAATGTTAGAACTCAGAAAGGCTGGAAGGATTACCGAAGCGCAGGTTTTGAGGAGGAGATTCTTGAAGATGCTCGATGACAAAATCCGGTCTTGACTCTCCACTTCGTCAGCACCCCCCCTCCAAGTCTCTCGACTGAAATTAATTCGAGCCTTATGGGTGGATCGAAGGAATCGCCATCCACTAATGTCGGAGATTTTGAGCCACCTATTATCATGTTTCCGTAATAAACGTAGATCTCATCCACGAGTCCTTCTCTTAAAAGACCGTAATTGAGCGTTCCACCTCCCTCCACCATGACCTTCCTAATTCCCCTATCGTGTAGATATTCCATTAAAGCCTTCAAGTTAACCCTACTATCCCCCGCAACCACAATTTCGATACCCCTCCTTCTTAATGCATCAACCTTCTTAGAATCAGCAAGCTTGGATACCGCAATTATGGTTTCCGCTTCGTCGTTCAAGACTTTAGCATACAATGGAACTCTGCATCTGCTATCCACGACAACTCTAACGGGGTTCTCGGGCATTCCCCTTTTGACTCTCCACATCCTCAATTCCCGACTCTTAACGGTTAGCTTGGGATCGTCGGCAAGAACTGTTCCGATTCCGACCATTATAGCGTCGCTCTCAGCTCTGAGCCTGTCAACCCTCCTCAAATCTTCGTCACACGAAATTCTAAGCTGTCTTCTCCTTTCATCGCTTATCTTTCCGTCCACGCTCGAGGCGATGTTTATAAATACGAACGGCCTCATAAACGGCTATGAGTTAATCCCCAAAAGCTCTGCGAGCTTTCTCTTAGCCTCTTCAACTCTCTCCTTGCTCTTTCCGGAGAACTTTATCACTACGTAACCCTGCTTCGGATAGGAACCAATCTGAACGTCTTTAAACTCTTCGACTACCTCGTTCAACTCCCCGAGCATCTCGCTTTCCTTCCTATCGACTTTGAGGGTAGTTTCGTAGTAATCGCTCTCCCCGAACTTCGGAAGAATCTTCTCGAAAACGTCCTCCATCTCCGCCGGAACTCCCGGCATCACAGCGACGTTCTCGACGACGTAACCCGGAGCTACACCCACATCGTTTTCCACTACTTCAGAACCTTCGGGAAACGTGCAGACCTTCTTCAAAGCTTCCTCGTTTGCATCCGGGAATTTCCTCTTCAACTCTTCGAAGACCTCCTCGTAGAGAACGAGCTTCCTCCCCAAAGCCTTCGCCACACCCTCGGTAGTCACGTCATCGTGAGTCGCACCCAGCCCTCCGGTTACCAAAACGAAATCCGCCCTCCTCCTTGCCCTATCTATCTCCTCAGCAATTTCATCGATTTCGTCGGGAACGACGATTATCCTGATGACTCTGTGACCCTTGTGGGTGAGCCTTCTGGCGATGTAGGTGGCGTTGGTGTTCGAAATGTCTCCGCTAAGGATCTCGTTACCCACGCTGACGATTATGAACTCCATGAGATTTTTATCGTCGAAGAAAGAGAAAAAATTTTCTAATCCGTTACGAATTCGGTCACGAGCTCCTTCGGAATCCTTTCGAAAAGCATCTCCTCTCTGAACGTGGTATCCACGACCTCTTCGAAATCCACGTCCGCGAACTTGTAGGATGGAGAGGCGACGTAGAAGACTTTGCCGAAGTGTTTCGCTGTTAGCGCCAACGGGAGGGTTCCGGTTTTGTTTACGAAATAACTCTCAGTCACGGCATCCGCTCCTACCACGACGGCATCGCAAACCTTTACGGCGTAACTTAACGCTGAATCTGGGAAAGTGGTTGCCAGCAGTCCCCTCCCCCTCAAAAACCTCGCCATCTCCAAACCCTCTCCCCCCGGAGTGGATTCCAGCACTATTACGTGTTTGGCCTTAAGTAAAGCCCTCTCGACCAAGTGACTCCTGCTTATCGTTGCAATAATTTTTCCCTCAACGATACCTTCCAAATTCCGAACGCATCTATCTTCCATCCGCCTTATCTCTTCCTCTATCTCCGAAACCGACCTCCCCTCCTCCAATGACTTCAAAATCCACCTCAACCCCGCCATCGCCTTATGAGCTTCGCAGATCTTTCTGCAGATCTCCAGCCTTTCCGCCTTCTTCTTGTGCCTTTTTAAAAGTTCTAACGTCATTGCGATTATCTTCGACTGCCCGCTTTTCTTATCCGAGATAATCGTTTCGATGTCCATGTAGGTATTAGGAAAACGTCTTATTTTTACGTTGTGAATTTTTACCATGATCGACCTCCACACCCATTCCGTCTTCAGCGACGGGGAGCTAATTCCCTCCGAGATGATAAGGAGGATGGCCGAACTGGGTAACGAGGGGTTAGCAATTACGGATCACGCAGATTTCACGAACTTAAGCTGGATAATGCAGAATCTAAGAAATCTCATGGATCTTAGGGACGACTACGAAATAGACGTCGTATTCGGAGTTGAAATCACGCACGTCCCTCCGAATCTTATAGGAAGGGCCGTCGAGTTGGCTTGGAAGGAGGGGGCCGAAATCGTTGTCGTGCACGGGGAGACCATAGTCGAGCCGGTGAAGGAGGGGACGAATTTCGCGGCCGTTCAGGAGGAGATAGACATCCTCGCCCATCCCGGACTGATAGACGTCGAGACGGCCGAAATGGCCAAGGAAAACGGAATTTATCTTGAGATTTCGGCGAGAAAGGGACACTGCTTAACGAACGGACACGTCGCAAGAATATCGCGGGAAGTAGGATGTGAACTCGTGGTAAATACCGATGCGCACTCGCCGGAAGATTTCATAGACACCGAAATGGCCGTAAGAATTCTGAAAGGTGCCGGGGTTTATGATATCGAAAGAGTTTTGATGAATTCAAGGAAAATTCTTAGGAAAAGATTAAAACGCTGACGGACGGCAAAAATGTTTAAACGATATAAATGGATACGTATTGCATGGAAATAAGAAAGTTGCAACTCATCGGCGGTTCGAGCTACATGATAAGCCTGCCTAAGAGGTGGGTTAAGGAGAACGGACTGGATCAGGGCGATGAACTCATTTTACAGGTAGACGGATGCGTAGTAAAGATCTTTCCAAAAAAGAGCGTTGAAAACGTTTTTAAGGTTAAGATAGACAGGATTCCGAGCGTCGAGGACAAGTTCCTCAGGAGGTTCATCTACGCCCTCTACATTCAGGGGCCGGACGAGATTGTTATAGAAGATACCATTTCTCCGAGGGTAATAACGAAGCTCGGGGAGATAGTTCGGGATCTTATAGGTATGGAGATTATTGACGTCGCGGACGGAAGGATAGTGATGAAGTGTCTGTTGTCCACTCAGGATTTCGACGTAAAAGGCGTTCTTAAGAGGATGTGCCAGATAATTATGGAGATGATGGACGTAATAGAGGAGTTCATCAGGAGGGGAAACCCTTCCGCACTCGATGTGATTCCTAAACTTGAGGAGGAGGCGGACAGATTCTATTTGCTGGCTTTAAGGCTCGAACATAGACTTCTTAGAGAAATATCCTGCCCCGCGAGATGGGACGAGTTGAAGCAACTTTTGGGAATGAGATTGATAGCCAAGCTTTTGGAGAAGGTCGCGGATGCGCTATACGATACTTCGGAATTCGTCGCGGAGTGGAGGGATAGAGAGATTCTGCCGGTCCTCTTGGATCTGAGAAGGGTTTTCAGGATGGTTCTGGAATCCTACTTCGAAGGAGACGTTTTGGAGTGCGAGAACGGGATAGAGATGGCCGAGGATCTTGAGGAGAGGATTTTGAACATAAGAAGTTCCAAGGAAGGAGCTCCGTGCAAATTGGCTCTTGAGTCCCTACTGGAGGCTTGCAGGCATGTCAAGTCTATAGGAGAGATAGCTTTTAATAAAGCGGTCAGGGAGACATTTTCGGTGTAGTCCATGCCGAACTACTTGGTCGTCCTTCAGGGGGCCTGGATAGTCAGGAACGTCAGGACTGTGAAGGATGCTATGAACATAGCGGTGGCAGAAGCTGGAAAGAGACTCCATCCGGACCTCGACTTCGTTGAAATTGACGTAGGAGTTACGCAGTGTCCTAAGTGCGGGGAAAATTTGAAGAGCGTTTTTATGGTAGCGGGAACGGCCTTAGTCGGTTTGGTTTTCGAGATGAAGGTATTCAACGCTCAGAGCAGGGAGCATGCAATAAGAATAGCGAAGTCGGAAATAGGAAAGAGGTTGCAGAGGATCCCTCTCGAAGTCTTAGAGGTCGTCGAGATCGATTAATCTGTCAACTTCCGACTTCGGCGGGAAGTTTCTCGCACCCCAGTGACGGACGTTGTAGCTCGCGACGAAGTTTCCGAGCTTTAGGCACTTCTCCAAAGGCAGACCTTTCATGCGACCGTATAGGAATCCCACCGCAAAAGCGTCTCCGGCTCCGGTGGTATCGACGACTTCGGTTTTGAATGAGGGATGGTAGAACTCTCCGTCCTTCGTCAAAGCTCTGCTTCCCTTCTCTCCGAGAGTTATTACGAGGACTTCGACGAACTTCAGAAAATCATCCTCTTCAACGCTCAGGCATTCGAACTCCTGCTTGGACATGATCACGATGTCCGTAAACTTCAAAAGCTCCTTGAGCTTCTCGAATCCTAACTTGGTGTATGGATAGCCGGGGTTCAGAATCACTCGCTTTCCGTGCTCCTTTGCCTTCTTCGCGATTTTTAAATGGACTTCGAAGCTCCTCTCCGACGGAAAGGGATCCAAGTAGAATCGCTCCACTTCCCCGAAATCCTCGTCGTCTATTTTAAGCTTTACTATCCCGGCGGAGTTAGGATGGACGAAGAAAGTTCTCTCCCCGCATCTGTCGACGTAAACGTCCACCCTTCCGGTTAATTCGTGCGTAACGTTTAGCTTCAGATCTACGTTCTTCATGCTTTCTATGAAAAATTCGGCGTTCTCGTCCCTACCTATCGTGGAGTAAAATCTGCACCTGACTCCATATCCGGAAAGTCCAGCAATCACGTTCGCACACGCTCCGCCGGGCATTCTGATGGAGCCCTTTACCACCGCATGTCCTCCCCTTTCCGGATACTCGTCTATGGAGTATATGTAGTCCACCAAAGCCGGGCCAACTCCGGCGATGTCGTATCGCATGGACATTCGGCCACGTCGCGACCGATAAGCTTTTGCGATCGGAGTTCGGAGATCCGAGAGATGGACATTGAAGAACTCGCCGATCACGTTTCGAGTTACGTCGTGGATGTTCTCAAGGAGAGGGGAATAAGGGAGCTGTTCCCCCCTCAGGAGGAAGCCATAAGAAAGGGTCTCTTCGAAAGGAAGAACATGGTCATCGCGATTCCTACGGCGAGCGGTAAGACTTTAATAGCGGAACTTGCGATGGTTCACGAAGTTCTGATGGGTGGAAAGTGTCTTTACGTCGTCCCCCTTAGGGCTCTCGCAAGCGAGAAGTTCGAGGAGTTTAGGAAGTGGGAGAAGATAGGTGTAGAAGTTGGAATATCCACCGGAGACTACGATTCGAAGGACGAGTGGTTTTCCGGAAAGGATATAGTGGTGGCCACGGCCGAAAAGGCGGATTCCCTCTTAAGAAACGACGCCAAGTGGATCAAAGAAGTTACATGCCTCGTGGTGGACGAGATACATCTTCTCGACTCTCCGGATAGGGGAGCGGTTTTGGAGGTTCTTATAACGAAGATGAGGACTCTGAATCCCGAGTTGAGGATCATAGCACTATCCGCCACGATTCCGAATGTAGAGGAGATAGCGGAGTGGCTCGATGCCGAAATCGTTAAAAGCGACTGGAGACCCGTCCCTCTCTACGAGGGGATATTCGTCGAGGGAAGGATCGAGCTATACTCCAACGGTTTTAAGACCGTGGAGTTCGTCGGAAGAGGTTTCGAGGATCTGGTGGAGGACTGCTTGGAAAAGGGAGGGCAGGTTCTGGTGTTCGATTCGACGAGGAGGAATGCCGAAAGGACCGCATTGAATTTGTCCGAGATTACGGAGAGATACGTCGATTCCGAGCTTGAAGACGTTGCCAAATCTGTAATAGAGGAGAACGACGGGGAGATGAGCAGAAGGCTATACGAATGCGTTTTGAGGGGTTGCGCATTCCATCACGCTGGACTCCTTCCTTCCCAGAGAACAGCGATCGAGAAGGCGTTTAGGGAGGGAAGGATAAAGGTTCTCTGTGCGACTCCAACCCTTTCGGCCGGGGTGAACCTGCCGGCGAGGAGGGTGGTGATAAAGAGTTACAGAAGGTTCGACGGGTATTCCAAGCCGATAAAGGTCATGGAGTTCAAGCAGATGGCCGGAAGGGCTGGAAGGCCGGGAATGGACGAGAGGGGAGAAGCTATAGTGCTCGTTAAGAGCGAGAAGGAGGGAAAGGAGGTCGTTAGGAGATACGTTTTGGGTGAGGTGGAGAGGGTCAGGTCGAAGCTGGGAGCGGAAAATCACATTAGATTTCACGTTCTCTCCCTCATAGCTGAGGGGTTCGCCAAAAGCTTGAGAGAAATGGAGGAGTTTTTCTCGAAAACGTTCTTCTTCCACCAGAACGGAACATTCCCTTCGGTGGAGAATATTCTTATTCAGCTTGAAAGCTGGGGAATGGTGGAGTTCGATTACGAGCGTGTATCTCCTACGGACTTCGGAAAGCTCGTTTCCAAGCTCTACATCGATCCCCTAACCGGACACATATTCGCTGAAGGCTTGGATTGGAAACTCCCGGAGTTCGAAATCCTCCATCTCATAGCCAAGTCTCCCGACATGGAGAAGATCTACGTCAGGAAGTCGGACGTCTGGTTGATCGAGGAAGCTACGGAAAGGGGAATTCCCTTGGACGACTGGAGTTTGAGGGAGCTCAAAACGGCTCTATGCCTTATGGATTGGATAAACGAGGTCGATGAAAACGCGATATGTTCCAAATACGGGATAGCCCCGGGAGATTTGAGGAGGATCGTGGAGACGGCGGAGTGGCTCTCCCATTCTCTGTCGAGAATAGCGGAGTTCTACGGAATAAAGGGGTTCGACAAGTTAGTTCTGAGAATTAGACACGGGGTTAAGGAGGAGTTGCTTGATCTCGTAGAGTTGAAGGGCATCGGAAGGGTGAGGGCGAGGAAGTTGTTTAGGGCGGGTATAAAGAGCAAGGAGGATTTGATAAGGAACAAGGACAGACTGCCTTCGATTTTAGGCAAGAAGATGGCGGAAAACGTCATCTCCCAGCTGATAGGATGATCTTCGGAATGAGTTCGACCGTAAGATCTGGATAAAAAATTAAAAAATCGGTGAGGTGCATTTGGTCTAGCTAATCCGTAAGCGCCCCCGCCGGGAATCGAACCCGGGTCGGAGGTTCCGGAGACCTCCAGGATGTCCACTACCCCACGGGGGCATTTCAAACATTACTTAGGGGTGCAATCTTTAAAGGTTATGTCTTAGTGGATTCAACCTTTTACGCGGATGCGACCTACAGGAGAGTCTGGTAAAGGTCATCTTCCCATAGTTAAACCGAGCGAAAGGATACGGTGTGGGGATCAGGGATAAGATCCCCAATAATACTTAGTTTTTTTGGTTGAAACGGCTGTTGTTAGGCTCTTCGTGCTCTGAGGATTGTGGGAGGTGGAATAATAAACGTTAAATAGTTGGAAAATATATCCTGTTGCATGGCTAAGAGGAGAGACACCAGCGCACCGCCTCTGATGTCCTCTGCTGGTATAATGAGATACTTCGAGGAGGAGAAGGCGCAGATAAAGATCAGCCCCAAGAGTATCGTCGTTTTCGGAATAGCCACGGGATTCATAGTCATTGTGTTGAACGTCTTTTACGGACTGTGGCCGTGAGAATGCTCGAAATTGTTTTTGTGGGCAGGTCGAACGTCGGCAAATCTACCCTATTCTCTCAACTCTTTGGAGTGAGGGTTAGAAAGGGAAAGAGGCCCGGAACTACGATCAAGCCCAATCAGATAAAGTTTAGAGACTTACTAATTACGGATCTTCCCGGTTTTGGATATATAGCGGGAGTTAGCAGGGATTTTAACGAGAGAGTCAAGGACTTCATAGTCCGCTACATTGAGGAGAATGCGGAAAGGATCGTAGTTGCTGTGCACGTGATCGATGCAAAGTCGTTTTTGGATGTCGTCGAAAGGTGGGAGAGGAGGGGAATGATTCCAGTAGATGTGGAGATGTTCGAATTCCTCAACGAATTCGGATTCGACGTCCTCGTGGCAGCTAACAAGATGGACAAGGTCGAAAATCCCGATGAAACCCTAAACGGAATAGTCGAGAAGTTGGGAATGCATCCCCCGTGGTATCTGTGGAAGCATGTAATATATCCCATCTCGGCTAAGAAGGGAGAGTTGGATAACTTAAGGGAGGGTATCAAGAGAGTTTTAGTGAAGATAAAGAGACACGATTTAATTCCCGTTCTGAAGGGCAAGAAAACATGAGAAGGGTGAGGACCGTTATAAAGGCCAAAGACAAGAACTCCCTATGTTATTGGACGAAGGTGAAGAACCCGCTTAGGGTTGCAATAAACTACGTTGTCGTTGCATTATGCAGAATTCTCCCCTCTTTATCTTTGAAGAGATGGCTTTTAAGGAGGATCGGCGTTAAGGTGGGAAAAAACGTGGCTTTCGGCCTCGAATCCACCGTGGACGTATTCTACCCCGAACTCGTAGAGATAGGGGACAACACCATAATAGGCTACAATACAGTAATTCTTGCCCACGAATTTCTCGTAAACGAGCTTAGGGTTGGAGAGGTTAAGATAGGAAGAAACGTGACGATAGGGGCGAACTGCACGATACTGCCAGGAGTTACGATAGGAGATAACTCAATAATATCCGCACACAGTCTCGTTAATTCGGACATACCTCCAAACGTATTGGCAGGAGGCGTTCCGGCCAGAGTAATTCGGTCACTTCTTGAGGAATAGTATGTTTCCCCTACCCTTCTTGACCTTCTCTATTATTCCCCTCCTTTCTAAGTCCGCTATCATTAAACTGATCTTAGCCTCCGAATATCCAAGCTTTTTCCTTAGCTCCTTCTGAGTTATCCTACCGCCCTCATTCTTTATTATTTCTACCACCTCTTTGAGATCCTCCGGAAGCTCTTCCTCCACTACCTTTCTCCTCCTGAATTTCCAATAAAGGATGAAAGCTATGGGTACAATCGCCAGAGCAAGCCAGAAAAGAGGGAAACCCCCCTCTCTCTTTCCCAAACTCAGCTGGATGTTAGGAACGCTTTCATTTAAATTCAGCCGTGGAAACAGGATTAAGTCCAAAACGTAGGTTCCGTTTCCCCTTACCGTTACAGTTTCGTTGTCGTAGAGTTCGAGCTCTCCGTTGCTGTAGTAGTATGCTTTAATCTCATACGTTCCGGGAGGGACGACGAAGGTGTAAGTTCCGTTCTTCGCCACGACCCTCTGCTCAGGAGTGGTGTTTATCGTGACTATCGCTTTTGGTAAGGGTTCGAGGTTCTCCCAAGAGTAAACCGTCCCCTTTATCACCGCACCGCTCGCCGGATAAATGAGGAGAAGAAGCATCAACAGAATCAGCCTCATCGATGGATTATGATTCGGAAAGAATTTAAAATTATGGGAGTGGGGCCGGTGGGATTTGAACCCACGACCAGCGGGTCTCTTCGGTCAGAGCTCCAACGGGTCATCACACCTCAGCAGACCCATTGCTCATCACACCGCTGGAGCCCGCCGCGCTACCTGGCTACGCCACGACCCCACTCGATAGGAATTACGAAAACGGAAATATAACGGTTGCGATGAAAAACTAAAATTTAAAATTTATATAATCATTCTTCTTCTGGAATTTCGATCTTGCCCTCCTCGATCTCCCTTATCACTTCCTTAGGATGCTTTCCTTCCACCGTAACTCCCATGGAAACGCACGTGCCCAAAACCTCCTTTACCGCCGCCTTTAGAGTGTATGAGAGCATCTGCTTTCTCTTCATCTTCGCTATCTTTATCACCTGCTCCATCGTCAAATTTCCTACGGTCTCGTGCTTCGTCTTGTGGGCTCCCTTCTCTATTCCGAGCTCCCTCTTAACCAGAGCGGAAACTGGCGGAACACCAACTTCTATCTCGAAGCTCCTGTCCTCCTTTACTATTATCTTGACCGGCACCGCCAGTCCTTCGAACTCCTTCGTCTTCCTGTTTATCTCATCAACGACCTGCTTGACGTTCAATCCAAGTGGGCCTATTGCCGGTCCCAAAGGAGGACCGGGCGTCGCTCTTCCACCGGTAACCAAAACTTCGACGACCTGCTCCGGCATAGTTCACCCCTCCTTCTTGTCGATCACCCTAACGTGATCCGCCTTAACCGTAACCGGAATCGGAACTACCGCATCCAAAAGCTCGACCGTAATCTCGTTTTTAGCCGTATCTACTCTCTTAACTATCGCCATCTCACCCTTAAACGGCCCAGAAACGATCTCGACGGTGTATCCCTCCTTTATCTGCTCTGCAGCTTTCTTGGGCGTTAGGAAGTGTTCTATCTCGTTGAAGCTTATCTCACCCCTAACCACACCCTTAACGTGGGGCATCCCCCTTATCGCCTTCAAAACGTTCTGAAAGTCCTCCGCCTCCACTATCACGTATCCCCTGAGCTCCTTGGGGGCGAGTATGGAATAGACCCCCAAATCGTGCTTTCTAACCGTCATCTCCATAAGGTTTGCGACGAGCCTCTCCTGATTGGCTGTAGTTTTCACCGCATAGAACTTCGTCACTTCTTGAACACCTCCGGAACGACCTGCATCAGGATGTATATGAAGAATCCGATTAAACCCACGACGAACATGACGGCTACCGATATCTTCGTAGTCGTTATGAACTCCTCTCTATCCGGTTTCCTCGCCATCTTGAGGACGTTTACGTATTCCTGAAACTTCGCCCTCAGTTCATCCACGGAGGGAATTTGCATAATCCAATCCGATCGCGAACGATATTTAAGTTTACCTCACGAAGTCTATTCCGAACTTCCTCGAAAGGTGCGGGGTCTTCTTTCCCAATATCTGCGGGGACTTCACTCCCGTTATGATTACGAGCGTTCTCATGGTGTTCTCCAATTCGGGATCTATCATTGCTCCCCAGATTATCCTCGCCTCCGGATCGATCTTGCTGTATATCTCCTCGACGACGCTCTCGGCCTCCTCTATGGTCATGTCCGGGCCACCCGTTACGTTTACCAGAGCGGCTTTGGCACCGGTTATATCCACATCGAGCAACGGGGATTTCAGAGCCTTTCTTACGGATTCCGACGCCTTATCCTCTCCGCTCGCCTCACCAAGCCCTATCATCGCCACTCCGCCCTTTTCCATGATCGTCTTCACGTCCGCGAAGTCCAAGTTCACGAGGGCTGGCTTCGTTATCAGCTCGGTTATCCCCTTCACCGCCCTTAAGAGAACTTCGTCGGCTATCTTGAAGGCTATATGCAGAGGGTAGTTCGGAACGACTTCGAGCAGTTTGTCGTTCGGAATTACTATTACCGTGTCCGCGGTTTCCCTCAGCCTTTCGAGCCCAGCCTCCGCATTCGCCCTCCTAACGGCCCCTTCGGCCGAGAAGGGGAATGTGACCACTGCTATCGTCAATGCCCCCGCATCCTGCGCGGCTTCAGCTATAACCGGAGCGGCACCAGTTCCAGTCCCACCACCGAGACCGCAAGTTATGAAGACCATGTCCGCCCCTTCTACGAGTCTCCTTATCTCCTCTTCGCTCTCCCTCGCAGCTTCCTCACCGACCTGAGGCAAGCTTCCAGCTCCAAGCCCCCTCGTTCTCTTCTTTCCTATGAGCAGCCTCCTGTGAGCTTTTGTGTAGCAGAGATGCTGGGCGTCGGTGTTTATGGCTATGAGCTCCGCCCCTTCAATTCCCTCTTCGAACATCCTCGTAATCGTGTTGCAACCGCTACCGCCGACGCCTATAACCTTAATAACCGTCCTCAACTCTTCCAAAACCTGAAGTATATCCTCTTCAAGATCTTCCGCCGGTGCCCTCCTTTCCCTCTCAGCTCTCGCAAGAGCTTCTCTAACTAAGGATTCCATAGTCCTCCCTCCGACTACGAAACCCTTCGATACGATAGTATATAAAGGTGTTGGAGAATCTTTTCATATGTTTTCGTTCAGAGCGACTCCTGCGAAGATAGGTGTAAACGCAACGGAATATGTAGGTGAAATCGCCAAGCGTTTTGGGAAGTCGGCACTGATAGTTACGGGCAAAAGGGTTGGGAGAAGCGAAATATGCGGTAGGGTGAAAGCTTCGCTCGAAAGGGCGGGAGTGGAGTTCGAAGTGTGGGACGGAGTCAGGCCCGAACCCGATCTGGAATGCGTCAAGGAGGGAACGGAAGTTGCAAAGAACTTCGAAGTGATAGTAGGTCTCGGCGGGGGCAGTGCGATAGACGTGGCCAAGCTGGTGAACCTCTACTCAACGTATCCGCCGGAAGATCTTACGGATTACCTACCGAAGCCCTTCGGTAAAGGAACGATTGTGGACAAACCGTTAAAACCTCTAATAGCCGTTCCCACCACCGCGGGAACGGGAAGCGAAACCACGTGTGCCGCCGTGGTGAAGTTGGAAGGGATAAAGGTGGGTATAGCTCAGGAATGCCTCCTTCCGAACTTCGCGATAATCGACCCGCTGAACATAACTCCCCCACCCGAAGTCGTGGCATCATCCGGTTTGGACGCTCTGATGCATGCCGTAGAGGCATACACCGCAAAGCCGGCGGAAGTTCACCCGCATCATGGTCCCTACTCTGGATCCAATCCCATAACAGATTCCTTAGCGTTCAAGGCGATAGAGCTCATAGCAAAGAACTTGAGGAGGGCTTATCACTTGAACGACTTGGAATCCAAAACCAAGATGGCGATAGCCTCCTATACCGCAGGAATAGCCTTCGGAAACGCTGGAGTTCATTTGGGTCACGCTTTGGGTCACGCAATCGGCGGAGCTAAAGATGTCCCGCACGGAATATGCGTGTCGATCGTTGGAGATGCAATACTTGAGTTCGTAAGGCCCGTAATGCCGGAAAAAGTAGAGTTAATAAGGAAAACTATCGGAAGTATAAGGGAGCTCATGGAAGACTTGAACGTTCCAACGGTTTTGAGCGATCTCGGATTCGATGAGAGTGATTTGAGAGAGCTCGCCGAAAACGCAATTAAACTGAAGAGGCTTGTTGACTTAAGCCCACGCAGAATAACCGTTGAAGATCTCGAGACTATTCTTCGGAAATCCTTCTGATCACAATTTTTTTTGCGAGCGTTTCCGAAATCTCGAACGCCTCTCCGTCTATCTCTACCGTTCTTTCACCTACTACTTTTACCTTCGACCCGGGCTCTATTCCCATGGACTTCAAGACCAAAGGGCACGCCAGAACTTCGTATTTTCCAGGATGTGCATCGTTCAACGTTTTGACCTCGAACTCGCATTCCTCACAAATTCCGCATTCACTCGCTATTATCTTACAGACTTTCTCAACTATTTCGTCGTTAACGTGATGCTCCAACTCGCAACTGAGCTTGTGAGCCTCATCCTTGTCTATCCCAAGGAAGTCTCTGAAGAGCTTTTCGAATATTATGTGATACCTCTTTATCCTCTCAGCGACCCTTCTGCCCTTTTCAGTCAAAACAGCCCCTCTGTAAGGCTGGTATTCGATGTAACCTTCCTTGCTAAGCTTTAGCAACATTTCGGTAACGCTCGAAGGTTTGACGTTTAGCTTTCTGGCTAAGTCGCTCGTCCTTACGGTTTTTCCCTTCTCCTTCTGAATGTCGAGAATCGCTTCGAGGTACTCCTCAACTCTTTCCACGTAACTATTTCGCAATGAGAATATATAAAGTTTAGAGTTCGAAGAATTCGGAGAGGTTTTTTGACTTGGACTTCGTCGCGAGTTCGTGTGCCAGCCTTATAGGTTCCGGTAGCTTGTGACCTCTAATGCAGGACCTGACTATTTCCAAAGCAGTTTTGGGAGTCAGGTAACTTCCGGGAGAAATGAATATCGGCTTACAGACTTTGCAGGGCTTTAATGCGTAACCTATGATTTCTTTCCCGTCGTATATCGGCTTAGCTTCCATTTCCTTCTCTGGAAGCTCCACTTCACCATAGAGCTTTCTCTTGGTGACTCCTACGGTGGGAACTTCCAGCTTTAATGCGATGTATGTGGCCAACCCGCATCTCCTTGGATGGGCTATACCACTTCCGTCCACGATAACTACTGCCCTTCCCTTTATTCTCTCCAAAACGGGTTTTACCGCTCTTACGGCTGGATCCCCTTCCCTGAACATGAGAAAGGTCGGTATGTATGGAAAATTCACATCTTCAACAGAAACGTTTCTGTCCACTTCATATAGTTCGGGAAAACTTAGAGCTACGCAAGCGGATATTACCTTCTCTTTCCCCTTTCCGACGAACGACTGATCGACTCCCAAAACGAAGTCCAAATCGTCCGGTCTAACGAAGTCTTCCAAAACGACCCTTTTCGCGAGTTCTTCCTGAAACCTCTTGAGCTTTTCCAAATCCATATCTACGGATTTCCTTCGAGATTTAATCCTTTTCCGTTTGAAAACGTCACGGAACTCTATCCTCCCGAATATTACGTTCGCACCATTCCATTTCAAAATCAAGCTCCGTTTTTAACCCGAGTTCGTGTAATTTCTCGTTCGCCTCGAAAACACTTTTCGTCCCTTTCACCGCCTTTGGTAGAGGTGTCAGTTCTACAAGAACACCGAGATCGACGTAAAACGTTAAAGCGTTTAGTATCGATATTTCTATTTCTCTCCTCCCCCAAACGTTCCTCTTCCCTTTAAAACCCGTTCCTGCGAGTATAGGAATCAAGGACGCTTCAGTGTAAACGTTTTTAACGAACTTCAGAAGTTCGTCGGCATCATCCTTCATCAGAAGGCTAACTCCGAGCAGTCCTCCCTCTTCCGCTATTTCGCTCAGGTAGAACTCTATCTCCTTCCTGCTCAACTCTCCGTCACTTCCGAATCCTACAACTGCTAAAACAGATTTGAATTCGCTCAGAGCGGATAGCATTATGGAATCCGCGAGAGGACTGCATAGGTTCTCTTCTTTTCCTCTCGCTAACGAATCCCCACCCGCATCCACTCCGACTACTACATCTATTCCGTAAGACTCCACGAAATCTTCTATACTCCTTCTGACTCCAAGCTCCCCTTTGGTTATGTCCACACCAACGACTTTATTTCCAAGAAACTCCGAAACCTGAGCCACTATGGGTTTTAGTCCGTCTATCCTGCAACTTTCATCTATCCAAGCCAAGCAATCGTTTATTCTGTCGCAGTTCTTTATTTCTTCGATCGCGCGGGGGCCGGGCTTAGGATCTCTCGTTATTCTTTCCCAGACCACTCCTCCATGAACGCATTCCACGTCGAAAAGCCGAAAGAACTTTCCGACTATCAAGGTGCTGACTACATCACCACCTCCTCCGATACCTATCAGAAACGCTCTGTCGATGTCCTCCAGAAGCTCTATTATCTTCATGACGTTACGATGATTTCTCGCGTAATTAAACGTGTTCGTGCAGTGATACCAATATCACCGCCAGAACTATCAGCCCCGCCCCTACGTATTGAATCGCCTTTAAACTCTCGCCGAGCATGAAAACCGCGAAAACGTGAGAGAAAACACCCTCCATAGACATTATAACCGAGGCGTCCGCGGGCTTTGTCCAGCGCTGAAACCAGTTCTGCATGATCTTCGCAATAACCGTTGCGAAAACAGCGGTAATTATCAGAGCCATCGCAACATCCCTGTTCAACACGAAGTTGTCCGTTATTAGTGCGAAAGGCGTTGAAAGGATTGCCACCGCGAAAATCTGCCAGAATGCAAGCTGGGTCGGGTTTACTCTCCTCGAATAGTAGGAGATCATAGCGATCTCCATGGCAAAAGCGAAAGCGCACGCGAGCACGAGTAGATCTCCGAAGTTGAATCCCTTGTATCCGGTGAGGAGGAACATACCGATAAGGGCCAAAAACGTTGCGAAAACGTCCAGACACTTTAAAGACATCCCGTATAAAAAGAACGCGATTATTGGAGCGAGGACTACGTATAGCGATGTTATAAATCCGGCGTTGGTTGCAGTCGTGTATTGCAATCCGAAAGTCTGGAACGTGTATCCCAAGAAGGTCGCAACGCCTATCTTGAACCCGTCAGCAAATCCGTCGGTTCTGATTAGGGGAAGAAAGAACAAGCACGCTATCGCAAACCTTACGGCGTTGAATGCGAACGGGGATACTACCTCCACAGCCACCTTGACTATTGGAAACGTGACACCCCAGATAAGCGCGACGATTAGGAGTCCGAAATCAGCGAGCAACCTCCTCGACATGTGATCCACGGCGATCGAAACTAAATATAACCGTTGCTTTTAGTATCTTTCATGAAGTTCGGAACAGCCGGAGTTCCTAATTGCTCGAAGGACAGATCGACCATCGGTGGAATTAAGACGATAAAGGAGCTCGGATTGGATGCCATGGAGGTTCAGTTCGTCAGGGGTGTTAAAATGAAACCGGAAATGGCCAAAAACGTTAAAACCGTCGCCGAGTCTCTTGGTATAGAGCTTTCTGTTCATGCTCCCTACTACATAAATCTGAACGCCGAGGACGAGAAAAAGATGGAGGACAGCATTAGGAGGCTAATAGATACGGTGAGGATAGGGGGGTTGTTCGCTAAAAAGATAGTTTTTCACCCCGGATACTATCTGAAGTCCTCCAAGGAGAGTGCATACAGAAGGATAAGGGATTCCTTGGGATACATTTTGGAGTTCGTCGAGCAGAGAGGTTTGAATGTGGAGCTTAGACCTGAAACCACAGGAAAACCCACGCAATTCGGAGATCTGGATGAAACCCTTAGCCTCTGTCAAGAACTCGGATTAAAGCCTTGCGTGGACTTCAGCCATATACACGCGAGGATGAGAGGAGCGGTGAACAGCTACGAAGAATTTTCGAAAATTCTTGAGAGGATAGAAGATGCTCTGGGTAGGGAAGCTATAAAGGACATGCACATACACGTTAGCGGGATAGAATACGGCCTTAAGGGGGAAAAGAGGCATTTGAACTTGAGGGAGTCGGATTTTAGGTATGAAGACCTGCTTAAGGCGTTGAAGGACTTCGGAGCCGATGGTATCATCATAGTGGAGAGTCCGAATTTGGAGGAGGACGCGTTGATGCTTAAGAGGGTTTGGAAGGATCTTCGATAAATTTTAAGGTAATCTGAGAGCTTCGGTCTGCTGTTTTTTGGGAGTGGGAACGAATTCCACACCCTGTCTTTGTAACATTGGCTGGGGATAGAGCTCCATGAGTTCGTAGACTTCTTCAGGCACGTTCGTGGAGACATTCAGGCCGAGCTGTTTCGCCACTTCCACGGTGATGGGATAGTCGTGAGTCCATCTTCCTTCCGTAAGGATTCTCGCCACTTCCTTGGCCTTTTCATCACCCATCCTATCTTTAAGAAGTTCGTATACGAATTCTCTTACCTGATTTATGGCCTTCTCGGCAATGTCCGCCATTATCAGCGTTTGGTCTTCCACCTCGTTTGGATCCTTCTTCTTAACCGCGTTGATTATCGATGGGGCAGGCAGGTTCATAAGCTGAGGATCTACCGGCCCTAAAACCGCGTGAGGATCCATTATAATTTCGTCCGCGGCTAAAGCTATTAGAGTCCCTCCGCTCATAGCGTAATGAGGAATTATTACCGTCGTTTTCGCCGGATGATCTTTTATGGCCTTCGCTATCTGTGCGGCCGCTAAGACGAGCCCGCCGGGTGTGTGGAGGATTAGGTCTATCGGTTTGTCTTTGGGAGTTCTCCTTATAGCCCTAAGGATCTGCTCGGAATCCTCTATGCTTATGAACCTGTAGAAGGGGATTCCGAATAATCCAATGCTCTCCTGCCTGTGAATCATCGCTATTACGTTGCTACCCCTTTTCTCACCCAGCTTTCTCATCAAAGCTTGCCTCATCAGCATCAAACGCCTGTATTGAAGTTGTGGTCCAAGTATCAGCCAGAACAGTAAGAGCCACCAAATCATCGATCCCAAAAAGGAGAGGGGATCGTAATAGTAGGCCATGGGATTAAAGAACTCTACGGAATATATAAGATTAATGGCCGGAATCGTCTATCAAATCCTCGGGATTTAAAGTTCTGTAAAAACAACTGTAATTTCCCGTATGACAAGCAACACCTTTCTGCTCGACTAAATAGAGGATAGCATCGTTGTCGCAGTCTATTCTCACTTCAACAACCTTCTGAACGTTTCCGGACGTTTCACCCTTCTTCCAAAGCTTCTTTCTGCTTCTGCTCCAATAGTGAGCGTAACCCGTCTCGAAAGTCTTTCTAATAGCCTCTTCATTAGCGTATGCGAGCATCAAAACCTCCTTGGTCTTTACGTCCTGAACTATTACCGGAACCAACCCCCTTTCGTCGAACCTTATCATGGAACGACGTTCGTAAAAAGTTTTATAAAATATGCGAGTGAATTCGTTACCGATGAGAAAATTCAGCACGGGCATTACTCCCTTAGACGCTCAACTTAGCGGAGGTTTTCCTTCTGGAAGTGTCATACTGCTCTTGGAAGAACCTGGGGCCGGAGCAGACGTTTTTTCATTCCACTTCGCGATAGCGGGGGTTAGCAACAACGAAAAGGTTCTGTATATAACCACGAACGACACGAAAGAGCAGATAATTCAGAACATAAAGTTATACTTCTCTCTCGACAACGGAACCGCGGATAGAATCGAGTTTCTGGACATAGTTTCTCCGCGACTCGTCCAGCAGACCGATTCCACGTCAGACGTAAAGGCATTCCTTAAGCAGATGAAGCACGATCCCCTCAAGCACGTCAGGACGACCATAAAGAGCTCGAACCACGACAGAATCATCCTCAACAGTCTGACATACTTCGTTTTGAACTACAATGCAGAAGATGTCGTGGAGCTTATAAACGAGATGTCGCTGACGGCTAAGAGAAACGATTCCGTATTGCTCCTTCTCATGACCAAGGGAATAGCGGACGAAAAGCTCGAAAACACGATAAAGTTCATATCCGACGGCATAATAGAGTTGACGATAAACGAATCTGGAAATGAAGTTCAGAGATTGCTCAAGATACTCAAGCTGAAGAGGGTTCTCGTTCCCAAGTCCATTCTAAGATACGATCTTACCGATAGAGGTATTAGGATGGAATCAGTAATGAGAGTGCTATGAAGATCTTAGAAGGTGTCGTGGAAGTTCGGTCCGTAAAGGACTTTTTGAACAACTTTAAGGATTGTGTAGCGGTCTTCTTAGATGCGAATTACGTCGTAGATAGAGGACACGTTGAATTTGCCTTAAAAAAAGCTTTGAAAGCTTGGAGGGAAGGAAGGAGAGTTGCTAAAACGCTCTCGATGGAAATACTGTTATACTGCGCGGGAAGAAGGCAGATCTCCGATGCGGTAGAAGTGGGACTGAAGGAGGGGAGAAACGAAGTTGTCGTGGTTTTGGAGGAAGAATGCTTAGAAAAACTTAGGAGGTTGGGTTTTGAGGAAAGGCCGGTTCTGAAATTGGACGATGCCAAGATTGAAAGGATCAAAAAATTCTTCGACATAAGCGACGAGGAGTTGAGGATAGCCGGAGTAGAAAAGTTGTCCTTACTTGTGAGGGAGAGAATAGCCCTGTTCGACGTTTTCAAGTCATCATAGGAACTTAGAAGCGAATGTAGATGGTTTGGAATCGCAAACTTCTCTGTATTCGCACTTTTCACACGCCTTACTTTCCCTCTTTTCTGGAAAGAAACCCTTCTTCAGCATCAAAACTCTCTCCACAAGCTTTAGGACGTAGTATTTTTCTCTCCTACCAACCTCGACACTTCTCACGTTTCCGTCGAAGCAGTGATAAACGAAACCTCTGTCGCATTCCAAACCCCTCGATTTTAAAAGCATGCAGAACGCGGTAACCCTTATCCTATCCTTGAACCAAACCCCTTCTGTAGGACTCCTCAAAGATAGAACGAGGGGATACTTCCTGTCTCTAAATTCGACTAGTTCGTCTAAAATTCCCTTCAGCTTTATTCTCTCGCATGCGAGCCTAACTTCCCAGTCGATAGGTTTTAGTAGTTGGAGGGACGAATCGAAGACGAACTTTTCCTTCGCCTTCCCGAAAACTTCCGAATTGCCGAACATCTGGGTGAACCTCTCGAAAGCCCAACCCTCGTCAAAACCCTTTCTCCTGCTCAAGTATAACTCCCTGACGGCATGCAGTTCGTTCGGTTTGATCCTGTCCCTCATCCTGAAGTAGCACAGTCGGGGACAGATGACGAAGGAGGAAATCTCGCCGACGTTTGCGAACATCGTAAAAACTATCTAATTTAACATTAAAGTTTTTCCGTGATCACCGAAATAGTAATTTCGTGGCGTTTGAGAGAGCTCGAAAAGCACGAAAAGAACGGAATTTGGGTTACCGATTTAATAAGATGTCCGCTGAAGAGGGAGTTTGAGGAGAGGTATCCCGAGCTCCACAAGGCTACAGTATTCACTCCGAGCACGATTTTGGGTTCCCTCGTCCACTTAGGTTTGGAGAGTCTCCTTTCATCCGAACTGAACGCCGAGGTGGAAGTGAGAAGGGAAAAGCTGATTGGAGATTACAAGATAGTCGGTAGAATAGACGCGATAATAGGGAGGGTTGGAGTTGAGATAAAGAGTTCGAGGGCGGACATAGAGATACCATACGAGCATCACGTTCTTCAGGCGAGAATATACAACTGGCTTTACGACTTGGAGAAGACAGTTTTGGTATACGTCACACCCGATAGATTCGCGGAATTTCCGATAGAGGACAGAGCAAGCGAGGACGAAATATTAAAGCTGATAGTCGATAAAAAGGCACCGAAATACGACTGGGAGTGCAGATACTGCCATTTCTCCGTCATATGCCCGAACAAAAAGAGGAGATAACCTCAGATTGGCGGCTTTTCATCACACCTCAGAGACCCCTCCAATCCTCATCGGCTATGGAAAGTTAATTTATACATATTTTAAGCCTATCGTCAGAATTCTCGCGCGTCCTCATCACCGTTCGGGAGGGGAGTGAATCATCACCCATCAGTTTAGGGCACGCTCCTCACGACGGCTCAGACCCCGTAGGCCTCATCACCCTAAGGAAGTTCGGCAATCGTTTTATAACTGTAATCGTTGGGTTTTTGATGATAGGTAGGGTCGTTAGGGTTCTGAGCCATAGCGAGTTCGAAGCGGAAGTGGAGGACGTGGCCGTCGGGGATATAGTTCTCTGCGGTAACCTGCTCGCCATCGTAGCGTCCATACATCACGAAGAGCCGGAGTATGCGAAGTATCTGGGGGAGTTGGACAGGGAGGAGATAAAACTCTACATGCCGGACGTTTCTGAGGGGAGAAAGATCGCCAGATGCATAACGCTCTGCGACGTGAATTTGGAAGAGCCCAAAAGGGCGCCGAAAATAGGGGAGGAACTGAAGATAGTAAACGACGAAACCCTCAGGAGGATACATTACTCGAACGGGGAGTTCAGGATTCCCTACCTCATTCCCCTCATAGACAGGTGTAGGAGGGATCTTTCTTTGGTCAGATCTCTTCTTTTAAGGCTGATGGACGTGGTTCCGGAGGAGAGGGAGCTTCTGGAGATAATCCTTGCGGAGATAGAATACAGCAGGATGAAGGGTGTTGAGATGAGGTGATCAACACGTCAGGTGAACGGCTAAAACCACGTTCTTCCCCTTCCTCAGCAGTTCGTTGTATATCTCCACCGCCTTCGAAGTCGGCTCGCAGATGACCTCTATTCCCCTCCTCTTCAACTCTTCGACGACCTCTTCCCTAACTTTCATTACCCCATAAGCACCGGTTCCGAAAACTACGACTTCCGGATTTCTATCCATTATCTCCCTAATATCCTCCAAGCAAACCGAATGCCCCTCCTTCCTCCACCAATTCGGCTTTATCCAATCCCTCGAAACTATCACGTCTCTGTTGTATGTTTTCCCGTTTATGACGATTCTACCGAAGCTGTATTCCTCCACCAGCATTCCACCACCCCTATCGTTCTCTTAGAGAAAGGCTTAAATTGAAATCGCTCGAACGCTTTAAAAGGTGTGAACCATGAAGTTCTTCGTAATCGGCTTCGGACAGGCGGGGGGGAAGATACTCGACCTATTCCTCGAAAACGAGAAGATGAGAGGGTCTGGAATCACGATCAAGACCTTGGCGATAAATACCGCGAGAACGGACTTAATGGGATTGAAGCACGTTCCGATGAGGGACAGGATACTCATAGGGCAGACGGTAGTGAAGGGACACGGAGTCGGAACTGACAATAGGTTAGGGGCTAAGATAGCCCGGGAGGAGATAGAGACGATATTGAGTGCTATTGACGAGAGGGGAACGCACGACATCGACGCTTTCCTGATCATCGCCGGACTGGGTGGGGGGACGGGGAGCGGTGGAGCTCCCGTTTTGGCGAAGCACCTTTCTGAGATGTATTCCGAGCCGGTTTACGTCGTAGGTATCCTTCCCGCTCCGGAGGAGGGTAAGCTCTACTCCTTGAACGCCGCGAGGAGCATGGTTTCCCTTCTGAAATACGTCGACAATCTGATACTCGTGGACAACGGAGCTTGGAAGTTCGAAGGACTCAGCTTGAAGGAGAGCTTCGCCAAGATAAATGAAGAGATTGTTAAGCGTTTGGCTATACTCGCGAGGGCGGGAGAGCCGGTGGAGGAGGGAATGATAGGGGAGATGGTGATAGACAGTGCGGAGGTAATAAACACGTTGAGGGGAGGGGGGATATCCACAATAGGATACGCAACCACCCTCGCAGAAGAGAAGAAGAAAACTCCCAAGATTAAGCTTCCTTTCTTCAAGAAGGAGGAGAAGGAGCCGAACCTTATGGAGGACGACAAAGCTACTAAAATAGCATCTCTCGTTAGAAGGGCGGCTTTGGGAAGGTTAACGATTCCATGCAACATAAGGAGTGCGGAGAGAGCCTTGATCTTAGTCGCCGGTCCGCCGGAGTATTTGGACAGGAAGGGTTTGGAGAAGGCGAAGCTTTGGCTTGAGGAGCAGATCGCGGGAGTTGAGGTTAGGGCTGGAGACTATCCGACGAGGAGAACCAAATACGTAGCGGCATTGGTAGTTCTTGCAAACGTGACGGACATTCCGAGGGTCAAGCAGTTGCAAAGGCTGGCGGTTGAGGCGAAGGAGGAGATCGAGGAGGTGGAGAAGGAGAGGATAGAGAAGACCCTTGCGATATTCGACGAGGACATCGAACCGCTTGTGTGAGGTGATAGCGTGAAAAAACTTATAATAGCGGTGCTGATAGTTCTGCTTTTAGCCATTCCAGTTTCCGCCTTAGAGTATCTCAGCAAGGACGACTTGAACGTGAACGTGGAAGGTTTGAAGGGCAGTTACGCACCGGGTGATAAGCTTTCGGTCAAGATAACCATAACACCCAAGAGCGAAGATATAGCCAAGAAGATGGAGAACAGGGATTGGACGTTTCACAACTACCTGAACGAACCTAGGAAGTTGAAGGTTACTTTTGTCGCGAGGGAAACCTATGTCTCATACACGAAATCGACCGCAAAGGAAACTCTGACGTTCAAAGACTACGAAATAAGTTCGGGATACGGCGTCGATAAGATAGAGATAAACGTTTCCGGTTACGTTCCGTCCATAGAAGGAGGAGTTAAGACTATAACTTTCTTGGAAATAGACATTCAGGACGGAGATACGCTGAAGTTCAACGTAACGGTAGTAAATCCTTCCAAGCTCGAGGAGACACTCAAAGATTTAGAGAACGAGTTGAAAGATCTTAGGGATCAAATTTCCAAGCTGAGCAAATACGTGAGCGTTGAGAGTTTGAAGGAGAAAGCTGACGAGATATCGAGCAACATAACCCTCGCAAGGGAATTCTACAACGACAAGGACTACGAAAAGGTGAGCGAGAAGATCGGCTGGATAGAGAAGGCGATAAACGATTTGAGAGGCGAAATAAAGAGGAAATGGGCGGAATACTACTACAACAAGTCGAAGAATCTGCTTAGCGAGATAGACGCTTTAATACTGAAGGCCGAGAGCTACATCACCGTCGCCGAGAGTAGCGGGAAGAACGTCGTCGAATACAAGCTCAACCTTACCCAGATAAAATACGAGGTAAATGATCTTAAGGGCGATTTTAACGACTTGGAAAAGCTGTATGACGAAGGAAAGTTCGGGGACGTGATAGATAGGGGAAAGGAGTTGGTTGGAAAGCTCGAAAACGAAAAGTTGAAGCTGGGCGTTTTGGTGAACGAGTTGGAAGGTGTCATAAAAACTAAGCCGACCCCCACACCCACGCCGACAAAAGCCTTAGGATTCGAGTTCAACTTGGACGCTAAGACCCTGACATATGTGGGAATAGGACTGGCGGTGATAGTTGGGGGTGGCATCGCAACGGTGGCGATATCCAAGTGGAGGCAGAAGAGGAAGTGGGACGAGCTCAAATGAGGTTTGTAGTAGCTTTAACCGGAGCTTCGGGTCAAATTTACGGAATAAGGCTTGTAGAGAGACTTTCGGAACTTGCTGAGGTTCACGTGATAGTTTCGAATGCGGCAAAGGTTACGCTAAAGGCTGAGGACTTCGACTTGGAATATCTAAGGGGGATTGCGACGGAGTTCTACGAGGAGCACGAGATATCCTCACCGCTTTCGAGCGGTAGCTTCAAGCACGACGGGATGGTGATAGCCCCTTGTAGCGTAAAGACTGCATCGTGCATAGCTTATGGAATTACCGATAATCTGATAACGAGAGCCGCGGACGTAACTCTTAAAGAGGGGAGGAAATTAATTCTGCTCGTCAGAGAAACGCCTTTACATTTGGGTCATCTAAAAGCGCTGTGCAGACTTGCCGAGATCGGAGCTATAGTAATGCCACCCGTTCCGGCCTTCTACACGAAACCCAAAACGATCGACGACATAGTGAATCACACCGTTTCGAGGGTCATGGAGCTCTTGGGCTTGGACGTCGAATACGAGAGGTGGAGGGGAATTTAGCGGAGAACATCTACTTTTCCCAAGTACGTTCCGTCGAGCATAACGACTTCAGCATCTCCGTAATCCCATCTCTTAAAGATGAATCCGGCGGGTCTCCTCACGTTCACGGGAGTGGATGCGCAGAGGTCGTTGAAAGCGGGCATGACAACGATCTTCTTCCCCTCGAACTCCCCGAAAATCCAGACCCTCTCCTTGATTCCCTCTATGAGCACGGAAGGATGTGCGTGGGCGAGTATCCAGTTTTTAGCGCTCAGAACTTCCTCCCCCGGCAAAACGTGTCCGTGGAAAAGCCCGAAATTTCCCACTCTGATCCCCTTAGCGCTCAGGACTTCGAATCCCTCCAATCCTCCGTCGTGATTTCCCCTGACCACCGAAATCGGAACTTGGAAGTCCTCGAACAACTTCCTCAGCTTCGGACATCTCCCTATCCTGTGCTTCAGATCTCCCAAAACGATCACTTCGTCCACGCTGTTCGCCAACGCCTTGAGTTTTCCGACCAGATCTCTATCGTAAAAGGGAACCAAGCCTAAATGTAAGTCCGCGACGATCAGAATCTTCCTCCTACCCCTCAGCAATACCGCAGCTTCGTTCGGAACTATCTCAGCCTTCATGCCCTATCTTGAGGGGAACTATTCCTAAGATGGATATCAGGACTGATGCGAATATGGAGAGTATCAAACTTCTGAGAGGTGAGGATGTCTCTATAACTCCGCTGTTGCTCAAAAGAAATACGCTCGCACCCCAGAACGCCCAGCCGGATGCTATTATCAGAAAAAGCATGGTGACGAACTTTCTTACGGGTTTCTTCTCAAGAACGTGGTCGAATATCTTTCCCAATGTCGCGGACAGTCCAGATGCTACAATCCACCATATCGCCCCGTATATGAAGGAGGCTATTAGGGTTACGACTCCGGGCATTACCCTGCCGTTGTAGAGAACCCAGAAGTTGTAGAATCCCTGAACTATCCCTATGACGAACAGTATCAGCGCTATTACATACATGACGAAGGAAAGCCTTCCCTCCATCAGAGACCTCTTGACCGTTCCCAAGTAGTTCACGACAGATTCCTCGAATCCGTAGGCCTTGACCAAAAAGTAAATACCTAAAACCAGCGCTATAGATCCTAAACCCCACTCCGGATTTCTCAGGATAAGAGAAACCGAGTAAACCGTGAGTATTATTCCCAAGGGTGCCAAAGTCGCTCTCGCTATCTTAGGATCGTCGAGCATCTTCTTTATCAGATAATACGTGCTCTCTATCGTTTTGCTCTGCTTTACGATTATCCTAACTACCCCATCTATTTTGAACCTCGACGAAATTACCGGAAGGACGAATTCATCCTCGGAACCGTCGGTTACGACCACTACGCTTTTCGCTCCCAACTTCTCAGCTATTTCGTCGAGTTGTTCCGCGATCTTCGAATCCGAAATCACGCCGACTCTCTCATCTCCGCAGACCGTTACTATCTCAACATCCTCTCCAGCCCTTTTCAGTTCGTCGTAAACCTTTATCGCCCCAAAAATCGTGTTTACGTCTGAATCCTCGGGATCTACTTCCGCAAGCTTTATCGCGGCCTTCAGATTTGCTTCCCTTCCGATCACCGGCGAAGAAATTCCAGCCTTTCTACCCAAATCGTCGTCTCTGTCGATAGCTAAGACGATCTTTTCGACCACAGAGTTAGTATGTTCGGGAAGTATTTATACGTGTCGAGCGAGAAAAAACTATATTTCGGTGGAAGCTATCCGAGACGATGGCGCGGTTCAGACATCTCATTTCTATCGACGATCTTAGTAAAGATGACATAATTTACATACTCGATAGGGCGGAGGAGTTCGAGGAGATTGCAAGGGGAAGGAAATCGAACTTGCTCGAAGGGAAGATGCTCGCCAACCTCTTCTTCGAACCATCCACTAGGACGAGGATGAGTTTTGAAGTCGCGATGAAGAGGCTCGGAGGTGAGGTTTTAAACGTGACGGCACAAGAAGCTTCGAGCATAGCGAAGGGAGAGACGCTGGCGGATACGGTAAGGGTCGTAAGCAAGTATGCGGATGCGATAGTGATCAGGCACCCTTTGGAAGGATCAGCGAGGCTTGCGGCCGAGTTCTCCGAAGTTCCCGTCATAAACGCCGGAGATGGTGCGGGACAGCATCCTACTCAAACTCTGCTCGATCTCTATACGATAAGGAAGGAATCTAAGTTGGAAGGTTTGAAGATAGCCCTTATGGGAGATTTGAAGTATTCGAGAACCGTCCACTCTTTAATCAAAGCTTTAACGCTTTTCAACGCTAAGATTTATCTCATAAGTCCCGAAAGCCTGCGACTGCCGGAGGAATTTTTGGAGGGTCTGAAGGGGGATGTTGTGGAGGCGAAGTTGGAGGATGTTATCGGGGAGATAGACGTTCTATACGTCACGAGAATTCAGAAGGAGAGGTTTCCGGACGAGGAGGAATACAGGAAGGTCGCAGGAAGCTACAGAATAACCCCGGAAGTTCTGAGAGATGCAAAGGAGGATCTGATAATAATGCACCCCCTACCGAGGGTGGACGAGATAGATCCGGCAGTGGACAGAACCAAACACGCTAAATATTTCGATCAGGTGTTTTACGGCGTTCCGGTTAGAATGGCGATTTTGACGGAAGTCATGCTTGATTGAGGTGGTGGTATGGAGAAGAAGCTCGTAATAAGCAAGATTAAGGAGGGAACGGTTATAGATCACATAAACGCGGGAAAGGCCTTACTCGTTCTCAAAATTTTGGGAATAGGTCCGGAGAGTAGGGAGAGGGTTTCGATGGTCATGAATGTTCCGAGCGGTAAGATGGGAAAGAAGGACATAGTAAAGGTGGAGGGGAAGTTCATAGGGGAGGAAGAGCTTAACAAAATAGCGCTGATCGCCCCAAAGGCGACGATAAACCTGATAAAGGATTACGAAGTTCAGAAGAAGTTCAAAGTTACTCTGCCGGAAATGATAGAAGGAATCCTCAGATGTCCTAACGGGAACTGCATAACTAACAGCAGGGAGCCGATAGCTCCCAAGTTCCGCGTCTTTTTGGAAAGGGACAACGTGGTTGCGAAGTGCTACTACTGCGGGAGGAAAATTAAGGAAGTGGATAGGTTCATAGTTTGACGATATGTTAACCGAATAAGCTTAATAGGTAACATTTTTATCCCGATGGAAGACCGGGTTGTGATGATTCCAAGAACTATGAGCACCCAGCATCCGGACAACGTTATAACACCATTTTTCGCCGAATCTCCTGTTATCAGGGGTGATGATGAAGTAAAAGAGGCGTTTTACGTTTTTTCTCATTTGGGTTGCCACGAGCAGATGTGGGATTACGAGGGAAAGGAGGTGGACAACTTCGTCGTTAAAAAGTTGCTGTCGAGATACGGACACTACTTCAAAGACGTCATTTTGGGTAGAGACGTAAGGTTAACGCTTAGAGTTCCCAACCCGAGTTGGGAGAAGGCCGAAGCGAAGGTTTTGCTCGAAACCCTCGAAAGCATTCCTCGAAGCTTCGATGCCGCAAAGCTGTTTTACGGTGAAGATATACCACCGATATTCGAGGTTATTCTGCCGATGGTTACATCCCACGTCGAGCTCAGCAGGGTATTCTACTACTACAAGAACTTCGTCGTGGGTAAGCAGAACAAATCCTTCTTCTACGGAGATATAACGATTGCGGAGTGGATAGGTGAGTTCAAGCCTCATGAGATAAACGTAATTCCCCTTATCGAGGATCTACCCTACATCTTGAACTGCGATAGGATAGTAGAGAAATATCTTGAAGATAAGATCGCAGAATATCAGAGAGTATTTTTGGCCAAATCCGATTTGGCCATGAATTATGGAATGGTCGCATCGACGCTTGCGTTGAAGATAGCATTGGCAAAGCTTGAAGATTTGGAAGAAAGATCGTCCATACCGATATATCCCATAGTCGGATTCGGAAGTTCACCCTTCAGAGGTAATCTGAAACCGGATAACGTGGATAGGATACTCGAAGACTGGAGGAACGTTCAGACTTTCACTATCCAATCTGCGTTCAAATACGATTATCCCGAGAGAGAAGTTGTTAAGGCCATTGAAACGATAAACCAGAGTAGGAGAAAAAAGGGTGTTGAAATAGAATTCGATATGGCGATGAGAATAATAAGAAAGACATCGGAGGAATATAGAAAGACCGTTTCGACTTTGGTGAATCTGATAAATCGCATAGCAAATTACGTGCCGAAAAGGAGGGAAAGAAAACTCCATATAGGTCTGTTTGGCTACTCGAGGAGTATTAATGGATCTACGTTACCGAGGGCAATACCCTTCTGCTGTGCACTCTATTCGATCGGACTGCCTCCCGAAATATTGGGATTGAGTTGTTTGGATGAATCCGAGTTCGAATTCGTGATGGATGTATGTGGAAAGGATATCATCGATGCTCTGCAGTTCTACAACCCAAACGTTACTGCGATCCTTCCAAAAGAGGTTACGAAACGGCTAACAGCATTGGATATCGAGAACAGGTTCGAATTTGAAATAAACGAAGGGCACAAAATTGTTACGGACGAAATTATACGAGGTAATATAGATGAAGAGAGGGTCGTGAGAGCCGCTCATATTAGGAAATTTTTGGGCTAATCGGACAAAACAAATTTTAAAGTGTCGGCGGATTTTAGGCCATGAGAATGTTCGTCGCTGTCGATATAAGCAAGAAGATTGGAGAAAGGTTAAACGAGATCTGTCTGCTCGTTAGTGAGTTTATTAAGCTTGCCAATTGAAAGGGGGTATCGTGGTCACGAGGTGCTACCACCGTGGGAAAAGGATTAGGGAAAAACACACTATAACCTCTCCAAAAGACTCGCAACTATGATAGGCAGTAAAACGGTTGCGTCTCCGTATACGGTGACGTGTTTGGCTTTTTCGCTGACCTTTCCCCAAGATATTGCCTCTCTAACCTTCGCACCGCTGAGACTGCCGTCCCATTCGACCGCGGTAGTTAAGTATACGACGTATTCAAGCCCCCCTATGAACTGGTTCCACCAAATCGTGTGATGCTTGCTTATTCCGCCTCCTATCATGAGGGCGCCGGTCCTTTCTGAATTGAAGACTATGTCGCTTAACTCGTCTTCATCCTTCAAAACGTCGATCACGAAATCCTTGTGCGTTTGGTAGAATATCCACAGCTGACTCCCTACAGCCCCGTCCGTAATACCCGGAACGAACATCGGAATCCTATTTTTCCAACACCAGTATACTATCGAGCTCTCAGCCCTCTGTTCTCCTTCGAGCCTTTTCCCGATCTCCCATATTAGTTCCCTCGTCGAAAGCCTCCTCTTCTCGGAATAAATCTCCTCGAGCATGGGCATCAACTTCTCCTCAAGTATTAGTCCGTAACTCTCGTTTGGAGCTAAAACGTTTCCAATTCTGTTTATCCCCTTCTTGTGCAGTTCTACGTCGTCGAGCATAAAACTTCCGTGGTAGTAGTCCCTCCAAACTCTCGCAAGATCGTGGTCGAGCGTTCCGCAGGTCGTTATTATAACGTCAACGAGCTTTCTCTTCACGAGCTCCTTTATAACCCCCCTCGTTCCCGTCGCGACTATGCACGCGGGAAACGAAAGGAATACGGTCGTTTTTTCGTCCCTAACCATCTCTTCAAATATTTCCACGGCAACGGCCAAATCCTTCGCTGTGAACCCTCCTGATTTCATGAACTCTTTTACAAGGTCGTTTACCGTCATTCCGGCCTTGACTTCGATGTCCTCTACCCTTCTCATGCTCGAAGATATGCGGATGCGTTATAAATTTGAACCTCAGAACCGTGGAGGATCATCACCCTTCAGCATGTGCAAACCTCATCATCGGCTTTAAAATTTATCTCTGGCGGGATTAAAATGTAATGATGAAACCCTTGGGATTTTGCGAAAGATGTGGAAAGTTCGAAGGAAGTTGTAAATGCGGAAGGGGAAGAATCGTCATCAACGGAAAGAAGAGAGAGCTTGTAAGCAAGTTTTTGAGCGGATTGCTGAGGCACTTTCCCCATTCTTTCGGACTGAAGGTGGACGAGGAGGGGTGGGCAAGGCTTGAGGATGTCGAGAGAATCGTCAGAGAAAGGCACGGAGTGGGAAGGAGGGAGATAGAGCTAATAGCTGAGTTCGATCCGAAGGGGAGGTTCGAGATTAGGGACGGGAGGATAAGGGCGAGATACGGACACAGCATAAAGGTCGAAGTCGATTGGAGCGAGGGTTCGGACATACCTTCGGTTCTATACCACGGAACTCATCCGAAAAACGTGGAGTCGATTTTGAAGGAGGGCTTAAGGCCGATGAGGAGGAGGGAGGTTCACCTTTCGGAGACGATCGGCGATGCGATCGAAGTAGGAAGGAGGTATCACCCCAACCCTGCGGTATTGGCTATAGACGCTGAAAAGATGCTGAAAGACGGGCTGAAGGTTAGGAAGAAGGGGAAGGTGTATACGACAGACTACGTCCCTCCCGAATACATCAAAAGAATAATATGAGAAAAGGATATATTTCGCGGGACTTCATTCTACCAGATGAAATATCTAACGGCTCTGCTGGTGGTTCTCCTACTGATTCCCGTAGCTTCCGCTCAGGTTCTGAGGGTTGAAATGAGCCCCCAAACCCTTCTTCCGAACGATGTGGCGGACTGCAAGCTTCTGGTATCATTTCCACAACGGACGTATGTTGGAGGAATTACGTTCTACCACCCCCCTTCCATAGACGTCGAGCCCGAATCGGTTTCGGGAGTGGGATGGGTTCAGTCATACGAACTTCCATTCACGATTAGGGCGAAAGAAAGCGGAGTGTTCGTAGTGGATGTGGTCATCAACACGCCAAACGGCAGTATAAAGCAGGCTTTTACGGTTAGGGTTCTGAGGGAAATGCCGGAAATAATCTTGGACAGGACGACGTTTTATCTGAACGAGGTGAACGGCGTCGGCTTTACAATATCGACGCCACTCGACATAAGCGATGTTGTGGTAGTTCCGCTCTTCGATGCAAACCCCAAAGTGATTCGTGTCGAAAACATGAAAGGATTCTTCGAATTCCTGCCGAAAAGACCGATACCACTCAAGTTCAAGATAGAGTTCTACAACGGGAAAAATTACCACGAAGTCGTTAGGACGGTTGTTGTGAAGTACGAAAAAAGTAGAGGAGTCTTGGTAAACGCCACGCCCGAATATTCGAACGTGCTGATGGGTGATGTAGTTAGGATAGACGTTCAAGTTTCCAATCTTAGGCACGACACGATATTCAACGTTAGGCTGAACGTTTCTGGAGCAAAATCCGTCGTAATTCCTATGCTGAAAGCGGGGGAAAGCAGGAGCTTCGAATTCGAGTGGAGTGCGAATTCTGCTGGGGAGAAGTTGATAAAGGTGGATGTCTCATTCTTGGACGATTTCAACGATAGATATCAGGATAGAACGTTCGTAAGGGTAAACGTTTCGAACGAAACTGCGCTGATTTTCAGCGGAGTAAACGTCGAAAGGACGATAAACGGGATTACCGTCAGCGGGGATGTATGCAACAACGGTAGGAGCAAGGTTTACAATGTGATAGTTTACGCTAATGGAAGATCGTATTACATAGGCACAGTGGATCCTTCGGACTTTGACAGCTTCGAAATAACCCTCCATAATGCGACCACAATACACCTCAAAGCGGTGTGGACGAACGAGGTTGGAAAGACCTTCGAGATTTCGAAGGAGTTGAAGGTGCCGATTTTAAAGTTTAAGGAGGAAGAAAAGGGAGGAGTTCTACCAATGGTCGTAGCGATTGGAACGCTCGCATTCGTAATTTTCATAGCATTCTTGGCGTGGAGGAGAAGATGATAGAGCTGATAGATGTCGTGAAGAAGTATAGGATAGGAGCATACGAAGTGACCGCTCTAAACGGAGTAAACTTAAAGGTGGACGAGGGAGAGTTCGTAATAATAATGGGTCCTTCTGGAAGTGGAAAATCGACGTTGCTGTATTTAATCGGTTGCTTGGACAAACCGACGAGCGGAAGGGTGCTGATAGATGGAATAGACACGTCCAAGCTGAACGACAGAAAGCTGACGGAACTGAGAAGGGATAAGATAGGGTTCATTTTTCAGCAATACCACCTAATTCCAACTTTAACCGCTTTAGAAAACGTCGAGTTACCCATGGTGTTCAAAGGAGTTTCAAAGGGTAAAAGAATGAGGAGGGCGGAGGAGTTGCTCGAACTCGTCGGGTTGGGGGAGAAGAAGGACAGAAAGCCCAAAGAGTTGAGCGGAGGAGAACAGCAGAGGGTCGCGATAGCGAGGGCATTGGCGAACGAGCCTTCGATTCTGCTCTGCGATGAGCCTACGGGAAACTTAGACACTAAAAGCGGGAAAGTTGTTATGGATATAATAAAGAGGCTGAACGTCGAGGAAGATGTTACGGTGGTCCTCGTCACCCACGATCCTTCGCTCAAGGTTTACGGGGACAGGGTTATCAGGATAAGGGACGGGAGGATAGTCGATGCTGGTTGAGTTGGCTTTGAGGAATCTGGCGAGAACGAAGGTTAGAAGCGTTTTGGCGATAGTCGGAATATTAATCGGAGTCATGGCGATAAGCTCAATAGGCATTTTCGGAGAGAGTTTGAAAGCAGTGGTTCTGGAAAATTTCAAGGACGTTGCAAACGAGGTCATAATAACTCCGGACTACACCCATGGTTACACTTCCATAAGCGAGAGGACTGTCAAAAAGATAGAAAGCTTGCCTTACGCGGAGATGGTAATCCCCGTAAAAAGCACATCCTCTCTCGTAGAGCATCGAGGAAAGAGGACGTATGCTACGATTTACGGAATGGACTTGGAGAAGGTGAAGAGTCTTTTCGAGTTGAAGAGCGGTAATTACAAGGGATGCCTCGTGGGAAGCAAGATCGCGGAATTCTTCGGAATAAGGGTCGGGGAGAAGATCTCAATAGCGGGAAGGGAATTTAGGGTGGACGGGATAATTAGGGAGGGGGCGAGGTTCGACATAAATCCGAATTACGCCGTAATTTTACCGATGAGGGAGTTCAACAGGCTTTTCAACGTGGAGTATTCGATGGTGATAGTTAAGGTTTCAAGTATGGACAAGATAGATGCTTTCAAGAGGGCGGTGGAAAGGGTCGTTAACAGGAAGGAAAGCAAAGTTTCCGTGCTCGAGTTGAAGATGATCGTGGATAGATTGAAGAAAGTCTTCAGTAAGATGTCGCTCTTCCTAATGGCGATAGCGGGAATCTCGCTTTTGGTAGCGGGAATAAGCATTCTGAACATAATGCTGATGTCGACGATAGAGAGAACGAAGGAGATAGGAATAATGAGGGCGATAGGGGCTTACAGGGAAACTATAATGATGATATTTCTGCTCGAAGCGCTCGTGCTTGGTTTGATAGGTAGCTTGATAGGAGGAGCCCTGAGCGTTCTGGGAGGCTACGCCATAGACATACTGATTCTGAAAACTGCAAAGTTCGTCTTTACACCCTCCTCGATCTTCTACATCGTGCTGGGTGTATCTTTCGGAATACTCACAGCTTTGGTCAGCGCGATGTATCCCGCTTGGAAAGCCTCTCGCCTCGAACCGATTAAAGCTCTGAGATACGAATAAAAATTAGATTCGAACGCTCTCTATGAACCTCAGCCTCTTCGGTATCGGCGGATGGGTTGAGAGGAACTCCTCTATCGGTGAAACGGGCATGGACTTGAGTCTCTCTATTTCCATCCTGGTCAAAGGATTCGCGACGGCGTTTACGAGGGCGTATATGAAGAGGGTTCTGAACTTGCTGTTGGCTATCTCACCCATAAACGACGGATACCTCTGGTAGAATAGGTGTATCTTCGCCAAGCTCCTCTGCATCGCATCCTTTCCTGCGGCAATCACACCCTCCACGTCCGCGTAATACTCTCTAAGCCTGCTGAACGCGAGCACGAGTATCTGAATTACGAACGAGACTATGACTACTGCGATTCCTATCAAGGCCAGCTGGTTGCCCCTCCTATCATCGTCGAACGATGAGTAGATGAGGGAGTAACCCAAGTAGAATATGATGGACGGGAGGAGACCGAAGACGAGCATTACCGCGTTATCCTTATGCTTGTGGTGACCGATCTCGTGCCCTATTACCGCTTCGAGCTCGTCTCTGTCGAGGATTTCGAGGAGAGCTCTGGACACCGCTACGAACCTTCCGGTGAGGAAGTTTCCGTATGCGAACGCGTTCGGCGGGCAGTCAACTATCATGGCCTTAGGAGGCTTGACGCCCAAGCGGTATGCTACTTCGTCGACTATCGATTGAAGGTATTCGTCGTGCTTTGCGGAGTAGCTGAGGTTTATCATGAACGGAGAAACCAGATACATCAGCAGGTTCAGGGCTATCAGGAAGGCTATCAGCGATACTATGCTTACGCGAACTCCCACGACTACCAGCACCAGATAGATTATCGAGAACGAAACGAACAGTATCAGGAAGGCTAATAGGGCCATCGATGTATATAGCGAAAACTTGCCCGAAACTCTGCTCGCCACTTTCGGAGCTATAGTGCTCGCTAACAGGAACATCACGAAGTATCCGAGCATCGCCAGCATGTAATATATGGGGTCGAATATCAGGAACATGAAAGTAAGTAGCGTCGGTGTGAAATAAAAGTTACCCGAAATTTAAAATTAAAATATAAAAATTATTCGTCAAGACCGAACCTCTTAGCGTTCTCGTCCGCAATTTTCTGAAGCATCTCTATTATCTCCTTCCCCTTAGGATGCTTGAACAAATGCCTGAACCTCCTCTGAACCTTGAGGTATTCCTCCACCGGCTTCCTCTGCTTGATCTTCCTTACCCTGACGAGCTCCCCGTTCTCGTATTCCACGAGAGGATACAAGGCTGTTTCAACTGCGAGCTTTGCGACCTTTACGGTTTCGTTGCTGTTTATTCCCCAGCCGGTGACGCAAGGGCAGTGAATCTGTATATACTTCGCTCCTTCGAACTCCACCGCCCTCTTCGCCTTCCTCCTTATGTCCATCGGATACGCGACGCTCGCGGTCGCGACGTATTTAACGCCGTGAGCCAAAGCGAACGCCACCATGTCCTTCTTCTTACCGACCTTTCCCGGAAGCAGCTTTCCTACCGGCGTCGTTGTCGTGTTCGAGCCCGGTGGCGTTAACCCGCTCTGTTGGTTTCCCGTGTTCTGATAGGCTTCGTTGTCCAAGCATATGTAAAGGACATCGTGATCCCTGTCGAACATTCCGGAAAGGCACCCGATTCCTATGTCCGCAGTCGCTCCGTCTCCAGCGAAAACGACGACGTGCCCCTCGTCCTTTCTACCCAAAGCCTTCAAAGCCGCCTCTATTCCGGCGGCAACTGCAGCGGCGTTCTCGAAGACCGAGTGGATGTATGGAACTCCCCAAGCGCTTCTGTCGTATTGGGAGCTTATTATTTCGAGACAACCCGTAGGGTTAACGACGAAACACTTTCCTTCCAGAGCGTAGAGGACGTTTTTGACGGCAATCGGTAAAGCACATCCCGGACAAGCCCCATGACCGCTCGAAAAGAAGAACTTCAAACTATCACCTCCTCGAAATCCTTAACTCCCTCGAAGTAGAATCCCGGCTCGATTTCTTCCGACTTCTCGATGCACTTCCTTACGAGTTGCTTGGGGATGTCCCTCCCGCCGAGTCCGACCGCGAAAGAATAGACCTTCGCATCGCTGTGCCCGAACAGTGCCGACTTAAGCTCCATCGCCACCGGTCCCTCATGTCCGAAGGAAACAGCCCTCTCGAAGACCACAATTCTCTCGACGTCCTTCAGAGCCTTCCTCAAATCCTCGACGGGGAAAGGCCTGAAGGATCGGATCTTGACCAATCCTACCTTCTTACCCTCCTTCCTCATCTCTTCGACGACGTCCCTTACCAGTCCCACGACCGATCCCATCGCGACGACCGCAACTTCTGCATCTTCCATGTGGTCGGTCGCTATAAGCCCACCCCAGTTCCTCCCGGTCAACCCCGCCCACTCCTCGAACACATCCTCCATAACCTTCTTAGCCCTCTCCATCGCCCTCTGCATGACCACCCTGAACTCCATGTAGCAGTGCGGCGGAGCGTAGCAACCGAACGTTAATGGGTCCTTCGTAGTCAGCTTTATGGGGGGATCGTAAGGCGGGAGAAACTTGTCCACGGTCTCTTGGTCGAGCAAATCGACGGGTTCGTAAGCGTGTGTTAGCTTGTATCCGTCCATGCACACCATGAACGGTAGCATCACATCTCTATTCTCTGCGATCTTGTAAGCCTGAGGAATCATGTCGTGTGCCTCCTGATTGTTCTCGACGTAAACCTGCATTATGCACGCATCCCTCATCGCCATGCTGTCCTGATGGTCGTTCCATATGCTCAGGGGGGCGCTCAAAGATCTGTTCGCTATAACCATAACTATCGGCAAACGCATGCCGGCTGCGTTCCAGAGAACCTCGCTCATCAAAATAAGCCCTTGAGAGCACGTTGCCGTAAATGTCCTCGCTCCGGTTGCTGAAGCTCCTACCAGAATAGAGGCCGCTCCGAATTCGGATTCGGCGGTTATGTATTCGCAGTTTTCGAGTTCTCCGTTCGCATACATCGCGGCCAGATTTTCCACGATCTCCGTTTGGGGTGTTATGGGATAGGCGCATATCACGTTCGGCCTGCAGAGCTTAACAGCATGCGCTACGGCGTAAAAACCCCTAACTACTTTCCTAACCATTCAAATCACCTTGTATATGTCCTTCAACTCCATCTTAATCGCCTTGGTCGGGCAAACTTCGGCACATATTCCACAACCCTTGCAGTAGTCGTAGTTCACCTTCGCCTTCTTTATCTCCTTGCCGTTCTCCTCTCCAACCTTAACGACCTCTATGCACATGTCGGGACAGAACATCTCGCAAGTCCCGCAGCCGGTGCAGAGCTCCTCGTCCACCTTCGGCCAGTGCGTTCCCCAGTCGCCAGTCTTCATTTTAAGAGAGGTGTAGGGTTTCGAAACTGCTCCGAGCGTTATCTTCATACTTTCCCCTCCATCTCCTTGTAAGCCTTCTCGACAATTTCCACGTTCTTATTCGCCAACTCCTCCCCCTTCCTTTCAAACCACTCGAACACGGTTTCCTTGAGCGTCGAAAGTTTTATCAGTTTGGTCGCCCCGGCGAAAGCTCCGACCATTGCGGTGTTCGTTATCGGTCTTCCCAAGATCTCCATCGCCATCCTCGTGGCGTTTATCGTGAGAACTTTGACGGAAGAGTTTAGGTTCGAGAAGTGCTCCTTCCTCAACTCTTCTGCAGTTTTCGGATAGTTCGCTATTATCATTCCGTTCTCCTTTATTCCCGCCTCCACCCTTACCGGGCCTATTACCGTCGGATCCAGAACGACTACGTAGTCGGGGTTGTAGATTTCGTCTCTCTCGACTATCTGCCTGTCGGAAAGACGTAGGTAGGATACGACGGGCGTTCCTCTCTTCTCCGCCCCGAACATTGGAAAGGAGAGAGTCCAATAGCCTTCTTTGAATCCCGCAACTGCGAGGATGTCCGCTGCGGTGACGACTCCCTGCCCTCCCCTTCCGTGAAATCGAACTTCGATTAGAATGTCCACCACCCCGATCCATCACGATTAAATCGATTAATAAATATTATTATTGTCGAACGAATCGGAGTTTCATCGACATTTTTTAAGACGATTATCGAACGACGGTGCAAACTCCGGCAACTCCCAAAAACGTTCCAAAGATCATTCTGAGCGTAACCCTTTCTCTAAGCTTCAAAGCAAAGAGCTCCGCGATGATCGGGTATATGGAAGAGAGTGTGGAAACCTTGCTCGCCGGAGCCATGCTCAAAGCGAGGACGAAAGAATAGTTTCCAGCAAGTAGGATCAGGCTCGAAATGGACATCCATTTTAGACACTCCCTCCCGATTCCGAACCCTCTTAGGGCGAGGAACGGGACAGTTAGAATCGAAACGACCGCGAACCTCAAACCGGCTATCGCCTCCGCCGGAAGGTAGTGGGTGAGCACCTTCACAAGCATTATACTTAGGGACCAGAAGATCGCCGCTAATATCGCTAGATGTTCTCCGAAGGACTCGGATCCATCGTTTTCTGCTACTAAGAATATCGCCACGACTATTAGAATCGCTCCTAAAACGACTTTTGGCTCCACGAATCCGTATACGAGGACGTCCCACAACGCGACGAAGAGGGGAAAAGTGGATGAAAGCGGAACCGCTTTGGAAACACCGCACCTTCTTATAGCCTCCATGTAGAGAGAATCGCCCAAAAAGAACGCGAATACTGCGGAGGCGATTATCATGCAGGCGATTTTAAAGTTGATGGTATCTATCACATTGAAAAGTTCACCTTTGGCGAACATTATTAAAAGAAATCCGAACGAAGTAAGAGTAACTCTAACGAAGTTAGCGCTGAGGACATCTCCGTATCTTAGTCCGATCTTGTAAACCGCTCCGTTCAGAGCCCAGCAGAAGGCCGAAAATATAGCGAGAACGTCGTCCATCATAGTCCAATGAACGGTCTTATCGCCACTATTACCTTGGCGGTCTTGTAGACGACGATTAAGGTGGCGATAACTAAGGGAAAGACGCACATGCAGAGAGTGGATAGGCCGATCATGTATACCACGAGGCTCGTTGCGGATATTAGCTCCCGATCGACCAAAAAGAATGTCCTAAGCTTTTTGATGGTGTAGAACATGTAAGCGGAGAGCAATGCTACAAGGAAGGAGAAGAACATCAACGTGAAGGATGCCAAATCTATGTAATTGCTCAGATTCAAGTTCTTGTCCAAAAGCCAGATTAGCGCTCCGTAAATGAGAACGTCCTTGAACCTGCTGGTAACAAAATCGTGAGGATATCTTCTAACAATACTCAGCGTGTATACTCCTATGAGAAATGCCGTGAGGGATAGGATGAAGTGAACGATCATGTGGTAGAATCTGTCGTTCATTAAAACGTGGTGGGCGAGGAATTCAACGGATACGAGCATGTAGAATACGGCCGTTATCTTCAGAACATCGACATCACTTTCCAGCCCCTCGACATCGAAGCTGTATCCCAATGCACCTACCGTTGTAGCGGCCAAACCTATAAGTGATAACACGGGTCAAGCTATATATTCACGTTATTTAATATTTTGCGATGAGAGTCGAAGAAAGGATAATGAAGGCTGAGGAGATATACGAGAAGTTTGGAAAGGTCTTGCTTGAGGATGGGGAGATAAGGGATTTAATTAAAAAGCTCGATTCGGCTATAGATCGAACCAAAGAATACATGAGGAGAATTGGTGTCACGGAGATCTGCAGACAATGCGCTCTGGAAACTGGAAGCTGTTGCAAGAGGTGGGTCGAAGACGAGCACGACGTTTCTATTTTATTAATAAACCTCCTGTTGGGAGTTGAGCTTCCTAAGGAGAGGTATAGGGAGGATCTGTGCTTCTTCTGCGGTGAAAAAGGATGCAGGATCAAAGCGAGGGAGGTGATATGCGTCACGTTTCTCTGCGATAGGATAAGGGAGAGGATAGGGTTGGAGAAAGAGATAGAGCTTCAGAAGATCGCCGGAGAAGAGTTGGAGCTTTGCTTCGTCCTGCAGGAGAAGATAAAGGAGAAGCTAAGATCTCTTGATTACGAACCTGAGCTCGGTGGTGGGATCCTTAAGCATCTCCACGATTTCTCTGTTTATGTCCCTCGCCGCCTTATCGGCTCTAACGGCTAAAGTTCTGTCGCAAACGTAGTCGCTCTTCCTTACGACCACATCCCTTTCGTGCTTGAAGGTCAGCCCCTCGCAACCGAATCCCGTAAGGGTGTCTTTGAGCCCGTATTGAGGCAGGATTATCTCTATCCTTATTTTTTTACCCTCTCTGAGCCAGTCCTTTATCCTCTCGTCTATGTCGCGTATCGCCTTGTCCGCCCTGACGCCGATTATGCAGTCTCCTCTCAAGGTGAGGTGTTCGTCCTTCGTAACTTCCAGAGTGGTTCTGTGCTTCGCCGTTACGTTCTCGTGACCCCACGCAGTTATTACGTCCTTCATCGGTATCGGGTATGTATATACGATACGTAATAAGGTTCGCGATACAGATTTATACTAACATTGTTTAGTAAATTATATCATGAAAAAGAGAGTTGAAACGGGAGTTAAGGGTTTGGATGAGATGTTAGGGGGCGGTCTGATACCGAACAGAACATACCTACTGAGAGGAGGAGCGGGCGTTGGAAAGACGATATTATCTCTTCAGTTCTTGCTTGAAGGAGCTAAGAGGGGTGAAAACGTCGTATACGTAACTCTCGAGGAGCCGGCCGATGAAGTTATCGAAAATGCGGAAATTTTAGGATTGAAAATACCCGAGAGTGGATTTTACATCATAGACGCTTCCCCAACCGGAGATCACAGCATATTCGGCGAAATGTTTTTCGAAAACCTAGTTCCGGACGTTCAGGGGTTAAAAGCTGCTCTGGAAACGATGATAGAAAAAATAAAACCCACAAAGGTCGTGATAGATCCGGTAACCATGCTCGAAATAGCGTCGAAAAGCGAGGTTGAGTATAGAAGGGAGCTACTACTTCTTTGCAAGCTTCTCAGCATTCATAAGGTTACGAGCCTGATAACTTCCCAAAAAACCGAAGAAAGTGCGGAGGACTTCATAGCGAGCGGTGTGATCGAAATGAGAACATACGACGTGAAGGGTAAGATGGTGAGGAGTATAAGGATAAGGAAGATGAGGGGTAGCGACTTCGACTCCACGGTAAGGCCTTACAGAATTGGGACTGGTGGAATCGTTGTTTACTCCCGGGAATACCTTTTCGAGTGACTCCTTACGCATCTAACGTAATACCTCACCGGATGCTTAATGTTCGAGCAACTTTCGTCGGCGTAACAGTTCCCGTAGCTCTTCATGGTATCGCACGAAGGACAGATGTATTCTTCCCCCTTCCCCCTCCGCCCCGCTATGTGCTCGACCTGATACCTCGTTTTGTCTTCATCGAAATCCGGAGCGTTTCTGAAGACGTTAACGACGTCATCGACGCTCATGCCTATGTTGAGGAGGAACGCCGCTATCGCGAATCGTGCGGAATGGGGAACGTTCATCCCGTTTCTGAGATCTGAAAGTATCTTCTTCATGCAGGGGGGATAGCATTCGGCCTTGATCCCCAAATCTTTCACGTCCAAATCGACCGATTCGTGTTCCACTTTAACTTCCAGCTTCAATCCCGCTTCAACCCTCTCGCAGAGCCTGTCCCTCAAAAACTCCTCCAAAAGCCTGACCAACTCCCTTTTACTGAGAAAGACGAAACCCCTCTCCAACCTTCTGTTCACGAGCTTCCATTCCTCCGCCTTTATCCTGACAGCCCCTCTGAGATAGTCAACTACGTCCACTCTAAAAATACCATCGACGAACTTAGCGTTGATGCCGAAGTCAGCCACCACCACCTTCAAGAATCCGACGCTCTCTCCTTCGAGCATCTCCCTGTAAATCCTCGCCATCCTTACCGCGAACTTCCTCCTCAAAGCTTCGCTTAGATTGGACACGGCTATCTTCGAAAACAGATACGCCAGAACGAACTTCTTTGCGATATTCAGGTGTTTAATGTATTTCTCGGAACTGTGAACGGGGTAGTCGCAGAATCTGAACCTATCCAGATCTCCCCCTCTCCCAACGCAATCCTTCACGTCGCACTCTTCGCACAGAAAAGGTTCCTTAAGATCCTTCAAATTCTCCAATTCTGGAACTTTTTCCCCCTTAAGAGTCGCCTCCACTATTCTGACTCCCAGCTCTCTGGCGGACGAAACGAGTTCGTCGTCGGATCTCAGAATCGATTCGAGGTCTCCGAACTCGAACTCCAAAAACCTCCCCGCAACTCTCAAAAAAGGATACTTCGCCAAAAAAGGAAGGATCGGCAGAAACGGCTTCATTCCGCCTCGATTCTCGGGGCGAGGATGTATTCCACCTTCAGCTTACCGTCCGCAACATCGAAGATCAGCCTTACCGGATAGTTGTTTCCCAAGTGTATCGTGACTATGTCTCCCGAACCGGCTATTTTAACGAATTCCTTGAGGTATTCGACGGAAAACATAGACCTCGCGGACTCCCTGTTGAACTCTATGAGCTCCATCTCTCCCATGTGGAAAGTTATCTTGTCTATGTCTCCTTCCGCCTCGATGTAGAATCCGGTCTCGTCGCTCCTGAAAATCACGTGATCCGCTATCTTATCCGCCGCCTGAATCGCCTTCTTAAATTCGCCGGCATCTAAAACTATCTTAGCCGGTAGATCGAGCTCGGGGATCTTGGGCTCCTTTCTTATCGCGGAAGGATCTATAAGAGCTACGGTATATTCCACGCTACCGAACTTCACCTTCATGTGGCTCTCGTCCTCTATCTTAATTTCGACGAGATCCTTCTTCTTTACGGTCTTCAGAATGTCGTAAACCCTGTTCACGTCCACACCCACGGTTTTCTCCTCGTCCACTCTGTAAGCGTCGAAGGACTCCCTCGGAATGTCCACGATCACCATCGCAACGTTCGCCGGATCGACCGCCCTGCTGTGCAGACCCTCCTCCTTAAAATGGAATCTCGCCTCGCTTACGAGTGAAACTATGGCCTTAGTGGCGGTCTTTATAACTTCACCGCCGATTATCGCGTCTATCATTTGAGTCACCCCGGACGATATAAGAATTGTTTCGTTTATAATTTTTCCCTAAATCCACCAGATCCAGATTCCGTTCGCCGCTTCGATCCTCCTACCCCTTATCTTCCCCTCAATCGCGAGCCTCTGCAACCTTCTCAAAGCGACTCTCCTATCCACGTTGAGCTTTTCCGCGATTTCGGAAGTGACGAGAGGAACGCCAGCATTTTTTAGCACATCGATTATCTTCTTTTCCATTTCATCGATATCTTCCATGTGTGTAACTTAGCAGGATTATATTAAAGCTTTTCGATACCGATCTTAAAACGGGTGTCAACATCACAAGCGTTAAGTTTTTGACGTAGATCTTTTGCCGAATGAAAGTTGGATTGGTTTTGGGAGATCAATCTAAAGAGATCTTCGCCAAAACAATATCGAGATTTTTCGATATTTACGTCTATCGCCTGCCGGAAGATATTCCGGACGTTCTCGACGATGAGTTCGAGTTTCCGGAGAAGCTTTTCGAAGTTGAAGTCCTAATTAGCTACGCTCATAGGGGTGATCTGAACGCGGATCTCGTGAAGATCGCTGAGGAGAAAGGAGTGAAACTCGTTCTAATAGCCGGAAATTTCGGTTTTTTGAGGAGGAAGGGGAAAACGAGGGTGGTTGTGGAGGACGTCTGCTGTTCCACTTACGTGAGGGGTTGCGAGTTCTTCGAGAGGTTCGGAATACCCGAGTTCGAGGTGGAGATTGATTCGGGCAGAATAGCGGATGTGGAGGTTAGGAGATCCTCTCTCTGCGGAGCGAGCTATTTCGTAGCGGAGAATCTTAGAGATGTGAGGGTGGAATACGCTCCCGTAAAAGCCGGATTCCTCGTCCAAATCTATCCCTGCCTAGCATCCCGGGGTTTTAGGGGAGGAATTCACAAAGCCGCGAACATCCACAAGCTCGCGATTGAGAGGGCTATTAGGAGGGCAGAAAGACGCCGAGTATGATGGTCAGAAGTAGGACTACGCTTATGGTCGCGTTTACGTTGAAGAATGCCTTCTGAACGTCATTCTTGAATCGAACTACGTAGTGCTCGTAAATCAGGAGGGCGCTCATTAAGATCGATCCTATTACCGCAGTCCCGCCCAAGAGTTCGAAGAGACTTAGAGATACGAGGGTGAAGAACGTGAGGTGGCTGAGGGCGGAAACGTTCAAAGCGAAATCGACTCCGAAGTGAGCTCCTACGGAGTGCAATCCCATCTTCCTGTCGAACTCCAAATCCTGAAGTCCGTATATGATGTCGAACCCCGCGACCCAGAACATAACTCCAACGCTCAGCAGTATTATCGGCCAATCTTTCGGAGTCAACGAATTCGTTACGGCAATCCAACCTCCCAAAGGTGCGAAAGCCAGATTCAATCCCAAAACGTAGTGGCAGAGACAAGTGAACCTCTTGAGGTAGGGATAGACGTAGGATACTATCGCGGGAATCGGAGAGAGCTCGAACGCCAAGTCGTTTATGAGATACGCGGAGGTGAAGTAAACGATTAAACCAAAAATTGCTATCGCGTATGCCTCTTTTAGGGATATGAGTCCGGCGGGTAGGTGTCTGTTTGCAGTTCTCGGATTCAGAGCGTCTATTTCCCTGTCTATTATTCTGTTGAAAGACATTGCAGCGGTCCTCAGTCCGGTGAATGCGAGCAATATTAGAAAGAACAGCCTCCAGCCGAACCATCCCCCACAAGCTAAAAAGGCTCCGGCGTATGCGAAAGGGAGCGCGAAGAGAGTGTGCTCGATCTTTATAAAGTCCGCATACATCCTAAGCCTTTTCATCATATTCCGGTTATGAGATTTTCAATCTCCTTCAAACTCCTCAGAACGAAGTCGGCCATTTTCGCAAACTCTCTATTTCTGCCGTTGAGTAGAAGGGCGGTTTTAGTTCCAGCTTTCCTCCCTGCAATTAGGTCGAACACGTAATCTCCAACGACGACCGCTCTCTCCGGCTTCGATTTCGCCATTTTTAGAGCTAACAGAATGGGTTCGGGTGACGGCTTAGGTTTGGCATCTTCCCTCGTTATAACGAAATCGAAGTTGAGTCCGAATCTTTCCATCACTATTTCGACGCTCTCCCTGCAGTTCCTCGTAACCACCCCCTTCTTCAATCCCAGTTCTTCGAGCATATCGAGAACTTCCTTTGCATGAGGCGTTAGTTTAGCGTTCAATGCGGCTCTAATTTCGAACTCCTTAAGAACTTCGAGTTTTCTCCTTCTCTCCTCATCCTTGAACTTCAAAATCGATTCCAAAATATATTTATTTTTTATCCCCAAAGCTCTCCTTATTTCCTCGAAGTCCAAGTTCAATTCTATGAGGGTTCCGTCCAAGTCGAAAATGAACGTGTCAAGAAACGTAGCTATCGTCATCCTCAAATCCTAAGGATATGTCCTGCAACATCTTCGAGGCCAAGCCCAAAAGCAATTTGTCCTCTCCTATTATCTCCCTGATCAGCATGAGCGATGCGGCTTCCTTCAACTCGTAGCTCTTGAGTTCGTCGAGCAATTTGATGAGCTTGTTCGCCAACTTGTAAATTTCGGCCAGCTTGACCTCATCCTCGGAGTCTATTTCCTCCTCTTCCTCTTCTTCGATCAGGAAAATTTCCTCGAATTCTTCCATATTGCGATGGACTGTAGAGGACGATTTAAGTCTTTTGGTGTTCCAACGAAAAGGTTTTAATTCGTGCGATGCAACAGCAATCAGGCCACGGTAGCTCAGCTGGCAGAGCGTTGCCTTGGTAAGGCAAAGGTCCCGGGTTCAAATCCCGGCCGTGGCTCTAACCCGTTATTTCCAAGTTTAACAGCTTCTAAAACCTTTACTTCAAAAAATGCCGATAGATTTCCTATCTTACGCTTAGCTAACTCCACTATGTTTTTATCTACCCATAGCGTTAATTTTGTCTTATTGCTTTTCGGCCTTCCCATAGCTAACTATACGTATAGAATCCTTAAAAGCTTTTCGAAATATGTAACCGATAGGCTAAACCATAGCAAATTAATTAAGCTATAACCTTAATAATTATGTATAAGCTATAGCTATTTTTATTCCCTTTCGTTATAATTAGCTCTATGCTCGAATTTTAACCTAACCCATATTCTAACACCTATCGATATTTCAAGCCTCATCAGCTTGATCTATATCTCCCTTCTCCTAGCTCTAGTTCATGGAAAAAATAATATTAGCCGAGTAAATAATAACTCAGATAAGAGATCTAACCTCATTCTCTCCTCTTAACCCTATTTGATTATTCATATAATAGGCCGTCCGGGCTGGCTCATCGGCTGGTTAGGTTACGTATAGCTACTATAAACATAATAGCTATGTTACTATAGCGCTATAGTAATATAGCTATAGCTGTTATATTGTAACATTATAGCTTTAGCTATAACAATAGCTGAGCCGGCCAGCCGGCTGGGCGCCCTTATAGTATGAAAGATATAGTTAATGAAAGAAAGGTTATGGGAAGAGTTATGGGTTATTGGAATATTATAAGCTAAGCTAATATTATTCTATCCGTAAGTAGCAGTTAGGAGAGGACTATTTTAACAGCTACGTTAATAACCATAGCAGTTAATTATAAACCGCTATTGTAAAAATAGCTATGAGTTTATTTCCGACGTATAAGTATGCAAATACATTTTGTGATATTGTGAAATTGTAATAGCGGTAGCAATTAGATAATTATTATAAAACAACTTTGTATTAACAGCTATGAGCTAACCTTGGTATCATAATATAAGGAAAACAAATTGTGATACTGTGAAATTGTGATAGCGTTTGAGCCTATAACGGGGAGTAAAGCAATTTAGAAATTTAGTTAGGAACGTGATAAGATCGTTATTATAAAACGGTTTTGTATTAACGGCTATGACTTTTTTGGAAGATCTAAAAGAAATAGATCTCGGAAAAACTTTTTAGAAATTAAAATTAACAAACGCATAGTTTCAGCTTATACGTTAGCTTTATGTATATAGATAAGCTTAAAGCTTACGAGCGAAAGATATTTAAATGCATAGGGTTAAGGTTAATACGTTAGGAGGTGAGAGTCAAAGTGAAGTGGATACGCAACCATAAGGGCCTAACAGCAATGATAAGCGTAATTGTCCTTCTGGCATCGCTAATGATCGGAGCAATAGTCTTTAGCCAGCTATCAAATCAGGTAAAATCATTAGCTCAGCAGTATAACGATACTACAACACTTGACTTTGTGAATTCTGCAATTACAACGGGTTACTCAGCACTTAATATGTTCATAATCGGAGCAATCGTAATGGCGGCAGGATTCATCTTGGCTCTCTTGGTCGCTTGGGGACGTTCGAGCAACGAAATGTAAAAATTAAAATTATTCATTTTTTATTTTTTAACCTATTATCGTAGTTATCACGTAAGCA